>NZ_JBFUDH010000005.1:0-216941 GCF_056404815.1 Agromyces sp. P2_B3 | reverse complement strand
GGCCACCTGCGCCGCCGCGGCGAGCCCCGAGTCGCGCGCCCCGGTCAGCGTGCCGGGCGCGTCGGCGGCGCACGCCTCGCCGGCGAACCAGAGGCGCTCGGCGACGGGCTCCGCCAGGGACTCGCGCAGGCGGGGAGTGGTGCCGATCGCGTCGTACGAGAACGCGCCGCGAGCGAACGGGTCGGCGCCCCACCGCGAGCGGCGCATGGCCGTCGGCGCGGGGACGCCGTCGGGCCGGGGGGTTGGCGCGGGCACAGGGGGCGCCGAGGTCGTGGGAGCCGGCGTGGGCGCGGGCTGCGGCCAGCAGCTCGCGAGCGTGACGGCGGCGATCCCCGAGAGCGACGCGGCGAGGAAGGTTCGCCGGGCCATGCCGCCGGACGCCGCCCGAGAGTCCATGGGATTCAGGCTAGCCGACGGGGCCGACGCCGCCGTCAGACCGGCGCGGCGGCCGCGCGGAACGCCGCGGCGAACCGGGGGAGGCCGGCCTCGATCGTCTCCATCGTGGCGGTGAGCGAGATGCGGAAGAAGCCGGGCGTCTCGAACATGCGCCCCGGCAGCACGAGGACGCCCTCGCGATCGAGCGCCCGCGTGAACTCGACGTCGTCGCCGAGCGGCGACTCGGGGAACAGGTAGAACGTGCCCTCGGGCTGGGCGACGCGGTAGCCGATCTCGCGCAGGGCCGCCACCATCACGTCGCGCTTGCGCTGGAAGAGCGGCAGGTCGAACGCGAGCGTCTCCAGCTTCGGCAGCGCGTACTGCATCGACGCGTTGGGGAAGAGCCAGCCGCCCGAGATCTGCACGGTCTCGATCGCGTCGCGGAACGCCTCGCGGCCGGGCATGGTGGGGGGCACGGCGAGGTACCCGATGCGCTCGCCGGGCGAGAGCAGCGTCTTGCCGTAGCTGTAGGCGAGGAAGCTCCACGGATAGAACTCCACCGGGCTGCGGAAGCGCGCCCCGTCGAAGACGATGCGGTTGTAGGCCTCGTCGGAGATGAGGAAGATCCGCCGGCCGTTGCGCTCCGACGCCTCGTCGAGGATCGCCGCGAGCCGCTCGAGCGTGGCCGGCGGGTAGATGCGGCCCGTCGGATTGTTGGGGCTGTTCACGATCACGATGCGGGTGCGCGGCGTGATGGCCGCGGCGATCGCGTCGAGGTCGAGATCGAGGGTCTCGCGGTCGATCGACACCTTCACCGGCACCATGCCGGCCTCGATCACGAGCGGCTCGTAGAGGAACCACGGCGGGAGGCTGTACACGACCTCGTCGCCCGGGTCGCCGACGATCTTGAGGGCCGTCGAGATGGCCGCGAACCCGCCCGTGGTGAGGTGCACGTCCTCGGGCTCGAACGGGATGCCGACATGCCGGCTGAGCGACTCGGTCGCCGCGGCCACCGCCTTCGCGTCGCCGAAGTTGTAGGCGAACCACAACTCGTGCTGCGGCACCAGCGCTTCGCGGAGGATCTCGACGTAGGCCTGCGACGGCGGGTCGTGCGGGTCGCCGAACGTGAAGTCGAGCACGCCCGGCTCGTGCCGTCGCTGCTCGTAGCCCGAGAGCCGGTAGTAGTCGTAGAGCAGCTGGAACGGCGTCGCCGCCGCAACGGTCACGACACGGTCGGAGGTGAGTCGGTCATCCATGGGCGCTTCCCTCGGGATCGGGGATGCTCCGCGGGCGCGAAGTCCCCGTGAACGCGGCCCATGCTACTCCGCGACGACGCCCGCGCCTCAGGGGCCTCCATGAGCCGCTGAGACGCGGAGCGTCGAGCCGTCAGTCGCCGACTTTCAGCCGGTGACGTACCCGTCGGCCACGTCGAGGGCCGCGTCGATGATCTCGAGGCCGCGCACGAGCTCGTCCTCGGTGATCACGAGCGGCGGCGCCACGTGCATCCGGTTGAAGTGGATGAACGGCCAGAGGCCCGCCTGCTTGCAGGCCGCAGCCACGGCGGCCATCGGCGCGGCGGCCGCGCCCGCGGCGTTGAACGGAACGAGCGGCTCGCGCGTCGCGGCATCCGACACCAGCTCGATCGCCCAGAACAGGCCGAGCCCGCGCACCTCGCCGACCGACGGATGCCGCTCGGCCATCGCCCGGAGGCGCGGCTCGACGACGCGCGAGCCGAGGTCGCGCACGCGCTCGAGGATGCCGTCGCGCTCGAACACCTCGAACGTGGCGACGCCCGCCGCGCAGGCGAGCGGATGCCCCGAGTAGGTGAGCCCGCCCTGGAATGCCACCGTGTCGAAGTGCGCGGCGATGCGCGCCGAGATGACGACGCCACCGAGTGGCACGTAGCCCGAGTTCACGCCCTTCGCGAAGGTGATGAGGTCGGGCACGACGCCGAAGTGGTTCACGGCGAACCACTCGCCGACGCGGCCGAAGCCGACCATCACCTCGTCGGCGATGTAGACGATGCCGTGGCGGTCGCACAGCTCGCGCACGCCCTGCAGGTAGCCCGGCGGCGGCACGAGCACGCCGTTCGTGCCGACGACCGTCTCGAGGATGATCGCGGCGATCGTGCCGGCTCCCTCGAGCGTGATGACCTGCTCCAGGTGGGCGAGCGCGCGCTCGGCCTCCTGCTCCGGATTGTCGGCGTGGAACGACGAGCGGTACGCGTACGGGCCCATGAAGTGCGCGACGCTGCCGTCGCTCGGCTCGTTCGCCCAGCGGCGCGGGTCGCCCGTGAGCGAGATGGCCGTGGCGGTGCCGCCGTGATAGCTGCGGTACATCGAGAGCACCTTGCGCCGGCCGGTCACGGCGCGGGCCAGGCGCACGGCGTACTCATTGGCGTCGGCGCCGCCGTTGGTGAAGAACACCTTGTCGAGGTCGCCGGGCGCCACCTCGGCGATGCGGCGGGCGAGCTCGCCGCGCACGTCGTTCGCCATCGACGGCTGGATCGTCGCGAGGCGGCCCGCCTGCTGCTGGATCGCCGCGACGAGGTCGGGATGCTGGTGCCCGAGGTTCAGGTTCACGAGCTGGCTCGAGAAGTCGAGGTAGGCGTTGCCCGCGTAGTCCCAGAACGTCGAGCCCTCACCAGCCGCGATCGGCAGCGGGTCGATGAGCGCCTGCGCGCTCCACGAGTGGAACACGTGGGCGCGGTCGTCGGCGCGCACCCGGGCGTCGGCCTCGAGGTCGGGCAGCGGATGCCGCGTGCCGCTCCGGTCGGCGTACCTCGCCGTCGCGGCATCCGTCGCTTGGGTCTCGGTGAGTGTGTCGGTCATGCGTGGTGCTCCTCGCGGATGTCTCCGGATGACAGTCGTTGTCGGTATCGGGCAGAGCGAACCGACAATTGCCGTCATCTCGATGGGAAGAGGGTCAGTGGTTCGACGGGAAGCCGAGGTTGACCTGCGACTCCGACGGGTTCGGCCAGCGGGTGGTGACGACCTTCGAGCGGGTGTAGAAGTGCACCGACTCGGGGCCGTAGATGTGCGAGTCGCCGAACAGCGAGCTCTTCCAGCCGCCGAACGAGTACGCGCCGACGGGCACGGGGATCGGCACGTTCACGCCGACCATGCCGACCTCGATGTCGAACTCGAACTGGCGGGCCGTGCCGCCGTCGCGCGTGAAGATCGCGGTGCCGTTCGCGAACCGGTTGGCGTTGATGAGCGCGACCGCCTCGTCGTACGACTCGACGCGCACGACCGAGAGCACCGGGCCGAAGATCTCGTCGTCGTAGACCTTCATGCCCGGCTTCACGTGGTCGACGAGCGAGACGCCGACGAAGAAGCCGTCGCCGTCGAAGGCCTGCGTGGTGCCGTCGACGACGACCGTCGCGCCTTCGGCCGCTGCGCCCGTCACGTAGGAGGCGACCTTGTCGCGGTGTTCGCGCGTGATGAGCGGACCCATCTCGCTCGCGGCATCCGTGCCGTCGCCGATGACGAGCGCGCCCATGCGGCTGCGCACCGCCTCGACGAGGTCGTCGGCCACGTCGCCCACCGCGACGAGCACCGACACGGCCATGCAGCGCTCGCCGGCCGAGCCGTACGCGGCCGACACCGCGGCGTCGGCCGCGCCCTCGAGGTCGGCGTCGGGCATGACCACCATGTGGTTCTTCGCACCGCCCAGTGCCTGCACCCGCTTGCCGTTCGCGGCGGCCCGCTCGTAGATCGACTTCGCGATCGGCGTCGAGCCGACGAACGAGATCGCGCGCACCTCGGGGGCGTCGAGGATCGTGTCGACCGCGACCTTGTCACCGTGCACGACGTTGAGCACGCCGTCGGGAAGGCCCGCCTCCTGGAACAGCTTCGCGAGGAAGACGGCGGCGCTCGGGTCCTTCTCGGAGGGCTTCAGTACGACCGTGTTGCCGCACGCGATCGCCGAGGCGACCATCCACAGCGGCACCATGACCGGGAAGTTGAACGGCGTGATCGCGCCGACCACGCCGACGGGCTGCTTCGTCGAGTGCACGTCGACGCCGCGCGCGACTTGCTCCGAGTGCTCGCCCTTCAGCAGGTGCACGAGCCCGGCGGCGAACTCCACGTTCTCGATGCCGCGCGAGATCTCGCCCGCGGCATCCGACAGCACCTTGCCGTGCTCGCTCGTGAGGATCGCCGCGAGCTCGCCCTGGCGCTCGACGAGCAGGTGACGCAGCCTGAAGAACACGTCGGCGCGCTTGATGAGGCCCGTCGCGCGCCAGCCCGGCAGGGCAGCGGATGCCGCGGCGATCGCCTGCTCGACCTCGCCCACCGAGGCGAATACCACCTCGTGCTGCTGCGCACCGGTGGCCGGGTTGAAGACCGGACCGGTGCGCTCGGCGTCGGCGACCTCGCGGCCGTTGATGAAGTGTCGGATGAGGCTCATGCGGGTCCTTCGTGACGTGGGCGACGAGGGTCGGACAGAATGGCCGATGTGGTCGTCTAGGCTGGCACTCCCGAGTCTTACAGAGGCAGAGAGGCCCGATCGATGGCAGATCGTCGCGAAGACGACGCGATCCGAACAGATCGTCCGACGGCGCCGGCGGCGACCGCGGCGAGCGCCACGGCCGCCGACGGGCTGCCGACCGTGCGGGAGATCCTCACGCTCGAGGCGGTCGCACACGGCCTTCCCGAGGTGCTCTCGGGCGAGGGTGCGCTCGACGCGCGCGTGCGCTGGGTGCACGTCTCCGACAGCGCGGGCGTCGCGCGGCTGCTCGTCGGCGGCGAGCTGCTGCTCTCGACCGGCTCGGGCTGGCCGACCGAGCCGCGTGAGCTCGAGGCGTTCGTGGCCGAGCTCGTCGAGGCGGGCCTGTCGGGGCTCGTGCTCGAGCTCGGCGTGCACTACCGCTACGTTCCCGCGGTCGTGGAGCAGGCCGCTCGCGATCACGGCCTCGCGCTCGTCGCGCTGCACCGCGAGGTGAAGTTCGTCACGCTCACGGAGGCCGTGCACAGCCGCATCATCTCGGAGCAGACCGCCGCCCTGCGGGCCCGCGACGAGGTGCGGGAGCGCTTCACCGCCCTGAGCCTGCGGGGATCGCCCGCCGACTTCATCGTGCACCAGCTCGCACAGACGCTCGGGTCGGCGGTCGTGCTCGAGAACCTCGCGCACGAGGTGGTGGCCAGCGAGGTGCCGCCGGCGGCCGAGCAGGAGCTCTTCTCCGGCTGGGAGGCACGATCGCGGCTGGCGCATCGCCGGCACGCGGAGCAGCTCATCGCGGGACTGGCCACCGCCGGCGGCACCGGCGCCAACCGCGCCCACGACGAGTGGCTCATCGTGCCCGTCGAGGCCCGCGGGGTGCGCTGGGGCCACCTCATCGCACTGCCCGGGCCGGCGCACCCGGCGGGCCGTGCGAGCGTGCTCGAACAGGGCGCGATCGCCCTGGCCCTGGGTCGCCTCGCCGACGGCGCGGCCGACGAATGGATGCGCATCGGGCGCCAGCGGCTGGTCGACGGCCTGCTCGCCGGTCGCTTCGCCGGGCTTGCCGGTGCGGTGGCGCGCCTCGAGGCGGCCGGCCTGCCCATCACCGGCGCCCGGGTCCGTGGGTTGGTCGTCTCCGGTGCTCCCGTCGTCGACGGCGCAGCGGATGCCGCGGCGCGGGCCCTCGGCGGACGTGCGATCGATGCGGCGGCGCCCGCCTCTGCGTTCCCCGGACCGGGCGCGCGCATCGTGCTCCTCTCGCTCCCGGACGGATCGGGCGAGCTGTCGGACGCGGCGGTGCGCGGGTTCACGACGACCCTCGTGGGCGCCGACGCGGCATCCGTCGAACGGCTGGTGGTCTCGATGGGCGCGGCCGCCGACGGACTCGACGGCCTGCTCGGCTCGGTCCAGGAGGCGATCGACCTCGGACGCGGGCCGAGACCGCGCGAGGCGCGCGGCCTCGTCGTTCGCCGCGCCGAGGACAGGCCCCTCATGCGACTCGTGACCTCGCTGCGCGACGATCACCGGCTGCTGCGGCACAGCGAGCGGATGCTCGCGCCGCTCATCGAGTACGACCTGGCGCGCGACGGCGACCTGCTCACCGTGCTCGGCGCCATGCTCGCGCACCCCGGCAACCGCACGGCCGCCGCTGCGGCGAGCCACCTGTCGCGCTCGGTGTTCTACCAGCGGCTCGCGCTCATCGGGGACCTGCTCGGGGTCGACCTCGACGACGGCGAGGCGCTCACCGCACTGCACCTCGCCCTGCTCGCGCGGCGCAGCGCCGTGCGCTGAGCGCCGGCCCGCGGCATCCGTTTACTTGCTATTGACAAGTTTGCTTGCAAAGAGCAAGCTGATGTTCGCAACCCGGAACCGACCGATCCCACACTGGAGCAGACCATGACCACCAGCATCTTCGTGAACCTCACCACGTCCGACCTCGACCGCGCGAAGGCGTTCTACGAGGCGCTCGGGTTCTCGATCAACCCGAACTTCACCGATGAGAACGCCGCCTGCGTCGTGCTCGACGACAACGTGTACTTCATGGTGCTCACCCGCGAGTACTTCGGCACGTTCACCGACAAGCAGGTCATCGACCCCGCGACCCAGGCCCAGGTGTCCATCGCACTCAGCCGCGAGACGCGCGAGGCCGTCGACGAGGTCCTCGAGAAGGGTCTCGCGGCGGGCGGCTCCGAGCCGCGCGAGGCGCAGGACTACGGGTTCATGTACTCGCGCGACCTCGACGACCCCGACGGCAACAACCTCTCGTTCCTGTTCATGGAGCCCGCCGCGGCCGAGATGGGCCCCGAGGCCTACATGGCCCAGCAGGGCGCGGGCGCGTCGGCGTCGCCGTCGGCCTGAGCGTCGCATGGCGACACGCGGCGCACGCGGCCTCGGCCAGTACAGCGGCGTGGCACGAGCCGTCGAGCGGGTCGGGGAGCGGTGGGCGCTGCTCATCATCCGCGACCTGCTCGTCGGCGCGCGCCGCTACAGCGACCTGAAGGCCGGGCTGCCGCGCATCCCGACGAACATCCTGAGCGACCGGCTGAAGGAGCTCCAGGAGGCCGGCATCGTTCGCCGCGTTCCGACCGTGCGCGGCGGCTACGAGTTGACGCCGCGGGGCCGCGCCCTCGAGCCGGTCATCGACGGGCTCGAACGGTGGGGCTGGTCGGCGCTCGGCGACCCCGCCGAGGGCGAGGTCGTCACCCGCGACGCGCTGACGGCGACGCTTCGGGCGGCATTCAGGCCGGATGCCGCGGCGGGCGCGCCCCCGACCGAGTACGTGCTGCACGTGGCCGACGCGTCCGTGGTCGCCGTCGTGGCGAACCGCACGCTCGAGGTCGTGCCCATCGGCCCGGGAGCGCTCCCGCAGCCCAGGCGTGGGAACCCGACCGAGGTGGCGTTCGAGGCGGGCGCCGAGCTCGTGCTCGAACCGGCGGAGTTCCGCGACCTCATCGCCGGCGCCCTCGATCCCGCGGCCGTGCGGGTGGTGGCGGGCGAGTCCGAGGCGGTCGTGCGCTTCACCCGCGTGTTCCGCATCGATCCGGTCGGCCCGGCACCCGGTGCCTCCTCCGAGGCCGGGGACGGTGGGGACGCCGGGGACGCCGGGGCACCGGGCGCGTCCGCGGCATCCGTCGCCTGACGTTCTGCCCCGCGGGGTCAGATGACGTTCCTCGTCAGACCACCGGCAGCGGCTCGTGCGGCGCGTCGGGCAGGTCGACCGTGATGGCGTCGCCGGGTCGCACCACGCCGCCCTCGACGACGATCGCCATGACGCCCGCCCGGCGATGGGTGACGCCGGCTCGGTCGCGCCGGATGAGGCGCTTCATCAGGCCCGACTGGAACCGCTCGATCTGCACGCACGGATTGCGGAGCCCGGTGAGCTCGACCTCGGCGGAGTCGCCGAGCCGGATCCGCGTGCCGAGGGGGAGGGCCAGCAGGTCGAGGCCCTGAGTGGTGACGTTCTCGCCGAGCTCGCCGGGCGCGACCTCGTGCCCCTCGACCGCGAGCTCGTCGAACAGCTCCCGCTGCAGCAGGTGGACCTGGCGCATGTTGACCTCCGTCCACGTGCCGCGGAACCGCGAGCGGCGGCGAACGGTCGCCCCGGCATGGGCGTCGCCGTCGATGCCGTGGCCCGCGATGAGCTCGATCTCCGCTCGCACCGGCTTCGAGAAGCGGTGGCCGTCGTCGCGCGCGACGGCCGTCACGGCGGCCGAGGGTGCGGTGGCGTTCACCGGTCCAGTCTGCCGGATGCCACCGGTATCGGGTCGTGATCGAAGTGAGATGAGAGGGCCGCACGGATGCTGGTCCCCGCTCGATAGGCTGTCCCAGCCCGTCGCACGTGGCGGGGCCGAGAGAAGGAGATTCATGGCGAGATACCGCCCTGCCGGTGCGAAGATCACTACGCTCGTCGCGATCTCCCTGACGGTGATCTCGCTCACCGCGTGCACGCAGCCCGACCAGACCGTTCACACACCCACGGCTACAGCGTCGCCCTCGCCGACGCCGATCGAGTCGCCGACGCCTTCCGCGACTCCGACCGCGGTCGCAGCGGATCCCGGCGACGTCACGACGTGGATGGTGACCGCTGAGGGCATCGGCCCCCTCGAGCGGAACGTTGCCTACTCCGACTCGGTCAGCGGCCTGGCGGGCTTCGAGGCGTCCGAGATGTGCCCCGGCGTCATGACGCTCTCGACCGAGGGGGCGGGCCAGTTCGCGATCGTGCTCGGCGACGACGGAGTGAACACACGGTCCGTGTGGGTCGCGGGAGGCGCGGGCGTCGACGGGGTGGTCCCCGACTCTCCCTCGACGGAGACCGGCATCCGCCTCGGATCCTCCATGACCGAGCTCACGGCGGCGTATCCCGACCTCATCCTCGTCTCGCAGATCGCCTCGGAGGCGTACGGCTATGCGGTCGGGGATGACTCGACGGGTTGGATCGACTTCATCGTCAACCAGGAGACGGTCACCACGATGGGCTCATCGGAGCGGGCCAGCGCTCCGAAGGAGATGTGCGGCTGACCTCACCGGTCGACCACGGCTCGGCTCCGCTCGGCTCGCGCCGCGTCGCACGACCTGCGCTCGAGGCTCGCCTACGGCGAGACGTACACCTTCCGGAGCGTCTGCCGCACCGTCCAGATCGTGCGCATGCCCGATTCGAGTCGCACGACCGATCCGGGGGCGAGCACGATCGGCGAGGCGTGCGGATGCTCGAACTCCACGGTCGC
Organism: Agromyces sp. P2_B3; assembly: GCF_056404815.1. Taxonomy (NCBI): domain Bacteria; kingdom Bacillati; phylum Actinomycetota; class Actinomycetes; order Micrococcales; family Microbacteriaceae; genus Agromyces; species Agromyces sp. P2_B3. Next base: position 207,399 of record NZ_JBFUDH010000005.1, on the reverse strand, counting down.
GGCGCCGGCGAGCACGACGAAGACCTCGTCGGCCTCCACGTCGCGCATCGCTCCGACGGTCATCTCCCACACGCCCACCGTTCGCTCACCGTCGTCGTCGAGCACGAGGTGGCCGGTGGTCGGGCTGCCGGCGATGACCTGCTCGGCCTCGACCGGCAGGTGCTCGAGGGTGACGGATGCGGCATCCGCGATGGTGCCCGGATCGAGCCGGGGACCCGGCGCCGCGCCCGACGCCCCCGAAATCCCCGTCTCGGGGCTCATGAGTCGAACCCCAGGCCGAGTGCGTCGAGCGTCTTGAGCAGCACGTTGCGCTTCCCCTCGGTGTGATCGGCGCGGTCGAGTGACCAGCGCGTGGCGTTGATGCCGATGGCGGCCACGGGCTCGGGCGGGAACGGCAACGGCCGCTCGCGCACCATCCGCAGCCCGGTGCGCTCGTTGTCGCGCTGCTCGAGCTGGTCGAGCATGACCTCGGCGGCGAACCTCGTGGCGGCGACCCCGAGCCCGGTGAACCCGGCCGCGTAGGCGATGCGGTCGTCGCGGGCCGTGCCGAAGAACGCGCAGAACCGGGTGCTTGTGTCGATGGCGCCAGCCCACTGGTGGCTGAACCGCAGGCCCTCGAGCTGCGGGAAGGTCGTGAAGAAGTGCGCGGCGAGTCGCTCGTACGACTCGGGCCGGTGCTCGTACTGCTCGCGCACCCGGCGGCCGTAGTGATACACCGCGTCGTACCCGCCGAAGAGCACGCGGTTGTCGCGCGAGAGCCGGTAGTAGTGGAACTGGTTCGCGAGGTCGCCGAGACCTTGTCGATGAGACCAGCCGATCGACGCGAGCTGCTCGGCGGTCAGTGGCTCGGTCATGAGCGCGTAGTCGTACACGGGCACCGTCATGAGCCGGTTGCGCTTGAGCAGGCTCGGGAACACGTTCGTGGCGAGCACGGCCCGCTGCGCCACGACCCAGCCGCGGTCGGTGACGAGGGTGACGGCGCCCGTCGACCCCGGGGTGTCGATGCGGCGCACGGGGGAGTGCTCGAAGATCTCCACGCCGAGCTCCTCGGCCACGCGGGCGAGCTCGGCCGCGAGCTTCGCCGGGTGCAGGATCGCGCTGCCGCGGGTGTCCCACGCGGCTGCGAGGTAGGTGGGCGAGTCGACCTCGGCGCGTACCGCGGCCTCGTCGAGGAAGCGCACGCTCTCGTCGCCACGAGCGGATGCCGCGGCGGCCTCCTCGCGCAGCCACTCCACCTGATGAGGCTCGACCGCGAGCGACAGGGCGCCGTTCCGCTCGAACTCGAAGTCCATGCCGAACTCGGACTCGGCGGCCTCGATGGCGTCGAGGTTCTCGAGGCCCAGGCGTTCGAGGGTCGGCATCTCCTCGGGCCACCGCGACATCCCGTTCTCGCGGCCGTGGGTGAGGCTCGCCTCGCAGAAGCCGCCATTGCGACCGGACGCCGCCCAGCCGATCGACTTCGCCTCGAGCAGCACGACGCGCGCCTCGGGGTTGCGTCGCTTCGCGAGCACCGCCGTCCAGAGCCCGGTGTAGCCACCGCCGACGATCGCGAGCGTCGCGATGCGCTCGCCGCTCAACCTCGGTCGTGGCCGCTTCGCGTCGTCGCTGAGGTCGTCGAGCCAGAACACGCGCTGCTGCGTCTCGGCGAGCGAGTGCTCGACGACGGATGCCGGCGGCCGGCGGCGTTCGAATACGGTCGTTCCCACGGCGATCACTCCAAGGCGGTCGGGGTTCCATCCTCCCGCGCGGCGCCCGGGGAACGCCAGCACCGTGGTGTCGCGACATCCGCTCGGCGCCGGACACCCTGCCCGGCGCAACCTGTCACTTCCGGCGGATATACGATCCGGCGCGCCGCTCTGGGCACATGGACTCCGGCGCGCCGGATCGTATATCCGCAGTTCGATGCATGCGGTCACCGCGTGCGGTCGCGCTCAGGCGCGGGGGGCGTGCGCCTCGAGGAACTGGTACACCTCGGTCTGGTCGACACCCGGGAACGTGCCGGTGGGCAGCGCCGCGAGCAGCGACGTGGGGGTGCGCGCGGCCGGCCACGAGGCATCCGCCCACGTGTCGGCCAGGTCGCCCGGCGGGCGACGGCAGCAGGACTCGTCGGGGCAGCGCGACACCGCACGATGGGGTGTCTCGCGCCCGCGGAACCACTTCACGTGCTCGAACGGCACGCCGACCGACACCGAGTACTCGCCCTCCTTCGCCTTCTCGATGCGCGACGTGCACCAGAACGTGCCCGACGAGGTGTCGGTGTACTGGTACCAGGGGCTGAACCGGTCCTCGACGTCGAAGACCGTGCGGGCCGTCCAGTTGCGGCACACGGTGGTGCCCTCGACCGCGCCGAGCGCATCGCTCGGGAAGCGCACCTTGTCGTTCTCGTACGCCTTGATGATGGTGCCCGACTCGTGCACCTTCATGAAGTGCACCGGGATGTCGAGGCGCGCCGTCGCGAGGTTCGTGAACCGGTGCGCGGCGGTCTCGTAGGAGACGGCGAAGTGGTCGCGCAGCTCCTCCATCGAGATGCGGCGCAGGTTCTTCGCCTCGGTGAGGTAGCGCACGGCCGCCTGCTCGGGCAGGAGGATCGCGGCGGTCAGGTAGTTCGTCTCGATGCGCTGCCGCAGGAAGTCGGCGTAGCCGCGGGGCTCGTCGTGGTCGAGCAGGTGGCTCGCGAGCGCCTGCAGGATGGGCGAGCGCGAGTCGCGCGACGGCGACTGCTGGGTCGGCAGGTAGATGCGACCGTTGCGCTTGTCGGTGACCGAGCGGGTCGAGTGCGGCAGGTCGCCCACGTAGTGCAGCGAGTAGCCGAGGTGGCTCGCCATGTCGGCGACGAGCTGGTGCGACACCGGTCCGCCGGTGTGGCCGACGGCCTCGAGCAGCTCGGCCGCCTCCGCCTCGAGCTCGGGATAGAAGTTGTCGCGGGCGCGCATCTCGGCGCGCAATTCGGCGTTCGCGCGCCGCGCCTCCTCGGGGGTGGCCGCGCGCTCGCGATGCAGCCGGTCGATCTCGTGGTGCAGGGCGAGGATCGTCTGCAGGGTCTGGTCGCTCATGCCCTTCGCCACCCGGAACGGCGGCAGTCCGAGGGCGGCGAAGACAGGTCCGCGCTGGGCCCGCTCGACGGCGATCTCGAGCGCGGCCCGCTCCGACGGCGCGTCGGGCTTCAGCAGCTCGTCGGCCGTCGTGCCGAGCGCGAGCGCGATCGTGCGCAGCATCGACAGCCGCGGCTCCCGCTTGCCGTTCTCGATCGCCGACACCTGCGACGGCGCCCGGTCGATGGCGGCGGCCAGCCGGCCGAGCGTCATGCCGCGGGCGACGCGGCGCTCTCGGATGCGGCGACCCAGGGTCAGCGCGTCCACCTCGTCGGGGTCGACCCCGGCGGAGTCGATGTCGGCGGACTCGACCTGTGCGGCGCGGCGATCGGCGATGACCATGCCTTCGATGCTCACACGGGCGAGCGGATGCCGCAAACGGAACAACCCCGAATATTCTGCGTTCGATCGCTGCGGCCTCGGTTAACGGTGGGTCTCGGCTTCAAGGTGGAGCGAAAGAAGAACGCGAATTCCGGATGTCGCGATGTCACCCGCCGAGCGCCGGCTTCAGCTCCCTGGCGAAGAAGTCCATGAACCCGTCGGGGTCGGGACCGTTGTTCATGAGCACGACGTGGTCGTAGCCGACCTGCTCGTACTCCCGGATCGCCTCGAGGTGCTTCGCGGCATCCGGTCCGCACGGCATCGACGCCGCCACGTCCTCGGGCTTCACGACCTGCGAGGCCGCCTCGAAGTTGGCCGGATTGGGCAGCTCGCTCATGACCTTCCAGCCCGTGAGCGACCAGCGACTCGTCTCGAAGGCGGCCTGCACCGCCTGCTCCTCGGTCTCGGCCCACGCGAGGCCCACCTCGCCGTAGGTCGGCCCGCTGCCGCCGGCACCGCGGTAGGCGTCGAACAACTCGGGCTTCGGCTCGGTGCCGAACATCCCGTCGCCGAGCTCGGCGGCCAGCTCCGCGGCATCCGTGCCACCAGCCGCCACCGCGATCAGCGGCAGCTCGTCGGGCAGGTCGAACACGCGCGCGTCCTCGAGGTCGAGGTACTCGCCCCGGTACGACTGGTAGCCGCCCTGCCACAGCAGGCGGATGATCTCGAGGGCCTCGCGGAGCATCGCCTGCCGGTCGGCGACCGCGGGGAATCCGCGTCCGACGACGTGCTCGTTGAGCCGCTCGCCCGACCCCACGCCGAGCGTGAAGCGGCCGTCGGAGACGAGCGACAGGGTCGCCGCGGCCTGCGCGATGATCGCCGGGTGGTACCGCACCGTCGGGCAGGTCACGCCGGTGGCCAGGCCGACCGACTCGGTGCTCGCCGCGATGGCGCCGAGCACAGTCCAGGCGAACGGCGAGTGCCCCTGCGAGTCGAGCCACGGGTGGTAGTGGTCGCTGATCTCGACGAAATCGAATCCGGATGCCTCCGCCAGCTTCGCCTGGCGCACCAACTCGTTGGGTCCGAACCCCTCGGCCGAAAGCTTGTAGCCGTACTGCATGCGTCTCCCCTCGACCACGGCAGGCTACGTGCGGATCGCCGCCGCCGGAATCCGGTTGCGTTCGTGCCGACGTCGGGTCACAATGCCCGGCTGCGGCCGCTCGGAGGCGCGCGGCGGCGCGGGCGCGCTCGCGTTATACGCCTCGGTTCGACGCCTCGCAAGGGTCTTCTGGCGGTGGAACCGCGAACCTAGCGTTCTTGGGGATACGAGCGGGGCCTGCCTGTGCAGGCCACCGAGACGGGAAGTGAGTTGACGATGACGAACAGCACGACACCTGGATACCCGAGTTCGAACGACGCGTCATTCGGTGCGAACGAAGCGGCAGTCGGCGGCTCCACCACCACCGGCGTGCCGGGAACGACGGGCACCACCGGAACCACGGGCACGACCGGGACGACCGGCGTGAGCGGCACGACCTACGAGTCGACCACGCCTGGCAAGCGCGACGAGGCCGCCAACCTCGCCAAGGAGGCCGGCGACGCCGGCAAGCGCGTCGCGGGAACGGCCAAGGAGGAGACCAAGGCGGTCGGATCGGAGGCGCGCTACCAGGCCCGCCGGCTCGCCGACCAGGTCGGCAGCGAGGTGCGCCAGCAGGCCGCGACCCAGCAGAGCCGCGCAGCGAAGGGCCTCCGCAGCGTCGGCGACGAGTTCTCCAGCATGGCCAACGGCACCGGAACCGGTTCGGGCTTCGCGGCGGATATCGCCCGCCAGGCGGGCGACCGCGTGGGCGCCGTCGCGCAGTGGCTCGACGAGCGCGATCCGCGCGACCTGCTCGAGGAAGTGAAGGGCTTCGCCCGCCGCCGTCCCGGCGTCTTCATCGGCATCGCCGTCGGCGCCGGCGTGGTCGTCGGTCGCCTGGTGCGGGCACTGGCCCAGCCGTCGGACGACGACTCGTCGGGCGGCTCGCGCCGCTACGCCACCTACGGCAACGGCGACAGGGCATCCGCGGGCACGCGCACCGGCACGTCGTACGGCCGCACCGGGACGCTCGGCACGAGCGGCGCCGCGGGCACCGGGACCACCGTTCCGGGTGAGACCACGGTCGTCACGGGCACGGTCGGCGGCGCTGCCGCGGACCCGCTGGCCGGTGAGACGTGGACGGAGGGCGGCACCACGACCTCGAGGGACGGCCTCTGATGACGAACCTGAACCAGCCGCGCACGGGCTCGCACGCGGCATCCGACCTGCCGACGCCGTCGGAGCAGCAGGCGGCGACGACGTCGCTGGGCGACCTGATGGCGGAGGTCAGCCGTGACATCTCGACGCTCATCCGGCAGGAGATGGCGCTCGCCAAGGCGGAGCTGAAGCAGACGGTGAAGCAGACCGGGAAGGGCGCGGGCCTCTTCGGTGGGGCCGGCGTCGCCGGATTCTTCACCTTGCTGTTCCTCTCGATCGCCCTCTGGTGGGCGCTCGGATACCTCATGGGGAACGCGTGGTCGGCAGTGATCGTGGCGGTCATCTGGGGGATCGTCGCCGCGGTGCTGTACTTCACGGGCAAGAAGGAGATCGAAGAGGTCGAGGGCATGCCCCAGACCGTCGACACCGTCAAGGAGATCCCCGAGACGCTGAAGAGGAATGAGGAGAACCGATGAGCAACCCCGATGTCGTCCGCTCGGACGACCCTGATGTGATCCGCGCCGACATCGAGCGCACGCAGCGTGAACTCGGCCAGGACGTCGACGCGCTCGCCGACAAGGTGAACCCGGCCAAGGCCGCCCAGCGCCAGACCGACAAGGTGAAGCGGGCCGCATCCCGGTTCAAGGACGGGGTGATGGGCACCGCCTCCGACGTCGGCGACTCGGCGCAGTCCGCGGTCGGCCACGCCGGCGAGGCCATCGCCGATGCGCCCCGCAGGGTGGCGTCCGCCACTCAGGGCAACCCGGTCGCCGTCGGCCTCATCGCCTTCGGCGTCGGCCTCCTCGCCGCCTCGCTGATCCCGGCGTCGCGCGTCGAGCAGGACGCCGCCGACAAGGTGAAGGATGCCGCGGCGCCCCTCGTCGACGAGGCCAAGGACGTCGCCAAGGAGTCGGCCGAACACCTCAAGGAGCCCGCACGCGAGGCCGCCGAGGCGGTCAAGGACCGCGCGCAGGAGGGCGTCGAGAATGTGAAGGCCGAGGGTCAGGACGCGGCGTCGCAGGTGCAGAACGATGCGAAGCACGCGGCCGACCGCCAGATGAGCTGAGGCCGCCTACCCGGCTGATCCGAACGGATGCCCCGTCCGCCACTCCCCCCGAGTGAACCCCCCTAGTGCGGACGGGGCATCGTCCTGCCCGCGCCGTCCTGCCCGGCCCGTTCTGCGACGAGTTCCGCGATGACGTGCCGGGCGTTCGCGGCGAGCGGGGGATTGCGCGTCGAGTAGTACGGCAGTTGCGCCAGGGCCTGCAGGAGCACCCAGCCGCGAGCGCGGGCCCAGGTCGCGTCGTCGGCGCCCACGGCGTCCCGGAACGTCGGGCGCGCCGCCGGCGGCAGCAGGTTCCACGCGGCGCGCAGGTCGCTGGCCGGGTCGCCGAGGCCCATCGAGCTGAAGTCGAGCACGCCGACGAGGCCTCCGCCGCTCGCGTGGTCGGCGCCGCCCTGCACCAGCAGGTTGCCGGGAGACAGGTCGCCGTGGATCCACGCGAGCCGATCGGCTCGGGGCGCGCGGAGCGCCTCCTCCCAGATGGCGGCGACGTCGTCGCGCACCGGCCGCAGCTCCTCCTCGAGGAGCGCGAGGTTCGTGCGCACGAGCTCGTCCTCCTCGTGCAACGGCTGCGGCCACGCCGTCGTCGGCGCCCCCGCCGGATCGAGCGCGCGCATGGCGACGACGAACCGGCCCAGGTCGGCGGCGAGTGCCTGCGCATCGAGGCCGTCTGCTTCGGCGGCAGGGTGCACGCCGTCGACCCACCGGCACAGGGTCCACGGCCAGGGGTACCCCTCGCCGGGCGCGCCGAGGGCCAGCGGCACGGGCGCCGCGAACGGAAGTGCTGGAGCGATCCGCGGCAACCAGGCGAACTCGCGCTCGAGCGGGGCGACCGCCCAGTGGATGCGGGGCATCCGGACCGACAGGTCGTCGCCGAGCCGGTACATCGCGTTGTCGGTGCCCGTCGACGGCACCGGTTCGACGGGCGGGCCCGCCCACTCGGGGAACTGGGCGGCGACCAGCGAGGCCGCGAGCGCGGCATCCGTCTGCACCTCGTCATCGTGCATGCGAGGGTGCAGTTGCTCGCCCGCGCCCGTCACGACGTCACGAGGTGGCGCGCTCGGGAGGCGAGCACCTCGGGCACGTGTGTCTCCGCCCAGGCGCGCATGCCGGCGAGCGGCACGAGCAGTGAGGCGCCGAGGCCGGTGAGCTCGTACTCGACGCGCGGTGGCGACTCGGCGTAGGCCTGCCGCGCGATGAGCCCGTCGGCCTCGAGTGCACGCAGCGTCTCGGTGAGCACCTTCGACGTGACCACGCCGACGCGGGCCTTCAGCGCCGTGAACCGGAGCGGGCCGTCGGCGAGGGCGAGGATCACGAACATCGACCAGCGCTCGCCGATGCGCTGCATGACCACGCGGCTCGGGCAGTCGGGGCGCAGCACGTCGTTGGCGACGGCCGGCATGGCCTCGCCGATTGCGTCGGATTGCGTCACGGTTCCACCTCGGTTCCGTTGAAGTAACCGGTATCCAATCCATACTATTGCGGCCATGCGAATTCTTCTGACCGGGGCGACCGGCTACATCGGATCGGCCGTGCTCGACGTGCTCGTCGAGGCGGGACACGAGGTCACCGCCGTGGTGCGCAGCGAACGGGCGGCCCGCGAGGTCGCCGAGCGCGGCGCCACTGCGGTGCAGGGCGACGTGACCGACGTCGGTTGGTTCACCTCGAGGCTCGCCGAGTCGGATGCCGCGATCCACACGGCTGCCCCCGAGCACGGGGCGCCCGCCTTCAACGACGCCGTGATCGAGGCGGCCATCCGGGCGTACGGCCACGGCGGGCGCCGCTTCGTGCTGACGAGCGGCATCTGGGAGTACGGCGCCGGCGGCGACCTCGCCGACGACGCGGCCCTCGACCCGCCGCAGCTCGTCGCCTGGCGGGTGCCGCTCGAGGAGCGGCTGCTCGCGTCCGGCGTCGACGCGGCGATCGTGGCCCCCGGCATCGTGTACGGACATGACGGCGGGCTCGTGCCGTCCCTCATCGCCGAGGCCGCGCGCACCGATGCCGGCGCGCTCCGGCTCGTCGGCGACGGGTCGCAGCAGTGGACGTTCGTGCATGTCGACGACCTCGCCCGCCTCTACCTCGCGGTCGTCGAGGCAGCCGGCGTGCGTGGTCGCGTCATCGGGTCCGACGGTTCGCCGACGACGGTGCGGGCGCTCGCCGAGGCGGTCGCAGACGTGCTCGGCGCCCCCGGCGTCGCGCCCGAGACTCCGGATGCCTCGCGCGAGCGCCTGGGCTCGGACTTCGCCGGCGCGCTGCTCCTCGACCAGGCCGCCACGGGCCGCGTCGCCCGCGGGCTGGGCTGGGTGCCCGAGCACGTGAGCGTGATCGAGGACGCGCGAGCCGCGCGCGAGGCATCCGCCGCCTGAGCACCGCGCACCGAAATGTAGGAACATCCGGGTGACACGCCGCCCGTGCTGGCGCCGCCGCGCCGCTCGGGCGCCGGATCTTCCTGCATTTCGGCGGGCGCGCGCCGGGTGGGATCGGGCGAGGGTGGCCCGGGTGGACGCGGTTCTTCCGCCGCGCAGAAGAACCGGAGAAGTTCACCCCCGGGATCGCCGTCAGCAGGGGTGCCGAGGCCCGCAGAGTGGATGCACCGCCCCACGGACGGCGCCGCAGCCGGCGTCACGACGGGGGCACCGACGCATCCGCACGCTGCACCGAAGGAGCACCCCGATGAGCACCCCGAACCGCCCAGGCGACCAGACCCAGACCGCGGCCGAGCTCCAGCTCGAATGGGACGCGAACCCCCGCTGGGACGGCGTCCGCCGCGACTACGCCGCCGAGGACGTCATCGCCCTGCGCGGCCCCGTCCGCGAGGAGCGCACGCTCGCTCGCCGCGGCGCCGAGCGGCTCTGGCAGGACCTCCAGCAGAACACGGGCACGGCGTTCGCGCCGCAGGAGGAGCCGCAGTGGTCGGCCGCGCTCGGCGCCCTCACCGGCAACCAGGCGGTGCAGCAGGTGCGTGCCGGCCTGAAGGCGATCTACCTGAGCGGCTGGCAGGTCGCGGCCGACGCCAACCTCAGCGGCCAGACCTACCCCGACCAGTCGCTCTACCCCGCCAACTCAGTCCCCGCCGTCGTGCGCCGCATCAACAACGCGCTCCTCCGCGGCGGCCAGATCGAGCAGGGCAGCGAGGCGCAGACCGGCATCTCCGACTGGATGGCCCCGATCGTCGCCGACGCCGAGGCCGGCTTCGGCGGACCGCTCAACGCGTACGAGCTCATGCACCAGATGATCGAGGCGGGCGCGGCCGGCGTGCACTGGGAGGACCAGCTCGCGAGCGAGAAGAAGTGCGGCCACATGGGCGGCAAGGTGCTGATCCCCACGTCGCAGCACATCCGCACGATCAACGCGGCGCGGCTGGCGGCGGATGTCGCCGGCGTGCCGTCGATCATCATCGCCCGCACCGACGCGCTCGCCGCGACGCTGCTGACGAGCGACCACGACGAGCGCGACCGCCCCTTCGTCACCGGTGAGCGCACCGCCGAGGGGTTCTACGAGGTGCAGAACGGCATCGAGCCGGTCATCGCCCGCGGCCTCGCGTACGCCGAGTACGCCGACCTGCTCTGGGTCGAGTCGGCCGAGCCCGACCTCGACCTCGCGCGCCGCTTCGCCGAGGCCGTGCACGCGAAGTTCCCGGGCAAGCGCCTGAGCTATAACTGCTCGCCGTCGTTCAACTGGAAGCGCCACCTCGACGACGCCCAGATCGCGACCTTCCAGCGCGAGCTCGCGGCCATGGGCTACGCGTTCCAGTTCATCACCCTCGCGGGCTTCCACGCCCTCAACCACTCCATGTTCACGCTCGCCAAGGACTACAACGAGCGGCACATGAGCGCCTACGTCGAGCTCCAGGAGGCGGAATTCGCCTCGGAGGAATCCGGATACACCGCCACGCGCCACCAGCGCGAGGTCGGCACCGGGTACTTCGACCGGATCGCCACCGCGCTGAACCCCACCAGCGCCACGCTCGCCCTCGTCGGATCGACCGAGGAAGACCAGTTCAACCACTGACCCACTGATTCCACTGACCCACCGACTCCCCGAGGAGACGACATCATGAACACCCTGACCATCGAGCGAACGGATGCCGCGGCATCCGCACACCGCACCGAACCCACCGAACCCGCTCCCGCCACCGCGAGCTTCCGCACCCATGAGCCGCGCATCGAGGTGACGGCCCCGCTCGGCGAGCGGTACGACGAGATCCTCACGCCCGAGGCGCTGCAGTTCCTCGCCGAGCTGCACGACCGGTTCGCGCACACCCGGCACGACCTCCTTGCCGTGCGGCTGCAGACCCGCGTCGACGCGGCGAACGGCCGCGACCCGAGGTTCCTGCCCGAGACGAGGTGGATCCGCGACGACCCGTCGTGGCGCGTCGCGGGCGCCGGCCCCGGCCTGGAGGACCGTCGCGTCGAGATCACCGGCCCGACCGACCGCAAGATGGCGATCAACGCCCTGAACTCGGGCGCGAAGGTCTGGCTCGCCGACCAGGAGGATGCCACGAGCCCCACCTGGGCGAACGTCATCGAGGGGCAGCTGACCCTGTTCGACTTCGCGCGCGGCACCCTCGAGTACACGAGCCCCGAGGGGCGCGACTACCGCGTCACGGCGACCGAGACGCCCACCGTCGTGATGCGCCCGCGCGGCTGGCACCTCGTGGAGAAGCACCTGCGCTTCCACGACCGGGCCGGCCGGGCGATGCACGCCTCGGGCTCGCTCGTCGACTTCGGGCTGTACTTCTTCCACAACGCGCAGCGCCTCATCGACGGCGGACGCGGCCCGTACTTCTACCTGCCGAAGCTCGAGTCGCATCGCGAGGCGAAGCTGTGGAACGACATCTTCGTGTACGCGCAGGACGCACTCGGCATCCCGCAGGGCACGATCCGGGCGACCGTGCTCATCGAGACGATCCAGGCCGCGTTCCAGATGGATGAGATCCTCTACGAGCTGCGCGACCACTGCGCGGGCCTGAACGCCGGCCGCTGGGACTACATCTTCTCGATCGTGAAGACGTTCCGCTCCCGTGGTCGCCGCTGGGTGATGCCCGACCGACGGTCGATCACCATGACGGTGCCGTTCATGCGCGCCTACACCGAGCTGCTCGTCGCGACCTGCCACAAGCGAGGCGCGCACGCGATCGGCGGCATGAGCGCGTTCATCCCGAACCGTCGCGACGCCGAGGTCACCGAACGCGCGCTCGCGGCGGTGTCCGCCGACAAGCGCCGCGAGGCATCCGACGGCTTCGACGGCACCTGGGTCGCGCACCCCGACCTCATCCCGACGGCGCGTGCGGAGTTCGACGCCGTGCTCGGCGACCGGCCCAACCAGGTCGACCGCCTGCGTGACGACGTCGAGGTGACCGCGGCGCAGTTGCTCGACATCCCGTCGATCGGCGGCGAGGTCACCGAGGCGGGCGTGCACGACAACATCTCGATCGCGATCCGCTACATCGAGTCTTGGCTGGGCGGCACGGGCGCGGCGGCGATCGACAACCTCATGGAGGATGCCGCCACGGCCGAGATCTCGCGCTCGCAGGTGTGGCAGTGGCTGCACGACAACACCGTCACCGCCGAGGGCACGCGCATCGACCAGACCTCGATCGTGCGCATCATGGCCGCGGCCGTCGCCGAGCTGCCTCGGTTCGAGGGCGACCGGTTCGACGACGCGATCTCGGTGTTCCGCACCGTGGCGCTCGAGCCCGAGTTCCCGACGTTCCTCACGGTGGGGGCGTACGCACGGTTCCTCTGAGCCTGCCGGGCTGAACAGGGCGAGCGGATGCCGCGGGCGGGACCCCGCGGCATCCGCTTCGTCGCGGCATCCGCCCGCGCAGCGGGCAGCACGACGCGCTCGTTCAGCGCAGCGGCACGCCCACGTCGCTGCCGCCCTCGGGTGTGAGCCGCGCGTTCACCTTCACGAGTGACGGGGTCGGCACGAAGCCCCCGGCGAAGAGCGCCTCGCCCTGGCGGAACCACGGCGACCTCGCGAGCAGCGCCACGGGCGCGTAGCCGAAGTAGGTGCCGAGCTCCTCGAGGTCGACGGGCGAGGTCATCTTCATGAGGGCCAGGTTGTCGCACTGCGAGATGATCCCGGGGTGCACCTTCGAGGGGCGCTGCGTCGACAGCAGTAGCCACAGGCCGAACTTCCGGCCCTCTGCGGCGATCTGCACGATACGGTCGCGCACGGCGACGGCGAGCGGCGAGTCGAGCTGGGGCGAGCAGAGGTTGTGCGCCTCGTCGATGACGAGCAGCACGGGCCGTCGTTCCTCGCGCCGCTCCCAGAGGTCGTCGAGCAGCGAGAGGGCGACGACGAGCTGCTGCTCGGGCGTCGAGAACCCGCCGAGGTCGAGCACCGTGGCGTCGGGCCGCTCGGCGACGACGTCGGTGACCGCGGTGTCGGCTCCCGCCCACACCTCCCAGTCGAGCACGCCCAGGTTCTCGATGCGCTCGGCGAGCGGATGCTGGTCGCCGCCCTCCTGTGCGGCCTCGAGCATGGGGATCAGCTGGTCGAGCTCGCCTGCCCGGAGGAGTTCCTGCATGTGGATGAGCGAGTTGTACTCGTCGCGGTCGGCCACGGGGTCGAGTCGCAGCACGGCCGCCTTGGACGGCCGGTTCATGTCGAGGAACCGCGCGCGAAGGCGGTGCTCGCCCTCACCGCGGGCGCGCAGCACCCGGATGTCGCGGCTTGCGAGCGCTTCAGCGGTCGGGCCGGTCGCCCCGGGATTGAGCTCGCCGAGCCGCACGAAGTCGGAGTTGGGATCGAAGATCACCACCGGCAGGGCGGTGTGCGCGATGAGCTGCTCGAGCACCACGCCGAGCGCGTAGGTCTTGCCCGATCCACTCTGGCCGCACCAGAAGGTGTGACGGTTGAAGCGGCGCGGCAGGAGCTTCGCGGGGCCGCCGGGCTCGGTGAGATTGCGGCCCACCTCGAGGAGCGCCCCAGTGGTGGCGTGCAGCACGTCGATCGTCGCGGCGTCGACCTCCTCGACCACGCCCGACTCGAACGCGCGGCTGCGGGCGGTGTCGAGCGCGCCGTCGCCGAGGATGCCGATGAGGCGCCCGCGCAGGCGCGCCGGCACGGTCTCGGAGCGTTCCTCGACGAGCGCGAGCTGGCGCTCGCCGTCGGCGGTGACGATCACGAGCGACCCGGCGACGAGGTTCGATCCGGCGGCGTCGGCGACGAGGAAGGACCGCCCGTCGTCGGAGCGGGCGATGGGCGAGGTCACGGCATCCATGGGCCGATCATGCCACCCCGCGGCATCCGTGCTCTGGAAGAATCGGTGTTCGTGCCAGACCTCACGATCCGAACGGCGGGCGCAGCGGATGCCGCGGCGCTCGCCGAGCTCGCCGCGGACACGTTCCCCCTCGCCTGCCCGCCGTCCACCACCGCCGAGGCCATCGCCGCGTTCATCGCCGCCAACTTCACCGTGGAGCGCATGGAGGAGTACCTCGCCGACGCGGGCCGCACGCTGCTGCTGGCCGAGGAGGACGACGGCCACCTGGTCGGGTACTCGATGCTCATCGCGGGCGATCCGGCCGATACGGATGCCGCGGCCGCCGTCACGGCACGACCGGCGATCGAGCTCAGCAAGTTCTACACGCGCGCGCTCGCGCACGGGTCGGGCGTCGTCGCGGGACCGCTCATGGCGGCGACGCTCGATGCGGCCACCGCGACGGGCGCGATCGCCGCGTGGCTCGGCGTGAACGAGGAGAACGCCCGGGCGATCCGGTTCTACGAGAAGCACGGGTTCGCGAAGGCCGGCCGCAAGCGGTTCCGTCTCGGTGACCGCCTCGAGCAGGACTGGGTGCTGGCACGCGCGCTGCCCTGAGCGATCGCGCCGGTTGCCTTGCCGCCGCCCCATTGCCTGACTAAGGTCAGCAATATGTCCAGCCCGCCCCGCGCGTTCGCCGCCGACCGTGCCGCCGACCTTGCCGCCGACCGCGGCGCGATCGACACCGTCCGCGCCTTCAACCGCATCGTCACGAGTCGCATCGGCGCACTCGAGGACCACTACCTCGGCAGCGATCGATCGCTCGGCAGCTCCCGCGTGCTCTGGGAGGTGGCGGGCGACGGCGTCGAGGTCCGCACCATCCGCGAGCGACTCGAGCTCGACTCGGGCTACCTCAGCCGCCTGCTCCGTTCGCTCGAGCGCGAGGGGCTCGTGACCGTCGAGGCCGCGTCATCCGCCGACTCGCGCGTGCGCACCGTGCAGGCGACCCCGGCGGGGCGGGTCGAGCGCGCCGAGCTCGACCGCCGCAGCGATGCGCTCGCGGCATCCGTGCTCGAACCGCTGAGCGACGGCCAGCGGGCCCGGCTCGTCGAGGCGATGGGCACGGTCATGCGGCTGCTCGAGGCGGGGCTCGTGCAGGTCGAGCCGGCGGATGCCGCGTCAGACGACGCCCGGCGCTGCCTCGCCGCCTACTACGACGAGCTCGCGCGGCGGTTCCCGGGCGGCTTCGACCCCGGCCGGAGCCTGCACCCCGACACGCACGAGTTCGCCGAGCCGACGGGCCTGTTCGTGCTCGCCCGGTTGCACGGACGGGCGATCGGATGCGGCGCGGTGCTGTTCCACGACGACGAGCCGGCCTACGTCAAGCGCATGTGGGTCGACGACGCCGTGCGCGGCATGGGCGTCGGGCGGCGCATCCTCGCGGCGCTCGAGCAGGCCGCGCGCGATCACGGCGCGGCGTCCGTCACCCTCGAGACGAACGCGAGCCTCACGGAGGCCGTCGCGATGTACCGGGCGTCGGGCTACGTCGAGGTCGAGCCGTTCAACGAGGAGGTGTACGCCGACCACTGGTTCGAGAAGCGCCTCTAGCGGCGTCGCGCCGCGTCGCCCCGCGCCGCCTGCTCAGCCGCGCGCCGCCTTCACCCGCTCGTAGGCGTCCAGCGCCGCCGCGCGGGTCGCCTTCAGGTCGACGATCGGCTCGGGGTAGCCGTCGGTGCCGGCCTCGGGCACCCAGCGCCGCACGTAGGCGCCGTCGGGGTCGAACTTCGTCGCCTGCAGTTCGGGATTGAACACGCGGAAGTACGGCGCGGCATCGGCGCCCGACCCGGCCACCCACTGCCAGTTGAACGGGTTGGCCGCCGCATCGGCATCGACGAGCGTGTCCCAGAACCACTGCTCGCCGCGGCGCCAGTCGATGAGCAGGTTCTTCGTGAGGAACGACGCGACCACCATGCGCACGCGGTTGTGCATGCTGCCGGTCGCCCAGAGCTCGCGCATGCCGGCGTCGACGAGCGGCACCCCGGTGCGGCCCGCCTCCCAGGCCCGCAGCGCGGCCGGATGCAGTCGTGGCCACGGGAACGCGTCGAACTCCGCGCGCCAGTTGCGGGTGGCGAGCTCGGGGGAGTGGTACAGCACGTGCCAGGCGAACTCCCTCCAGCCGAGCTCCGTGCGGAACCGGTTCACGCCCTCGCCCCGGACCCGGCGCTCGCGCAGTGCGTGCCAGACCTCGAACGGACTCAGCTCTCCCCAGCGCAGCCGAGGCGAGAGGCGCGACGTCACGTCGAGCGCGGGGCGGTCGCGTCCGTCGGCGTAGCCGCCGAGGCCGTCGTCGGCGAACTCGTCGAGCCGTTCGTGCGCCGCGGCGGTGCCCGGCGTCCACGCCGCGCGGATGCCGCCCGCCCAGTCGGGGTGGGTGGGCAGCAGCTCCCAGTCGTCGAGGGCGTCGCTCGCGGCATCCGTGGCGGCGGTGCCACCGCCGTCGATCGCCGCGGGGACGGGCAGCGGATGCCGCGGCTCGGGCGCCTGCGTGCACGCCCGCCAGAACGGGGTGAACACCGAGAACGGGGTGCCCTGCCCGGTGCGGATCGTCCACGGCTCGAACAGCAGGTTGGCGGCGAAGCTCTGCACCTCGAGGCCCTCGTCGCGCAGCTCGCGCTTCAGGGCCGCGTCGACCTCGCGCTCGGGGCCGCCGTAGCGACGGTTCCAGAACATCGCGCCGGCGCCGGTCTCCACCACGAGGGAGCGGATGACGGCGCCGGCCGGGCCCCGCCGCAGCACGAGCCGCGCGCCCAGCGCCTCGAGGCCCTGGCCGAGGCCTTCGAGTGACCCGTGCAGCCACCACTTCGCCGCGCCCCCGAGTGGGCGGATGCTGGGCGACTCCTCGTCGAGCACGTACACGCACACGACCGGCGCCCCGCGTTCGACCGCGGCCACGAGCGCCGGGTGGTCGGCGACCCGCAGGTCGTCGCGGAACCAGACGATCGAGGGCCCGACGCTCATGCCGCGACGATAGCCGACACCCCTGTCATGCTGCCTGTGCGGGTGGTCCCGGCTACGCCGCCGCCGCCCGCGCCGCCGCGGCCGTCCTCGCCGCGGCCCGGGCGATCGCCCACGTGCCGAGGCCGGAGGCGAGGAACACCACGGCGAGGATCGCCCAGCCGCCGAATCCGAAGGTCAGCGCGGTCGACGTGACGAAGAGGGGCGAGACCATCGCGCCGAGCGAGTACCCCATCGAGAACACGCCCTGGTAGGTGCCCGCCTGCACGGGATCGGCGAGCTCGAAGCTGAGGCCCCAGCCGCCGGCCTGGGAGAGCACCTCGGCGAAGGCGTGGGTGACGGCGGCCGTGACGATCACCGCGGCGGCGAAGCCGGCGGGCAGCCCGGCGGCGGCGGCGTAGACCAGGCAGGCGGCGGCCATGAGCCACGCCGCCAGCGCCGACACCCGGCCCGCCCGTCGCAGGTCGTGGGTGCCGCGCGACAGCGGCACCTGGAACAGCACCACGATGGCCGTGTTGAGGATGAGCACCACCGCGACGAGCACCTCGGGGGCGGCCGTGTCGTTCGCGATCCACAGGGGTACGCCGACCTCGCCGACGCCGAACTGCATGCCGAAGACCGCGCTGAGCGCGCTGAGCCCGAGGTAGCGCGGGTCGCGCCAGGGCGAGTGCGCGCGGCGGGCGAGGCGTTCGGCGCGAGCGGATGCCGCGACATCCGTCGACCCGGTCGCCGTGGTGATCACCGCGGCATCCGTCGCGACCCGCTTCGGTGCGTCGACGTAGGCGGGGAGCCGCACGAGCTGGGTGACGCCCGCGAGGTACATGACGCCCGCGCCGACGATGATCCAGCGGTAGGCGTCGGCCGTCCCGGCGAGCAGCGCGACGGCGCCGATGCCCGACCCGACCGCGATGGCGACGTTCGTCACCGTGCGCAGCACCGCGCGGGCGTGCACCCGGTTCTCGCCGTCGAAGGCGCGGGCGATGATCGCCATGCGGGTGGAGTTGGCGGCCTGCTCGACGGCGCCGACGAGCACGGCGATCACCAGGGCCGTGACGAAGTCGTGGGCGAACACGTAGCAGACGAGGCCGATGCCGTCGACGATGGAGAGCACGATGAGCAGGCGCTTCGCGCTCGTGCGGTCGGCGAGCCAGCCGCCCGCCAGCGACGACAGGACGCCCGCGGCGCTCGCGGCGCCGAGGACGATCGCCACCTCGTGCGGCGCGAGGCCGACGATGAGCGTGAAGTAGAGCACCGTCACCGTGAGGAAGATGCCGCGGCCGACCCGGCTGATGAGGGTGGCGATGACGAGGATGCGCAGCACGGGGTCGGCGAGCGAGCCGATGATGCGACGGAAGAGGTTCGGTCGATCGGCGTGCGTGGATTCCGTCGCGGCTGCGACGTCGGAGGCGTTCGCCTCGTCCGAGGCGGCGGATGCGTCGTCGAGGTCGGGCTGGATGACGGGGAGGGTGCCGGTGTCGGGGGTGGGGGTCGCGCTCACGTCTCAGTTCTGCCAGAGCTGCGGGGGCGGTCGAAATCGATGTAGCGTTGGGCTACATGTTGAGGTACCTGCTGACCGAGGACGACGTCGGCAGCGTGCGCTTCGGCATCTCGCCGCTCTGCGAGCTGGGGCTCTCGCTTCGGGCGATCAAGGAGCCCGCGCGCTTCCCGCTGCAGCTCGGCTGGTTGCGCCGCACCGAGGAGGCGCGGGCCCGCCTCGACCTCCACACGCTCTCGGGGCTCATCGATGAGCGGATGTGGACGCCGGACTTCCTGAACCCGCGTCCGAGCTCGCCGCTCACCCGCATCGAGGACGAGTTCGCCGGCCTCCTCGAGACACCGCCAGAGGTCTTCCGGCGCGACCTCATCGCCGTGCACGGGCACATCCCCGACGTGTTCGCGGGATCCACCAGTGCGTCGCTTCGGCGCATCGCCCGGGCGCTGCGGCAGCTCTGGGAGACGTGCTTCGAACCGTACTGGCCGCGCATGCGCGCCGTGCTCGAGGCGGACGTCGTGTACCGCGGCCGCCAGATCGCGCAGGCCGGCGTGGCGACCATGCTGAACGGGCTCTCGGAGCGCATCGAGTACGACCGGGGCGTCGTCGCCGTGCGGCTGCACGACCCCGCCGACCGCACGATCGCCATCGACGGCAACGGCCTGACGCTCGTGCCCACCATGTTCACCCGTCGGGCATCCGCGCCGGTGGGCGATGGGCCGCCGATGATCATGTACTCCGCCCGCGGCCAGGGCGCGCTGTGGGAGACGGAGCACGTCGCCAACCCGGCCGCCGTCGTCGCGGTCCTGGGCCAGACCCGGGCGAGCCTCCTCGCGGCGCTCGGCGATCCCGCCTCGTCGACCGAGCTCGGCGTGCGCCTCGGCGTCACCGCGTCGGCCGTGAACCAGCACCTGCGCGTGCTGCGCGATGCGGGCCTGCTCGTGAGCACCCGGTACGGCCGCAGCGTGCTCTACCTGCGAAGCGAACTCGGCAGTGCCCTGCTCGAGTCGCGCGCGGGGTGAGCGGGGTCAGTCCGGATCCGCCGCCACCCGCAGCACGACCTTGCCACGCACGTGCCCGCCCTCGAGCAGCCGGTGCGCCTCGGCGCCCTCGGCGAGCGGCAGCTCGCGGTCGACGTGCACGCGCACGGAGCCGTCGTCGATGAGCCGCGTGATCACCGCCAGCGTGCGCGCGTCGGGCGACACCGAGTAGCCGGTGGCACGGATGCCGCGGCCGGCCGCCTCGTCGGCCATGGTCGGCCACGACCCGGTGGGCACGTTCACGACGAGCCCGTGGGGGCGCAGCACGTCGAGCGACCGCGTGCCGGTGTCATCGGCGACGTTGCCGATGAGGTCGATGACGACGTCCTGCTCGGAGGCGACCTGCTCGAACCGTTCCGAGGTGTAGTCGATGACGTGGCGGGCGCCGAGCGACCGCACGAAGTCCACATTGCGGGCCGAGCAGGTCGCCGTGACCTCCGCGCCGAAGTAGGCCGCGAGCTGCACGGCGAAGTGCCCGACGCCGCCGGATGCCGCGTGCACCAGCATCCGCTGCCCCTCATGTGCGCGCGCCGTGTCGATCACCGCGCCCCAGGCCGTGAGGGCGGCGAGCGGCACCGCGGCCGCCTCGGCGAAGCCCAGCGATGCTGGCATCGGAGCGACGCTCAGCGACGACACGGCGATGTACTCGGCGTAGCTGCCCCCGAGCCGCGGCACGCGGCCCATGCCGTAGACGCGGTCGCCGGGCTGCAGCGGGTGCGCCGCGTACGGCACCGCTTCGACCACCCCGGCGAAGTCGTTGCCGAGCACGGCGGGATACGAACCGATCGCCGCGGCGACTCCGCGGCCCGCCCGGGTCTTCGCGTCGATGGGGTTCACGCCGGCCGCCACCACGCGCACGACGACCTCGTCGCTCACGCGGGTGGGCCGCGGCACCTCCGCGAGGTGCAGCTCGTCGGCCTCCCCGGTGCGATCGATCACGAGCGCCTGCATCGTCTCCGCCATCGCCACTTCCTCCCCGTCGGCATCCCCACGCACCACTATGCTGCACACTGTGCGCCGCGGGGCCGACGGATGCGGCGGGGACGGGGAATTCCGTGAGGCGACTGTTCGGGGTGCTGCGGCTGTTGGCGGCCGCGGGGATCATCGTGGCGATCGTGGGCCAGTTCGCGCAGAGCTGGTCGATGGTGAGCGATCGGCTCGCCTTCGTCGTGAACTTCTTCAGCTTCTTCACGATCCTCTCGAACGCCCTCTCGGCGATCGTGCTGCTCGTGGGCGCCTGGTACGCCTTCGCCCGGCGCGTCGACCCGGCGGCCTACAACCTGGTGCGCGCGTGCGTCGTGACCTACATGGCCACGACGTTCGTCGTCTACAACCTGCTCCTCCGCGAGATCTCGCTCGACCAGGCCACGACGGTGCCGTGGTCGAACGAGATCCTGCACGTGTGGGCGCCGCTCTACCTCATCGCCGACTGGGTGCTCGCGCCCGGACGCCGCCGCGTCGAGTGGCGGCGGCTCTGGACCATCGCGATCTTCCCCATCGCCTGGGCGGTCTACTCGATGATCCGGGGCGCGATCGTCGGCTGGTACCCCTATCCGTTCCTGGACCCGGCGCAGCAGGCGGGCTACGGCGGCGTGGCCGTGTACGTCATCGCCATCGCGGCGTTCATCCTGCTGGTCGGCGCGGGCATCATCGCCCTGAGCCGCACGCCATGGCCGCATGAACCCGACGAGCCCACGGACGAGCCCACGGCCGCCGCACCGTCGGGGCGTCACGGCGAACGCGAAGGCGTCACCTCCGCCTGAGCCGGGCCCAGGCCGGCAGGCTCAGTCGCGCTGCAGCCAGCGGGCCACGCGCTCGCGGAGCACGCTCGTCTGCTGGGCCTGGCCGTCGTCGCGGGCGGGCACGAGCTCGAGCATGGTGTGCAGGCCGCCGGCCCAGCGCTCGGCGATGCCGAAGGGATGCACCGGGTCTCGGGGGGCGCCGACCACGAGCGAACGGATGCCGCGTGCCGTCAGCTCCTCGAGCTCGGCGTCGTCGGCGAACGCCCGGTTGCGCGGGATCTCGACGAGGCGCATGGCCCGGCGTGCGGCATCCGGTGCCTGGAACTGGGCGAGCAGCGCCCGGCCGCCGGCGGGGGTGGCCGAGGCGATCTCCCGGTAGATCGCCCGCTCCTGGAACTCGTCGGCGCCGGCCGGACCCGCATCGGCGAGGATCTGCCCGATCACGGGGAAGGGCCGCAGGTTGTCGGGCAGTGAGCGGTCGTCGAAGGCGGGCCGCACGAACACCGCACGGCGCACGGGCAGCAGGCCGAGCAGCGCGATGCGCAGGGCGAGCGCCGCACCCATCGAGATGCCGATGAGCGTGACGGCGTCATCGGGGTCGCCATGCCCGGCGTGGGCCTCGACGAGCGACGCCGGCACCTGCTCGCAGACCTCGGCGGCGAGCCGGTCGAGATGGAAGTCGCCGGGTTCCCCGACCGCGAGGAACCCGCCGTGGGCCCGCACGTCGGGAGCGACGATCAGCTCGTCGGGCCCGGAGACCGCCTGCACGACGGGTTCGAAGATGCCGAGCGGCTGCCGGCGGTCGGACCCGAGCCCGTGCAGGAGGACGGTCGTCACGCCAACGCACCCGGACGATAGACGGAACGCGCCGGGTCGTCGGGCCGCAGGGCGAGGAGCAGCTCTTCGGCGAGGCGCACGAGGATCGCGATCTGGTCGTCGTCGCGATCGACCCAGCAGCACCGCGGCTCGTCGGCGACGGGAACGAAGTCGTCGTGCTGCTCCCACACGACGAGGGTGCGCTCGGCGCCGAGCACGTACTGCTGCCACCACACCTGGCGCAGGTAGCCGCGCGGCACGCCCCGCCACGGCCGCGAGGTCGTCTTGATCTCGCACAGCTCGGGGGTGCCGTCGGCGGTGACCCGCAGCCCGTCGGGCGTGGCGAGATGACGGCGGTCGGATGCCGCGTGGAACAGCAGCGACGACGGCTCGATGCCGTGCGTGCTGCGCACCCACTCGGCGATCACGGGCTCGCGTTCGCGTCCGTGGTCGGTGAAGCGGCTGCCGCCGAAGCGGCCCCGGCTGCCGTGGAGCTTCTCCCACGCGGCGGAGCGCACCGCCGCGCGCGACGAGAGCTTCGCGGCATCCGTCGCCGTCACGCCCTGGGAGCGGGCCCGGAGCCACGCGACCCGGTCGCTCGCGTCGGCGACGATGCGCTGCTCGTGCGCATGCCGCACGGGCGGCGGGGGGAGGCGGACCGCCGTCGCCGTGCCCTCGAGGTCGAAGAGGGCGAACGGGGTGTCGGGCACCTCCCGAGCGTACCGCGCACCGACCCCGCTCGGCCGGTGGCGCGGCGCGTCGCGGCGCGGTGGGTGACGGTGCGCGGCCATAGCATCGGGACCATGCCCTCAGCCCGCAGGCCACCCGCCGCGAGGCCCGGCGCCGCGCGCGTTCGTGCCGCCGGCCCCGCGCCCGCTCGCCCCGACCGCGACCGCTCCCGTCCGCTGCCCGCGTCGCTGAGCTGGACGGTGCTCGTCGTGTTCGCGAGCGGGCTCGCGCTGGCGGTCGCCGCATCCGCGCTGTCGTGGTGGCTCGCCGCCTGGTACGCGGGGGTGAGCGTCGTGGCGTTCGCGGTGTACGGCGCCGACAAGTCCGCCGCGCGCCGGTCGGCCCCGAGGGTGTCCGAGCGCACGCTGCTCGCGCTCGGGCTCGTCGGTGGCTGGCCCGGCGCGCTCGTCGCGCAGCAGGTGTTCCGGCACAAGACGCGCAAGCGCACGTTCCGGCGGGCGTTCTGGGCGACGGTGGTGTGCAACGTCGTCGCACTGGGGCTGCTCATCGCCTGGCTCGCCGGCGGACCCGCGCTGCTGGGTGCCGGCTACTCGGGGATGCTCCAGTAGTACGCGACGCCGTGCGGATGCTGCTCGGTGATCGACCATTCGACGGAGCGGTTCCACGTGGCATCCGTGTGCCCCGCGTACTCGAGGTCGATCGAGCCGTCGTCCTCGGTCACGACCGCCGTGATGACACCGGTGTGGTCGCGATCGCCCGAGTCGTCCCAGTCGAACTGCACGATGTCGCCGACCTTCACCTGGTCGCGCTGGTCGTCGGTGAGCGGCGTCGCCCGCTCGGGATGCCGCAGGAGATAGTCCCTGAGCATGGTGGAGCTGATCCAGGCGCCCGATGAGGCATACGCGTCGCCGCCCTCGTCGTACCACCACTCGTCATCGGTGGCCCAGCCGCGGGCGAGGAGGGTCTGGCTGGTGAAGTTCACGCAGTCGTTCTCGTCGATCACGCCGAAGCGCTCGGCGTCGGGGTCGTCCCAGTGCGCGTAGGCGTACTCGAGCTGGGCTGCGACCGACGGGCTGAGGCCCGACGTGTCGAGGGCGGGCACGCCGGATGCCGCGGAGTCCTGCGGCCCGACGGCCCACGCGATCGTGGCGCCGCCCGTGACGAGCACCGCCACGGCGACGGCCGCCACGACGGCACGGCGTCGGCGGAACACGCGGGTCTGTTCGGGAGTCGGCATCCCTTCGAGCGTAGGCAGGCGTCGCTGCTCATCCGGTCGGCCGCGCCGGGCGTCGCTACTCCGCGATGCTCCAGTACGTCGCGGAGCCGCCGGGGTGCAGCACGGTGATCGCGTAGTCGACCGAGCGGTCCCACGTGGCATCCGTGTGCCCGGCGTAGGCGATGGCGATCGTGCCGTCGCTGCGGGGGATGACCGCCGTGACGATGCCGGTGTGATCGCGGTCGCCCGAACCGTCCCAGTCGAACTGCACGATGTCGCCCGGCTTCACCTGGTCGCGCTGGTCGTCGCTGAGCTCGGTGGCGAGCTCGGGATGCTCCTCGAGGTAGTCCGTGAGCGCCGTCGAGCTGACCCACGCCGGGGCGCTGGCATACCCGTCGCCGTCGCCCGAGTACCACCACTCGTCGTCCTCGGTGAGGCCGCGGGCGAGCAGCGACTGGCTCGCGAAGTTCGCGCAGTCGTTCTCATCGAGGAAGCCGAACGTCTCGTCCTCCGTCGACTGCCAGTGGTCGCGCACGTACGCGAGCTGCGCCGCCACGGCCGGGCCGTAGGCCGCGAGCGCCTCGTCGGAGTCGTCGACGCCGAGCTGCTCGGCGTTCGGGTCCTCGGCGGAGGAGGGCACCGACTCGGCCCCCGACTCGCCGGGCGGTCGGGAGGCCGTGTTGTCGGCGGCGTCGGGCTGCGAGGTGAGGGCGGTGGCGACGGCGACGCCTCCGGCGAGGAGGCCTCCGGTCACGACGACCGCGGCGGTGGCGAGCAGGAGACGGCGGTTCCGCAGGGCGGATTGGGACGGCTTCGCGAAGTCGGGCATCGTTCTCGACGGTACGGTGTGGTTCCTGTGAACCCCCCGGACGGGGGCCATCCCGGCGTGACCTCAGCGCTCGGTGACCGTGCCGAGCTTGATGTGCAGGCGGCGCTCGGCGCGCTTGGCGACGGCCGAATCATGCGTCACGATCACGAGCGTGAGCCCCCGGTCGCGCCAGAGGCCCTCGAGCAGGTCCATGATCTCGTCGCGGGTCTCCTCGTCCAGGTTGCCGGTGGGCTCGTCGGCGAGGAGCACGTCGGGTTCCTTCACGAGGGCGCGCGCGATCGCGACCCGTTGCTGCTGGCCGCCCGAGAGCTCGCCGGGCATGTGGCCGGCGCGATCGGCGAGCCCGACGGAGGCGAGCGCGTCGACCGCTCGCCTGCGCCGCTCCTCGGCCGGGACGCCGAGCGGCGCGAGCGCCGTCTCGACGTTCTCCTGCGCGGTGAGGGTCGGGATGAGGTTGAAGCCCTGGAAGACGAACCCGATCTCCTTGGCGCGGATGCCGCCGAGCTTGCGGTCGGGCAGGTGCGAGAGCTCCGCGTCGCCGAGGGTGAGGCGCCCCGACGTCGGCCGGTCCAGTGCGCCGAGCATCTGCAGCAGGGTGGACTTGCCGCCGCCGGTCGGGCCCTGGATCGCGACGAGCTGGCCCGACGGGATGGAGAGCGTCACGTCCTGCAGGGCGGTGACGCGGCGCTTGGACTGCGAATAGGTCTTCGAGACGTGCTCGAGCGTGTACATGGGTGGTCCTTCCTGGACGTTGGTGGATCAACGGGACTCGGGGGTGGTGGGGGCGCGCCGAGCGGGGCGGGCTCAGGCGACGCTGCGCAGGGCCTCGGCGGGTCGGAGGCGCGACGCGCGCCAGCCGCCGATCGCGCCGGCCAGGAGTCCGCCGAGCACGGCGAGGCCGATGGCGATCGCGATCACCGAGATGGTCACGGGCGCGTTCAGCACGACCTCCGTCGTGGAGCCCGCGGCATCCGCCAGTCGGTCGCCGAAGGGTCCGGCAGCGCTCGGTCCGCCACCGGCCCCGCCGGCCGTCAGGGCACCGCCGCCGGGCAGGGCACCCGTGGTGGCGCTCCCGCCGAGCGTCGGGGCGATGAGGTTGATCACCCAGATGCCGGCGAGGCCGAGCACGAGGCCGGCCGCCCCGCCGATGAGGCCCTGCACGAGCGACTCGCCGGCCACCTGCCCGACGACACGGTGGTTCGACCAGCCGATGGCCTTCAGCGTGCCGAACTCGCGGGTGCGCCGGGCCACGCCCTGGATCGTGAAGAGGATCGCGATGAGGAACGCGGCGACGAGCACGGCGAGCGAGAGCCACAGCCCGAGGTTCGAGACGAGGGTCGACGCGGTCGCCAGCGAGCCCGACACCGAGGCGGCGAGGTCGGCCTGCGTCGACACGGTCGAGTCGGGGAGCGCCTCCTCGAGGTCGGCCTGCACGTCGGCGATGCGGTCGGACGATTCCGCCTGCACGTAGACGTCGCTGACCTGACCGTCGAGGCCCGAGAGCGACTGGGCCAGGTCGAGCGGGATGTACACGTTCGACGCGGTCGCGGCATCCGCCGACGTGGACGTCACGGTGCCGAGGATCTCGAACTCCGTACCGCCCACGTCGATGGTGTCGCCCACCGCGAGGTCGGCGCTCGTGGCGTACGACGCGTCGAGCACGGCCACGGGCTGTCCGGCGTCGGCCGCCTCGAGCCCGCGCCCGTCGGCGAGTTCCACCGACGACAGCGGGCCGACCGCGGCGGCCGCGGGGTCGATGCCGAGCACCGTGAAGCTGTCCACGTCGAACGCACTGCCGCCGGCCCCGTCGAAGCCCCCGGTCGGCGGCTGCTGGGCGGTCGCGTCGTCGCCTCCGCCGTCGGCGGGCAGCGTGCCCTCGTCGCGGGTCGCGAACTGCGGCATCTCACCCGAGAAGGTCATGTTCGTCAACGACAGGGCAGCGGATGCCGCGGCCACGCCGTCGACCTCGGTCGCCGTCTCCAGCGCCGACGCGTCGAAGGTGGTCGAGCCGAAGCCGGCGGTGAGCCGCGACTGGCTGACCTCGGTGGAATCGCCGGACGCGGTGCCGTCGTCGGCGCCGAACTCGAAGCGCCCGGGGCCGGCGCCCGCCTCGCCCTCGGCGGGCGGAGTGGGCTCCTGCGACACGGTGAGATCGGTGCCGACGCCGTAGACGGACTGCAGCACCGACGCCTGCGCATCGCGCACTCCCGACGCCACGGAGTTCACGATGATGACGAGCGCGATCGCGAGCGCCATGCCGATCGCGACGATCGCGGTCTGCCTGCGCCGCCCGGCGAGCTCGCGCCGGAGGGAGGTGAAGAACATGGGGTCTCCTCTGAGGTCGTGGGGGAGGCCGCCCGGGCAGGACGCCGATCGCGACGCTAGGCAGCCGGGCTATGCGGGGTCACTGGCCCCACGATGAATCGCCTATGCGTCGGCGGCGTCGCGGGGGTCGGCGCCGAGCTGCGGCATCCGCTCATCTGCGTCATAGGGAACGCATAGGCCGAAGCGGATACTGGAGACATGAGCACTGCGCCGACCGCCCAGCACCGCGCCCCGATCACGAAGGGCGACGGCTCGATGGTGCGAGTGCTCGTCGTCGACGACGAGCACTCCCTGACCGAGCTCCTGAAGATGGCCCTGCGCTACGAGGGCTGGGACGTGCGCACCGCCGCCGACGGGTTCAGCGCCGTGAAGGTCGCGCGCGAGTTCCGTCCCGACGCCATCGTGCTCGACATCATGCTCCCCGACATCGACGGGCTCGAGGTGCTGCAGCGCGTGCGCGCCGACGGCACCGAGACGCCCGTGCTCTTCCTCACCGCGAAGGACTCCCTCGACGACCGAATCGCCGGGCTCACCGCCGGCGGCGACGACTACGTCACCAAGCCGTTCAGCCTCGAGGAGGTGGTCGCGCGCCTGCGCGGACTCATCCGGCGCTCGACCCTCACCCTCGCGCAGGCGAAGGACCCCGTGCTCACCGTCGGCGACCTCACCCTCGATGAGGACTCCTACGAGGTCGCCCGCGCCGGCACGCCCATCGAGCTCACCGCCACCGAGTTCGAGCTGCTGCGCTTCCTCATGCGCAACCCCCGCCGGGTGCTCTCGAAGGCGCAGATCCTCGACCGCGTGTGGTCGTACGACTTCGGCGGCAAGGAGTCGGTCGTCGAGCTCTACATCTCCTACCTGCGCAAGAAGATCGACGCCGGCCGCGAGCCGATGATCCACACGGTCCGTGGCGCCGGGTACATGCTCAAGGCCGTCGGATGACCAGGCCCGGCGACCCCGGGCACGCCGCCGCGTCGCGTGAGGAGGCGGCGATCCACGAGACGACGGATGCCCCGCGCCGTCGCTTCACCTGGACGCTGCACCGGCGGCTCCTCGTCATCGTCGCCGGCCTGCTGGTGGCCGTGAGCGCCGTCGTCGGCGTGGTGAGCGTGGCCGTGTTCCACGAGTCGTCGGTCGCGCGCCTCGATGCGAACCTGGCCTCGGCGAGCTCCCGGGCCAACGTCGCCATCGCGGGCCAGCCGCCCGGATTCCCCGGCGACCCCGACGAGGCGCCCGGCCTCGTGCTGAACATCCCGGGTCAGGAGGCCGGCACGCTCGCCGCACTCGTCACCGACGACGGCACGACGCGGGCCGGATACATCACCGAGCGCGGCCGCGTGCTCGACCTGCCGCCGAACATCGCCGACGCGCTCGGCGCGGTGCCGCCCGATGGCGAGCCGCACACCGTCGACGTGCCCCGGTTCGGCGAGTACCGGGCCATCGCCCACACGCAGGAGGAGTGGGGCGAGGTCGCCGTCGTCCTCGCCCTGCCGCTCGCCGAAGTCAACGCCTCGACGATGCAGCTGGCGCTCACCATCGCCATCGTCGCCATCGTCGGCCTCGTGATCGCCCTCGTCATCGGCTCGTCCGTGATCCGCCGGGCGCTCAGCCCCCTCGCCCAGGTCACCGCGACCGCCCAGCGCGTGTCCAACCTGCCGCTCGACCGCGGCGACGTCGCACTCGCCGAGCGTGTCAGGGTCGACGACGAGGGCACCGAGGTCGGCCGGCTCGGCACCGCGTTCAACCGCATGCTCGGGCACGTGGCATCCGCCCTCTCGGCGCGCGAGCAGAGCGAGCAGAAGGTGCGCCGCTTCGTCGCCGACGCGAGCCACGAACTTCGCACGCCGCTCGCCTCGATCCGCGGCTACGCGGAGCTGACGCGCCTGCACGGCGGCGAGCTGCCGCCCGACGTGACGCACGCGATCGGACGCATCGAGTCCGAGTCGGTGCGCATGACCGAGCTCGTCGAGGACCTGCTGCTGCTCGCGCGGCTCGACGAGGGCCGCGAGCTCGCAGCCCGGCCCGTCGACCTCGGCCGCGTCGTGGTCGAGGCGGTCGGCGACGCGCAGGCCGCGGGGCCCGACCACGACTGGGAGGTGCGACTGCCGGATGCCGCGACCGTCGTCGTCGGCGACGAGCCGCGCCTGCGACAGGTCGTCACGAACCTGCTCGCCAACGCCCGGGTGCACACGCCCGACGGCACAAGCGTGGTCGCCTCGCTTGCCCGTGACGGTTCCGACGTGGTGCTCACCGTCGAGGACGACGGACCCGGCATCCCGCCCGAGCTCGTCGACTCGCTCTTCGAACGGTTCGTGAGGGGTGACTCGTCGCGGTCCCGCCGAGCCGGCAGCACGGGGCTCGGGCTGGCGATCGTGCAGGCCGTGGTCGGCGCCCACCACGGCGAGGTGTCGGTCTCGAGCGAGCCCGGCGCCACGCGGTTCACCGTGCGGTTGCCCGCCGCGTCAGCCGAGGAGCCGGCGTCGGCCGACGACGGGCGCGGCCGCGTGCCGGCGGACCAGGCCGACGGGGTGGACGCGGCGGAGCGGTCAGTCGCCGGTCGCTGAGCCCGAGCCCGCCTCGGGTTCACGGTCGGTCGCGTCGGACTCGGCGCCCTCCGGTTCCGCGCCGTCCTCCACCACTTCGCTGCCGAGCCGCCCGAGGAGGGTGGCGAGTGTCTCGACGTCGTCGCCCGACCACGTGCGCAGCCGCGCGTAGAGCCGCTGTTGCATCCGCGAGCCCTTCTGCTCGACGCTCGCGATCGCCTCGTCCGTCGCCTCGATGAAACGCGCTCGTCCGTCGTCGGGGTCGGCGACGACCCGGGCCAGCCCGAGCGACTCGAGGTGCTTCACCTGGCGGCTCACGACGCTCTTGTCGATCTCGAAGACCTCGGCGATCGCGCCGGCGTGCATGCGCCCGCGGCGCACGAGCGCCGACAGGATCTTGTAACCGACGGGCTGGAGGTCGGGGTGCACCGCGGCGGCCGCCTCCTTCCAGACGAGCCGCACCCGGCCGAAGAGTCGGCGGAGCTGCTCCTCGACCGACGCGATCTCGTCGTCGGTGGCCGTGCGGGCGGCACTCGAGGCGGTGTCGGTCATGCGGGTGATCCTATTCGGGTCGAGGGCGCCTGTCGCGACGGGGCGGACATCCTCCGTGGACGAGCGAAGGCCCGCACTCCGGGAGGAGGGCGGGCCTTCGTCGCGTTCGAGGGGCGATCGGGCGAGGGATGTCAGGCGTCGCCGAGGCTCCGCAGCAGGCTCGCGAAGCTCCGCAGCTCCGCCTCGGGGTGGCCGGCGAGCACAGCGCGCAGCCGCTGCTGGTTGCGGTCGCGCACGCCCTGCAGCGCGTCGAGCGCGTTCCGGGTGGCGACGAGCACGCGCACGCGGCCGTCGGTCTCGTCGGGACGCGTCTCGACGAGCCCGAGCTCCTCGAGCATGCGGATCTGGCGGCTCACGACGGACTTGTCCATCTCGAACATCTCGGCCAGCACGTGCGCGTTGGTCGTGCCCAGCCGGGTGATCGCGGAGATGAGCTTGTAGCCGGCCGGCTGCAGGTCGGGATGCACCTGCTCGGCCGACTCCTTCCAGACCGTGCGGATGCGGCCGAACAGCATGCTCAACTGCTCCTCGACGTCGGCGATGGCCTCGTCGGTACGGTCGGGAACCTCGATCGCGAGCGTCATGTCAGCGGGCGGACTCGGAGGAGGTCTTCGCAGCCTTCGCGGCACGCTCGGCCTCGGCGTCCTCCTCGACCATCTGGATGGACGACGTGACGGGCGACCCGATCTCGGCCTCGGCCAGGTCGATCGCGACCTGCTCGAGCTCCTCCTTCAGCTGCTCGGCCGAGGTCTTCGTCGAGAGCGCCTTGTTGGGCAGGAACGCGATCGCGAGGACGCTCAGCACCGCGAGCGGCACGGCGACCCAGAAGACATCGGCGATGCCGTTGCCGTACGCGCTCTCGATGATGACGCGGATGCCGTCGGGCAGCTCGGAGACGTGCGGGATGCCGCCGCCGGCGAGGCCCTTCAGGGCTTCGACGTCTTCGGGCGAGGTGGGGGTGTAGCCCTTCAGGCCCGACGTGATGTGCGTGGTGACCTGGGTGGCCAGGATCGAGCCCATGATCGTCACGCCGATGGTGCCGGCGATCGTGCGGAAGAAGTTCACGTTCGAGCTCGCCGCACCCAGCTGCGAGGCGGGCGTGTCGTTCTGCACGACGAGTGTGAGGTTCTGCATGACCATGCCGAGGCCCGCGCCGAGGACGATCATGTAGACGCTGACCCAGAGGTAGTCGGTGTCGTAGCTGAGCGTCGTCATGAGGTAGCTGCCGGCGACGACGAGCAGCGACCCGAGGAGCATGAAGCGCTTCCACTTGCCGAACTTGCTGATGAGTGCGCCGATGAGGATCGAGGCGCCCATCTGGCCGACGATCATCGGGATCGTCATGAGCCCCGACTCCGTGGGGGTCGCGCCGCGGGCGAGCTGGAAGTACTGGGCCAGGAAGACGCTGGTCGCGAACATGGAGACGCCGATCGCGACCGAGGCGATCACGGCGAGCGTGAAGGTGCGGTTCTTGAAGAGCGTCATCGGCACGATGGGCTCGGGCACGAAGAACTCGGTGATGATGAAGCCGATGATGGCGGCGGCGGAGACGCCGATCATCACGTAGCTGGTCATCGAGTCCCACTCGAACTCGCTGCCGCCGAGTGACACCCAGACGAGCAGCAGCGAGACGCCCACGGCGAGCAGCACGATGCCGAGGTAGTCGATCTTCACCGCGCGCTTCGGCATGGCCGGCAGGTGCAGCGTGCGCGAGATGACGATGAGCGCGATGATCGCGAGCGGCACCGGAAGGAAGAAGTTGGCGCGCCAGCCCCAGGCGTCGGTGATGACGCCGCCGAGCAGCGGACCGCCGATGGTCGCGACGGCCATGATGCCGCCGACGAAGCCCATGTACTTGCCGCGCTCGCGCGGCGAGATGATGACCGCGATGAGGATCATGACGAGCGACATGAGCCCGCCGGCGCCGAGGCCCTGGATCACGCGCACGGCGATGAGGGTCGTGGTGTCCTGGGCGAAGCCCGCGATCGCCGTGCCGACGACGAACAGGCCGATCGCCGCCATGAGCAGCACCTTGCGGTTCACCAGGTCGGCGAGCTTGCCCCAGATCGGGGTCGAGACGGCCATGGCGAGCAGGCTCGCGGTGATGACCCAGGTGTAGGCGGTCTGGTCGCCGCCGAGGTCGGCGATGATGAGCGGCATCGAGGTCGAGACGACCGTGCCGGAGATGACGGCGACGAACATCGCCACGACGAGGCCCGAGATGGCGATGATCACCTCGCGGGGGGTGCGTTG
Organism: Agromyces sp. P2_B3; assembly: GCF_056404815.1. Classification (NCBI taxonomy): domain Bacteria; kingdom Bacillati; phylum Actinomycetota; class Actinomycetes; order Micrococcales; family Microbacteriaceae; genus Agromyces; species Agromyces sp. P2_B3. The sequence continues at coordinate 174,967 of NZ_JBFUDH010000005.1, read as the reverse complement.
CGCCGGAACGGCCGGAACGGCCCCGGTCGCCGGCTTGTCTGCCACAGAAGTCACGTTGATCCCTTACGTCGTGCGAGGCGCTCCGCCTGGTGAGGCAGGGGCCTGAAAGTTGATATTCAGCAACTATATATAAGTAGTTGTATTTAGTCAACTTTGGACGTGGGTCAACTATTCCCCCGGGCCGCCTTCGGCGCTGCCGACCTCCGCCGGCCACGCCGCGCTCATTCGAGGACGGCCACCGCCTCGATCTCGACGAGCGCGTCGGGCCGGCCGAGGCGCGGCACGATGAGCACGGTGAGAGCGGTCGGGTTCATGCCCCAGACCTTCGCGGATGCGGCGTAGCCCTCGTCGACCGACTCGCCGTCGACGAGGTACACGGCGAGGCGCACCACGTTGGACTGGTCGGCGCCGGCCTCGGCGAGCACGGCGAGCACGTTCTTCAGCGCCTGCTCGGTCTGCGCCCCGAGGCCGCCCTCGATGATGGCCCCCGACGAGTCCGTGGCGTTCTGGCCGCCGACGTACAACAGGTTCGACGCGCCGCGGACGAGGACCCCCTGGCTGAACGCGGGGTTCCGGAACGACGACGCGGGATTCAGGTGAGTGATCTCCATGTCCCCGGTCTACTCCCGGCCTCCGACACGGCGCCCACCGGGACCCGGGGCACCCCGTCGTGCGCTATTGCACCGGTGCGTCCGGTGGCGGCAGCTGCACGCCGCGTTCCGCCTCCACCGTCACGCCGTCGATCGAGCGCAGCCGCTCGAGGGTCTCGTCATCGGCCCAGCCGGTGACCACGCCGATGGCATCGAGGCGCTCCTCGACCTCGAGGCCCGCGGCGGCGAGGTCCTCCACGGACCTCGCCGCCTCGGGGTCGCCGCCGAGCGTGACGTGCACGCGACGCCGGCCTTCCTTCGTCATCCCCGTCTCACCACCGAGTTCGCCGGTCGCTCACGGCGCCGGGACGTCGATGGGCGGCTGGATGGGGCCGGGATCGATGATCGGGCCCGGGCGCCACGGGATCGGCGTCGGCACCACGATCTTCAGCATCCGCGTCGGCACGACCGCGAGGCCCGCGCCCACCTGCTGCGCCGACTGCGGCAGCGCCAGGGCGGTGCGCTCGATCTCGCGCCAGAGCTCGCGCCCGCGCAGGCCGGTCTTCTGGGCGATGGTCGCCGCGATGCCCGCGACATGCGGGGTCGCCATGCTGGTGCCGCTCTTCACGCCGTAGGAGCCCTTCTCCACCGGCACCGTCGAGTACGTCGCCACGCCGGGGGCCGCGACGTTGACCTCGCCGCCACCGCCGTTCAGCGCCACGCATGAGAACGACGCGCGCTGGAGCGTCTGGTCGACCGCGGCCACGGCCAGCACCGAGGGGCTGTTCGCCGGCGCGTTCACCGGGGCCCAGCCGTCGTTGCCCGCCGCCGCGACGATGAGCGTCCCGGCGTTGAGCGCGGCCACCGCGGCCTGCTCGTAGTACGTGAAGTGCGCCTGGCCGACGTTCACCGAGGAGCCGAGCGACATCGAGATCACGGTCGCACCCTGCTGGATGGCCCAGTTGATGCCCGCGAGGATCTGCCCGCTCGTGCCGCTGCCCGAGTTCGACAGCACCTTGCCCACGAGCAGGCGGGCGCCGTGCGCGACGCCGTAGCGGCGCTGTCCGCCCGGCGGCACCTTGATGCCGGCCGCCGTGCCCGCGCAGTGCGTGCCGTGCGAGTGGCCGTCGTGCACCGGCTGCCCCGGGATGAACGACTGGCTCGCCAGCACGCGTCCGGCGAAGTCGGGATGCCCCAGGTCGATGCCGGTGTCGAGGATCGCGACGCGCATGCCGGTGCCCGACCACGGCGCGGTGCGCAGGATCGGCGGGATGGCCCGTACGGCCCTCAGGCCCCACGTGTACGCGGCGGTGTCGGCGTAGACCTCCGCGGCGTCGACCTCGTCGTCCTGCGTGGTCTCGCCGGTCTCGACGTCCTCGAACGTGCGGGTGTCCTCCATGGTGAGGGCGTGCACCCACACCTCGGGCTCGATGGCGAGCACGGGGCTCGCCGAGTCGTCGACCGCGCGTGAGAGGGCGCCCAGCTGATCCGGCACCGAGTCGACGATCGCGATGTTCAGCTCCTCGAGGTAGACGCCGTCGCCGGCGACCTCCTCGAGCGTGCCGAACGCGCCCACGTCGCGGGCGTTGGCGAGGTCGAGCCCTGCGACGTCCCGCAGCTCCCGAGCCGCGGTTGCCGGGTCCACCTGCGCGAACGTGATGATCTGTCGTCCGGTCGGCCCCTCGGGCACGCGGTCGGCGACGGTCTCTGTCGTCATGATGTGTTCCTTCGATCGCGGAAGCTGCCGGATGCGCCTCGGGGTCGGGGTGCAGCGCCCGTACTGCGCACAGTCTCAGCTTCGATCCGGCATCCGACATCGGGGGCGGCACTGACCGCCGCTCCACCATCCGCGAAGTCGGTGCCGGATGCCGCGGGCGGGCCGATTTGGCGGCGCCCGCGGCATCCGCTACTCTTGTCGGAGCCGAAGACCGCTGGTTGTCGTGCGCGCACCGAGTTCATTCACGGGGCGAGTCGACCGAAGTCTTGCGAAAGCAAGTGCCCGCGCAGGTGTGACGAAGACTTCCCGTTCATTCGGGCCGAGCTCCGCGCAACTGCGCCGGAGCTCTTTTCTTTTGCTCGACGCTCTGAGCTTCCAGCGCTCCCAGGCCGTGCACCGCTTCCGCGGTGCGCGTTGAATTCACAAGGAGTGGCCATGGCGAACAAGGAAGCCTCGGTTGCCGAACTCACGAACCTGTTCGAGAGCTCGACCGCCGTTCTGCTGACCGAATACCGCGGCCTCACTGTTGCGCAGCTCAAGACGCTGCGCAAGTCCATCAGTGAGGACGCGAGCTACGCCGTGGTGAAGAACACGCTGACCAAGATCGCGGCGAACAACGCCGGCATCTCGTCGTTCGACGACGAGCTCGCCGGTCCCTCCGCGATCGCATTCGTGCACGGTGACCCGGTCGCCGTCGCGAAGGCCCTGCGTGACTTCGCCAAGGCGAACCCCCTCCTCGTGGTCAAGGGCGGCTATTTCGATGGCAAGCCCCTGACCGCCGAAGAGGTAGGCAAGCTCGCCGACCTCGAGTCCCGTGAAGTGCTGCTGGCGAAGCTCGCCGGTGCCTTCAAGGCCTCGCTGTTCGGAGCCGCATATCTGTTCAACGCACCGCTGTCGAAGGCCGTTCGCACGGTCGACGCGCTGCGTGAGAAGCAGGAGTCCGCTGCGTAGGCGCGAGCCTCTCAAGCGGTGAGTAACCAAGAATCTAAGGAGAAAAATCATGGCGAAGCTGTCCACTGAAGAGCTGCTCGAGCAGTTCAAGGGCCTGACCCTCATCGAGCTCTCGGAGTTCGTCAAGGCGTTCGAGGAGACCTTCGAGGTCACCGCGGCCGCTCCGGTCGCCGTTGCCGGCCCCGCTGCCGCTGGCGGCGGCGCTGCTGCTGAAGAGGTCGAGGAGAAGGACTCCTTCGACGTCGTCCTCGAGGCTGCCGGCGAGAAGAAGATCCAGGTCATCAAGGTCGTCCGCGAGCTCACCTCGCTCGGCCTCGGCGAGGCCAAGGCCGTCGTCGACGGTGCTCCCAAGGCCGTGCTCGAGGGCGCGAACAAGGAGACCGCCGACAAGGCGAAGGCCGCCCTCGAGGAGGCCGGCGCGACCGTCACCCTCAAGTAAGTGGTCGCGCTCGCTCGAGCGCTTCCCGCTTGAGGTGACCCGCGTCACCTGAACACACGGATGCCCCGTGGCTCATCGCGAGCCACGGGGCATCCGTCGTTCGTGCAGGTCAGTCGTGCTCGCTGCGGACGAGGAGCGCGGCCAGCCCGGCGTACGTGTTCGGGCCCGGGACGCCGTCGATCGGCCCCGCGTACCCGCCGCGCTGCGCGATGCGCTGCAGCGCCTTCCAGGTGTTCGGCCCGGCGACGCCGTCGATGGGGCCGGTGTACCCGGCGCCCGTGAGGACGACCTGCACGCCCTTCCAGGAGTTCGGCCCGAGGGCGCCGTCGTACGGGCCGAAGTACCCGCCGATGCGGGCGAGCACCTGGAGCGCCCGCCAGGTGTCGGTTCCGGGAACGCCGTCGATCGGGCCGGCATAGCCGAAGCCCGTGAGCACGGTCTGCACGCCCTTCCACGACCCGGGTCCCATGACGCCGTCGATGGGGCCCGTGTAGCCGCCCTGGGCGGCGAGCCGCTGGACGCCCCGGTACGTGTCGGGCCCGGGCGAGCCGTCGATGCTGCCGGCGTACCCGTATCCCTTGCCGGTCTGCTGCAGGGCCTTCCAGGTGTTCGGCCCCGGGATGCCGTCGTTCGGACCCGTGTAGCCGCCCGCGCGGGCGACCCTCTGCAGCGTGATCCCGTCGGCGGCGCTGATCGCCGCGCCTGAGGCGGCAGCGGTCTCGGTGGTCATGGTGCCCTCCTTCATCGGTGGGGCCGTACGCGGTCCGGATCGGTACCGCAGGTCGCCCGTTGGGGACGCTACGACGCCGACCATGAGACGACCACCGTGCTGTCCCTGAGGCGCGGGTCAACCTCAGCCGACACGGCTCCACGGCGCGCCGATCTCGGCGAACGTGCGGCCCTCGGCGACGACGCGGGCGCTCCAGCGCTCGAGCTCCTGCACCACGAGGTGCGTGCCCTCGTCGTCGGTGACGCGCTCCAGGTGCCGCGCGGCGATTCGGGCGGGCGGGCCGTTCTCCCGCACCGCTTCCAGCACGCGCATGAACGCGCCGGTGGATGCCGCCGGCACGAGCAGCGGGGTGCCGTCGACGACGTGGTCGACGAGGTTCGCGAGGAGCCCCGTGCGGGGATGGATGCTCGTCACGGGCACGTCGGAGCCGGGCTCGACGAGCTGGATGACGTCGAGCGTGTACCAGAGCACGAGGCGCCCGGCCGTGCCCTCGACGATGATGCACGGCTCGCTGCGCCGTGGCGCGGTGAGGCTGAGGGCGCCGGCGAGGGTCGCGCCGCCGGCGAGGTCGACGACGAGCGACGAGGTGTCGTCGACCTCGATGTCGTTCGCCCGGTAGAAGTCGAGCCGCACGGCGGCGACGTCCTCCTCGCGCGTGGCCCCGGCGACCGCGAGGCCCGTGGCCACCGCGTGCGCGAGGGGATTCGTGACGGCGCCGTCGACCACCGGCACCCCGTCGAGCGTGCTGCGCCCGGCCCATGGTGCCCGCCGCCAGTAGTCGACGTTCCGCACCCAGGTCGCGAGGGCGCCGTAGCGCACCGGATCGCCGATGGCCCCGGCAGCGATGAGGTCGCGCATCACCGGAACGGCGGCCGAGCCGAGGCTCTGGAAGCCGAGCTGCACCGCCCGCCCTGTCGCCTCGCTCGCGGCGAGCAGACGATGGAACTCGTCGAGCGTCGGGGTCGGCGGCTTCTCGAGCAGCACGTGCGCGCCGTGCAGCAGCGCCTGCTCGGCGAGGGGGAGGTGGGTGTGCATCGGCGTGCACAGGACCACGATGTCGAGTCCCTCCGCGGCGATCATGTCGCTCGCCTCGCGGTACGCCGTGACGCCGTCGAGGTCGGGCCCCGGTGGTCGGTGGTCGGCCACCGCGGCGAGCACCGCGCGTCCTTCGCGTTCGAGCTCCCGCGCCGCGCGCACGTGGCTGGCGCCGTGGCCGTGCACGCCCGCGAGGCCGATGCGCGGCATCCGGCCGATCACGAGTGCCGGGCCGGGTTGGCGACGAGCCCCGTCTCGAGGCCGGAGACCGGCGTGTTCACCACGGCGCCGAGCGTCGAGGCCAGCAGCTCGAGCTCTGCGGCATCCGTGATCGCGCGATCGATGAGCAGGGCGTCGATGCCGAGCTCGAGCCGGCCGCCCTCGGGCACCGAGACGACCTCGTCCCACGCCACGGCGGGGCCGATGCCCAGGTACTCGTCGACCCGCGCGAACCACGGCAGCGCGGGCCGCCCCTCGGGCTGCGCGAGCAGCACCGTGACACGGCGTCCGGCGTCGACGACGGCGAGCCAGGGCGACGTGGAGCCGTGCGCGATGCGTTCGCCCTCGCCGTCGCGGGTGATCACCGTGGCGTCCCACCGGGGGAACCGCCAGAACAGGCCGCCGTAGCCTGCGCCCTCGCGGCCGTTCGTCGCGGGGGAGCCCAGCGTGAGCGCGCCGAAGTTCGCGGCGAGCGTGCTGCGCCAGCCGAGCGTCCAGGCGTCGCGTTCGCCGACACGGGCCGGACGCCCCGTGAGCACGCGCACCTCGCTGAGCTGCGCCACCTCGCGTTCGTCGATCCAGGTGAGCCGCTCGACCAGCACGTCGTCGTCGACCGTGAGCGCGTCGCGTCGCTGCGCGCCCTGGTTCTCGAGCATGACCGAGCCCACGTCCTGCACGTAGGTGCGACCGCCCCAGTACGAGGTGCCGTTGACATCGGGTAGGGCCACGCCGATGCCGAAGTGGTGCAGGTGGTCGGTGGGGTGGCTGTCGGTCACGCGAACGCCGCCGAGCGTCTCGACGGGGTGCAGGTAGGGCCGCGGGGAGAGCACCGAGTCGATGCTCGTGCCCTCCTCGTAGCGGGCCACCACCCGGTCGCCGATGCGCAGCACCGGACGGCCGGGCGACAGCCAGCCCGACGCCTCGGGCGCGGGTCCCGTGCTCCCGCGCGCTTCGAGGATCGCCCGGTAGGAGAGCGGATGCGTCGCCGGCGAGCCGGCCATGGCATCGCGCAGGCGCCGCCACGACTGGGCGCCGAGCTCGAGGCGCGGCACCGACATGGTGGTGAGCGCCGGAGCGGAGAACCGCGCGAGCGGGATGTCGTCGATGCCCGCCACCGAGATCTCACCTGGCACGTCGACGCCGAGCTCGCGGAGCCGGGCGAGGAGGCCGAGGGCGACGAGGTCGTTGAAGGCGATCACGGCGGTCGCGCTCGACGAGAGCACGTCCTCGGCGGCGCGGTAGCCGTCCTCGACCTGTGAGCCGGCCGCGAGGTCGAACACCTCGACGCGCTCGTGGCGGGCGACGAGCTCGGCGAGCCCGTGCCGGCGGAGCCCGTCGGCATAGGCCTGCGGCGGCCCGGCGAGGTAGGCGATACGGGTGTGGCCGAGTGCGACCAGGTGCTCGCCGAGGGTGCGTGTCGCGTGTTCGTAGTCGACCGAGAGCTCTGCCGCCGGATCGCTCGCGACCGGGCGGTTCACGACCACGATGGGGCCGGATCGGGCGAGCAGGGCCTCGAGCCGCTCGGCCGGCATGCGCGGCGAGACGAGCACGAGCGCGTCGCACCGGGAGCGGGCCTCGACGGCGATGTCCTCCTCGTCGGCGACGCGCTCGGCAGTGTCGGCGACGAGCACCCGGTAGCCGTCGAGCGCCGCCTCGCGGGCGAGCCCCTTGAGCACGCCCTGGAACATGGGGTTCTCGAGGTCGGGCACGACGAGGGCGACGGTGTTGCTGCGGCCGCGCACGAGGTTGCGCGCCATCTGGCTCGGCGAGTAGTTGAGCTTCTCGATCGCGTCGCGCACCTTGGCCGAGATGGCCGGGTCGACCTTCTGGTTGCGGTTCAGCACCCGTGACACCGACGCCTGCGAGACGCCGGCGTACTCGGCGACCTGGGCGATCGTGACCTGCCGGGGCGGGTTGGGCACTGGGACCTCCATCGGGAAGGGGCTTGGGATGACGCTACGCCGCGTGCGGCGGGGAAGGCGATGCCGACGCGGGTCGACGGGGAGATGAGCGGCTGCCGCGCAGGCAGACGCGGCAGCCGCTCGGGTGACGGTCCGGGAGGATCCGTCGGCTTGGGAACTCGCTCGCGGACTACACGGCGGCGTCGTCGAGCGCCCGCTGCAGCTCGGCGAGGAAGCTCGCCGCGGCCTCTTCGGGAGTCATCTCGCCGAAGAGCACCTGCTGGGTGTGCTGGTCGATGATCGCCTCGATCATGCCGCCGCCCGGGGGCGTGGCCGCCGGTGCGTCGCCGACCTGCGGTGCGAGGTCGTCCAGGAAGCCGACGACGGTCTGGTTGACCTCGTCGAGCTTCGGCGTGATGTAGTCGCGGATCTTCTCGTTGGCGGGCACGCCGCGCTCTGCGAGCAGCAGGTCGGCGGCCTCCTCGCTGTTCGACAGGAAGTCGAGGAACGTGGCGACCTCGGCCGGGTGCTCGGTCTTCGACGACGCCGACCAGAACATCGACGGCTTGTAGTACGCCCAGCCGTCGGATGCGCCCTTGCTCGTGGGCACGCGCAGGGCCACGAGATCCTGGCCGCTCGCGTCGCGGAGCGCCTGCACCTGGTTCGACCACCACGGGCCGAACGCCGACTGGTTCGTCGCGGTGAACGACTCGGCGAGGCCGCCGGACTCGCGCTCGATCGTCGCCGACGGTTCGGGCGTGGCGCCGTCCTTCGTCGCGTCGAGCAGGAACTCCCACCAGCCCGCGAGGTCCTCCTCGCTCGCGGCGATCTCGCCGTCGGCGTCGTAGAGCGCGCTGTCGTGCTGGCGCAGCCAGTTGTTCAGGCCGCCGTCCTCGAAGCCCCACGACTGGGTGCCCGCGACCGCGCCGCCGCTCGCCTCGGCGACCTCCTGGGCGGTGGCGACGAAGTCGTCCCACGTCCAGGTCTCGTCGTCGGGCAGGTCGATGCCGTACTGGTCGAGCACGTCCTGGTTGGCGATGATCGTGTACGAGTTGATGCCGACGGGCACGCCGTACTGGGTGCCGTCGAGCGCGCCGGTGCCGAGCACGGCCTCGGGGTAGTCCTCGGTGGAGAGCACTGAGGAGAGGCCGCCGAGGTCCATGAGCACGCCGTTGGACGCGTACGTCGACAGCTGCTTCTCGTCCATCTGGATGATGTCGGGGATGTCGCCGGCCGCCACCGAGGTGGAGAGCTTGTCCCAGTAGCCCGCCCAGTCGGTGTACTGGGGCTCGATGGTGATGTTCGGGTGCTCCGCCTCGAACGCGGCGATGAGCTCCTGCGTGATCGCGTGACGGGTGTCGTTGCCCCACCAGGTGAACGAGAGCGTCACGGGTTCGTCCGAGAGCTCGAGCTTCGGCGCCTCGTCGGCGGGGGCGGCGGGGTTGCCGGCGCAGGCCGTGAGCGCGAGCATCGTCGCTGCGCCGATGGCCGTGACGACGCCCATGCGGCGTCGTGTGGTGCCTCGCATGGTGGTGTCCTTCCGTGGTGTGGTGTGGTGCAGGGGAGTGGGTGGAGCCGGTGGTGCGGTGGGCCGGCGCGCGACCGTGCGCGCCCGCGTCGGATCGGCCTGGCCGATCACTTGATCCCCGTCGTGGCGATGCCCTTGATCAGGAATCGCTGGCCGAAGAGGAAGATCAGGAAGATGGGGATGAGCGACACGACGCTCATCGCGAACAGCTCGCCGAAGTCGGTCGAGCTCTGCGCGTCCTGGAACGCGTTGAGGGCGAGCGGCACGGTGTAGAGCGCCGGCTTGGTCAGGAAGATGAGCTGGCTGAAGAAGTCGTTCCAGGTCCAGATGAACGTGAAGATCGTGGTCGTCGCGAGGGCGGGCACCATGAGCGGCAGGATGATCTGCAGGAAGATGCGCGGATGCCCCGCCCCGTCGATGCGCGCGGCCTCGTCGAGTTCACGCGGGATGCCGCGGATGAACTGCACCATCAGGAAGATGAAGAACGCATCGGTCGCGAGCAGCTTCGGCACGATGAGCGGCAGGAACGTGTTGACCCACCCGAGCTGGGAGAACAGCACGTACTGCGGCACGATGATCACGTGAATCGGGAGCATGATGCTCAGCAGCATGATCGCGAACCAGAACCGCTTGCCCGTGAACTCGAGCCGCGCGAACGCGTAGGCCGCGAGGGAGCACGAGACGAGGTTGCCGACGATCGAGCCGATGACCACGAGCCCCGAGTTCAGCAGGTACACGTTGAACGGGTACGTCAGCGCGTTCCATCCGTCGACGTAGTTCGAGATCTCGAAGCTGTCGAAGACGAGGCCCGCCTCGCGGAAGATCAGGTCGGTCGGCCGGAACGAGCTGACCACCATCCAGATCACGGGGTAGAGCATCAGCACGGCCGCCGCGATGAGGAACACGTGGCGCAGGATGCTCGTGACCGGCTTGCGGAACGGGCTGCGGCGGCGGCGCTGCTCGCGGATCCGCTCGGGCGGGAGTCCGGTGACGACCGATTCGGTCAGCGGCGCGAGGTCGGTCGAGGGGTCAGTCTTGGTCATCGTAGAACACCCAATACTTCGAGGCCCAGAAGTTGATGGCGGTGAGCGCGGCGACGATCACCAGGAGCAGCCAGGCCATGGCCGAGGCGTACCCCATGTTGAGGTTCGCGAACCCCTGCTGGTAGAGGTACAGCGTGTAGAACAGCGTCGAGTCCACCGGACCGCCCGTTCCGCCCGAGACGACGAACGCCTGGGTGAATGACTGGAACGCCCCGATGAGCTGCAGGATGAGGTTGAAGAAGATGATCGGCGTGAGCATGGGCAGCGTGATGTGCCGGAACTGCTGCCAGCGGTTGGCGCCGTCGACGGATGCCGCCTCGTAGTACATGACGGGGATCTGCCTGAGCCCGGCGAGGAAGATCACCATCGGCGCGCCGAACGTCCAGACGTTGAGGATCATGAGCGTGCCGAGGGCGGTCTCGGGGTTGGAGATCCAGCCCTGTCCCTCGATGCCGAACCAGCCGAGCACCACGTTGAAGAGGCCGTCGACGCCGAAGAGCTGGCGCCACAGGATCGCGATCGCGACGCTCGCGCCGAGCAGCGACGGCAGGTAGAACGCCGACCGGTAGAGCGCGAGGCCGCGGAGCCCGCGGTCGAGCACGATCGCGAGCGCCAGCGCGAGGCCGAGCTGCAGCGGGACCGAGATGAACACGTACTGGAACGTGACGGAGAGGGCCGTGTGGAGCCGCTCGTCCTCGAACATCCGCACGTAGTTGTCGACGCCGATGAAGCGGGGCGGGCTCAGCAGGTTGTACCTGGTGAACGAGAGGGCGAACGACGCCACCATCGGCCCGACGGTGATGAGCGCGAGCCCGATGAACCACGGCAGGAGGAAGAGGAAGGCCGCCTTGTTCTGCTTGCGGGACTTCGGCGCCGAGGTGCCCTTGATGCGCCGCAGTTCGCCGAGGGCGCTCATCGATGGCCTCGCGTTCGGGCGGCGGCCCGCAGAGGGCGGCCTCGTCGTGTCGTCGGGAACACGTGGTCTCCAGTCATCGTCGTTGATCACCGCTGAGAAAGCGCTATCTCAGGTGCTGGAGACGTTTCTATCCCACGATCGTGCGCCTTGGCAAGAGGCAATTCGGCGGATTCGTGCCATTGGCGCGAACTTCCGAGAAAGGGCTTTCTGAAATCTCCCAGCGAGTTCGAGCCAGTAGATAGGCAAGCTATGTAAAATGGTCGGGTGACCACGCCAGCAGACCTTCCCACCGTCCTCGGCGACCTCGTCTCGGTGAACCACCGCATCACGAGGCTCGCGGCATCCGTCACCGGCAGCACCGAGTCGCCGGCCGTCTGGCGCACCCTCAGCGTGCTCCGCGACCTCGGCCCGATGCGCCTGGGCGAGCTCGCCCGGGTCAGCCGCGTGTCGCAGCCGACCATGACGAAGCTCGTGCACACGCTCGACGAGCGCGGCTGGATCCGCCGCATCGCCGACGTCAGCGATGCGCGTGCGTGGCTGATCTCGGCCGACCCCCGCGGCCTCGCCGCCCTCGCCGGGTGGCGCGAGGAGCTGGCGGCCGCACTCACCCCCACCTTCGCGGACCTCGGCCCCGACGAGCTCGCCACGCTGGCAGCGGCGGTCGAGATCGTCCGCGCTCGACTCGAGCGGGCCCGCGACGCCGCCTCGACGGGAGTGGTCGCGTGAGCGCCGGCCACGCGGCATCCGGGTCGATTCTCAAGCAGCCGAAGGCCGTCTGGGCCGTCGCCTTCTCGTGCGTCATCGCCTTCATGGGCATCGGCCTCGTCGACCCGATCCTCCCGGCGATCGCCGAGAGCCTCGAGGCCACGCCAACGCAGACTGAGCTGCTCTTCACGAGCTACCTGCTGGTCACGGGCGTCGCCATGCTCGGCACCAGCTACATCTCGAGTCGCATCGGCGCGAAGCGGACGCTGCTCATCGGCCTCGGCATCATCGTCGTCTTCGCGGCGGCCGCGGGGCTCTCGCAGAACGTCGAGTCGATCATCGGCTTCCGCGCCGGCTGGGGCCTCGGCAACGCGCTGTTCATCTCCACCGCTCTCGCCACCATCGTCGGTGCCGCCGCGGGCGGATCGGGCTCGGCGATCATCCTCTACGAGGCCGCACTCGGCCTCGGCATCGCGATCGGGCCGCTCCTCGGCGGATTCCTCGGCAACCTCAGCTGGCGGGGCCCGTTCTTCGGCACCGCCGCCCTGATGGCGATCGGCTTCATCGCGATCGTCGTGTTCCTGAAGGACGACACGAGCGGGCCGGATGCCGCGAGCCGGCCGGTGCCGACGCGGCTGTCCGCCCCCATCCGCGCCCTCCGCCAGCCGGCGCTCGCGGTGCTCGCCGGCGCCGCCCTGTTCTACAACATCGGCTTCTTCGTGCTGCTCGCGTACTCGCCGTTCCCGCTCGGGTTCGACGCCATCGGGCTGGGCCTCACGTTCTTCGGGTGGGGCGTCGCGCTCGCGATCACCTCCGTCTTCGTCGCGCCGCTCCTCACCGCACGGATGCCGCGCACCCGCGTGCTCTGGATCGCCCTGCCGCTCCTCGCGGTCGACCTCGCCGCCGCCGGGTTCGTGATCGAGGACCCGACCGCGCTCGTGGTCTGCATCGTCGCCGGCGGACTCGTGCTCGGCGTGCTCAACACCGTGCTCACCGAGTGCGTCATGGAGGCGACCGACCTGCATCGCTCCGTCGCGTCGAGCGCGTACTCGGCCGTGCGGTTCCTCGGCGGCGCCATCGCGCCGCCCGCGGCGGCCGAGCTCGCGCACCTCATCTCGCCAGAGGCGCCGTACTTCGCGGCGGCCGGTTCGGTGCTGGTCGCGCTCCTCGTGGTGCTCGTCGGGCATCGCGCGCTGCGGCGGGTCGACGGGGCGCCGGAGCCCGCGCTCGCCGAGGCCGAGGCGATCTCGGTCGGCGACGCGACCTGAAGCGCCGACGCGGCATCCGCTGCCGTTGCTCGGTTCGTCGGGCTGGTCAGCGGGGAGCGCTCGTCGTCGCGCGCACGACCAGGCGCGTCGGCAGCGGCGCACCCGAGTCGGGCAGCGGGTCGGCCGTGGCGTCGTCGCCGAGCAGGCGCAGCACCACGTCGACGGCCAGCCGGCCCTGCTCGCCCGGGTACTGCTCGATCGTGGTGAGCTCGAACATCTCGGCGTTCTCGTGCCCGTCGACGCCGATCACCGAGAGGTCGCCCGGCACGTCGATGCCGAGCCGTTCCGCGGCGCGGATGGCGCCGAAGGCCATCTCGTCGGATGCCGCGAACACGGCGGTCGGGCGTCGGCCGGGATGGCCGAGGAGCTGCAGTGCGCCGGTGTAGCCGCCGGGCATGCTCATGTCGGCCTCGAGGAGGTGCGCGGGCTCGGCCGACGGGACGCCCGCGGCGGACATGGCGTCGAGGAAGCCCTGGCGCCGCTGGCCCTGCACGCTCGCGGGCCGGCTCTCGGCGCCGAGGCCGGCGAGATGCGCGATGCGCGTGTGCCCCAGGTGCAGGAGGTGCTCCGTGGCGAGCTGCCCGACGGCGTGATCGTCGACCGAGAGCCGCGCGGCGGCGCCGCCGCTGCCGCCGAGGCACACGAGCGCCTTCTCCCGCCGGTCGAGCGACGCGACCTCGCGCTCATCGAGGTCGACGCCGACCGCGATCACCGCGTCCACGCGCTTGCGGGCAAGGAAGAAGTCGAAGACCCGGTCGCGGCCCGGGCCCCAGTCCGAGAGGTTGTAGAGCGTGAGGTCGTAGCCCGCGCCGAGCAGGGCGCGCTCGATGCCCTCGAGCACCTCGCCGAAGAACCAGCGGTTGACGAAGGGAATGATCACGCCGACGTTCTTGGTGCGCCCGGTGACGAGGCTCGCGGCGTCGGGGGAGGCGATGTAGCCGATCTCGGCGGCCGCGGCCTCGACTCGGAGCCGGGTCTGGTCGGCCACGTAGCCGCGGCCCGACAGGGCCCGCGACGCGGTGGCTTTCGAGACCCCCGCGAGACGCGCGACATCGCCGATGGCGGCCATCCGCGCCTCCCTCCGTCGGGCTGCTTCGTTGCGAGTGTAGTGTCCGGGCTCGCCAATGTGGAACCGTTTCCTGAATGCGCCGACGCCCCCGGACCGGCGCGAGCCCGCGTGGTGGGAGCGCTCTCCCCTAACATCCAGCGCAATGTGGGATCGGTGTCCGAACCGTGACCTCTCGCGGGTTGTCAGGAATCGCGGGTTGTCCTACCGTGGAGGCTGGAACCGGTTCCGGCTTCGCCTGCACCACACTCAACGAGGAGAAGACATGAGATCCACACGGCATAGCCGTTGGCTGGCCCCCGTCGTGGGCGCTGCCGCGGTCGCGCTCGCGCTGACGGGCTGTACGGGAGACGCCGCCGAGGAGTCCGCGGCGGACGTCGACTGCGGGCCCTACGAGCAGTACGGCACCTTCGACGGCGCAGAGGTGACGGCCGCCGGCACCATCCTCGACCTCGAGGCCGACCGGCTGAACGAGTCGTGGGCCGACTTCGAGACCTGCACCGGCATCTCCGTGGAGTACCAGGGCTCGAGCGAGTTCGAGGCCCAGATCGCGGTGCTCGCCGAGGGTGGCAACGCCCCCGACGTCGGCTTCGTGCCGCAGCCCGGCCTGATGAACCGCCTCGCGGCGGGCGGCTGGCTCATCCCGGCATCCGAGGAAGTGGAGGCCAACGCCGACGAGTTCTGGTCGCCCGACTGGAAGGCGTACGGCACGTACGAAGACACCTTCTACGGGGCGCCCCTCATGGCCAGCATCAAGGGCTACGTCTGGTATTCGCCGGCGGAGTTCAAGGAGAAGGGCTACGAGATCCCGAAGACGCTCGACGAGCTCAAGGACCTCTCCGACCAGATCGCGGCCGACGGCGACCACAAGCCGTGGTGCGTGGGACTCGAGTCCGGTGAGGCCACCGGCTGGCCGGGCACCGACTGGGTCGAGGACTACATGCTGCGCCTCAACGGCGCCGACGCCTACGACCAGTGGGTGACCCACGAGATCCCCTTCAACGACCCGCAGGTCGCCGACGCGTTCGACGCGGTCGGGCAGTACCTGAAGAGCGAGGACATGGTCAACGGCGGCATCGGCGACGTGTCCACGCAGGTCACCGAGGCGTTCCAGACGGCGGGCCTCCCCATCCTCGACGGCGAGTGCTCGCTGCACCACCAGGCCTCGTTCTACGAGACCTTCTGGAACCCCGAGGGCGGTGACGAGGTGAAGGTCGCCTCCGACGGCGACGTGTTCGGCTTCCTGCTCCCGCCGGCCAACGCCGACGACCCGCTGTCGGTCACCGGCGGTGGCGAGATCGTCGTGGCCTTCCGCGAGGCCGACGAGGTCGAGGCGTTCCGCGCCTACCTCTCGAGCGACACCTGGGCGAACAACCGCGTCAGCCTCGGCGGCGTCATCAGCGCGAACAAGGGCGTCGACCCCGAGAACGCGTCGAGCGAGCTGCTGGTGCAGTCCATCGAGATCCTCCAGGACCCCGAGACGACGTTCCGGTTCGACGGGTCCGACCTGATGCCCGGTGCCGTCGGCGCCGACTCCTTCTGGAAGGGCATCGTGGCCTGGGTCGGTGGCGACAGCACCCAGCAGGTGCTCGACACCATCGAGTCGACCTGGCCGTCCAGCTGATCGTCCGCGCGTCGCGCCCGGCGCACCGCGGGCAAGGCGCATGATCGAGGGGCGGGGTTGGAGAACCCCGCCCCTCGTCACCCCAGCTTCAACGACGAACGGGAGGCACGATGACCACGGCCGATCTCCTCGGCAAGATCCTGCAGGTGGTGATGGGGCTCGCGGTGTTCGCCGCGGTCGTCGGCCTCCTCATCTTCTTCATCGACAAGGCCCCGAAGAAGGGCCGCGACTACTGGCAACTGGTGGGGTTCCTCGCACCGGCGCTCATCTTCGTCGCGATCGGCCTCGTCTATCCGGCCATCCGCACGAGCATCCTGGCCTTCCAGGACTCGTCGGGGGACTGGACGTTCGACAACTTCGTCTGGACCTTCACCCAGCCGGCCGCCATCCGCACGCTCATCAACACCGTGATCTGGGTACTGCTCGTGCCCACGTTCGCGACGGCGGTCGGTCTCGCCTACGCCGTCTTCATCGATCGGTCCCGCGGCGAGAAATACTACAAGTCGGTCCTGTTCATGCCGATCGCCATCTCCTTCGTCGGTGCGAGCGTCATCTGGAAGTTCGTCTACGAGTACCGCTCGGGCGACCGCGAGCAGATCGGGCTCCTCAATGCCATCGTCGTCGCGTTCGGCGGTGAACCCGTGCAGTGGCTGCAGACGGACCCGATCAACACGATCCTCCTCATCGTCGTGATGATCTGGGTGCAGACCGGATTCGCCATGGTGGTGCTGAGCGCGGCCATCAAGGGCATCGCGACCGAGCAGATCGAGGCGGCGCAGCTCGACGGCACTAACGCCTGGCAGCGCTTCACGAATGTCACCATCCCCGGCATCCGGGGCGCACTCGTCGTCGTGCTGACAACGATCTCGATCGCCACCCTCAAGGTGTTCGACATCGTGCGCACCATGACCGCCGGAAACTTCAACACCAGCATCGTGGCCAACGAGATGTACACGCAGGCGTTCCGCGCGAGTGAGATCGGGCGCGGCTCCGCGCTCGCACTCATCCTCTTCGTGCTCGTGCTGCCCATCGTCATCTACAACGTCAACGTGCTCCGCAAGCAGAGGGAGATCCGATGAGCAGCGTCGCCCCGGCCGATCTTCCCGTCGGCAAGAATCTCGGCACCCTCGAGGAGGTCGAGCAGCGCGAATACGACATGCCGAAGACGATGCGGGTGAAGAAGCGGCTCACCTCCCGCACCGCCACCATCGCATCGCTCATCATCGCGGTGCTGTGGACGATCCCCACGTTCGGCCTCTTCATCTCGTCGTTCCGTCCGGCGGAGCTCATCCGCACCACCGGCTGGTGGACGATCTTCTCGAACCCGGGGTTCACCCTCGAGAACTACCAGAACGTGCTGTTCTCGTCGTCGGCGTCGTCGCCGCAGCTCGGCTCGTACATCGTGAACTCGATCGCGATCGCGCTGCTCGCCACGCTGATCCCGCTCGTGTTCGCGTCGATGGCGGCGTACGCCTTCGCGTGGATGCGGTTCCGCGGCGTGGGCGTGCTGTTCATCATCATCTTCGCGTTGCAGATCATCCCGCTGCAGATGGCCCTCGTGCCGCTGCTGCAGATCTTCTCGACGGTGCTGCGCCCGATGCAGGCCTGGTTGCACGACGTGGTCCCGATCATCCCCGAGCAGAACTACCTGCCGCTGTGGCTCGCGCACTCGATGTTCGCCCTTCCGCTGGCGATCTTCCTGCTGCACAACTTCATCTCCGAGATCCCGGCCGACGTGATCGAGGCGGCCAAGGTCGACGGGGCGACGCACGGGCAGATCTTCTTCCGCATCGTGCTCCCGCTGGCGGTTCCCGCGATCGCCTCGTTCGCGATCTTCCAGTTCATCTGGGTGTGGAACGACCTGCTCGTCGCGCTGATCTTCTCGGGCGGCACCCAAGACGTGGCGCCACTGACGCAACGATTGGCGGAGCTGACCGGCACACGCGGCCAGGACTGGCAGCTGCTGACGGCGGCGGCGTTCATCTCGATCGTCATCCCGCTCATCGTGTTCTTCAGCCTGCAGCGCTACTTCGTGCGCGGCCTGCTGGCCGGATCCACGAAGGGGTAGGCTCCCGCTCGACCCGAACGAGCTGGGTGAACGGATGCCGCGAGCGGGGGCTCGCGGCATCCGCCATGTGTGCAGCGCAACCCGTGGCCGGCGACGACCGCAGGCGGTAGAACAGTAGGATGGCCTCGTCGCCGCTGCTCCTCGGCCCGATGCTGCGCTACGTCGATGAGACGTCGGCCAGCATCTGGGTGGAGACGCGAGCGGCCTGCCGAGTGAGCGTGGCGGCCGATGGGCGGTCGTGGGATGCGCGCACCTTCGCGGTGCACGGGCACCACTACGCCCTCGTCGAGGTCGATGGCCTCGATGTCGGCTCGGAGCTGCCCTACGAGGTGCGCATCGACGAGATCGTCGTGTGGCCCGAGGCCGGGTCCGAGTTCCCGGCTTCGGTGATCTCGACGCGCACACCCGGGCGGCCCCTCCGGATGGCGTACGGGTCCTGCCGCACGAGCGTTCCGCACGATCGCTCGGGCAACCGAACGCACGGGGTCGATTCGCTGCGGGCCTTCGCGCTGGCCGCGGCGGCGGGCCGGGAGGAACGGCCCGACCTGCTGCTGTTCCTCGGCGACCAGGTCTATGCGGACTCCACGTCGACCGAGATGCAGGACTTCATCCGTGCGCGACGCGACATCCACGAGGAACCCGGTCGCGAGCTCAAGGACTACGAGGAGTACGCGCACCTCTACCAGCTGGCGTGGTCGGATGGGGCGAATCGATGGCTGCTGTCGTGCGTGCCGACCGCCATGATCTTCGACGACCACGACATCCGCGACGACTGGAATGCCTCGCTGGACTGGAAGAGGGAGATGGAGGCCACCTCGTGGTGGCGAGGCCGGATCGTCGCCGGCCTGGGGGCCTACTGGGTGTACCAGCACCTCGGGAACCTCTCACCGGCGGAGCGCGCGGACGACGAGATCTGGCAGCAGATCCGCGCACACGAGGGTGAGGAGGAACTCGACCTGACCGTCGTGCTCGACGAGTTCGCCGACCGGTGCGACACCCACCCCGACACCTACCGGTGGAGCTACAGCCGGGAGTTCGACGACGTACGGCTCGTCGTCGTGGACTCGAGGGTCTCGCGCGATCTCACGCCCTCGCATCGGGGGCTGGTCAACGCGCAGGAACTCGCCTGGCTGGACGACCACCTGCGGGGCGGGTTCCGGCACGTGCTCGTGGCGACCTCACTGCCGTTCCTCCTGCCGATGGGGCTGCACAACGTCGAAGCCTGGGACGAGGCGATCGCGCAGGGCGCCTGGGGCCGGTCGGCGGCGTGGATGGGCGAACGGCTGCGGCGGGCCGTCGACCTCGAGCACTGGGCCGCGTTCCAGAACAGCTTCCAGGCGGTCGCGCGCATCGTGACGGAGGTCGCCGACGGCGAGCGGGGCCCGGTGCCGCAGGCGATCACGTTCCTGTCGGGTGACGTCCACTACTCGTACCTCGCGGAGGTGGATCGTGACGACGGCGCCCGCATCGTGCAGGCGGTGTGCTCGCCCGTGCGGAACCCGCTGCCGCGGTTCCTGCGGTGGTTCGCGGTCGTGATGTCGTACGGCGTGGCGACTCCCGTCGGCGCAGCGGCGGCGCGATCCGCGAAGGTTCCCGATCCGCCGTTCCGGTGGAGCACCGTGAAGGGCCCGTGGTTCGACAACAACCTCGCACTGCTGGAGGACACGGCTGAGGGCCTGGCCATGAGCTGGTACACCGGCGTGGTGGACGACGGCGACGAGCTGCACCCGCGGCTCGAGCGGGTGGCCCGCGTCGTCGTGCCGGCGACACGCGGGGGCCGGCGCGTCGCGGCCGAGGCGTAGGGTCAGCCGCGCGAGCGACCCGCGGCGCGCGGGGGCCGGCGGAAGCGGAGCGCGGCGCCGAACCCGAGCAGCGCGACGGCCGCGAGCATCGATCCGCCGAGCCCGTCGGGGCCGGTGTCGGGCAGCGTCGCCGTCGCCGTCGAGGCCGGCGTCACCGTCTGCGGCACGACAAGAGCGGGCGCCGCCGGCACCGCGAAGTCGGCACTCGTGGCGAGCACCACCGACTCGAGCGGAACGAAGTTCCCGCCATTTCCGAGGAAGGGCGGCTCGTCCCATGTGCCCGTCCACACGCCCTCGACCCACACGGTGTAGGCGCGGCCGCCCGGCAACGAGCCGAACGTGAGCGCGGCCGTGCCGGTCGAATCGCCCGTCACCAGCTGCGGCTCGCCGGAGGGCATGCCATCGTGGTCGCCCACGTCGCTCACCCATACCGTGTAGTCCACCCCGTTCACGAGGCTCGACAGGGACACGTTCATGCCGCCATCGCCGTCGGCGGCCGTGGGCGTGACCTCCACCTGCGCCGCCGGCTGGCACGGTTCGATCGCGAATCCGACCCAGTCGTACGTCGGGGCCGGGGGTTGCTCGGCGCCGGGGAGCGGCTGCCATTCCGCGTAGGCGTAGTAATTGCCCGGGGGCATGTCGGCGAGGTCGATCACTTCGGTCGCACCGTACTCATCCAGTGGCCCGCCGGTCGAGAAGTTCGGCCCCTCCACGTCGTAGACGACGAGACCGCCCGCGACGAGCTCGGTCAGGGTGAGCAGCATCGACCCGGTGCGATCGGTGCTGCACGAGGTGACCTCCACGGCCACGCCCAGGTCGGCGCAGGGCCCCACGGTGGCGGGGAGTTGGGCCACGACACTGCCGATGTCGCCGACTCCCTCGGCGAGGGCGATGAAGTACGAACCCGGCGCCGCATCGAAGCTCCCCGTGCCGGTGGGGCCGGTTCCGAGGCCCCGCTGCTCGATGAGGAACCCGTCCGCGTCGAGCAGGGCGACGAACTTCTCGAACGTCGAATCGGCGAACGTGTACGCGTAGTCGATCCGGCCCGTCTGGTAGTAGCCGCAGTCCCTGACCGTGACGGTGAGCGGATCCCCCTCCGCGGCGGTCGCCGGCGCGGCGAGGGCGCCGACGCCGAGCAATGCCAGACCGGTGACGACGAGTGCCGCCAGCGCAGCCCGCCATGGCGTGCGCACGCCCCGGGGTCGGGAGGATCGGTTCGCGGGCACGCCGATGCGGCTCATGGCATCACTCCCTCGGGTCGGGACAGCCGATTCGCGGTCAATGTATCGCGTGCCGAACGGCGGCGCACCCCCCGGAACAGGGGCATGCAGGCGGGATGACGCGCTCAGCGAACGCAGCGGCCCGCCAGCTCCCGGCTCGGCCGAGGCGTCGCACCCCCGACTTAGGCTTGAGCGCATGAGCATGCATGCGAGCGCGCCGGGGGGCCAGACCGGCAGGTACGGCAAGGCGCGCACCCGCATCGCCTCGGCCGACGAGTCGGCGCAGCGGGCCGAGAACGCCGAGGCCCCCAAGATCCCGCACCTGCTCCGCCGCATCTCCGAGCTGTTCGTCGACCACAAGGTCGCCCTCGCCACCACCGTGGTGCTCGTGCTCATCGGGGCGGCGCTCAGCGTCATCCCGCCGCTGCTCACCCAGCGGGCGTTCGACGACGGCCTCTTCCCGGTCGGCGCCGACGGCGATGTCACGGGCCCGAACCTCCCGGTGCTCGCGTGGATCGTCGGCGCGATGATCCTCGTCTACATCGTCTCGGCGCTGCTCGGCGTCTGGCAGACCTGGCTGACGGCGAATATCGGCAACAAGGTCATGGGCTCGCTGCGCGTGCGCCTCTTCACGCACCTGCAGTCGATGGAGCTCAGCTTCTTCACGCGCACCAAGACGGGCGTCATCCAGTCGCGCCTGCAGAACGACGTGGGCGGCGTGGCATCCGTGCTCACCAACACCGTCTCGAGCGTGCTCGGCAACACCGTCACCGTCATCTCGGCGTTCGTCGCCATGCTGATCCTCAGCTGGCAGCTCACGGTCATCGCGCTCGTGCTGCTGCCGTTCATGGTCATCGCGCAGCGACGCGTGGGGCAGGTGCGGGCGCGCATCGCCGGCAAGACCCAGGAGTCGCTGTCGGAGATGACGGCCATCACGCAGGAGACCCTCTCGGTCTCGGGCATCCTGCTGTCGAAGAGCTTCACGCGACAGCGGAGCGAGATCGACCGCTACGCCGACGAGAACCGGAACCAGATCCAGCTGCAGGTGAAGCAGCAGATGACGGGCCAGTGGTTCTTCGCGATGGTGGGCATCTTCATGTCGGCGATCCCCGCCATCGTCTACCTCGTCTCGGGGTGGCTCATCGCCGGCGGCACCGCGGATGTCACGGCCGGCACGATCGTCGCGTTCACGACCGTGCAGGCGCGGCTGCTGTTCCCGCTCATGGGGCTCATGCGGGTCGCACTCGACCTGCAGACCTCGAGCGCCCTGTTCGCGCGCATCTTCGAGTACCTCGACCTGAAGCCCTCGATCACGGATGCCCCGGCGGCGCGTGCGGTGACCGCGGGGCCGGCGCTCGGGCGGGTGGAGTTCGACGACGTCACGTTCCGCTACCCCGACGCCGAGGGCGAGGGGCGCCCCACGCTCGACGGCGTGAGCTTCACCATCGAGCCGGGGCAGTTCGCCGCGTTCGTCGGTCCGTCGGGCGCCGGCAAGACCACCGTGTCGTACCTCGTGCCGCGACTCTACGAGGCGTCGGAGGGTGCGGTGCGATTCGCCGGGGAGGACGTGCGCGACCTCAGCCAGGAGTCGCTCATCTCGCACATCGGCATCGTGAGCCAGGAGACCTACCTGTTCCACGCGTCGATCGCCGACAACCTGCGGTACGCGAGGCCCGACGCCACCGACGCGGAGCTCGAGGCGGCGGCCCGCGCGGCGAACATCCACGAGACGATCGCGTCGTTCCCCGAGGGCTACGAGACGATCGTGGGGGAGCGCGGCTACCGTCTGTCAGGCGGCGAGAAGCAGCGCATCGCGATCGCGCGCGTGCTGCTGAAGGACCCGGCCGTCCTGGTGCTCGACGAGGCGACGAGCGCGCTCGACACCATCTCGGAGCGCGTGGTGCAGCAGGCGCTCGACGACGCGGCCCGCGGCCGCACGACGATCGCGATCGCGCACCGGCTGTCGACCGTGGTGTCGGCCGATGTCATCTTCGTGATCGTGGCCGGCCGAGTCGTCGAGCAGGGCACGCACGCCGAACTGGTGCTCGCCGACGGCGTGTACGCGTCGCTGTACCGCCAGCAGGAGGAGCGCACCGTCCTCGAGGCCTGACGGCCGCGCGGTGGCCGCCACCGCCGGACGCCGCCGCCACGATCCCTTCGGCATGCGCGTCGCTCGGGCGCGGCATCCGCTCGACGAATAGGCTCGATGGGTCGGCGGAGGGGGAGATCCCATGACGGAGGAACAGGACGAGACCGGCTCGGGGGCATCCGGAGCCGCGCCGCTCGTGAACGGATCGGCTGGGCCTGCGGCCGACGGGTCATCGCGGGGGGCCGCCGCCGGCGCGCCGCCGCCGGCGCTCGCGAGCAGCCTGAAGCCGCGCGTCATCGGGCTCGCCGCGGCGGGCGCGGTCGGCGGCTTCCTGTTCGGCTTCGACTCGTCGGTGGTGAACGGCGCGGTCGACGCGATCCAGTCCGAGTTCGACCTCACCGCGGTCGTCACCGGGTTCGCGGTGGCGAGCGCCCTGCTCGGCTGCGCGCTCGGCGCCGAGCTCGCGGGGCGGCTCGCCGACCGGTTCGGCCGCATCCCGGTCATGCTCATCGGGGCGATCCTCTTCCTCGTGTCGTCGATCGGGTCGGGCTCCGCATTCGGGGTCATCGACCTCATCGTGTGGCGCGTGATCGGCGGCGTCGGCATCGGCATCGCGTCGGTCGTGTCGCCGGCGTACATCGCCGAGATCTCGCCGCGGCTCATGCGCGGCAGGCTCGCGTCGCTGCAGCAGCTCGCCATCGTCTTCGGCATCTTCGCCGCCCTGCTCTCGGACGCGCTGTTCGCCAACGCCGCCGGCGGGGCGGGCGAGCCGTTCTGGTTCGGCATCGACGCCTGGCGCTGGATGTTCCTCGCGTGCGTGGTGCCGTCCGTGATCTACGGCGCGCTCGCCCTGACCCTGCCCGAGTCGCCGCGCTTCCTCGTGAAGGCCGGCAAGGAGGACGACGCCCGCCGCGTGCTCATCCGCATCCAGCCGGGCGAGGAGGATCGCGGCATCCGCGACATCCGAGCCTCGATGCACGAGGACTCGCTCGCCAAGCGCAAGGGCGCCCTGCGCGGGCGCGTGTTCGGGTTGCAGGGCATCGTGTGGATCGGCATCCTGCTCTCGGTGTTCCAGCAGTTCGTCGGCATCAACGTGATCTTCTACTACTCGACGACCCTGTGGCAGGCGGTGGGCTTCGACGAGTCCGACTCGTTCACCATCAGCGTCTTCACGTCGATCACGAACATCGTGGTCACCTTCGTCGCCATCGCGCTCGTCGACCGCATCGGCCGGCGCCCGCTGCTGCTCACCGGCTCGGCCGGCATGACGCTCGCTCTCGCGACGATGGCCGTGGCGTTCGCGAGTGCCGTGACGGTCGACGGCGAGCTGACCCTCCCCGGTGCCTGGGGGCCGATCGCGCTCGTCGCGGCGAACCTCTTCGTCGTCTTCTTCGGCTTCTCGTGGGGGCCGCTCGTGTGGGTGCTGCTCGGCGAGATCTTCCCGGGGCGCATCCGTGCCCGGGCGCTGGGCCTCGCCGCAGCGGCCCAGTGGGTCGCCAACTTCCTCGTCACGGTGACGTTCCCGGTGCTGTCGAACTTCTCCCTCTTCTTCACCTACGGCATGTACGCGACGTTCGCCGCGCTGTCGTTCGTGTTCGTGTTCTGGAAGGTGCCCGAGACGAACGGCATGTCCCTCGAGGAGTCCGAGACGGTGTTCCCGGCGAAGGGATCGGCCCGCCGCCCGGCCGTGGAATCGGGCTAGGCTGTGGCCGCACCCACACGAGGAATGAACACGGCATGAAGTACGCAGAGACCATCGTCGATCTCGTCGGCGACACCCCGCTCGTCAAGCTCCACAAGGTCACCGCGGGGGTGACGGATGCCACGGTGCTGGTCAAGCTCGAGTACTTCAACCCGGGCGGCTCATCGAAGGACCGCATCGCCGCGCGCATCATCGACGCCGCCGAGCGCGAGGGCAAGCTGAAGCCCGGCGGCACGATCGTGGAGCCGACGAGCGGCAACACCGGCGTCGGCCTGGCCCTCGTCGCGCAGCAGCGCGGCTACAAGTGCATCTTCGTGTGCCCCGACAAGGTCGGCGAGGACAAGCGCAACGTGCTCACGGCCTACGGCGCCGAGGTGGTCGTGACCCCGACCGCGGTGGCGCCCGACAGCCCCGAGTCGTACTACGGGGTGTCCGACCGGCTCGCACGCGAGATCCCCGGCGCGTTCAAGCCCGACCAGTACTCGAACCCGAACGGGCCGCGCTCGCACTACGAGACCACGGGCCCCGAGATCTGGCGCGACACCGACGGCACGGTCACGCACTTCGTGGCGGGCGTGGGCACGGGCGGCACCATCACCGGCACCGGCCGCTACCTGCGCGAGGTCTCGGGCGACACCGTGCGCATCATCGGCGCGGACCCCGAGGGATCCGTCTACTCGGGCGGCACCGGCCGCCCCTACTTCGTGGAGGGCGTCGGCGAGGACTTCTGGCCGACGGCCTACGACCCCGCCGTGCCGCACGAGATCATCGCGGTCAGCGACGCCGAGTCGTTCGCGATGACGCGCCGGCTCGCGCGCGAGGAGGGCATCCTCGTGGGCGGCTCGAGCGGCATGGCCGTGGTCGCAGCGCTGAAGGCCGCGGCATCCGCCGGCCCCGACGACGTGTTCGTGGTGCTGCTGCCCGACTCGGGTCGCGGCTACCTCGGCAAGATCTTCAACGACAAGTGGCTGCGCGCCTACGGCTTCGGCAACGCACCCGCCGGCCACACCGTGCGCGACCTGCTCGGCGCGAAGGCCGACCGCACGGCGCCCCTCGTCTACGTGCACCCGGCCGACACGGTGCGGGAGGCCATCGACCGCATGACCGAGACGGGCGTCTCGCAGCTCGTCGTGCTCTCGGCGGAGCCCCCCGTGGTGCTCGGCGAGGTGCTCGGCGCGCTCCACGAGGAGGTGCTGCTCGACCTCGTGTTCTCGGGGAAGGCGAAGCTCACCGACGAGGTGTCGACCGTCGTGGGCGAGCCGCTCGACCTCATCGGCGTGAACGAGCCCGTCGCCACCGCCCGCTCGGCGTTCGCGACGGCGCCCGCGCTGCTCGTCACCGACGGCGGCAAGGCGCTCGGCGTCATCACCCGCACCGACCTCCTCACCTACCTGTCGGCCTGAGCGGCCGCGCGCACCACCCGGAAGGCACCCGCACCATGCTCCACGACGACGCCCGCTTCGACACCCGCGCCATCCACGCCGGCCAGGAGTTCGATCCCACCACCGGCGCGGTCATCCCGCCCGTGTACCTCACCTCGACCTACGTGCAGGATGGCATCGGCGGCCTCCGCGGCGGCTACGAGTACTCGCGCGGCGGCAACCCCACCCGCACGGGTCTCGAGACGCAGCTCGCCGCGCTCGAGGGCGGCATCCGCGGCCTCTCGTTCGCGTCGGGCCTCGCGGCCGAGGACGCGCTGCTCCGCACGGTGCTCGTGCCCGGCGACCACGTGGTGATCGGCAACGACGTCTACGGCGGCACGCATCGGCTCATCCGCAAGGTCTTCGGCGCCTGGGGCATCCGGCACACCACCGTCGACACCAGCGACCTCGACGCGGTGCGCGGGGCGATCGAGCTCGGCGCGACCAAGGTGCTCTGGGTCGAGACCCCGTCGAACCCCCTCATGAAGATCTCGGATGTCGCGGCGCTCGCCGAGCTCGGCAACGAGGCGGGCGTGCTCGTGGTCGTCGACAACACGTTCGCGTCGCCGGCGCTGCAGCAGCCGATCGCCGTCGGCGCCGACGTGGTCGTGCACTCCACCACGAAGTACCTCGGCGGCCACTCCGACGTGGTCGGCGGCGCGCTCGTGTTCGCGGCGGGGCAGGAGGAGCTCGCCGAACGCGTCGCGTTCACCCAGTTCGCCGCCGGCGCCGTGTCGGGGCCGTTCGACGCGTTCCTCACCTCGCGCGGCATCAAGACGCTCGGCATCCGGATGCAGCGGCACAGCGAGAACGCGATGGCGATCGCGCAGCGGCTCGAGGGCCACGCCGGCATCGAGCACGTGTTCTACCCCGGGCTCGAGTCGCACCCCGGGCACGAGCTGGCGGCCCGGCAGATGTCGGGCTTCGGCGGCATGATCTCGATCTCGCTGACGGGCGGGGCCGCGGCCGCGCGCCGGTTCGCGGAGTCGACGTCGCTCTTCCAGCTTGCGGAGTCGCTCGGCGGCGTGGAGTCGCTCGTCAACTACCCGTCCGAGATGACGCACGCGTCGGTGCGCGGCACCGAGGCG
The DNA here is from genome assembly GCF_056404815.1 of Agromyces sp. P2_B3. NCBI lineage: Bacteria > Bacillati > Actinomycetota > Actinomycetes > Micrococcales > Microbacteriaceae > Agromyces > Agromyces sp. P2_B3. Next base: position 147,845 of record NZ_JBFUDH010000005.1, on the reverse strand, counting down.
GAGGTCCCCGAGTCCATCGTGCGGCTGTCGGTCGGCATCGAGGACGTCGACGACCTGCTCGGTGACATCGACGAGGCGCTCGGCCGCCTGTAGCGGTCGGGCGGATGCCGCGGCATCCGTCTCCCGTCGCGCTCGGCCGGCCGTCGCGGCATCCGTCTCCCACCGCGGTGGGACAATGGAGGGAGCGGCGTGCGGCACGTCACCGGCGCCGAGGAGATGATCTCCATGGTCTGGTTCTGGGTCACCCTGGTCATCGTGGTCGTGCTCGTGATCGTGCTGTTCTTCATGTCGGTGAAGATCGTGAAGCAATACGAGCGCGGGGTGGTGCTGCGCTTCGGCCGGCTGCAGAGCGTGCGCGATCCCGGCATCCGGTTCATCATCCCCATCGTCGACGTCATGACGAAGGTGTCGTTCCGCATCGTCACCCTTCCGATCCAGTCGCAGGGCATCATCACGCGCGACAACGTGAGCGTGGGGGTGTCCGCCGTCGCCTACTACCGCGTGGTCGACGCCGTGAAGTCGGTCATCGCGATCGAGAACGTGCAGTCGGCGATCGACCAGATCGCCCAGACCACGCTGCGCAAGGTGGTCGGCCAGCATCACCTCGACGAGGCGCTCTCCGACACGGCGACGTTGAACGCCAACATCCGTGTGATCCTCGACGTGACCACGGCCGACTGGGGCGTCGAGGTGACCCTCGTGGAGCTCAAGGACATCCTGCTGCCCGATTCGATGAAGCGGGCGATGGCACGGCAGGCCGAGGCGGAGCGCGAGAAGCGGGCGAAGATCATCGCCGCCGAGGGGGAGGCGCTCGCCTCCGTGAAGCTCGGCGTGGCGTCCGACACGATGATGGCGCATCCACTGGCCCTGCAGCTTCGCACGCTGCAGACGCTCGTGGAGGTCGGGGTCGACAAGAACACGCTCGTGGTCGTGCCGGCGCCCCTGCTCGGCTCGATCGAGGCCCTGACGAGCTTCATCGATCGCGAAGCCGCGACCGCCCAGGTGCGGGCGAGTTCGGAGCGCTTGGCAGGATCTTGACGACGGCTGTCGTCCCTGCCAGCGACGCGTGTCGGTCGGATGCTCCAGACTGAGCGGGTGACCACGAACCAGACCGCCGCCTCGGCGGGCGCCGACGCACCTGCCGGTGCCGCAGCCGGAGCCGAGGGCAGCGAGCCCGCCACCGAGCACCGCGGCTCCCTCGGCCTCGTGCAGGGCACGGCGCTCTACATCGCGAGCGTGCTCGGCACCGGCATCCTCGTGCTGCCGGGGCTGGCGGCCGCCGCAGCAGGGCCGGCCTCGATCGTGGCCGTCGCCGCCGTGCTCGTGCTCTCGATCCCGCTCGCCGGCACGTTCGCGGCGCTCGCCTCGCGCTACCCCGACCCGGGCGGCGTCGCCAGCTACGTGCGCCGCACCCTCGGCGACACGGCCGCCCGCATGACCGGCTACTGGTTCTTCTTCGGCGTGTGCATCGGCGCACCCGTGCTGGCCGTGCTCGGCGGCGAGTACGTCGTCGCGGTGCTCGGCGTCGACCGCTCCGCCGTGCCGATCATCTCGCTGGCGATCTTCGTGCCGCCGTTCGTCGCGAACTGGTTCGGCGTGCGCGTCGCGGGGTGGGCGCAGTTCGTGCTCACCGGGCTCCTCATCGCCACCGTCGTCGGCGTCGTCGCGGTGACCTTCCCGGCCGTCGAGTCGTCGAACTTCCAGCCCTTCCTGCCCAACGGGTGGGGCGGGGTCGGCACCGCGATCAGCCTCTTCGTCTGGGCGTTCGCGGGCTGGGAGGTCGGCACCCACATCGCGGGCGAGTTCCGGAATCCGCGCCGCATCATCCCGCTCGCCACGGCCATCGCGATCGTCGTGGTCGGCGCGGGCTACCTCGCGCTGCAGGTCGTGACCGTCGGCGTGCTCGGCGACCAGGCCGGCGAGGGCGTCGTGCCGCTGCTCGACCTCGTCGACACCACGGTGCCGGGCATCGGCTCCACGCTCGTCGCGATCGTCACCGCGATCGTCTGCCTCGGCGTCATGAACGCCTACCTGCCCGCGTTCGCGAAGCTCGGGTCGGCACTCGGCCGCGACGGCGACCTGCCGCGCTACTTCGCCAAGGGCGCGGCCGCCGGCGAGGTGCCGCGTCGGGCGCTGCTGCTCACGGCTGCACTCGTCGCCGTGTACTTCGTGCTCATGCTGCTGAACGGCATGAACCTTTCGGCGTTCATCCTGATCCACACGAGCAACATGGTCGCCATCTACGCGGCCGGCATGGTGGCCGCGACGCTCCTCCTGCGGCGCTGGTCCTTCGGCTGGTGGCTCGCCGTGGTCGCCACGGTCATGACCGTGGGCCTGCTCGTGCTCGCGTGGGCGAACCTGCTCGTGCCCGTCATCCTCGCGCTCGCCGCGGTGCTCGTCACGGTCGTGCGACGCCTGCGCGGCCGCACCGCCTCGGGTGCCCGCATGGCATCCGCCGCGCCCGCCCCAGCGGCTTCCGCCCCCGTCGCGACCACCCAGGAGCTCAGTTGACCGAGTACCGCGCCCACTTCGACGCCGAGATCGAGTTCGTCAACGGGGGTGCGTTGCGCGCCGAGGCGTTCCGCCTCGACCTCCCGTCGCGCGACCTCACCGAGGCGCAGGTCGGCGAGCTGCTCGTGCGGCACCTCGGACTCACCCTGGTCGGCCGGGTGCAGCTGTCGAACCTCGAGGTCGTCGAGGAGCCGCATCGCGGGTCGCGCGGGGTCGTCGATGCCCCGACGGATGCCGCGGCATCCGCTGGGCCGGGTACGCCGGAGGCGCGCGGCGAGCTCGTCGACCTCAGTCACCCCATCCGGGCAGGGCTCGTGACCTACCCCGGCATCCCGGCGCCGACGATCACGCCGCATCTCACCCGCGAGGCATCGCGCGAGCACTACGCGCCCGGCACCGAGTTCGCGATCGACCTCATCACGATGGCCGGCAACACCGGCACCTACCTCGACAGCCCGTTCCACCGCTACGCGCACGGCGGCGACCTCGCGAGCCTCGAGCTCGCCACGCTCGTCGGCGTCCCCGCCGAGGTGTTCCGGTTGACGGATGCCGCGAGCCGCGGCATCCCTGCCGAGGTGTTCCTCGACCGCGAGCTCGCGGGCACCGCGGTGCTGCTGCACACCGGCTGGAGCCGGCACTTCGGCGCGCCCGAGTACGCGCACGGGTCGCCGTTCCTCACCGAGGCCGGAGCGCGCCACCTCGTCGACGCCGGGGTCGCGATCGTCGGCATCGACGCGCTGAACATCGACGACACGGAGTCGGGCGGAGAGCGCCCGGCCCACTCGATCCTGCTCGCGGCGGGCGTGCACGTCGTCGAGCACCTCACCGCGCTCGACCGCGTGCCGGTGCGTGGTGCGCGCTTCACCGCGGTGCCGCCGCGGGTCGAGGGGTTCGGCACGTTCCCCGTGCGGGCGTTCGCGGAGCTGCCCGCGCGCTGACGCTCGTCCGGTGCGTCGGTCGTCGGTCCGCGCGCGGGGGCGCGACGGCGGGCCGGATGACGGCGAGCGTCCGGGAGCGGCGCGGGCAGTGGCATCCGTCGCCCTCGTGAGTGAGGATGGGTGGATGATCGCTCCCGCGTACTCGCTCCGCGACGGCAACTCCATCCCCGCGCTCGGGCTCGGCACGTACGGGCTCAACGAGCAGGCGGGCATCGCGGCGATCGTGTCGGGCATCGCCGACGGCTACCGCCTCATCGACACCGCCTACAACTACGGCAACGAGGACGTCGTCGGCGAGGCCGTGCGCCGCACCGACGTCGACCGCAGCGACCTCGTGATCACCACCAAGCTGCCCGGGCGCCACCACGGATTCGACGAGACCCTCGCCAGCTTCGAGGAGTCGCGCCGCCGCCTCGACCTCGACTGGGTCGACCTCTACCTGATCCACTGGCCCAACCCCCGCATCGACAAGTACGTCGACACCTGGCGGGCGATGATCCGGCTGCGCGAGAAGGGCCTCGTGCGGTCGATCGGCGTCTCGAACTTCACCGTCGCCATGCTCGAACGCCTGGAACGCGACACGCAGGTCGTGCCCGTCGTGAACCAGGTCGAGCTGCACCCGTACTTCCCGCAGGAGGAACTGCGGGCCTACCACGACGAGCACGACATCCGCACCGAGAGCTGGAGCCCGCTCGCCAAGCGCAGCGAGCTCCTGCAGGAGGGCGTCATCACCGCGCTCGCCGCCGAGAAGGGCGTCACGCCCGCGCAGATCGTGCTGCGCTGGCACGTCGAGCTCGAAGCGGTGCCGATCCCCAAGTCGGCGGATGCCGCGCGCCGCCGTGAGAACCTCGACGTCTTCTCGTTCGGGCTGGCCCCCGAGGAGGTCGAGGCGATCACGGCCCTCTCCCGCGGGCGGCTCTGGGGCGCCGACCCCGACACGCACGAGGAGTTCTGAGCGCTCGCCGCGCTGTTCACCCGCTTCACCCCGGTGCTTCACGCGCCGTTCCTCGGGCCTCGGCAGCATGCTGCACATGAAGCCGACCCTCGTCGCCGGTGCCGCCGCGGCCGCACTCGCCCTCCTCCTCGTTCCCGCGACCGGCGCGGTCGCCCGGCCGTCCGTGCCCGATGCCGTCGTCACGACCGGCACCGAGACGCCAGCGCTCTACGACGACGCCGATGGCGGCAACGCCAGCGGCGACGATCCGGCGATCTGGGTGGATCCGACCGACTCGCACGACTCCATCGTCATCACGACGGCGAAGGAGGGCGGGCTCCGCGTGTACGACCTCGCCGCCCGCGAGCTGCAGTCCCTCGTCGCGGCGGCGCCGCCGCGGGCCGACGGCATCGAGGGCCGGTACAACAACGTCGACATCGCCTACGACGTGCCCCTCGGCGCGGCATCCGTCGACCTCGCAGTGGTCTCGGATCGCTACAACGACCAGCTGCGGTTCTTCGTGATCGACCCGGCCGGGGCCGACGCGCCGACGCCGCTGACCGAGGTCACCGCGCCCGACCTGCCGTTCCTGTTCAGTCCCGACCGCGCCACGGTGGCCGAGGAGCACACCGCGTACGGGCTCGCGGTGTGGCAGCCCGCCCCGGGCGAGACGTACGCCGTCGTCACCCAGGAGGGCGCACCGACCCTCGCGACCGTGCGGCTCGCGGCATCCGGTGGCCTCGTCGGGTACGCGGATGCCACGACGACCGTGATGCCGTCGTCGTTCCCGCTGCCCGACGGCACCACCTGGACGCCGTGCGAGGAGCCCGGCGTCGGCCCGCAGCTCGAGGGACTCTCGGTCGACCAGCGCTCGGGGGTGCTCTACGCCGCGCAGGAGGACGTGGGCGTCTGGCGCATCGCACTGCCGTTCGGCTCGGCGGAGCCCCGGCTCATCGACCGCGTCGAGGACTTCGGCGTGCACGACGCCTACGACCCCGAGACGGAGGAGTGCGCGCCGATCGACCCGGACGACGCGGGCTTCGGCGGCTCGGCGCTCGAAGCCGACGCGGAAGGGGTCGACGTGTACTACGGACCTGGCGCCACCGGCTACGTGATCGTGTCGAGCCAGGGCGACGACACCTACGCCGTCTACCAGCGGCAGGGCAGCAACCGCCTGGTCGGCACGTTCCGCATCGAGGGCGTCGAGGGCGTCGACGAGGTGAACGGGTCCGACGGGCTGGCCGTGACCAACCGCGTCGTCGGCGACTACCGGGAGGGGCTGCTCGTCACGCACGACGAGCCCGAGACCGGCACCGGCGTCGATCCCGAGCGCGACGCCACGAACTTCTCGTACGTGTCGTGGGGCGACATCGCCGATGGACTCGGCCTGCGGGTGAGCACGTCGGCCGGGAACGACCCGCGCTTCCGCTAGGTCGCGGGCCGCAGGCGTGGCGGGTCCGGCCTGGACGCGGCCGGGCCCGCCGTCGGGTGCTCCTGTCGGCGGCCGGGGATAGGCTCGATCAGTGAGCGACGTGACGAAGAAGACGGATTCCCCGGCCACGGAGCATCCGGTCGACGCTGCCGAGGCGGCCGAGGCGGCCGAGGCGGCCGACGCCGAGGCGGCCAACGCCGCGGCCGCCCCCTCGGGCGACGTGCCGGCGCAGCGCACCCGCGAGCCGCTCGCCCGGGGGCCGCTTTCGAAGCCCTACCGGTGGCTCTCGATCGGCATGTTCTCGATCATCTTCCTCGCCGCGTTCGAGGCGATGGCCGTCACCACGATCATGCCGCTCGTCGCGACCGACCTCGACGGCGAGGCGCTCTTCGCCCTGTCCTTCGCCGTGCCGCTCGCCGCCGGCATCATCGGCATGGTCATCGCGGGCAACTGGACCGACCGTGCGGGCCCGCTGCCGTCGCTCATCGTCTCGGCGGTGCTGTTCGTCGTCGGGCTGGTGATCGCCGGCACCGCCGTGAACATGGGGGTGTTCATCGTCGGCCGGTTCGTGCACGGGCTCTCGGGGGCCGCGGTGATCGTGCCGCTCTACGTGATCGTCGGGCGCGTCTACCCCGAGCACCTGCGGGCCAGGGTGTTCGCGGGCTTCGCCGCCGCGTGGGTCATCCCGTCGATCGTCGGTCCCGCGCTCGCCGGCGCCGTCGCCGAGGCCACCAGCTGGCACTGGGTGTTCCTCGGGGTCATCGTGCTCATGCTCCCGGCCGCGGCCATGATGCTGCCGCCCATCGTGCGCGTGCGCGACCAGGTGCAGGGCGACCCGTCGGTGCCGTGGAGCCTCAGTCGGGTGGGCTGGTCGGTGCTGACCGCCGCGGCCGCGCTCGCCGTGTCGCTCGCCAAGGAGCTGCCCGACCCCTGGCAGTGGGTCGTGGCCGTCACGGCGATCGCCGTGGCGGCCGTGGGGGCGCGGCCGCTGCTTCCCGTGGGCACCATCCGCGCCGCCCGCGGCATGCCCGCCACGGTGATGCTGAAGCTCATCGTCGCCGGTGCGTTCTTCGGCAGCGAGATCTACCTCCCGTACCTGTTCATCGAGCACTACGACTTCTCGCCGAGCCTGGCCGGTGCCGTGCTCACCGGCGCGGGGCTCTCGTGGGCTGCGGCGTCCTGGCTGCAGGGCCGGCTCACCGAACGCGTCTCGAACACGCAGGCCGTCGTGATCGGCGCGGCGACGCTCGTCGTCGCGCTCGTCGTCGTGCTCGTCGTCGCCACCTTCACCCTCGCCCCGGCCATCGCCTTCGTGGCATGGACGCTCGCGGGTGCCGCGATGGGGTTCATGTATCCGCGCTTCTCGGTCGCGGTGCTCGCCCTGTCGCCGGTGTCGGCGCAGGGCTTCAACAGCGCGGCGCTCACCATCTCGGAGTCGCTCGGGGCGGCGGTGGCGCTCGCGATCACCGCACTGGTGTCGAGTGCGGCCGGCGCCGGCATGTTCACGGCCGACTTCGCGGTGACCGTGGCGATCGCCGTGGTCGGGTTGCTGCTGGCGAGCCGCGTGCGGCCGCCGGCCGTGGCATCCCGAGCCTGACGACCTTCGACGCGGTCTCTGGTGCGTCACGACGTGCGCACGATGTGACGGTCACATTCGTGTGACAGTCACATTCGCCCCCGACCTGTGCATAATTGACTGCGCCGGCGTGTGTGACCGTGAACATGCCGAGATTCGATCGAGGTCGCCGTGCCAGAGGAGCCGCAGCGGGGTCGCGCCCCGAGCATCCGTGATGTCGCGCGGCTGGCCGGCGTCTCGCACCAGACCGTGAGCCGGGTGCTGAACCACCATCCGAGCATTCGTCCCGAGACGAAGCAACGCGTGCTCGACGTCATGGGCGAGCTGCAGTACAAGCCCAACCGGGCGGCCCGGGCGCTCGTCACGAGCCGATCCCGCACGCTCGGCATCCTCTCGGCGTCGAGCACCCAGTACGGGCCGGCGTCGAGCATCGCGGCCATCGAGTCGGCGGCCCGGGCCGCCGGTTACTGGGTCAGCACGGCGAACATCGAGTCGTCGGATGCCGCGTCGATCGCCGATGCGCTGGCGCACCTCACGGCCCAGGGCATCGAGGGCCTCGTCGTGATCGCGCCGCAGATGCGCGTGTTCGACACACTCGCGCGCCTCGAGATGGACGTGCCGTACGTGAGCCTCCAGTCCACCGGTCGCGACGACGACCACGCCCTGTCGGTCGACCAGATCGCGGGCGCGCGGATGGCCACCCGACACCTCATCGAGCTGGGCCACCGCAGCATCTACCACCTCGCCGGACCCCAGGACTGGATCGAGGCGGAAGCGCGGATGCGCGGCTTCCTCGAGGAGATGAGCGCACAGGACGTCGCCACGACCGCGCCGATCCTGGGGGACTGGACCGCGGAGTTCGGCTACTACGCCGGCCGTGAGCTGCTCACCGTGCGGGACTTCACGGCGATCTTCGCGTCGAACGACCAGATGGCACTCGGCCTCATGCACGCCGTGCGCGACGCCGGCCTGGACATCCCGCGCGACGTCTCGATCATCGGATTCGACGACATCCCCGAAGCGGCGCACTTCTGGCCGCCGCTCACGACGGTGCGCCAGGACTTCGGCGAATTGGGCCGCCGGTGCGTGGCGCTGCTGCTCGGCGACATCGGCGACGCATCGGCGGAGGCGGCCGGCACGATCACGCCCGAGCTCGTGGTGCGCCGCAGCACCGGTGCGCCGGCGTTCTGACCCGCGCCACGCGGGCCACCATGCCTGTCAGAGCCGGCGTTATGGATCCGTGACCTCTCGAAGTTGACAGGTGCGGCGTGATTGTGGCTAACATGAGTGTCGCCATGTGAACGGTCACATCGAGACCGACATCGTGGAGCACCTCCCCGCCCGACGAAGGAGTCTTCCAGTGCCGATCGCCCCCACCGCTGCCCCGCACGCCACCGCGTGCGAGAGCCGATGGGCCGGCATGGACGCCGTGGCGGTGGGCGTATGAACAGCTACGGCCCCCAGGTCGAAGTGGCGATCGCACGCGTTCGCGCCGACGTCGCGAAGCTCCACGCCGAGCTCACCCGGTACGGGCTCGTCGTGTGGACGGGCGGCAACGTCTCGGGTCGCGTGCCGGGGGCCGACCTCTTCGTGATCAAGCCCTCGGGCGTCTCGTACGACGAGCTGGCGCCCGAGAACATGATCCTCTGCGACCTCGACGGCACCGTCATCGAGGGCACGCCCGGCGCCGACCGGTCTCCGTCGAGCGACACCTCGGCGCACGCCTACGTCTACCGGAACATGCCCGAGGTGGGCGGCGTGGTCCACACGCACTCCACCTACGCCACGGCGTGGGCCGCGCGCGGCGAGGAGATCCCCTGCGTGATCACCGCGATGGCCGACGAGTTCGGCGGCTCCATCCCGGTCGGCCCGTTCGCGATCATCGGCGACGACTCGATCGGTCGCGGCATCGTCGAGACGCTCACCGGCCACCGCAGCCGCGCGGTGCTGATGCGCAACCACGGCCCCTTCACGATCGGCGCCAGCGCGAAGGACGCGGTGAAGGCCGCCGTGATGGTCGAGGATGTCGCGCGTACCGTGCACCTCGCCCGCGAGGCCGGTCCGCTGGTGCCCATCCCGCAGGACGCGATCGACCGGCTCTACGATCGGTACCAGAACGTGTACGGCCAGGCGTCAGACGCCCGCCGCACGAAGAGCGCGGGGCCGGCGTCCGACGCTGGTCGCGCGAAGGCCCCGAAGGCGGCTCCCGAAGCCCGCCGGAAGGTCGCAGACCGGCGATGAACGATCGCTCGGTACCCCAGATCTTGCGCAGCCCGTCCCGACGGGCGCGGCGCGAGGGGAGACGGCTGGCATGGACGCGGCCGACTCCGACTGTCACCAAGACAATGTCGTCCATGAATGACACACAGTGAAAGGACACACCGTGAAGAACACGAAGAAGGTGCTTCTCGCCACCCTCGCGGCCGGTTCCATGCTCGCGCTTGCCGCGTGCTCGGGCGGCAGCGGTGGCGGCGACAGCAGCGGCGGCGGCGGCGACGGCGGCCTCATCGGCGTCGCGATGCCCACGAAGAGCTCGGAGCGCTGGATCCAGGACGGCGACGCCGTCAAGCAGCAGCTCGAGGACCAGGGCTTCACCGTCGACCTCCAGTACGCGGAGGACGACATCCCCACCCAGGTCTCGCAGATCGAGAACATGATCACGAAGGGCGCCGAGGCGCTCATCATCGCCTCGATCGACGGCACGACGCTGTCGCAGGTGCTCCAGGACGCGGCCGACGCCGACATCCCGGTCATCGCCTACGACCGCCTCATCCGCGACTCGGAGAACGTCGACTACTACGCGTCGTTCGACAACTACAAGGTCGGCGTGCAGCAGGCCAACTCGCTGCTGAACGGCCTCGGCCTCACCGACCTCGAGGGCGAGCCGGCCGCTGACGCGCCCGCCGGCCCGTTCAACATCGAGCTGTTCGCCGGTTCGCCCGACGACAACAACGCCACGTTCTTCTGGAACGGTGCGATCGACACGCTCCAGCCGCTGATCGACGACGGCACCCTCGTGGTGAAGTCGGGCCAGACGGACTTCGAGCAGGCCGCAACGCTCCGTTGGGACGGCGAGGTCGCGCAGGAGCGCATGGAGAACATCCTCACCTCGACGTACTCCGACGGCTCCACGGTCAACGCGGTGCTCTCGCCCTACGACGGCCTGTCGCGCGGCATCATCTCGGCGCTCACCGACGCGGGCTACTCGGTCGGCGAGGGCTGGCCGATCATCTCCGGCCAGGACGCCGAGCTCGACTCGGTCAAGGCGATCAACTCCGGCGAGCAGTACGCGACCATCTTCAAGGACACGCGTGAGCTCGCGAAGGTCGCCGTCGACATGGCGTCCGCGATCCTGAACGGCGACGAGCCCGAGGTCAACAACACCGAGGACTACGACAACGGCGTGAAGGTCGTGCCGTCGTACCTCCTGGAGTCGGCCATCGTCGTCAAGGACAACATCAAGGAGATCCTCGTCGACAGCGGCTACTGGACCGAAGCGGAAATCAACGGCTAGTCACCACCGGTACACGTCGGCCGGATGACGGCAACCCCGCGTGTCGGGGCCCGAGCGGGAGTACTCTCGCCTCAGGTCCCGGCCGCGGGGGCATCCGTCATCCGGCCGGCCCCACCCGGCAATGAAGCAGGAGCAAGGATGACCACCAACATTCTCGAGATGCGCGGCATCACGAAGACGTTCCCGGGCGTGAAGGCCCTGTCGAACGTCACCATCGGGGTCGAGCGCGGCGAGGTGCACGCCATCTGCGGCGAGAACGGCGCCGGCAAGTCGACCCTCATGAAGGTGCTGTCGGGCGTGTACCCGCACGGCACCTACGACGGCGACATCGTCTTCGAGAACGAGACGGTGGAGTTCCGGGACCTCACGGACAGTGAGGCCAAGGGCATCGTCATCATCCACCAGGAGCTGGCGCTCAGCCCCTACCTGTCGATCGCCGAGAACATCTTCCTCAACAACGAGCTGAAGGGCCGCGGCGGCCTGATCGACTGGAACAAGACGAACTTCGAGGCATCCAAGCTCCTCGCCCGAGTGGGGCTGCGCGAGAACCCGACGACGAAGATCATGGACATCGGCGTCGGCAAGCAGCAGCTCGTCGAGATCGCGAAGGCGCTCTCGAAGGAAGTCAAGCTCCTCATCCTCGACGAGCCGACCGCCGCGCTCAACGACGAGGACTCCGACCACCTGCTCGACCTGATCCTGCACCTCAAGGGGCAGGGCATCACGTCGATCATCATCAGCCACAAGCTGAACGAGATCAAGAAGGTCGCCGACTCCGTCACGGTCATCCGCGATGGCAAGACGATCGAGACGATCGCGAAGCAGGACGTCACGGAAGACCGCATCATCAAGGACATGGTCGGCCGTGATCTCGAGAACCGCTACCCCGACCACACGCCCGACATCGGCGAGGAGCTGCTCCGCGTCGAGGACTGGACGGCGCACCACCCCCAGGACACCTCGCGGGTGATGGTCGACAACGTGAACCTCCACGTTCGTGCCGGCGAGATCGTCGGCATCGCGGGCCTCATGGGCGCGGGTCGCACCGAATTCGCGATGAGCCTGTTCGGCCAGAGCTACGGGTCGAAGATCACCGGGAAGGTGTTCCTCCGCGGCAAGGAGATCAAGACCCGCACGGTCGCCGAGGCGATCGACCATGGCATCGCCTACGCCACCGAGGACCGCAAGACGTACGGCCTCAACCTCATCGAGGACATCAAGCGGAACATCTCGATGGCCTCGCTGAAGAAGCTCGAGAAGTACGGCCTCGTGCACGACAACGAGGAGTACGCGGTCGCCAACGAGTACCGCAAGTCGATGAACATCAAGGCGCCGAGCGTGCTGGTGAAGACCGGCAAGCTCTCGGGCGGCAACCAGCAGAAGGTCGTGCTGTCGAAGTGGATCTACTCGGATCCCGACGTGCTCATCCTCGACGAGCCGACGCGTGGCATCGATGTGGGCGCGAAGTACGAGATCTACACGATCATCAACCGCTTGGCCGCATCGGGCAAGGGGATCATCGTGATCTCGTCGGAGCTGCCCGAGCTGCTCGGCATCTGCGACCGCGTCTACGCCCTCTCGGAGGGGCGCATCACCGGTGAGCTCCCCATCGCGGAGGCCACACCCGAGGCGATGCTCAAGCTCATGACCATGGAAAAGCCCCGCTAGCCGGCGCTGGCGGATACACCAGGAGACACCATGTCGAATCCGACCCCCACCACCTCCGAGGAAGTCCAGCTCCCCGGCGGCAACCTCAACCCCGTCGAGAACAAGTTCACCGACCGGCTGAGCCACGTGCTCTCAGACCTCGGCAAGAACGGCATCTTCATCGCGCTCGTCGCGGTGGTCGTGCTGTTCTCGGTCCTCACCAACGGCATCCTGCTGCGACCGCAGAACATCTCGAACCTCGTCGTGCAGAACGGCTACATCCTCGTGCTCGCGATCGGCATGGTGATGGTCATCATCGCCGGCCACATCGACCTGTCGGTCGGGTCGGTCGCCGCCTTCGTCGGTGCCTGTTCCGGCGTCTTCGCCGTGCAATGGGGCCTGCCCTGGTGGCTCTCGGTCATCCTCTCGCTGGGCATCGGCGCCCTCGTCGGCGTGTGGCAGGGCTTCTGGATCGCCTTCGTCGGCATTCCGGCGTTCATCGTGACGTTGGCGGGCATGCTCATCTTCCGAGGCCTCGCGCTCGTCGTGCTCGGCAACGCGAACATCGGCTCGTTCCCCGCCGAGTACCGCGCGCTCGGCAACGGCTTCGTCTCGGTCGGCGACTTCGAGCTCGACCCGCTCACGCTCGGTGTCGGCGCGCTCGCGATCGTCATCCTGATCGTGCAGCAGGTGCGCACCCGTCGCGGCCGCCAGAAGTACGGCCAGGACGTCGAGCCCATGGTGTGGTTCATCATCAAGCTCGTGCTCGTGTCGGCCGCGATCGGCTTCTTCACCTGGTCCCTCGCGTCCTACAAGGGCATCCCGGTCACGCTGATCATCCTCGCCGTGCTCGTGCTCGTCTACGGCATCGTGATGAACCGCACGGTCTTCGGTCGGCACATCTACGCGATCGGCGGCAACCGCCACGCGGCGGAGCTGTCGGGCATCAAGACCCGTCGCGTCGACTTCTGGCTGTTCGTGAACATGGGCACGCTCGCCGCCCTCGCCGGCCTCATCTTCACGGCCCGGCTCAACCTGGCCGGCCCGAAGGCCGGTGACGGCTTCGAACTCGAGGCGATCTCCGCGGCCTTCATCGGCGGCGCGGCCGTGCAGGGCGGCGTCGGCACCATCGGCGGCGCCATCATCGGTGGCCTGATCATCGGCGTGCTGAACAACGGCATGTCGATCCTCGGCATCGGCATCGAGTGGCAGCAGGTCGTCAAGGGCCTCGTGCTGCTGCTCGCGGTCGCGTTCGACGTGTACAACCGTCGACGCTCCGGCGGCAACTAGGGTCTGGTGACCGAAGGGGCGGGTGCTGCGGCATCCGCCCCTTCGTCGTACCCGAGTCATCCATGCAGAACCAAATGCCGCGCCAGCCGTCGCAGTGGCCCTGACCGCCGAGCTCCACCACCGAAATGTAGGAAGTTCTTGGTGGCGCGCGGCGTGCCGGGGGAGGGCCGCGCGGCGTGTCGGCCGTTTCTTCCTCCATTTCGCATCCGGGCCGGGCAGGGGCTCCGGATGCCGCACCCGGCGCGCTTGCCGACCGGCTTCGTTAGCGCTAACATCGTGGTTCGTTAGCGCTAACGAACCAGACGACGAAGGAGTCCCCGTGCCCGACCACGACCACCTGCCGATCGGGGCCGACGGCCGGATGGCGGCGGCATGAGCGCCGCGGCATCCGCCTTCACGCCCGAGGTCGACGCGGCCATCGCGAAGGTGCGCGACGACGTCGCGCGGCTGCACGGTGAGCTCACTCGATACGGCCTCGTTGTCTGGACGGGCGGCAACGTTTCGGGCCGGGTGCCCGGCGCCGACCTCTTCGTGATCAAGCCGTCGGGAGTGTCGTATGACGACCTCGCGCCCGAGAACATGATCCTCTGCGACCTCGACGGCAACGTGATCCCCGGCACGCCGGGATCCGCCCGCAGCCCCTCGAGCGACACCGCTGCCCACGCGTACGTGTACCGCAACATGCCCGAGGTCGGCGGCGTCGTGCACACCCACTCGACGTTCGCGGTCGCGTGGGCCGCCCGCGGGGAGGAGATCCCCTGCGTCATCACGGCCATGGCCGACGAGTTCGGCGGGCCGATCCCCGTGGGTCCGTTCGCGATCATCGGCGACGACTCGATCGGGCGCGGCATCGTCGAGACCCTCGCGGGCCACCGTTCCCGTGCGGTGCTCATGCAGAACCACGGCCCGTTCACGATCGGCACCGATGCCAAGGACGCCGTGAAGGCCGCCGTGATGGTCGAGGATGTCGCGCGCACGGTGCACTTCGCCCGCGAGGCGGGCCCGCTCATCCCGATCCCGCAGGACGCGATCGACCGGCTCTACGACCGCTACCAGAACGTGTACGGCCAGGCGTCCGACGCCCGCCGCGACGACGACACCGCACCGAGTGAGGACGCAGCCCGATGACCGACTCCATGAACCCGCAGGCTGCGGGCACCACCGGCGAGCGCGCCCGCGCCGCCATCCTCGAGGGACGCACGTCGCTCGGCATCGAGCTCGGCTCCACGCGCATCAAGGCCTGCCTCGTCGGCGAGGACCCGACCGAGGTGCTCGCCGTGGGCAGCCACGAGTGGGAGAACCGGTTCGAGAACCGGGTGTGGACCTACTCGCTCGAGGACGTCTGGTCGGGACTCCAGGCGGCGTACGCCGACCTCGTCGCCGACGTGCGACGCCGCTACGACGTGCAGCCGCAGACGTTCGGCGCCATCGGCGTCTCGGCCATGATGCACGGCTACCTCGCGTTCGACGCGAGCGACGAGCTGCTCGTGCCGTTCCGCACCTGGCGCAACACGTCGACCGGCCCGGCCGCCGCCGAGCTCAGCGAGCGGTTCGGCTTGAACATCCCACTGCGCTGGTCGATCGCGCACGTCTACCAGGCGGTGCTCGACGACGAGCCGCACGTGCCGCAGATCGATTTCGTCACGACGCTCGCGGGCTATGTGCACTGGCGCCTCACGGGCCGCAAGGCCATCGGCGTGGGCGACGCCTCGGGCATGTTCCCGATCGATGCCGCGACCCACGACTACGACGCACGGCTGCTCGAGGTGTTCGACGGCCTCGTGGCGGACCGCGCCCCGGGCCTGCACCTCGCCGAGCTCCTCCCCGAGGTGCTGCCGGCGGGCCGGGCAGCCGGTGCCCTCACGGCCGACGGCGCTGCGCTGCTCGACCCGTCGGGAGTCCTCCAGCCCGGTGCGCCGCTCTGCCCGCCCGAGGGCGACGCCGGCACCGGCATGGTGGCGACGAACTCCGTCGCCCCGAGGACGGGCAACGTCAGCGCCGGCACGAGCATCTTCGCGATGGTGGTGCTCGAGCGCCCGCTCGCGCACGCGCACCACGAGCTCGACCTCGTCACGACGCCCGCGGGCGACCCCGTGGCGATGGTGCACTGCAACAACGGCGCCAGCGAGCTCGCGGCGTGGGCCGGCGTGTTCGCCCGGTTCGCCGCGGCATCCGGAACCCCCGTCGAGCCGGATGCCGTGTTCGAGGCCCTCTTCCGCGAGGCGCTCGACGGCGACGCCGACGCCGGTGGCCTGCTCGCCTACAACCACCTCGCGGGCGAGCCGATCGCGGGGCTCACCGAGGGCCGGCCGCTGTTCGTGCGCACGCCCGACAGCCGGTTCAGCCTCGGCAACTTCATGCGCGCGCAGCTCTACGGCGTGTACGGCACCCTCGCGCTCGGCATGCGGGTGCTCGCCGGGGAGGGGGTCGAGATCGACCGGATGTTCGCGCACGGCGGCATCTTCCGCACCGCGGGCGTCGCCCAGCGCTTCCTCGCGGGCGCACTCGACGCGCCCGTCGCGGTCGGCGAGACGGCGTCCGAGGGCGGCGCGTGGGGCATCGCCGTGCTGGCGTCGTACCTCTCGGCCGCCGACGAGGTCGACCTCGGCACCTACCTCGGCGAACGCGTCTTCGCGGATGCCGCGATCGACACCGTCGAGCCCGTGGCCGACGACGTCGCCGGGTTCTCCGCCTACCTTGACCGCTACCGGGCCGGGCTGGCCGTCGAGTCGGCCGCCGTCGACGCGCTCTGACCGTAGCGGCCCGCGCCGCGATGGCGCCGCACGCCGCACCCACACCGCACCCACACCACCAAGCACCCCCCGACGCACCGAACATCGCACCACGAGGAGACCCACATGACCCGCACGCCCCTCCAGACGAACCTCGACCAGTACGAGGTCTGGTTCCTCACCGGCAGCCAGCACCTGTACGGCCCCGAGACGCTCAAGCAGGTCGCCGACCAGTCGCGACAGGTCGCCGAGACGCTCGACGCGGCATCCGATGTGCCCGTGAAGGTCGTGTGGATGCCGGTGCTCACCGACTCCGACGCCATCAAGCGCGTCGCCCTCGAGGCGAACGCCGCCGAGAACGTCATCGGGCTCGTCGCGTGGATGCACACGTTCAGCCCCGCCAAGATGTGGATCGCCGGGCTCGACGCCCTGCAGAAGCCGCTCGCGCACCTGCACACCCAGGCCAACGTCGAGCTGCCCTGGGGCGACATCGACTTCGACTTCATGAACCTCAACCAGGCCGCGCACGGCGACCGCGAGTTCGGCTACATCCAGACCCGCCTCGGCGTTCCGCGCAAGACCATCGTCGGCCACGCGAGCGACCCTCGCGTGCAGCGGGATCTCGGCACGTGGCAGCGCGCGGCCGCCGGCCTCGCGGCATCCCGCAGCCTGAAGCTCGCCCGCTTCGGCGACAACATGCGCTACGTCGCCGTGACCGAGGGCGACAAGACCGAGGCCGAGCTGCGATTCGGCGTGCAGGTCAACACGTGGGGCGTGAACGAGCTCGCCGAGGCGGTGGCCGCGGCATCCGACGCCGAGGTCGACCTGCTCGTCGCCGAGTACGAGGACCTCTATGAGGTCGTGCCCGAACTGCGGAAGGGCGGCGAGCGGCACCAGTCGCTGCGCGACGGCGCGGCGATCGAGCTGGGCCTGCGCTCGTTCCTCGAGGAGGGCGGCTTCGGCGCGTTCACCACGAGCTTCGAGGACCTCGGCGCGCTGAAGCAGCTGCCGGGCCTCGCGGTGCAGCGCCTCATGGCCGAGGGCTACGGCTTCGGCGCCGAGGGCGACTGGAAGACCGCCATCCTCGTGCGCGTCGCGAACGTCATGGGCGCCGGCCTGCCGGGCGGTGCGAGCCTCATGGAGGACTACACCTACGACCTCACGCCCGGCGACGAGCTCATCCTCGGCGCGCACATGCTCGAGGTGTCGCCGTCGCTCACCACCGCGAAGCCGACGCTCGAGATCCACCCGCTCGGCATCGGCGGCAAGGAGGACCCCGTGCGCCTCGTCTTCACCGCCGACCCGGGCCCCGCCGTGGTCGTCGCGATGAGCGACATGCGCGACCGGTTCCGCCTCACGGCGAACGTCGTCGAAAACGTCGAGCTGCGGCATCCGCTGCCCAAGCTCCCCGTCGGCCGCGCTGTCTGGAAGCCGGCCCCCGACTTCCACACCAGTGCCGCGGCCTGGCTGACCGCCGGAGCGGCGCACCACACCGTGATGTCGACGGCCGTGGGCGTCGAGGTGTTCCGCGACTTCGCCGAGATGGCCAAGGCCGAGCTGCTCGTCATCGACGAGGACACCACCCTGCCCGGGTTCCAGCGCGAGGTGCGCTGGAACCAGGCGTACTACCGCCTGGCGCAGGGCCTCTGATCGAGGGCGGCGAGGGCAGTGCAGGCGGCGAGGTCAGTGCAGGCGGCGAGGTCGACATGAGCGAAGCGGATGCCGCGAGCCGGCCGGTCCCGGCGGCTGAGCCGGCCGCGGCATCCGGCGCAGCGGGCGTGCCGACCATGTTCGACGTCGCCCGGCGCGCCGGCGTCTCGCACCAGACGGTCTCGCGGGTGCTCAACGACCTCACCGGGGTCGCGGCCTCGACGAAGCTCCGCGTCGAGCAGGCCATCGCCGAGCTGTCGTACACGCCGTCGCCGGCCGCCCGCGCGATGGCGAAGCGCCGCTCGGGGTCGATCGGGCTGATCCAGGCGGGCCGACCCGACTACGGACCGTCGAACGCCGCGCTCGGCTTCAATGAGGCCGCGCACGAGGCCGGCTACACCGTGACCCAGGCGAGCATGCGCTCGCTCGACGCCGAGGTGCTCCGCCAGGCGGTGCACCGGCTCGCGCTGCAGCGCGTCGAGGCGATCGTGCTGATCTCGGGGGAGCGGGAGGGCGTCGGCGTGCTCACGGGCATCGACGCGGGCGTGCCACTCGTCGTGGTGGCCTCCGAGCCGACGCCCGGGCTGCACCGCGTGTCGATGGACCAGTACGCCGGCGCCCGACTCGCGACCGAGCACCTCATCGCGCTCGGGCACCGCGAGATCCGCCACGTCGCCGGCCCGGCCGACTCGATGGATGCCGCGGAGCGCCGCCGCGGGTGGACGGACGCGATGCGGGCCCACGGTCTCGAGGTGCACGCGCCGATCGTCGGGGACTGGCTCGCGGCATCCGGTGACGCGGCGGCACGCGCCATCCTCGCGGAGGGCGTCGCGACGGCCGTGTTCGTGGCGAACGACCAGATGTCGCTCGGGCTGCTGCACGCGTGCTTCGCGTCGGGCGTGCGCGTGCCCGACGACCTCAGCGTCATCGGGTTCGACGACATCCCCGAGGCGGCGTTCTTCACGCCGGCGCTCACCACCGTGCGCCAGGACTTCGAGGCGCTCGGCCACGACATCATGGCGACGGTGCTCGACGTGCTGCGCGACGAGCCCGATGCGCCCGACCGCACGGCTCGCGTCCCCGAGGTGATCGATCGGGCGAGCACGGCGCCGCCCGCGCGCTGATCAGCTCACTCGGTCGCCTGCGCCGAGTAGTCGGGCAGCTCCTGCAGGGTCCAGCGGTTGCCGTCGGGATCCTTCAGCGTGATGAACCGACCCCACTCCTGCTCGTCGACGCCGTCGGCCTCGACGCCCTTCGCGCGCAGGTCGGCGAGCACCGCGTCGGCGTCGTCGATCACGACCTGGATGACGTCGAGCGACCCGGGCTCCAGCGTCGCGCCGAGGCCTTCGCCGATCGCGATCGAGCACGCGGATCCGGGCGGGGTGAGCTGCACGAAGCGCAGCCCCTCGAAGACGGTGCGGTCGTGGTCGGCGTTGAAGCCGAGCTTGTTCACGTAGAAGTCCTTCGCCCGGTCGACGTCGCTGACGGGCACGTGGATGAGTTCGATCTTCCAGTCCATGGGTGGCTCCTCGGTCGGTTGCGCGATCCGTTCCATCGAATCGCCTGCGCCCAGTCTGGCAACGATGCGGTCAGTTCCTGTCCGCATAAGGTGACGGATGCCGGAGCTCCGCGCCGCGGCATCCGCTCGCCCCGTGACGCCGTCGACCCCCGGTGGAAGGATGGAGCCCATGGCACTGCACATCACCGGAGACGACGCCGCCGACGAACTGCTCAGCACCGACGCGTTCGCCCTGCTCACGGGCATGCTGCTCGACCAGCAGGTCGCGATGGAGACGGCCTTCGCCGGGCCACTGAAGATCAAGGAGCGCGCCGGCTCGATCGAGCCTGCCGCCCTGGCCGGCTACGATCCCGAGCGATTCGCTGAGCTGTTCAAGCAGACGCCCGCCGTGCACCGCTACCCGGGGTCGATGGCCGGGCGGGTGCAGTCGTTGGCGCAGGCCGTCGTCGACGACTGGGGTGGCGACGCCGCCGCCATCTGGACGCAGGGCGACCCCGACGGGGCCGAGGTGCTCAAGCGCCTCAAGGCGCTGCCGGGGTTCGGCGAGCAGAAGGCGCGGATCTTCCTGGCGCTGCTGGGCAAGCAGCTCGGGCTCGAGGCATCCGGCTGGCGCGAGGCCGTCGGCCACTACGGCGACGACGGATGCTTCGCCTCGGTCGCCGACATCACCGACCCCGAGTCGCTCGCCAAGGTGCGCGCGACGAAGCAGGCGGCCAAGGCCGCGGCCAAGGCGCCCAAGGCCTAGCGCCGAGTCGGGGGCCGCGCGCGCCGCCCGCACTCGTCACCGCACCGATTCAGGCAACCGGGCGCGATTCAGGCGGAATCGGCGCGTTTCGTCCTGAGCGCCGGCTGTTCGCCTGAGCCGCCGCCGCGCGGTAATGCCGCCGCCGACGAACACGGGGTCAGGCGAGGGGATGCCGCGGGCCGATGCCCGCTGGAATCCCGCTCGCGCGGCGGAATCCTCCGCGCGGGGGCTTCCCACGCGCGAATGGGATTCCCGCGAGCCCGGTGGTGGAGGCGGATCGCTGAGCCGCCTGGGTGGGGCGACAATCGGGCGAGCTCCGATCGGACCGCCCCGAATGAGCGCTCACATTCGCGTCGGCCGACGTCGGCCCGCCCAGCCTGCGGCCGCCCCGGCCGGCCTGCCGACACCAGCGGGAAGGCGGAGAAGCGCCCGGAAAGCGGCATCCATCGACCGTGATGCATCCGTTATCGAACTCGCACTTGTGAGCGCTAACAAGTGAGCGCTAACATCGCGAATGCGGTCAGGATGAACTGACCGCCCGGCGCACCAGGGACGCAGCATCACCGATCACTCCGCCGGCACCACTGAACAAGGAGGTTCACACTGATGAAGAAGCTCATCGGAATCGCCGCCGCCGGCGCGATGCTCCTCGCCCTTTCCGCCTGCGCGGGAGCCGGCGGGAGCGGCGGCGCGAGCGAGGGCCCGAAGGCGCTCGACGAACTCGTCGTCGGTTTCGCCCAGGTCGGCGCGGAGTCGGGATGGCGCACCGCCAACACCAAGGACATCCAGGCGGCCTTCGAGGACGCGGGCATCGAGCTCAAGTTCTCCGACGCGCAGCAGAAGCAGGAGAACCAGATCAAGGCGATCCGCTCCTACATCCAGCAGGGCGTCGACTACATCGCCTTCTCGCCCGTCGTCGAGACCGGGTGGGATGCGGTGCTCAACGAGGCCAAGGCCGCAGGCATCCCCGTCGTGCTCACCGACCGTGCGGTCGACAGCAAGGACACCTCGTTGTACCAGTCGTTCCTCGGCTCCGACTTCATCGAGGAGGGCAAGAAGGCCGGCCTCTGGGTGCTCGACCAGTACAAGGACTCGACGGAGAAGGTCAACATCGTCCAGCTCGAGGGCACCACGGGCGCCGCTCCGGCGATCGACCGGGCCGAGGGCTTCGCCGACACCATCCGCCAGAACCCGAACCTCGAGGTCGTCGCCAGCCAGACCGGTGACTTCACGCGTGCCGGCGGCAAGCAGGTCATGGAGGCGATGCTGAAGTCGAACCCCGACATCGACCTGGTCTACGCGCACAACGACGACATGGGCCTCGGCGCCATCGAGGCGATCGAAGCGGCGGGCCTGGTTCCCGGCGAGGACATCAAGATCGTCACGGTCGACGCGGTGCACGACGGCATGCAGGCCCTCGCCGACGGCAAGATCAACTTCATTGTGGAGTGCTCGCCGCTCCTCGGCAAGCAGCTCGTCGACATCATCAAGACCCTCAACGACGGTGGCGAGGTCGAGCAGCGCATCATCACCGAGGAGACCACGTTCGACCAGGAGCAGGCCATCGAGGCCCTGCCCGACCGGCAGTACTGATCCGATCGACGGATGCCGCGAGGCATCCGTCGACCGGTCGGGCCGGCGGGTGCGCGGAGCAACTCCCGCGCACCCGCCGTGCCCTACGCTCGACCCACCACCAGACTCGATGGAGCGCCTCGTGACCAACCCCACCGATCCCGCCGCCCCCGTGGTGGAGATGCGCGGCATCTCGATCACGTTCCCGGGCGTCAAGGCGCTCGACGGCGTCGACTTCCGCCTGTTCCCCGGCGAGGTGCACTCGCTCATGGGTGAGAACGGCGCGGGCAAGTCCACCCTCATCAAGGCGCTCACCGGGGTGTACGGCATCGACGCCGGCACCATTACGCTCGCCGGCGAGCAGGTCTCGTTCAGCGGACCGGCCCAGGCGCAGGCATCCGGCATCTCGACGGTGTACCAGGAGGTGAACCTCCTGCCGAACCTGTCGGTGGCCGAGAACATCATGCTCGGGCGTGAGCCGCGGCGCTTCGGCTCGGTCGACTGGCGCGCGATGCGCCGCCGCTCCGCCGAGCTGCTTGCGGGCCTCAACCTCGACCTCGATCCGGGCTCGCTCCTCGGCGACCACTCGCTCGCGGTGCAGCAGCTCATCGCGATCGCCCGCGCCATCGACGTGCAGGCGAAGGTGCTCATCCTCGACGAGCCCACCTCGTCGCTCGACGCCGACGAGGTCGCCGAGCTCTTCCGCGTCATCCGCTCGCTCAAGGAGCAGGGCGTCGCCATCCTCTTCGTGTCGCACTTCCTCGACCAGGTGTACGAGATCTGCGACCGCCTCACCGTGCTGCGCAACGGCAAGCTCGTGGGGGAGTACCTCGTCGAGGAGCTGCTGCGCATCGACCTCGTGCAGAAGATGATCGGCAAGGAGCTCACGGTGCTCGACGACCTCGAGCAGCGCGCCCGATCGGTGTCGGTCGACGAGTCGGATGCCGCGACCTTCGTCCAGGCGACGAAGCTGGGGCGCCGCGGCGCGATGCACCCGGCCGACCTGCCGATCGCGGCGGGCGAGGTCGTGGGCTTCGCGGGACTGCTCGGCTCGGGCCGCACCGAGTTCGCCCGCCTGCTCGGCGGCATCGACCGCGCCGACTCGGGCGAGCTGTCCATCGGCGGCAGGTCGACCCGCCTGCGCACGCCGCGCCAGGCGCTGTCGCACCGCATCGCCTTCTCGTCGGAGAACCGCCGCGACGAGGGCATCGTCGGCGACCTCACCGTGCGCGACAACATCGTGCTCGCCCTGCAGGCCGACCGCGGGTGGGCCAGGCCCATCCCCAAAAAGCGGCAGGACGAGCTCACGCAGAGCTACATCCAGACCCTCAACATCCGGCCCGCCAACCCCGACGCACTCGTGCGCAACCTCTCGGGCGGCAACCAGCAGAAGGTGCTGCTCGCGCGCTGGCTCGCGATCGCCCCCCGGCTCCTCATCCTCGACGAGCCCACCCGAGGCATCGACATCGGGGCGAAGGCCGAGATCCAGAAGCTCGTCTTCAACCTCGCCGAGAACGGAATGAGCGTGCTCTTCATCTCGGCCGAGCTCGAGGAGGTGCTGCGCCTCAGCCACCGCATCGTGGTGCTGCGCGACCGGCACGTCGTCGCCGACCTCGAGAACGACGGGCTCACCGTCGACGCGCTGCTCGCCCTCATCGCCGACGGCTCTGGCGACGATCCAGAGGCTCCGGATGCCGCGGGCGGCGAGCTGCTCGCCGCATCCGTGCCGCCCGCGGCATCCGTCACCGACCCGGCCGCGTCCGGCGGCACGTCGCCCCGCGCCACGACCGCCGGGATCGCGGCCGCCCCGACCGATCCGACCGTGACCGACCCGACCACGACCGACCCCACAGGAGACCCCCGATGAGCGCCCTGCTCGCCCGGCTCATCGCGAACCGGCTGTTCTGGCCGATCGTGATGCTGATCGTGCTGTTCACGATCAACCTGATCGCATTCCCCGGCTTCTTCACGGTCACCCTGCGCGACGGGCACCTGTTCGGCAGCCTCGTCGACATCCTGCGGAACGGCGCACCCACGCTCATCATCGCGGTGGGCATGACGCTCGTCATCGCCACACGCGGCATCGACCTGTCGGTGGGCGCTGTCGCCGCGATCGCCGGCGCCGTGGCCTGCTCGATCATGCTCGGCTCGCCCGACCCGGGCAACCCCGCCACGGTCGCCGTCGCGATCACCGTCGCGCTGCTCATCTCGCTCGTGCTGGGCGCGTGGAACGGCTTCCTCGTGGCGGTGCTCGGCATCCAGCCGATCATCGCGACGCTCATCCTCATGACCGCCGGCCGGGGCGTGGCGATGCTCATCACCGAGGGGCAGATCCTCACGGTGAACAGCCCGCCGTTCAAGGCGCTCGGCTCGGGCTTCTGGTTCGGCGTGCCGATCGCCGTCATCATCGCTGCGGTCGTCTTCGCCGCGGCGGCCCTCATCACGCGCCGCACCGCGCTCGGCATGTTCATCGAGTCGGTCGGCATCAACCCAGAGGCGAGCCGCCAGGCCGGCGTGCGGGCGCGCGGGCTGCTGTTCGTCGTCTACACGTTCAGCGCGTTCTGCGCGGCGATCGCCGGGCTCATCCTCACGGCGAACACCGCGGCCGCCGACGCGAACAACACGGGCCTGTTCATCGAGCTCGACGCGATCCTCGCGGTGGTCATCGGCGGCACGTCCCTGGCCGGCGGCCGCTACACCCTGGCCGGCACGCTGGTCGGCGCACTCGTCATCCAGACCCTCGTGACCACCGTCTACACGGTCGGCATCCCGCCGATCGCGACGATGGTGTTCAAGGCCGCGGTGGTCACCGTCGTGTGCCTGCTGCAGTCGCCGACCACGGCCGAGGCGCTCAGCGGATTCCGGCGAAGACTGTCCGTGCGAGCCGGCAAGGGGGTGGCGACGTCATGACGAAGCTCCTCGACGCTCCCGAGCGCCCCACGCGCACCGGCGGCCGTGGCGGCCGTGGCGGCCCGACCGGCCCGGCTCCCCGCGCGCGCGTGGTGCGCAGCATCCGGAACCTGCTGACGAGCCCGAAGTACGGCCCCGTCACCGTGACGGCCGTGCTGTTCGTGGCCATCTTCATCATCGGCGGCGTGCGGTATCGCGGGTTCCTCTCAGGGCAGGTGTTCCTCAACCTGTTCGTCGACAACGCCTACCTCATCGTGCTCGCGGTCGGTATGACGTTCGTCATCCTCACCGGCGGCATCGACCTGTCGGTCGGCGCGGTCGTGGCCCTCAGCGGCATGATCGCCGCGAGCCTGCTGCAGACCGGCTGGTCGCCGGCCGCGGTGATCCCCTTGATCCTCGTGCTCACGAGCGTGCTCGGCCTGCTCGTCGGCCTGATGATCCACATCTTCAAGGTGCAGCCGTTCATCGCCACGCTCGCCGCGATGTTCCTCGCGCGCGGCCTCTGCTACGTGATCAGCCAGAGCTCGATCTCGATCACGGATGCCACGTTCGTGCAGTTGGCCGTGGCCCGCATCCCGCTGGGCGGCAACATGTCGATCACCCCCAGCGTGATCATCGCGGTCGTCGCCGTCGCGATCGCCGTGTGGGTGCTGCACGCCACCCGCTTCGGACGCACGGTGTACGCCATCGGCGGCAGTGAGCAGAGCGGCCTGTTGATGGGCCTCCCCGTCGCCCGCACGAAGGTGCTCGTCTACGTGATCAGCGGCTTCTGCTCCGGCCTCGCCGGCGTGCTCTTCACCTTCTACACGCTCTCGGGCTACCCGCTCACGGCGATCGGCACCGAGCTCGACGCGATCGCGGCGGTCGTCATCGGCGGCACGCTGCTCACCGGCGGCTACGGCTTCGTGCTCGGGTCGGTGCTCGGCGTGCTGGTGCTCGGCGTGATCCAGACCATCATCACGTTCGAGGGCACGCTCTCGTCGTGGTGGACGAAGATCTTCATCGGCGCCCTGCTGCTCGTGTTCATCATCCTGCAGAAGGTGCTCACGGCCAGGCGGCGGTGATGGTGCCGCGGGGCGGCGGGCGGCGGGCGGCGGGTGGCGGGTGCCGACGGCGATCGCTGCGGCCGAGCCGCCGGACGACGCGGCGGCTGACCCCAGGCGGCCGGACCGACCGGCTCCGGGCAGGATAATCGACATAATGAGCGCGCCCCACGGCGCGGGGCGGGAGCGCAGCAGCGAGTGGTCGAGCCAGACGACAGGGCGCGCGCTGCGACGATCTTCGACGTCGCACGGCTCGCAGGCGTGTCGCACCAGACGGTGTCGCGCGTGCTCAACGACCTGCCCAACGTGCGCCCGGCCACCCGCGCCCGCGTCGAGCAGGCGATCAAGCAACTCCGCTACGTGCCGTCCCCGGCCGCGCGCGCCCTGGTGACCCGGCGCACGCGCACGCTCGGCCTGATCGTGACCGGGGCCCCCGACTACGGACCCTCGAGCACGGCGCTGCACTTCAACGAGGCCGCACGCGACGCCCGCTACTCGGTGATCACGGCGAGCATGCTCGAGACGGATGCCCCGAGCCTGCGCTCGGCGGCCGAACTGCTCGTGCGCCAGAACGTCGAGGCGATCGTGCTCATCGCCGCCGAGCGGGGCGCGCTCGACGCCCTCGACGGGGTGGAGCTCGGCGTGCCGATCATCGCCGTCGCCTCCGAGGACCGCGGCGGCATGCACCGCGTCTGGCTCGACCAGTACTCGGGCGCCCGCCTGGCCGTCGAGCACCTGATCTCGCTGGGGCACCGCGAGATCCGGCATGTCAGCGGCCCGTCGAACGCGATGGATGCCGCGGAGCGCCTGCGGGGGTGGTCGGCGGTGCTCGGCGAGCACGGGCTTCCGGCCCGCGAGCCACTCGTGGGCGACTGGTCGCCGCGCAGCGGTGCCGCCCACGGACGCACGCTCGCAGCCGACGCCGACATGACCGCCGTGTTCGTGTCGAACGACCAGATGGCGCTCGGCGTGATGCACGCGCTCGCCGAGTCCGGACGCTCGGTGCCGGGCGACGTCAGCGTCGTCGGCTTCGACGACATCCCCGAAGCTGCGTACTTCACCCCGCCGCTCACGACCGTGCGACAGGACTTCGACGCCCTCGGCCGCGACGCGATGGCCGGGGTGCTCGCCGTCCTCGGCGACGACGACCGGCTCATGCCCGCTCCGCGCGTGCCCGACCTCGTGGCGCGGGCGAGCACGGCCGCGCCCACGCGGGCGCGGGTGGCGGTCGCGTCGCCCTGAGGCGTCGCCCCGGAATCCGCTCAGCCGACGAGGAACTCCGCGATCACGAGCGCCAGCACGTGCGGATCCCAGCGGTGGTCGGCGCCCGGGATGGTGCGCGTCGTGGCATCCGGCATCGAGGCGACGAGGGATGCCGCGGCCGACGTCATGATCGGCTGCGTCTGCTCGCCGACGAGGGCGAGCGTGGGCGCGGTGATGCTCCGCCAGAGCTCTGCGCGGGGAGCGGACTGCGTCCACGCGAGCGACTCGGCGTCGGGAAGCAGGCTCGGCGCGACCTCGAGCATGGTCGGCCATCCGGGGCTCTGCTTCGCGCCCTCGAGCCACTCGGGCGGCATGTCGGCCATGTACACCTCCAGGGTGCCGACCCGGTCGCCGGCATCGATGCGCTCGCGGAGCTCCTCGACGAAGACGGCCCCCTCGGCTCCGCCCTCGGCGTCGAGCGGTACCTCGAAGAACACGAGCTTCGAGATGGGCAGTCCGGCCGCGGCGGCGGCGAGGGCGATGGAGCCGCCCGACGAGTTGCCGAAGAGGGCGACCGCGTCATCCGCCCCCTCGGTGAGCAGCTCGGTGAGCGCACGCAGGTCGTCGATGGTCTGGGCGAGGGTGATCGGCGGCTCGGCTGGGCTCTCGCCACGCCCGCGCCGGTCGTAGTTCACCACGGTGAAGCCGTGGCCCGCGAGCAGGTGCGCCATCTCGGCCGTCGCGGGGTCGAACCCGCGGAACTGCATGGCCCCGCCGATGAGGATCACGGGCGGCCCGCCGCCCTCGCGGTCGAACGCGATGCGCGTGCCGTCGGCGGATGTCACGAACTCGGTCATCGGGCCTCCTTGCTGTCGTGGCGCCACGCTACGCCGACCCTCCGACGACCTCCACCGCCCAGTCGCCGCTGTACCGCGCAGTCGCCGCGTGAGGTGACGCGAATCGACGTTCGGATGGTGTGGGAACGACGGTTCGCGTCATCTCACGCGTCCAGGCGGCGCCCCTGCGGCAGCGAGAGGCTACGCGGCCGGGCTCGTGCCCTCAGCTCGATGTCCGTCGAGCGATGCCGAGACCAGGCCGCCCGACTTCGCGCACGTGATGAGCCGGTCGAGCAGCGCACGGTACGCGGCATCCGTCACCGGTGAGATCAGGAGCGACGACTCGTTGACGGGGACGATGCCGAACTCCGCCGGTCGCCCCTCAATCCGCCCGGCGATGAGCACGGCCCGCTCGGTCCAGTCGCTGAAGGTGGCCGTGCCGACCACGACGTGGTCAATGGCGTCGTACGGAAGCAGGGTTGCGCCGTTCGCGCCGCCGATGGGGCGCTCGCGGAATTCGAGACCGGCGGGGGTGAATGCAAGCATCTGGTGACGTCGGCCGGGCTTGCGCCCGTCGTCCTGCTCGGATGCTGAGAAGGGGACGCCGGAGTCGATCCATGTGGTGCTTCGGAGCGCGACGCCATCTTTGCCCATCTCCTCGCGGAGGGCGCGGTAGCGAGTCCGACCTCCCGAGGCACTGGCGAAGACCAGCGCGAACCACGTCGTCACGAAGAGCGAGACGACGAGGGCGACGGCGCCGAGCGCTGCGAGGTCCGTTCCGGTGACGATGATCACGGCGCTCGCCAGCACGCAGACGGGGATCACGGTGAGCACCCGGTAGGCCGGGCGACGCCGGCGGGGCAGCCCGGGGCGGCGCCTCGGGGAGAGCCGGACGCTCCACTCGAACGGGACGCCCGCCGTGATCTGCATGGGGTCAACCGTAGTGGCGGGCACGTAGCTCGAGAGGACGCGATTCGCGGGTCGACGGGGCCTCATACCCGCAGATCGCGTCCTCTCGCGAGGCTGCTCAGTCGTCGGATACGCCCGAGACGAGCGGGGCGAGCGGATGCCGCGTCCGCGCCCCGCGACACGCGCAGCGCCCCCGCCGCGATGTCGGTGGGTGGTGGCAGCATGAAGTCACAACACCATATGTAGGGGTCGCGGCATCCAGGAGCCCCAAGGGGTCGGGAATCGCGACACGCCGGGGATTCCATCCACAGGCGAGAAATCCCGAAACGGCCGGGTTGTGGATAACCCATCGGGTCCCCGCGAGAATCCGCGGATCACCGGGGCATCCGGCTGGGGATGAACGGTGGAGAAACCCGTGGAAAACTACACGAATGTAACTACAGCATGTTGTGGCGGTTCAGTTCCGCAGGCACTAGATGTAGTATTGAGGAAGCGAAAACAGCAGTACGGGGGCGGGCTCCTCCGGGGCTCGAGAACACGAAGAGAACGAGGGGAAACCATGACGGTCACGGTCTACACCAAGCCTTCCTGCGTCCAGTGCAACGCGACGTATCGCGCGCTCGACAGCAAGGGCATCGAGTACGAAGTGCTCGACGTCTCCACCGACGAGGGCGCCCTCGCGCACGTCAAGGAGCTGGGTTACCTGCAGGCCCCGGTCGTCATCACCGACGAAGACCACTGGTCGGGCTTCCGCCCCGACAAGATCGCCGAACTCGCCTCTCGTCTCGCCTGACCCGCGGCCCGATACGGCAGCGGCAACGGATCGCAGAGCCGGAACAACGGGAATGCGGCGAAGGATGCACCATGACGAACCTGGTCTACTTCTCGAGCGTCTCGGGCAACACCAAGCGCTTCATCGAGAAACTGGGCCGCCCGGCAGCGAGGATTCCGCTGCTTGCGCGCGACGACGCGCTGCGCGCTGAGGAACCCTTCGTGCTGGTCGTGCCCACCTACGGTGGCGGCGACGGCCACGGTGCGGTGCCCAAGCAGGTCATCAGGTTCCTGAACGACCCGCACAATCGCGCCCTGCTGCGCGGCGTCATCGCCGCCGGCAACACCAACTTCGGGAGCGCCTACGGACTCGCCGGCGATGTCATCGCCAGGAAGACCGGGGTGCCCCACCTCTATCGCTTCGAAGTATTCGGAACCCCAGACGACGTTCGCGCCGTCGACGAAGGATTGGACGCATTTTGGTCGACTCAGCAGCAACTGACGGCGTAGCCCTCATGGACGCGCCCCGCGTGGCCAGTGGCATGGACTACCACTCGCTCAACGCGATGCTCAACCTCTACGGCCCGAACGGCGAGATCCAGTTCGAGAAGGACCGTGAGGCAGCGCGCGAGTACTTCCTCCAGCACGTCAACCAGAACACGGTCTTCTTCCACTCCCTGAAGGAGCGCCTCGACTACCTCGTCGAGAAGGAGTACTACGAGCCCGAGGTGCTGGCGCAGTACGACTTCGCCTTCATCCAGCGGCTCAACGACCTCGCGTACTCGAAGAAGTTCCGCTTCGAGACGTTCCTCGGCGCGTTCAAGTACTACACGAGCTACACGCTGAAGACCTTCGACGGCAAGCGGTACCTCGAGCGCTTCGAGGACCGCGTCGTCATGACCGCGCTCGGCCTCGCGCAGGGCGACGAGCAGCTCGCCACCGACCTGGTCGAGGAGATCATCGCCGGTCGCTTCCAGCCGGCCACCCCCACGTTCCTCAACACGGGCAAGGCGCAGCGCGGCGAGCTCGTCTCCTGCTTCCTGCTCCGCATCGAGGACAACATGGAGTCGATCGCCCGCGGCATCAACTCGGCGCTCCAGCTGTCGAAGCGTGGCGGCGGCGTCGCACTGCTGCTCAGCAACATCCGCGAGTCGGGTGCTCCCATCAAGCAGATCGAGAACCAGTCGTCGGGCATCATCCCCGTCATGAAGCTGCTCGAAGACAGCTTCAGCTACGCCAACCAGCTCGGCGCTCGCCAGGGCGCCGGCGCGGTGTACCTCAGCGCGCACCACCCCGACATCATGCGGTTCCTCGACACCAAGCGCGAGAACGCCGACGAGAAGATCCGCATCAAGACCCTGTCGCTCGGTGTCGTCGTGCCCGATATCACGTTCGAGCTGGCGAAGAACAACGAGGACATGTACCTCTTCTCGCCGTACGACGTCGAGAAGGTCTACGGCAAGCCGTTCGGCGACGTGCCGATCACCGAGAACTACCGCGCCATGGTCGACGACCCGCGCATCAAGAAGACGAAGATCAACGCGCGCGAGTTCTTCCAGACCCTCGCCGAGATCCAGTTCGAGAGCGGATACCCCTACATCGTGTTCGAGGACACGGTGAACAAGGCGAACCCGATCAAGGGCCGCATCAACATGTCGAACCTGTGCTCCGAGATCCTCCAGGTCAACACGCCGACGACCTACAACGAAGACCTCTCGTACAACCAGATCGGCAAGGACATCAGCTGCAACCTCGGTTCGCTGAACATCGCCCTCACGATGGACTCGCCCGACTTCGGCAAGACCGTCGAGACCGCCATCCGCGGCCTCACGTCGGTGTCGAACCAGAGCCACATCGCATCCGTGCGCTCCATCGAAGACGGCAACGACAAGTCGCACGCCATCGGCCTCGGCCAGATGAACCTGCACGGCTACCTCGCCCGCGAGCGCGTCTTCTACGGCAGCGAAGAGGGCGTCGACTTCACGAACATCTACTTCTACACGGTGCTGTTCCACGCGCTGCGCGCCTCGAACCGGATCTCCATCGAGCGCGGCGAGGTGTTCGACGGCTTCTGGGACTCCAAGTACGCGTCGGGTGAATTCTTCGACAAGTACACGGATGCCGCGTGGGTGCCCGAGACCGCGAAGGTCACGCAGCTCTTCGCCGACGCCGGCGTGCACATCCCCACGCAGCAGGACTGGCAGGAGCTGAAGGCCTCCATCCAGGAGCACGGCATCTACAACCAGAACCTGCAGGCCGTGCCGCCCACAGGATCGATCTCGTACATCAACAACTCGACGGCGTCGATCCACCCGATCGCCTCGAAGATCGAGATCCGCAAGGAGGGCAAGCTCGGGCGCGTCTACTACCCGGCGGCGTTCATGACGAACGACAACCTCGAGTACTACCAGGACGCCTACGAGATCGGCTACGAGAAGGTCATCGACACCTACGCCGCGGCGACGCAGCACGTCGACCAGGGCCTCTCGCTCACGCTGTTCTTCAAGGACACGGCGACGACGCGCGACATCAACAAGGCGCAGATCTACGCGTGGAAGAAGGGCATCAAGACCATCTACTACATCCGCCTGCGCCAGATGGCCCTCGAGGGGACCGAGCTGGACATGTGCGTGAGCTGCACGCTGTAGCGGTCACCGCTCACGTTCGAAGATTCGCCCGCTCGCGACATCCGTTCAGAAGGAACTGACATGACTCTCACCGATCCGGTCAACTCGGCCAAGAACGACCCGGCGCACGCCGGCGGCAAGATCAAGCTCGTCGACCACGTCAACGCGATCAACTGGAACAAGATCCAGGACGACAAGGACCTCGAGGTCTGGAACCGCCTGGTGAACAACTTCTGGCTGCCCGAGAAGGTGCCGCTGTCGAACGACATCCAGTCGTGGAACACGCTGACGCCCGACGAGCAGACGCTCACGATGCGCGTGTTCACGGGGCTGACGCTGCTCGACACGATCCAGGGCACGGTGGGCGCGGTGTCGCTGATCCCCGACTCGCTCACGCCGCACGAAGAGGCCGTGTACACGAACATCGCGTTCATGGAGTCGGTGCACGCGAAGAGCTACTCGTCGATCTTCTCGACGCTGTGCTCGACGAAGGACATCGACGACGCGTTCCGCTGGTCGGTCGAGAACGAGAACCTTCAGAAGAAGGCCTCGATCGTCATGGAGTACTACCAGGGCGACTCGCCGCTGAAGCGCAAGGTCGCCTCGACGCTGCTCGAGTCGTTCCTCTTCTACTCGGGCTTCTACCTGCCGATGTACTGGTCGTCGCGGGCGAAGCTGACCAACACGGCCGACCTGATCCGCCTCATCATCCGCGACGAGGCCGTGCACGGGTACTACATCGGCTACAAGTTCCAGAAGGGGCTCGAGCTGGTCAGCCAGCAGGAGCGCGACGACCTCAAGGACTACACGTTCTCGCTGCTCTACGAGCTCTACGACAACGAGGTGCAGTACACGCAGGACCTCTACGACGGCGTCGGCCTGACCGAAGACGTCAAGAAGTTCCTGCACTACAACGCGAACAAGGCCCTCATGAACCTCGGCTACGAGCCGATGTTCCCGAAGACCGTGACCGACGTGAACCCCGCGATCCTCTCGGCGCTCTCGCCGAACGCCGACGAGAACCACGACTTCTTCTCGGGTTCGGGCTCGTCGTACGTGATCGGCAAGGCCGTCGTCACGGAAGACGAGGACTGGGACTTCTAGCGCAGGCAGCGCGCTACGCGGCAGGGCGCCGGGCCGCGAGTTCCGCCGCGCTCCGGATTGCCTCGGCGAACGCGAGCGGGGCTTCCTGCGGCAGGTTGTGGCCGGCGAGCGGCACCTGTCGGTGCTCGTACGGGCCGGTGAAGCGTGCACCGGCGGTGGCGGCGTCGCGTGCGGGGAAATTGCCGTCGGCGAGTCCATCGAGGGTAATGGTCGGCGTGGTGATCGAGGGGAGCTGCGCCAACTGCGCCTCGAGCCGGGAGTACTCCGAGGCCCCGGGGACGTGGAACAGACGGTGCCGGTAGGAATGGATCACGACGTCGACGAAGTCGGGGTTCTCGAACGCAGCCGCCGCTCGGTCGAGCTCAGCGTCAGTGAAGTCCCAGTCGGGGGAGTTCCGGCGCCAGATCACCTCCGCGATGCCGCGGCGGTTCTCGGTCAGGCCCGCGCGACCGCGCTCGGTGAGGAAATAGAAGAAGTACCAGAAGCCCGCTTCGAGGTCAGGGCGGATCGGTTGCATCGAGGCGCTGATTTCCTGGATGAGATACCCGTTGACCGACACGAGGGCGGTGACGCGCTCGGGCCACAGCGCTGCGACGACGCATGCCGCACGGCCGCCCCAGTCGTACCCCGCGAGGATCGCCTGCGGAATCCGGAGGGCGTCCATGAGCTCGATGACATCCTGTCCCAGCGCGGCCTGCTGCCCGGTGCGTGGGACTGAGTCGCCCGAGAACCGGGTGTCGCCGTGCCCGCGCAGGGAGGGCACGATGACGCGGAATCCGGCGTCGGCCAGCATCGGTGCGACGTCGACGTAGCTGTGGATGTCGTACGGGAACCCGTGCAGCAGCAGCACGGGTGGGCCGTCTTCCGGACCGGCTTCGAAGTAGGCGACGTCGAGGTGTGCCGTTTCGACGTGTCGCAGGGGCAGTAGTCGGGGGATCGGGCTCATGATCTGCTCCTTGTCGTGGAATGGGGAGTGGCGCGTTGAACGCGGCTCGGACGAACCGGTCATCAGCTTCGACCGGCCAGGACGCGCGAACGTGACCGTGGCGACGGCGTCGTCCCTCGCCGATGTGTTCGTCACAGGGCGGCGTGCGGTCCGGTCCTCCTTGACAGGAGCGTCCGCCGGATGCGCCTGTCCTCACCGCCGACCACGAAAGGCACGATCATGCACGCGCACATCCTCGACCCCGAGGCGCAGGCCATCGCCGACGCCACCTCGACACCCCCGTTCCTCTACCAGCTCGGCGCGGAAGGCGCGCGAAAGGTCCTCGACGACCTGCAGGCCGCGCCGATCGCGAAGCCCGACGTCGACGAGGAATGGATCACCGTCCCCGCCGCCGTCGGCGACGTGCGCGTTCGGATCGTCAAGCCGACCGGATCGACCGGCCTGCTGCCGACGATCCTCTACATCCACGGCGGCGGCTGGGTCATCGGCAACGCCGCCACCCACGACCGCCTCGTGCGCGAGATCGCCGTCGGGGTCGACGCTGCAGTGGTGTTCGTCGAGTACGACCGTTCGCCGGAGGCGCAGCATCCGGTCGCCATCGAACAGGCCTACGCGACCGCGCAGTGGATCACCGAATCGGGCGCTGAGAAGGGCCTCGACGCGACGCGGCTCGCCGTGGCCGGCGACTCGGTCGGCGGCAACATGACCGCGGTCGTCGCGATCCTCGCCAAGGAACGCGGCGACGTGTCGTTCGTGCACCAGTCGCTCTACTACCCGGTCACCGATGCCGCGCAGGACACCGACAGCTACCGCGAGTTCGCCGACGGCCCGTACCTGACGGCGGCCGCCATGGCCTGGTTCTGGGACAGCTACCTGCCGGATGTCGCGAAGCGGAGCGACATCACGGCGTCGCCGCTTCGCGCCACGATCGAGCAGCTGACCGGGCTCCCCGAGGCGTTCGTGATCACCGACGAGAACGACGTGCTCCGCGACGAGGGCGAAGCGTATGCGCGGCGCCTCGTGGAGGCGGGCGTGCGGACCACGAGCGTGCGGTACAACGACACGCTGCACGACTTCATGATGCTGAACCCGCTCCGCCCCTCGCCGGCCGTGACCGCCGCGGTCGAGCAGGCGGTGCACGTGCTCCGCAAGGCCCTCGGCCGCGCCTGAACACGATGATGACCAGATGGACGACCGCGCCACAGCGGACGGTACTGTCGGTCGCCATCCTCGCGTCGTTCGCCGCGTTCCTGGACGGGAGCGCGGTGAACATCGCGTTGCCGGCGATCAGCGCCGATCTCGGAGGCGGGCTCTCCTCCCAGCAATGGGTCGTGGACTCCTACCTCCTGAGCCTCGGCGCATTCATCCTGCTCGCGGGGTCGCTCTCCGACCTGTTCGGCCGCAAGCGGGTGCTCATGACCGGGCTCATCGGCTTCGGACTCACCTCCGTGGCCTGTGCGATCGCGCCCACCGTCGAGACGCTCATCCTCGTGCGCGGCCTGAAGGGGGTCTTCGGCGCCCTCCTGGTGCCGAGCTCGCTCGCCCTCATCCTCGACGCCTTCCCGGCCGACAAGCAGGGCCGTGCGATCGGGAGCTGGACGGCGTTCACGAGCATCGCCACCATCGCCGGGCCGGCACTCGGCGGAGTGCTCGTCGATGCACTGTCCTGGCGGTGGGTCTTCGGTGTCAACGTGCTGCCGATCGCGTTCGCCGTCGCGCTCGCGTCTCGGCTCCAGGAGGATCCGCCGCGATCGCCCGGCGCTCGCGTGGACGTCGTCGGTGCCCTGCTCGGCGTCGCGGGTCTCGGACTTCCGGTGTTCGCGCTCATCGAGCACTCCCGGTTCGGATGGGACTCGCCGATCATCCTCGCTGCGGTGATCGTCGGTGGCGCGAGCTTCGTCGGGTTCGTCCTGTGGGAGCTGCGGACCTCGCAACCGATGCTGCCGATGGGGATCTTCCGAGCACGGAACTTCACGGTCGGGAACGTCGCGACCTTCTTCATCTACGGAGGACTGTCGCTGGGCACCTTCGCGCTGGCGGTCTTCCTCCAGCAGAGCGCCGGCTACTCGGCCACGATGGCCGGCCTCGCGATGATTCCCTCGAGCCTCGTGTTGATCGGCTTTTCCGCGTACATCGGACGGTTGAGCGGACGTCTGGGCGCCCGTCTCCTGATGGGCGCGGGACCCGTGATCGCAGGCTTCGGGTTCGCGCTGATGCTCGCGATCACCGACGAGGCCGAGTACCTGACGCAGGTGCTCCCAGCCGTGCTCGTCTTCGGGTTCGGCATGGCCCTCACGGTCGCACCGCTGACGGCGACGATCCTCGGTGCGGTCGATCCGACGCACTCGGGCATCGCCTCAGCGACCAACAACGCCGTGTCCCGGGTGGCCGGGCTCATCGCCGTCGCCCTCGCCGCGACTCTCGGTGGGTCCGCGACGATCGACCTCGACAGCTTCCACCGCCTCGTCGCGTCCGCGGCCGTCGCCATGATCCTCGGAGGTGCGATCTCCGCGGTCGGCATCCGGGACACGAGGCGCCGCACTGGATTCACCGAACCGCGGTCAGATCACGATCTCCGCCCAAGCGGTCACACCAGCGCTTCCCGCGTGGTCTGAGTTGGTATCGCGTCCGCGCTGGGTGGGGGTGATTCGAGAAGGGGAACAGTCATGTCAGATCAGAAGCCGACCGTCGTGTTCGTGCACGGCGCATTCGCCGAGTCCGCCAGCTGGAACGGCGTCATCGCGGCCCTCTACGCGGAAGGCGTCACCTCCGTGGCGGTCGCCAATCCGCTCCGCAGCCTCGCCGGCGACGCCGCGTACGTGCGCGACGTCGTCGCCTCCATCGACGGGCCCGTCCTGCTCGTCGGCCACTCCTACGGCGGCCTCGTGATCAGCGAGGCCTCGGCAGGAAACGACCAGGTCGTCGGCCTGGTGTACGCCGGCGCCTTCGTGCCCGAGCCCGGCGACAGCGCCTTCTCCCTCTCCGCGAGCGAACCGGGCTCCACGCTCGGCGACGCCCTCGACGCGCACCCGATCTCGACCGGCGGCGTGGAACTCGTCATCCGCCGACCGCTGTTCCGGGACCAGTTCGCCGCGGAC
The DNA here is from genome assembly GCF_056404815.1 of Agromyces sp. P2_B3. NCBI lineage: Bacteria > Bacillati > Actinomycetota > Actinomycetes > Micrococcales > Microbacteriaceae > Agromyces > Agromyces sp. P2_B3. Next base: position 110,338 of record NZ_JBFUDH010000005.1, on the reverse strand, counting down.
GTGCCCGTGCAAGTCGCCGGCCTGATGGGCGCGACCCAGCGGCCGGTGACCGAAGCGGCTCTGAAGGACGCCGTGCAGGCGGCGACGCCCGGGTGGAAGGACCGCCCGTCATGGCACGTGTTCGGCAGCGAGGACCGCAACATCCCCGTCGCGGTGCACCGTGCCGGCGCCGAACGCGCGGGCTCGCGAGGCACGACCGAACTCGCGGGCGCCTCGCACGCGGTCAGCGTCTCGCAGCCGGAGGCGGTCGCGGCCACCATCCTCGACGCGATCCGCGGGGTGAACCAGGACCGAGCGGCCGCGTAACCGCTGCCGCATCACTGGACGCCGCGGGTGCGCGGGCCGACTGCCGAGGTCCCGCGCACCCGCAGCGTCTCCACGCTCGACCACTTGCAGATGCGGGTCACAGGCCCGCCGGAAGGAACCATTGTGAACTTCACGGAATCCATCGAGGCTCACCGCTCACTCGCGGGAAAGGTCATCCTCGTGACCGGTGCGTCCTCGGGCATCGGTCGCGAGGTCGCGCTGGCGCTGTCGGCCGCCGGCGCGCGCGTCGCGATCGGCGCACGTCGCGTCGATCGGCTCGCCAGCCTCGTCGGCAGCGCCCCCGGCGAAGTCCTGCCGCTCCAGCTCGACGTCACCGACCTCGAGTCGGTCCAGCGTGCCGTGGCGGAGACCGTCCACCACTTCGGCCGGCTCGACGCGCTGGTCAACAACGCCGGCCTCATGCAGAGCGGCCTGATCCTCGGCGCCGACGTGCGCGAGTGGCAGCGCATGATCGACACCAACCTGCTCGGCTCGATGTATGCCGTCCACGCTGCGCTGCCTCACCTGCTCGAGACGAAGGGCGCGGTCGTTCAGGTGTCGTCGACCGCTGCTCGTTCCGCGTCACTCGGCAGCGGCGTGTATGCCGCCACGAAGTTCGGCATCAGCGCCTTCTCCGAGTCACTGCGCCAAGAGGTCACCCGCCGCGGTGTCCGAGTGATCGTCATCCAGCCCGGCTTCGTCGACACCGAGCTCACGAGCCACATCACCGACCCGACCATGCAGGCCGCCGCTGCCGACATCGCCGCCTCGATGCGCACGCTCCGGCCCGAGGACATCGCCGAGGCGATCGTCTACGCGCTCAGCCAACCCGACCACGTGTCGGTCAACGAGATCCTCGTGCGCCCGACCGATCAAGTCCAATGAGGTGGGCGCGGCGCACTACGCGACCAGCTCGATCTCCACTCGCGCGCCGAGCGGCAGGCCGGCCACGGCCACGGTCGTGCGCGCCGGATACGGCGCGCTGAAGATCGTCGAGTAGACGCAGTTCATCGCCGCGAAGTCAGCCATGTCGACCAGGTACACGTTGACCTTCGTGACGTCGTCGAGCGTTCGCCCGGCAGCCGACAGCACGGACGCGAGGTTCGCGAAGACCTGTCGCGTCTGCGTCGCCACGTCGCCGTCGACGAGTCGTCCGGTCGAGGGATCGATCGGGGTCTGGCCGGAGAGGAACAGCGTTCCATCGGCTCCGACCGCGGCATGCGAGTACGGGCCGACCGGTTCGGGGGCATGCGGATCGAAGACGGCGGTTCGGGTCACGGCAGCAGCCTAGACGGAGGCGAGTCCAATGCCGAGGGCGAGGGCGAGGGCGAGGGCGAGGGCGTGGTGGTTGCTTCAGGAACCCGCGCACCGCCGCGCTGCGCGCCGGCACCGGCCAGCACAACGAGGAGGATGCCAGCGACCTGCAGAACCGACGGCAGCTGGTGCTGCACGAGCAGGCCGAGGACCACGCCGAACGCCGGCTCGAGCGCCATGAGCGTTCCGAAGGCGGTGTGCGTCATCCGGCGCAGGGCGAGCATCTCGAGGCCGAACGCGAGCACCGGGGCGAGCAGCGCCAGTGCGAGCGCGAACAGCAGCACACGCCAGTCGAGATGCCCGAACGACTGCGGAACCCCGATGAACGCCGTCACGATCGCGGCGATCGGGATCGTCATGGACAGGCCGCTGATGCCGGCGAAGCGGTCGCCGACGCGTTGGGTCAACACGATGTAGACACCCCAGCCGAGTCCGGCCAGTGCGGCGAAGCCCACACCGATCACGTCCATCTCACCCCGCCAGGGCTCGGTGAGCAGCACCACGCCCGCGAGCGCGAGCACGGGCCACACCAGCATGCGTCGGCTGCGGCTGAGGATCGCCGCGACCGTCAGCGGCCCGAGGAACTCGATCGCGACCGCCGTCCCGAGGGGGATGCGGTCGATCGCCGAGAGGAATGCCGTCGTCATGAGGCCGCTGGCGATGCCCAGTCCGAGCAGCGCAGGGACATCCGCTCGTCGGATCGAACGCAGCGGCGGCCGGGCGATCAGGATCAGGACGAGTGCGCCCATGCTGAGCCGAAGCCACGCGGTTCCCGCGGCGCCGACCTCTGCGATGAGCCCGATGGAGAGCGCGTTGCACAGCTGGATCAACAGCATCGCGGCGACCGCCATCGACCATGCGGGCACGCGCGCGCTGCCCAGTGACCGGCTCACGATGCTCCGATCGAGGATGACTCAGCCATCGACGCCGTCCGTTCGGTGTGCGGATCCGACGCCCGGCTCGTAGACGGCGAGCGAGAAGCGGGAGGGCAGGTCCCCGGGATTCGCGTAGGAGTGCACCTCGTCACCCACGAAAGTCAGCGCATCGCCGGCCGAGAGGGTGAACGATTCCCCGGCCAATGTGATGACGAGTGTGCCCTCATGGACGTGCAGCAGTTCGCGGGTGCCCTCGGAGTGCGCCTCGCTGGCATGCTCCTCGCCGGGCTCGAGGGTCCAGTCCCAGAGTTCCAGCACGTCGGGTGGTTCGGTGCCGGCGACGAGGACCGCGCGCCCGCCGGCGTCGCCGCGCCACAGGACGGCTCCGCCGCCGGCGCGAGTGACCTTCGTCCGGGCATGGTGCGGCGGCTCGACGAGCGCGGGGAGCCCGACGCCGAGGGCATCGCTCAAGCGCAGGAGCGTGCCGATGCTCGGGTTCACGGTGCCCTGCTCGACGTTGACGACCATGCGGCGGCTGACACCCGCGACCTCGGCGAGCCGGTCGAGTGTCCAGTTCCGAGCGTTGCGTTCATGTCGCACCCGCGACCCGATCACTCCCGCGAGCGCTTCAGCATCCAATCCCATCAGTGCAGCATACTGCACTGATCGTGCAGTCATCTACGCACGGAGCTCACCAGCCCGGCCGACACCATCCGCATCGTCACACGACCACGTGAGCCGCGTCGAGGTGACGGCGGGCGGCGCTGATCGCGAGACGGGCGTGCTCCTTCGCGCCCACCTGAGCCACGAGCGTCGCGCGCGGTATCTCGAGCGCGAACGGGATGCCCGCAGGCAGGGCGGCCAGGATGCCGAGCATGTCGATCTCGCCCTCACCCGGGAAGAGGCGCTCGAAGCGTGCCGTGTGGATCAGCCCTGCCGTGGTGGTGGGGATCTCCCCGGGGGCGTCGCACACGTGGGCGTAGTGGAACCACTCGGGTGGAAGCATCCGCAGGTCGTCGACGCTGGATCTCGACCGGGCGAAGTGCAGGAGGTCGACGAGCATTCCGGCGTTGGGTTGGTCGGCCGCCCGGAGGACTCGCGTGGCCTCGGTCAGGTTCGGGGTCTCCGTCCATGACGGGAACTCGAGGTCGATGGTCAGCCCGAGCGGCAACGCCAGCTGGCACAGCTCGGCGAACCGGTCGGTCTTGCGTGAGAAGTCCGCATCCGGCAGTTGCGTGATGACGTGGCGCGCTCCGAGCTCGGCGCCGGCCTCCAGGAAGCGCAGGTAGTCGCGTGGACTGTCTCCCGACGTGAAGCGCGCGAGCTCGATGTCGAGCACCTCGATGCCGGTCGCCGCGAGGTGCGTCTTCGTGGCCCGCATCAACGCCGGGTCGTATGCCAGCGGGTAGTGGGGTTCCTGCGCCGTGACCTTGGTCATCCGCACGCCCACGTAGCGGTAGCCGGCGGCGGCGGCGGCATCCACCAGTTCAGGAGGAGACAGGCTCAGCGCGGTCAGGTGAGCGAGCGAGTAGTCGTGCCGGTCTTCGGATGCCGCCTCGGTCGGTGCACTCGCCAGCATGCGCAACCGCTGCCGACGATGGGCGGCCATGCGCAACGGAACACTGTGGGGATCACCGAATCCCTCATAGCCGTCGACGCGCTGGACCACCTCGAAGATGACGCGCGAGCCCAGCATCTCGGTGAAGAAGTGCAGGAACTCCCCATGCTCGTCGCGGTCGTAGAGGATCGAGTGCTCGCGCAGCCGGTCGACGAACTCGGTCGGCAGCGACAGACGGGTGTCGAGGTCGTCATAGTAATTGCCCGGCATCTCGAGGATCGGTGCTCCGCGCTCGCGCATGATCCCGGCGCACGCGATCGCGTCCTCCGTGGCGAAGGCGACGAGTTGCGGGCTCGAGACCCCGGGCGCCCAATCGCCGCGCCGCAGCGGAGTGGTGCTGAGCATGATGCGCACGCGTCCACTCGGATCTCGTGCCGACCAGCTGCGGATGAGACCGAAGGGAGCAGTGATCTCCGAAGACGCGCCCGGCTCGAGGCCGAGGACGGCGTGAAAGAACAGGGCGGACTGATCGAAGTCGTCGACCGACTCCGTGATGGACACGTGATCGATCTCGCCGAGCATGGGGGAGGGGTCATCCGCTGCGCCGGTCGGACTGAAGTCGTCGAGCCACGCACGCTCGCGATCGGAGCCGCAGAGGAACAGCGCCGTGCCGTCGGGGGTGGCCACGGAGTCCAAGTCGGTCTCGTCTGGGCCGCGACGCCGGGCGAGCTTCGGTGCCAGCAGCCGCTCCGCCCGTCGGCTCGAGGCGGACGGGTCCGTGCTCTCGACGGCGAGCGCGCTGATCGATGCGGTAGCCGGCGCGACCGAACGGTCGGGGGCGAGATTCAGCAGGACCCGAGCACGGCCCTGCTCCCACAGTTGCACCGGCTTGGAGCGATGCTGCCCGGCATGCGCGAACCCGAGTGCGGCGAGGGCGCGCGAGACGAGGGGGGCGGAGACCTCGTCAACGGCGAGCTCGGCGAACGCGAATCCCTCGAGCCGCGGAGCCGGTGGCAGGTGGCCGCGAGGGAACAGCCGGGACGCGTCTCCCGTGCCGCGGGTGGCGGCCGCCTCGGCGAGCGTGAGCATGGATCGCATCGCATCGGTGGCGGCGTGCCTGGGATCCTCCTGCTGGTAGACATCGTTGAACACCTCGAGCGCGATCGGGCCGGTGTACCCCATCCTCAGGATCCGGCTGAGGAATCCCGCGACGTCGAGCGAGCCCTGTCCGGGGAACATCCGGGAGTGGAGGCTCCACTCGCGAACATCCATGTTCAATCGGGGCGCATCGGCAAGCTGGACGTGGAACACCTTCTCGCCGGCCACTCGGGCGATGACGGCGGGATCGTTCACGATGGACAGGACGTGGAAGCTGTCGAGGCACATCCCCAGCGCGGGGTGGTCGACGCGTTCGACGATGCGCCAGGCATCCTCGAAGGTGCGGACACGTCCCCATGGCACGGCCTCGTACGCGAGCCGGAGTCCGCGCTGCTCGGCGCGGTCCGCCAGGAGGTTCAGCTGCTCCGCCGTGAGATCGTCGTCGTCGAGTCCGTTCGCGGTTCGCGACGAGCAGCACACGAGGACGCGCGCGCCCAGTTCGGACAGCAGGTCGAACTTCCGCTCGGCATGACGCAGGCCGGCGACGAAGAGATCGGGCGGAACCGTCTCGACGTGGAACGGCTGATACACGTCGACCGACAGGCCGAGGCTCGCAGCCTCGTCGGCCATTCGGGCGGGCGACCACGGCGACATGACGAGGTCGTACTCGAGCATCTCAACCCCGGCGAACCCGGCCGCCGCCGCGGCGCGCAACTTGTCTTCGAGCGTGCCCGACAGGCACACGGTCGAGATGATGACGTTCTGCGCACCGGGGACGACGTTCATGAGTGAACCTCCTCACGTGCGAGGGATTTCGTGCCGGTGACCCGCGCTGCTCAGTGCGTCGCGACGTGTTCGATCTCCTCATCGGGCGAGTAGATGTCGAGGATGTTCCAGTGGCCCGTGGTCGGCGTCGGCACATTCACCATGGACACGTCGATCACGACCGGACTGCCGAGTGCGATCGCGCGCTCGAGGGCCGGCTTGAACTCCGCAGCGGAGTCGACCTTGATGCCGGTGACCCCGTAGGCTTCCGCGATCGCGGCGAAGTTCGTGTACATGGGATCGTCCGCGTTGCCGAAGACCGTCCCGTAGGTGGTGTCGAACGCAGCCTTCTCGAGCCCCGCGATGGTGCCGAAGGCGTTGTTGTTCATCACGACCCAGACGACGGGAACGTTCTCCTCGCGAGCTGTGGCGAGCACCGCCGGGTTCTGTCCGAAGCCGCCGTCGCCCACGAGGGAGACGACGACGCGATCCGGGCGGGCGATCTTGGCCCCGACGGCGGCGGGCGCCCCGAAGCCCATGGTCGCGAAGCCGCCCGGCGTGAGGAACGTGCCCGGGGTGAGGATGTCGAACTGCTGACCGACGCCGTTCTTGTTCCAGCCCACGTCCGTGGTGATGATCGCATCGGCCGGCAGCACCTCCCGAGTCTCGGAGAGGATCCGTTCGGGTCGCATCGGCCACGCGTCGGAGGCCTGGGCAGCCGCATTCTGGAGCTTCACCGTCGCGCGGCTCACGGCGATCTGCGCGAGAAGCTCGTCGCGCCGCACGCCTCCGGGCGCAAGGCGGCGCGCGACTCGGACGAGCACGGCAAGCGCGGACTTGAGATCGGCCAGTGCGCCGATCTCGAGCGGGTAGTTGCGCCCGAGCTCGGCAGGATCGACGTCGATCTGCATGAGCTTCGTGGCGGGGATGTCGAAGGTGTACTCGGCGTACCACGAGCTCGAGTCGGCTTCGGCGAAGCGGGTCCCCAGTGCGAGGATCCAGTCGGCCGTTCGCGTCGTCTCGTTGGTGAACGCCGTTCCCCAGAATCCCGTCATGCCGAGGACGAGGGCGCTGTCGTCGGGCATGGCGCCCTTGCCCATGAGGCTGTGCGCGATGGGCAGCGACAGCAGCGAGGCGAATTCGGCGAGCTCGGATGCCGCGTCGGCAGCGACGATGCCGCCGCCGACGTACAGCACTGGCCGCTCGGCATCCAGCAGGTTCAACACGATCCGCTCGGCGACCGCTTCATCGAGGCTGGGCTTCACCAGCGAGCGGGTATTGCCGACCACCTTGTCGAACAGCGCGACGTCGATCTCCGCGGAGAACACGTCCATGGGCACGTCGACGAGGACGGGCCCGGGCCGGCCGCTCTCCGCGAGGGTGAAGGCCTTGTCGAGCACCTCGGCGATGAGGTGGGGCTGGTCGACGCGCCACGCACGCTTGACGAACGGCCGGTAGATCTCGTACTGGGCCGCGTCGGCGTGGAGGTTGATCTCCTGGTGCGGATGCTTCCCGAAGTAGTGCGTCGGCACGTCGCCCGCGATGACGACCATCGGGATCGAGTCGAGCGCGGCGTTGGCCACGCCGGTCGTGGCATTCGTCAGGCCGGGGCCGAGGTGCGTCAGGACGACTCCGGCCCGCTTGGTCACCCGTGCGTAGCCATCGGCGGCATGCGCGGCGATCTGCTCGTGACGCACGTTCACGAAGGAGATGCGTTCGCTCTTCTCGAGGGCTGCGAGCAGCGCGATGTTCGTGTGTCCGCACAGCCCGAAGACGTGCTCGACCTCGCGTGCCTCCAGGTAGCGAACGATCTGGTTTGACACCAGGTCCTTCATGACGTTCTCCTTCATTCGTCGCCTTCGTGCGGGACCGATCGGCGAGCCGGACCCGAGTAGGTGTATCCGATGGACTTCGGCATCGGACCCTTGATGCGGCCTCCCTGCGTCAGTTGCTCGACGGTGTGGGCGAGGATGCCCACCGAGCGCGCGAGGATGAAGACACCGCGCCCGAGCTCCGGGGTGAACCCGAGCTCGCAGTAGATGACGGCCGTCACTCCATCGACGTTCATGGGAATGGGCCTGGCCCTGCCCGCGTTGATCGCGTGCTCGACCGCGCGGCCGATCTCCGCGAAGCGGCCGCTCACCACCCCCTCCGCCGCCGCCGCGTCGACGAGCGCCAGCAGGCGAGGCGAGCGTGGATCGAGCGGATGGAATCGATGGCCGAATCCGGGGAAATAGCGGACGCCCGCATCACGATGCCGTTGCAGGACGAGCCGGACCGCCTCCTCGAGGTCGCCCGTGCGTTCGAGCTCGGCGTCGATCTCGAGGTACAACTCCATGCACTGCTGGCCCGGACCACCGTGGACGTCGTCGAGCACGTTGATCGCCGACGCCATCGCGCCGTTGACGGGCAGACCGCAGGTCGTCGCCATCCGGGCGATCGCGATCGAAGGCGCCTGCGGTCCATGGTCGACGGACGCCACGAGTGCCGTCTCGAAGAGGGCCGCTTGAGCGCGCGACGGCAGCTCACCGCGCAGCATGAGCCAGATGGTGTCGACGAATCCGACGTTGCCGATGAGCTCTTGGATGGGATAGCCGCGCAGCGCGATCTCCCCGGGGCTGATGTCGATGATGTCCGTTCGCCACCAGCGACGTGCTTCGTCGACGAGGGCTTCCGGCGACGTTCCGGACATCGGCTTGCGCTCCGCACCGTCGTTCGCCGGTCCGGTCACGGCGCCGCCGCCAGTGTCGCGTCCGCCGACTCGAGCGCGGCGTCGTAGAAGTCCCCGAACAGCTCCTCGTCGGATGGCCGGTCCTCGGCGATGGTGCGCGCGACCCACGTCGTGTTCAGGTAGTGACGGAGCGAGACGTTCTCGGAGGTGATGTTGCCGCCCCACGTGCCGCACCCCATCGACGAGGTCATCGGCATCCCGTTCGTGAAGGATCCCGCATTCGCCTTCGAGTTCGGCTGGCGGACCATGATGCGCGAGACCGGCATGTGCCGAGCGAAGTAGTCGATGTGCGCATCGTCGGTCGAGGCGATGCCGCACGAGTGGCCCTTGCCACCGATGTCGTAGAGCCGCTTCGCGACTTCGACGCCGTCCTCGAAGCTGCCCTCGTAGGCGTGGACCGCCATCAGGGTGGTCAGCTTCTCCTTGCAGAATTGGCGGTCGTCATCGATGCCATCCCCCTCGACCAGGATGAACCTGCGATCCGCGGGGATGTCGAATCCCGCCGCCCGTGCGAGCGCCTGCGGCGAGACGGCGACCGTGTCGGGCAGACGGTGCCCTTCCTCGTCCCACATCACCGACTGCAGCGCCGCTCGCTCCTCCGACGTCGCGAGGTATCCGCCTTCGGCCTGGAGTGCCTCGAGCATCTCGCGATACCGCCCCGCGGGCACCAGGACATTCCCGTCCGCGGAGCAGCCCGAGCCGAAGTCCGAGGTCTTCGACAGCATGCAGTTGCGTGCGGTCTCCAGCAGGTCGGCGGTCTCGTCGACGAACTCGGTCGCGTTGCCCGCCCCCACCCCGTAGGCGGGCGTTCCCGAGCTGTAGGCCGCCCGGACGAGGCCCTGACCGCCCGTGGCGATCACGAGGTCGGATCGCCGCATGATCTCCTGCGACGCCGCGAGGCTCGGGAGCGTGATGCACTGCAGGATGTCGGCCGGCGCGCCCTCCGCCTCCAGCGCCTCGCGCATGAGCCGAACGGTCTCGAAGGTCGTGTGCTTCGACCGCGGATGCGGGGAGAACACCACGACGTCGCGGGCCTTGATCGCGTAGATGGCGTTGCCGGCAGGGGTCAGGTCGGGGTTCGTCGTCGGGACGACGCATCCGATTATCCCGACCGGTTTCCCGTACTTGACGAGCCCCTTCTCGGCATCCTCCTCGATGATCCCGACCGAGGGACTCCGGAGCGCATCCCGAAGGACGCCGCGGATCTTCATCCGCTTGTTCATGCGGCTGTCGAAGTCGCCGAGTCCGGACTCCTCGATTCCCATCCCCACCAGCCGATGGAATGCGGAGCGGTTCGCGACCGCCCACGCGACGGCCTGGATCAGGCGGTCGACGCGAGCCTGGTCGTACGTCTCGATGATCGCGAGCGCGGCCTGCGCTCGGGCGAAGACGTCATCGAGCTCCTGCTCCTGCTCAGGGGAGAGGGACTTGGGTGTTGAAGCGGCCATGACAACTCCGTCCATGGGCATTTGTGCCGACTGCCGCATGGTAGGCACACGCCGTCGTCGGCGACAAAGCGTGTCCCATTGGGCAGAAACGGGCTCCGGCCACGCAGAGCCGCGGCTGCCGACGGCGGGAGTTGTACCACTCGATGGGTCATGCGGTTGCCCGCCCATGCCCTCGGGGTTAGCGTCCGAGCGCCAGCCGGATTCACCGACCCGCGGATTCACCGATCCCAACGTCGGAGGAGCCGGGCGGCACCCAGGGCGACGTCGGAAGGGCGAGAGCTCATCCGTCGCCGGATCAACGACGATCAAGGAGTCAACGGATGCGCAAACGACTGACCACGAGGTTGGGAGTCGCGGGAATCGGAGCACTGATGGTGTTCGCGGTCGCCGCGTCACCCGCGTATGGACTGGCGGGCTCCGCCGAACCGGCCCCGCCCGCAGGGCTGACGGGCCTCGAGCCGACCGGCGCCGACATGCCGACCGTCGGCGGCAACCTCGGCAATCAGCACTATTCGGGTCTGACGGAAATCACCAAGCAGAACCTGAAGGATCTCGCACCGGCCTGGCGGACGCACCTGTCGGCCGTCGCACCCGCGTCGACCAACGTCGGACAGCAGACGACGCCGATCGTCGTCGGCGGCGTCATCTACCTCGATACGCCGAGCGGCGGCGTCATCGCCGTCGACGGCGTGACGGGGGACGCCATCTGGAAGTGGGACAAGCCCGCCTACGGAACGTCGGGCACTCGGCGCGGCGTCTCGGCGGGCGACGGGAAGATCTTCACCCTGGCCGGCGGCAACCGCGTGGTCGCCCTCGACCAGGCGACAGGCGCTGAGGTGTGGGCGGTGCAGCCCACCGGGCCCAACGGCGAAGACCTCGGCCGCGTCGGCAAGGTCGCGACGGTCTACTCCGACGGAATCGTCTACGCCCACGCTGCGGACGGCGACCGCGGTGCGGTCGTCGCCCTGGACGCGAGCGACGGCCACTACCTCTGGCACTTCTTCGGGGGACCGAAGCGCGGCGAGCTCTTCACGGGCCTGGATGGCGCGACGTTCGACGCGTCGGCGACCTGGGGCCCCGTGCAGGCCGACGGCACGGACTGCGCGGAAGAGGGCGGTGCGACGTCGTGGATGCACGGCGCCGTCGACCCCGAACTCGGCTACTACATCATGACCTTCGGCAACGCGCGCAGCTGCACGTCGTCGCAGAACGCCACGGGGCGCCCCGGCGACAACCTGTTCTCGGACACGATGGTCGCCGTCGACGCACGGACCGGCACGTTCAAGTGGCACTACCAGTCCATCCACCACGATGTGTGGGACATGGACAACGTGCACCCGCCGACGCTGGCCGACATCACGGTCGACGGTGAGGAGCGAAAGGTCGCCTTCTACGGCAGCAAGTCAGGCCACCAGTTCGTCATCGACCGCACCAACGGCGGGCCTGTGCTGCCTGTGACCGAGAAGCCCGTGATCACGGATTCCCGCCAGCACAACGCGGCGACGCAGCCCATGCCGGAGACGCGGCTCCTGCCGGACTGCGTCGTGTGGGAGAAGCTCGACGCTGACAACGTGCCGGGAAACCCCTGGCGCGGTGTGCCGAACTACAACGGGTACCAGGCCGATGCCGAGGGGAACCTCGTGTTCAACCCCGGCAGCTACGTCTCGGTCGACGAGCCGTTCCTCGACTATCCTGCGGGTTCGTCGGGACACCGCGAGGGCTGCCTGTACGATCCGCAGTTCCAAGCGCCGATCCTGTCGACCACGAGTCAGAACGGCGGCGGCGACTGGTCGAACAACTCCTACAGCCAGAGCACGAACCTGGTCTACTTCCCGTACGGCACGAACCCGGTCGCGCACTATGACGGCGCCGCCTCCAACGGGCTGCGTGCGATCGGGCAGTACCAGACCGGCGGCATCCTGGCCTACGACGCGTCCACCGGCGAGGTCGCGTGGCGCAACCACCTCGGCACGGACATGTCGCACGGCCAAGGACCGCTGACGACGGCATCCGACCTGCTCTTCGTCGGACAGATCGATGGCGAGGTCCTGGCGATGGATGCCGCCGACGGCGACGTCCTCTGGAGCTTCCAGACGGGCTCCGGCATCGCATCGGCGCCGGTCACCTACGAGGTCGACGGCGAGCAGTACGTCGCCGTGTTCGCCGCCGGATCGACCAACCCGTACGGGGCGTCCGTCACGCAGGGCGACTCGCTCTGGGCCTTCAAGCTCGGCGGGACCTACACGACCGAGTCGGGAAGCCAGGAGGGACCCGACACGGCACCACTGTCGATCCGTCGGCCGGTGGGCGGTGCGGCCGTCGCCGGTGAGACGGTCGGCAACACGGTGCTCCTCGCACGGACCAGCAGCACTGCCGACACCGCAGCGGCGCGAGACAGCGTGTCGCAGAACGGGATGCAGCCCACCCACCTGCGCGTGCCCGTCGGCACGACAGTGACGTTCCGGAACCCCGGGGCGGAGACGTTCCCGAACTTCCCGAACCTGAAGCCGCATTGCGCGACGCAATTCTTCGAGGGTGAGTTCGACGTCGAGCTGCAGCCTGGAGAGACGTACCAGCACACGTTCGACCGTGCCGGCGAGTACTTCTTCAACGACTGCACCGATCCGCGGCCGACCGGCAAGATCGAGGTCTACCTCGAGCCGCAGGATCTGCAGGGAGCGCTGAAGTTCACGCCGGCCCGGCTCGATCTCGGTTCGGGAACCGGGCTCTTCACCGGTGTGAACGGAACGATCTCGGCCCACTTCGAGCTGCCATCGGGATACAGCTATGAAAGCGGTGCCGTCCTGGTCACTCCGCTCTCACCGGCTCCCATCCCGGCCGCGAAGGTGACGGCCAACAAGAACCGGATCATCGTCCAGTTCGACGCCGCGGACGTCGACAACAACGTGCCGACCGGCGAGGTGAACTTGACCCTGAGGGCCAACGTCCTCAACGCCCAAGGCGTGCAGGAACAACTCTCGTCGAGCGCGACGGTGAGCATCCGCAAGTAGCCGATTCCGACACGACACCGATCCGTCTCCGTCGTCATCGATGGAGGCGGATCGGTCTGTGCGGGCCGTGTCCCATTCGGCGAGACTCGACTTTGCACATGCCGGATGGCAGACCAGAGTCACAGGGGCACAGATGTGCGCGAGCACGCCGGACCCCGCATCAACAGAGAGGTTGACCATGCACCCCGACACCGTGGCGGTGACGCCATGACCGACAAGGAACCGGGGCCGGAGCCCGAGGAGGGCCAGCCCGCCGAGTCTGAGGACGCAACGCGGAAGGCGTCGGAGGCTGCCCTCGGCGACTCGATCTACCCCCATACCGACACCTTCTACGCGGGGCCCGAACTCAACAAGGGTGTCCCGGCCGACCCCGGCTTCATTCGGGTCCTCTCGGCCGTCGAGATCACGCTCGGCGTCACGCTCTTCACCTTGATCGTCTTCGGCGTCATGTATCAGGTGCTGGGACGGTACTTCCCGTCGATCAGCTGGGTCGGCGCCGGCGAGGTCGCCCTGATGTCGATGGTGGCCATGACCTTCATCACGACGGGCTATCTCGTCGGACGCAACGGGCACATCGTGCTCGAGATGTTCGACGACCTCCTTGCCGGATCCCGGCTCTTCGTCGCCTTGCGGGTCGTCTCGGCGGCCCTCATGGTCATCATCAGCCTGGCCCTCGCGTATGAGGCGTTCGTGAAGATCGAGACCGAGTGGGGCAGGCTCAGCGCGGCGATGCACATGCCGATGGGCGTGCTGTACCTCTTCGCCCTCGTCGGCTTCCTGTCGGCCGCGATCCACTCGGCCTTCAAGATCCCGTTCGCAAACCGTCCGGAGCGCAAGCTCGATATCGGCGAGATGGAAGGCTGACACTTGGATCTCTGGCTCTACATCCTGCTGTTCGTCATCCTGCTGCTGCTGAGAGTCCCCGTCGCGTTCGCGATGATCGGGTCGAGCATGCTGTATTTCTACAGCCACGGGCTCTCGGCGGGCTATGCGATCTCGTCGATCGTGAACGGCATCAACAGCTTCCCGCTGCTCGCGGTCCCCCTGTTCATCTTCGTCGGAACCATTGCCAATCATCTGGGCATCGCCACGCGGCTCTACGACCTGGCGCGGGCGCTCCTGCCGCGGCTCCCGGGCAACCTCGCATACGTGAACCTCGGTACTGCGATCGGCTTCTCGTGGATCAGCGGCTCCGCGCTCGCCGATGCCGCGTCGACGAGCAAGGTCCAGATCCCTCAGATGCTCAAGGCGGGGTACCCGTACGGGTTCTCGGCCGGCCTGACGGCATCGGGCTCGCTGATGAGCACCGTCATGCCGCCCAGCATTCCCGCCGTGCTCTTCGCGGCGACCGCGTCCATCTCCACCGGTGCCCTGTTCGCAGGCTCGATCATCCCGGCCATGCTCATGGCGGTCGGGCTGGCCGCCTATGTCTTCTTCTGGGTCCGGCGCCACCCCGACGTCGCGGTGAGCCGGCCCTTCGTCGGCTCGATGCTCGGCAAGGCGGCCGTGCGAGTGATCGGACCGGCGTTGCTCCCCGTGATCATCCTCGGCGGTATCTTCAGTGGGCTGTTCACGCCCACTGAGAGCGCGGGCATCGCGGCGGTGTACATGCTCATCCTCGGTGCGATCTACCGCACCCTGAACTGGCGCGTGTTCTGGAAGTCGGCCAAGGAGACGGTCGTCATCTCGGGCGGGATCCTGCTGATCCTCGGCGCGTCGAACCTCATGGGCCAAGTTCTGGCGCGCGAGCAGGTCTCGCGCTTGCTGGGGGAGTGGCTCACGGGATTCACCGACAATCCGGTCGTCTTCCTGCTGATGCTCAACGTGCTGCTGATCCTGCTCGGCATCCCGCTCGAGGCGCCGCCGGTGATCCTGGTGCTCGTGCCGATCCTCATGCCGATCATCGCGCAGTTCGGGATCGATCCAGTGCAGCTCGGCGTCATCATGATCCTCAACCTGATGATCGGTTCGTTGACACCACCGGTCGGCGCAGTGCTGTTCGTCGTCGGCTCGATCACTCGCAGGCCGATGGGAGAGCTCTTCCGCGGCATCCTTCCCTTCCTGATCCCGCTCGGGGCGGTACTGCTGCTCCTGACCCTGTTCCCGGTGATCGTCACGAGCCTGCCGACGTTGCTCGGCCTGATGTAGGAGTCATCCATGTCACGGATGCTTTTCGTGCTGAACGGATCGAACTTGAACATGCTCGGCCTGCGCCAGCCCGAGGTGTATGGCTCTTCGACGCTGGACGATGTTCGTGGCGACTGCGAACGGGTGGCGAGCGAGTTGGGATTCGACCTCTTCTTCGCCCAATCCAATGCCGAGCACGAGATCGTCGAGTGGTTGCACGAGGCATTTCGCCGGCAGGCGACCGTCGTGATCAACCCCGCGGGTTTCAGTTTCCAGTCCGTGCCGATCCTTGACGCCCTCCGAATGCTCACGACTCCGATTGTCGAGGTGCACATCACCAACATCCACGCCCGGGATGCCGTCTACCACCACTCCCTCGTGTCGCCGGTCGCACAGGTGGTCATCGCCGGCGCGGGCGTCTACGGATATGAGCTGGCGATTCGTGCGGCCGACCGGTTGGCGCCCGAGGACGCGTAGCGAGCGCCTGGCAGTCGTGCGACGGGTCAGCTGCGGGCGATCGAGTCGGCGGCTCGGATCCCGAACACGAGTGCCTTCGTCAGCGCTGTTCCGGTCATGTAGGAGGCGCCGTGGAAGCCTCCGACGACCTCACCCGCGGCGTACAGCCCCTCGATGCGGCTTCCGTTTACCCGCTTCACTGCCGCATCGGCCCTGACGCTCAGCCCTCCGTACGTCGAGGTCATCGCGGTCACGGCGGCGTAGGCGTAGAACGGCGGGGTTTCCAGGCGCACCAGCGTGCCCACCCCGTTCACGAGACCCGTCCGTCCGAACGGGTCATCGCGGCGCCCTGACACGATCTCGTTGTAGTGCGCAACGGTGCGCTCCAGCCGCTCCGGCGGGATCCCGAGCTCGCGCCCGAGCGCAGGGATCGTCGGTGCGCTCACGAGGTGTCCGAGCTCCTCGAGGCGCTCCATGTCCGACAGCGGGACGCCGGGCTTCGAACGGGCCCGTACGACGGCGTCGAAGACTTGGAAGGCAGTCCGGCCCGGCTGGCCCAGCACCGCCGACCCGAGGATCTTGTACGACTCGGACTCGTCCGCGAAGCGCTGACCGTGGATGTTGACGAGGATCGCGCCGAGGTAATTGGCGGTCAACAGCTCGTGCTCGTCGTCGCTCGTTTCCGCGTGCTGGCCGTAGGTGCCGGCGATGTGCCCGATGTCGGCGAGGCCGGCACCGAGCATCCATGCCATTCGAAGTCCGTCGCCGGTGTTGCCGACGCCTCCGTACGGCATGGCGGCAGCCTGATCCGGCACGAACAGGTCGAGCAGCTCGCGCGAGCGCGAGAACCCGCCGCTGGCGAGGACGACGCCTGAGGATGCGATGAGGTCTCCGCTCCCGGACGTGATGCCGATCACCCGGGATCCATCGGTCACGAGGTCACCGGCCGGGTGGCCGGTGAGGATGACGGCACCCGCCGCGACGGCCTCGTCCTCGAGGTGCGCGAGGAGGTCGCCGATGCGGACGAGGTGTGCGCGGGCGACGGTCATTCCGGCACTGACCTTGAGCTCATCGGTCCATGCCCCCGCACGATCGATCGCCGCGACCGCGTCGGCCTGCCGGTCGACGAGCGCGCGCAGCAGCGTCTCGTCGGCGAAGCCTCCGCCGGTCGCCGCCATGTCCGCCAGGAACAGGTCGTCGGAATCCTCGACCCCCGCTCGGCGCTGGAGGGTGGTGGCGGAGAACGCGAACCAGCCTCCGCTCAAGGCGGAGCTGCCTCCCAGCCGATCACGCTTCTCCACCAGGGCGACGGTCAGTCCGTTCTCGGCGAGGCGTTGCGTCGCGGCCAGGCCTGCGAGTCCTCCGCCGACGACGATCGCGTCGAACACCCGACCACGCCGCGTCGTCATCGCTGCCCGGTCACGACTGCTCCGGTGGTTCGACTTCCGCCCGGAACCGCGCGACGTCGACCGTCCCGGAGGTGCCGGCGGCGAGCGCCGCCGCTTCGACGAGTGCGAGCGTGCGGGAGGCGTCGTCGGCCGTGACGAGTGGCTCCGCCGTTCCACGTGCGACGTCGATGAAGTGGTCGAGCTGCGCCTCGAAGGAACCGCGCCGTTCGACGGGAAGGTAGGTGCGAGAGAGCGGCGAATGCCAGTCGTGGGAGACCGACGGACCATAGGTGTACTTCGCGAGGTTCGGCACCGACAGCGCCCCGCGCGTGCCGACGATCCGGTAGGCGACCTCGTCGGGGAGGAATGGGAACGCGAGCGTCTCTTCGGTGGCCTGGTCCCATCCCCACGGGGATACCCCGGCGTCGGAGGCGAGGAAGCTTCCGACCGCTCCCGACTCGAATCGGAGGTTCAGCGACACCGTGTCCTCGACCTCGAGGCCACGGGCGTGCGAACCGCGCATCGCCTGGATCTCGGCCACCTCGCCGCACAGGTGCCGCAAGAGGTCGAGGTCATGCACGACGTTGATGAGCATGACGCCTGCGCCCGGTTCGCGGTGCCATGGCGTGTCGGTGAAATACGCGTCGTCCTTGCGCGCGGACCAGAGCCCGCTGACGGCGACGATCTCTCCGAGCTCGCCGTCGCGGATGGCGGTGCGGGCACCTGCGACGGCCGGATGATGGCGGCGGTGGTGGCCGACCAGGAGTCGCCCGTTGAGCCTGGCAACCGTGTCGACGAGGCGACGCGAATCAGCGGAGTCCGTGGCGATCGGCTTCTCGAGCAGCACCGCGACGCCGGCCTCGAGGCATTCGACCGCTGTCTCGACGTGCAGGGAGTTGGGGTTGGCGATGATGACGGCATCGATCCCACCTGCGTCGAGCATCGTCACCACGTCCGCATATATCGGACCGTCGTGACGCACGTCCGCGGACAGGAACGGGTCGGCGATCGCAGCCAGGACGGCCCCGGGGGCCGCTCGAATGAACTCGATGTGCTGCCGCCCCATGAAACCTGCTCCGACCACTCCGATGCGAAGAGGGGGTGCTTCGGATGCGGTCATGGGGCCTCCCTGCAACGTCGCCGTTGCGCCGGTCGGAACCGAGCGTATGGCAGGATGAATCGACGCACACGAATCGTTCCATTCAGCGGCGACGTCTCCACTGGAACCCCGGGCCAGCATGTTCCACTCGACGGGACATCGCTTTGCGAACCGATCGAAGTCCGTAAGAGTCGGCACTGCCACCGAGCCGTAGCTTGACAGCGTGGTCGACGACGATCTCGCCCCGTGCGAAGCATGTCGACTGCATGTCGCGCTTCGGCCACCGATCTCACGTCGGCGCTTGCACGAAGACGTGCGAAGAAAAGAGGAGAGTCCCATGGGCACAGCCCGATCGACGCGCCGAGGCTTGATCGCCGCGTCGGTGCTCGCAGCAACCACCCTCGTCGTCACCGGCTGTGCCGGCGGCGGCGGCACTCCCGAAGAGTCCGGTGACGCGGGCGCTTCGGACAACAAGCCCGTGACCATCACTGTCGCGACGAGCCAGAACGAGCAGACCCCGAACTACTTCTGCGGAGTCGAGCTCCTCAAGGAGCGACTCGAGGAAGCCGATATCGGCTTCACCGTCGAGCTGTATCCGGCAAGTCAGCTCGGCCCCGACGCAGACCGCTTCCCGCTCGTGCAGGCCGGCGACATCGATATCGACCTGCAGGGTGCGTCCGCGCTCAGCGCCACGTACGAGCCGATCGGCGTCGTCGATGCCGCCTACGCGTTCAATGACGTGGACCACGCGTTCAAGTGGATCGACGAGGGCTCGGAAGACCTGTTCTCGGGGTTCCATGAGGCCACCGGCGTCAACATCGTCGACGGCTGGTTCTTCGGCAACCGCACCTTCACGACCAAGGACGTCGAGGTGCACGGCCCCGATGACCTGGAGGGCGTGCCGATCCGATTCCCGAACTCCCCGATCTTCCTCGCGAATGCCGAAGCGCTCGGAGTGACCAGCCCCGTGTCGGTAGCGGTCGAAGAGGTCTACACCGCCCTGCAGCAGGGGATCGCGGTAGGCCAGGAGAACCCGATCGTCGCGACGCACTCGTCCAGCTACGATGAGGTCCTCAACACCGCCATCTTGAACGACCACAACGTCGGCATCCACTGGATCCTCGTCAGCGACAAGACGTACGAGAAGATGAGCGAGGAGCAGACGGCTCTGCTCGAGGAGACCGTCCACGAGATCCGCCCCGAGAACCGGGAGTGCGTCGAAGAGGCGACCGAGGAGATCCTCGACGAGTACCGCGCGAACGACGCGTTCACGGTGATCGAGAAGGAGGACATCGACATGGATGCCTTCATCAGTCAGGCGGAGAAGTTCTTCGAGGGCTACTTCAGCGGAGAGAACCTCGAGGCCTACCAGGCGATCCGCGAAACCGCGGACTGACCTCCGCGAGGCAGGAACGGGGTGGGTGTGCAGACGCACCCACCCCGTTTTCCGAGTGTCCGACCGGCTCGAGGATCAGTGCGCCGGGCTCGTGCCCAGCCGACGACTCAGCGTCATCCCGGCGGCGCGCACGGCCGGAGCGACGCGGTCGGGGACCACGTCCGAGACCGTCCCGGTCACGGAGATCGCCGCGACGGGCGCGCCACCATGGCCGAGGATCGGGCTCGCCGCGCATGCGCGATCGATGGCGCACTCCTCATTCTCGGTCGCCACCCCGAGCCTGCGGATCTCGATCAGCTCGCGCCGCAATGCCGACGGCTCGGAGGTCGTGTGCGGCGTGCGCACCTCAAGGCCGCCCCGGATGACGCGCTCGACGACGTCCTGCGGTGAGCAGGCCAGGATGGCCTTCCCGAGTGCCGTCGCGTGTGCGGGGAGGCGGCCGCCCATCCTCGCCAACGGCTTCGACGCGGACTCGCCGCGCACGATCGCGACGAAGACGACGTCGGCGCCTTCGAGCACCGCCAGGTTCACCGTCTGACCGGTCGCGTCGCGCAGCTCGGTCATCACCGGAAGCGCCAGGTGGCGCAGCCTTCGCGGCTGCTCGACGGTCATGGCCAATTCGAAGAGGCGAGTGCCCAGGTAGAGCTTGGCGCCATCGCGGTCGAGGAAGCGCTGCGCGACGAGATCGGCGGCGAGCCGAGAGACCGTGGACTTCGGAAGGTTGGCACGCCGGGCCAGCTCCGAGACACCGAGCCCTTCGTCCTCCTCGCCGAACGCGTCGAAGACGGCCGTCACGCGGTCGAGCACGCTGATCGAATCAGTCCACTCCGCGGTGCGCATGTCTTACGCGGCCGTGAGTCGACGGCTGACGTTCGTGCCTGCGGCACGCACGAGGGGTGCGACGCGATCCGGGTCCATCGCTCCACTGGGTCCGGCGATCGAGATCGCGCCGAGCACCACGCGGTCACCCGCAAGTACGGGACTCGCGACGGCGAAGATGCCGGGGTAGGAGACCTCGAGGTCCGTCGCGACGACGGAGGCGCGCACATGCGTGAGTTCGGCGCGGAAGTGATCGGCGTCGTCGTCGATGAGCGGCGCGGTCACCCGGTCCACGACATCCTGATCGGCGCAGAAGGCGAGGTAGGCCTTGCCGCTGGCGGTGGTCAGCGCGGGCGAGCGCATGCCGGCTCGGGTGGGGAGCATCGGAAGGCGACCCGCGACGGCGGCGATCGACACCATGTCCGTTCCCTGCTGGACCCACAGCCCCACCCGCTCACCCGTGACATCCCGCAGCTGCCGGATGACTGGCGCCGCGGCGGTGAGCAGCCGGCGGGGGAGGCTCGCGCGCGTGCCGAGCTCGAAGAGGCGCAACCCGAGGGTCACGCCGTCCTCCGTGCGCTCGACGTAGCGCTGTGCGGTCAGCTCCGCGACGAGGCGCGAGACGGTGGACTTCGGCAGGCACGTCGTCGACGCGAGATCGGTGATCGAGATCGAGCCGCCGGAGTCCTTCACGGCATCGAGGATCGCGATCATGCGACCGAGCACAGAGGCCGGTGCGCCCGGCCGAGCGGGAACCGTGTTCCATTCGGCGAAACTCGTCATCGAGTATCCCCTCCCAGCGGCTTGAATCGTCGTCGACCGCCCTTGATTCCGAACGTACTAGTTCGTACAGATCCATGCAATGCTGTTTTCAGAACCAGGCGGACACCGATGGCGGTGGACGCAGAAGGGTGCCATGCGCACATCGATCGCCACGGTCTGCCTGAGCGGCACACTCGACCAGAAGCTCGTCGCCGCGCGCGAGGCGGGATTCGATGGCGTCGAGATCTTCGAGCCGGATCTGGTCGCCTCGCCCGAGTCCCCTGAGGCGATCCGCGCGAGAGCCGAGCAGCTCGGCCTGTCCCTCGACCTCTACCAGCCCTTCCGCGACTTCGAGGGTGTCGGCCCCGAACTCCTCGACCAGAACCTTCGCCGGGCCGCGTCGAAGTTCGCCCTGATGAATCGCCTGGGCATCCGAACCCTGCTGCTGTGCAGCAACGTCGCTACGGCGCGGAGCGGGGATGAGCAGCTCGCCGCTGCCCAACTGCGCCAGCTCGGGGACGTCGCGGAGCGCTTCGGAGTTCGCGTCGCCTATGAGGCGCTCGCCTGGGGCCGATTCGTCGACAGCTATGAAGCAGCCGCTCGCATCGTGCGGCTCGCCGACCACCCACGCATCGGCCTCTGCCTCGACAGCTTCCACATCCTCTCGAAGGGCCACAGTCCGGAGGCGATCGAGACCATCTCCGCCGACAAGATCTTCTTCGTGCAGATGGCGGACGCCCCGCTCCTGTCGATGGACGTGCTCTCGTGGAGCCGGCACCACCGCCTCTTTCCGGGCGAGGGCGGTTTCGACCTCGGCACGTTCATGGCACACCTGGTTCGAACGGGCTACGACGGTCCTGTCTCACTCGAGATCTTCAACGACACGTTCCGCCAGGCTGATCCCCTCGCGACGGCGGTCGACGCCCGACGCTCGCTGCGCTGGCTCGAGCATGAGACCGCCGCCTCCTTGGGCGCCGCGGCGGGCGGAGGTGCGGCTCGGATGCGCACGGCCGGGCTTCCCGCCGTCGAGCCCCCTGCCGACATCAACTACGTCGAGCTGCGAACCGGCGAGGTGCACGAGCTCAGGCGCCTGCTCGGGCAACTGGGGTTCCGCTCCCATGGAGAACACCGGACGAAGCCGGTCGAGCTGTGGTCGCAAGGCGCCGTTCGGATCGTGCTCGGCGCGCCGGATTCGGAGCAGATGCGGCCGACGGTCGCGGGCATCGGCCTTTCCGTGAGTGATCCTGCCACTGCGCTGCGACGGGCGCGAGACCTGTTCGCTCCCGACGTTCCTCGGGAGGAGGGAACAGGCGAGGAACCCCTCGTCGGTGTTCGAGCGCCTGACGGGTCGGAGGTGTTCTTCGGTGCCGCGGGAGAATCGACGCCGGCATGGGTGAGTGAGTTCGGCGCCCCTGAACACGGCGACCCGCAGATGGTCGAACGTATCGATCACGTCAACCTCGCCCAGCCCTGGCAGCACTTCGATGCAGCGGTGCTCTTCTTCCGTTCGGTGCTCGACCTGCGCACGGAGGCGTCGATCGAGGTGGCCGCACCGGTGGGCCTGGTACGCAGCCAGGTCCTCCACAGCGACAACGAGATCCTGCGAATCGCGCTCAACCTGGTGCCCTCGGGTGCGCGCGCGGATGCGATCCTTCCGCAGCACCTCGCCTTCGCGACATCCGATGCCCTCGCGCTCGCTCGTGCGGCTCGTGACCGCGGTTTCCGGCCCCTCGACATCCCCGCGAACTACTACGACGACATCGAGGCGCGCTACCAGCTCGAGCCTGCGCTCCTCGACGAGCTCAAGGAGCTGAACGTCATGTACGACCGGGACGAGACCGGGGAATTCCTGCACTTCTACACGCATCCCATCGGGACCGTGTTCCTAGAGGTCGTCGAGCGTCGCGGCGGATACGCGGGGTACGGCGCGCTCAACGCGCCCGTCCGACTCGCGGCCCAGTACCAGCATCGCCACGCCGTACGTCGGGGGGTGCTCACGTGATCCGGCACGTCGCCGTCTTTCGATTCGTCCCGGAATTCACGATGGAACAGCGAGAGCATTGGATGTCGTTGCTGCGGGCACTGCCGAGTCACATCCCCGAGCTGCGCAGCATGAGCGTCGGTCCGGATGTGCTCGGAGGACCGACCTCGCATGAGCTCGCCATCGTCGCCGACTTCGACGACCTCGACGGACTGGCCGCCTACACGCAGCATCCGGCCCATGCCGAGGTGCTGAAGATCTCCGCACCTGTGAAGGTGTCGCTTGCGACGGTCGACTTCGAGATTCCGGATGCCTCGTGACCGGTGCGCGTGACCTCGGAGGGCGCTACCTCGTCGGCCTGATCGGCGAGGGCATCACCGCATCCCTGACGCCGGCGATGCACGAGGCGGAAGCCCGGGAGATGGGACTCGACTACGAGTACCGCATCTTCGACCTGATCGAGCTCGGCCGCCCGGCGACGGACGTCGGCGCGATCCTCACCGAAGCCGAGTCCGCGGGCTTCGCGGCGATGAACATCACCCACCCCTGCAAGCAGCTCGTCGTCGACCTCGTCGATGAGCTGGACTCGGATGCCGCTCACCTGGGAGCAGTCAACCTCGTGGTCTTCGACGATGGCCGTCTCATCGGGTTCAACACGGACTGGATGGGGTATCGCGACGGTCTCGTGGCAGGCCTGCCGGGAGCATCGTTCGAGCGCGTGGTGCAGATCGGCTGCGGGGGTGCGGGGGCGGCGACCGCGTACGCGCTCCTCTCGGAGGGCACCGAGCGGCTCGACCTGGTGGACGTCGACCCCACCCGCGCGGAAGACCTCGCCGCACGGATGCGCACGCACTTCCCGGCGCTCCGCATCGGGACGATCGCACCGGACGACGTCCCCCGAGCGATCGCGCGCGCGAACGGCGTCGTCCACGCCACGCCGATGGGCATGCTCCATCACCCCGGGATCCCCTTCGACCCCGACCTGCTGCGGCAGGGAGCCTGGGTGTCGGATGTCGTCTACCGACCCCTCGAGACCGAACTCGTCCGGCAGGCTGCCGAGCGCGGGCATCCCGTGCTCGACGGTGGGCGGATGGCCGTGGGGCAGGCATGCGCTAGTCTCCGAATCATCTCGGGCCTGCGGCCCGATCGTGAGCGGATGGAGCGGCATTTCCGTGCGCTCGTCCGCGCTGAGGGGCAGTCCCGCGCCGGAGGGAGTTCGCAATGAGCGATCGGCTGAGCGATGTGCGCGACAACGGGATGACCGAGCGGGCGATCCGGACCCAGGGGGACATCCTCGAGGTCGCCACCGCCGAGTTCGCCGCGAACGGCTACGCGGGCGCCCGGGTCGACGAGATCGCCGCGCGCACGCGCACGACGAAGCGCATGATCTACTACTACTTCGGTTCGAAGGAGGGGCTGTACCTCGCAGTCCTGGAACGCGTCTACGCGCAGATCCGCCGGGTCGAGCGCGGGATCCAGATCGACGAGCTGTCACCGGATGACGCGCTGCGAACCCTCGCGGAGGCGACGTACGATCACCACACGACGCACGAGGCGTTCATCCAGCTCGTCAGCATCGAGAACATCCATCGCGCCGAGCACCTGCGCCAGTCGGAGACGATTCTGCGCGAGAACGTCACCGCCATCACGCTGCTCGAGGAGGTCATCGAGCGGGGCGTGCGCGACGGCATCTTCCGCGACGACGTCGATGCCGTCGACGTGCACATGATGATCAGCGCCTACGCGTGCTTCCACGTCGCCAACCGGCACACCTTCGCCGCCATCTTCGATCGGGACATGCTCGACCCCGCACTCCAGGAGTCGCACCGACGGCTCATCGGCGACATGGTCGTTGCGACCATGACGGATCGTCACAACGACCGACGCGTGCCCTGACCGGGGTCAGACCGCCGGCGGCCTGCCCGGCGCGAGGCGACGCGTGAGCGCCTGCGCAGCAGCGCGGATCGCCGGTGCGAACCGGTCGGCGTCGAACCGGTCCGTGCATCCCGAGACCGAGACCGCCCCCACCAGCCCGCCCAAGGGCGCGAACACGGCGCTCGCCGCGCAGGACAGTCCGGCAGCGAACTCGCCGATCTCCGACGCGAGCGCGCCCCGTCGGATGTCGACGAGCTGACGCCGCAGCTCCGCCGGATCCCTGATCGTCCGGGACGTCCAGGCCTCGAGCCCCGAGGCGAGGACCTCCTCGACGTCGGAAGAGGGTGAGTGCGCGAGCACGGCCTTCCCCAGCGCGGTGGCATGAATCGGCAGCCGTCCGCCGGTGCGGACGGTGGGCGGTGCCGCCGAGCGGCCGCGCATCACGCCGATGCAGACCATCTCGCCGCGGTCGGGGATGGCCAGGTGCACGTTCTCGCCGGTCGCATTGCGAAGGTCGGCCATCACCGGCAGAGCAGCGACCCTGAGCTCTCGCGGCTGCTGGGCGAGCTGCCCGAGCTCGAACAACCGGAGGCCGAGATGGATCCGCTTCCCGTCGCGCTCGAGATACCTCTGGCGCACCAGCGTCGCGACCAGTCGTGAGACGGTGGACTTCGGAAGGCCTGCACGCAGCGCGAGTTCGGAGATGCCCAATCCACGGTCGTCCTGGTCGAACGCCTCGAGGATGGAGGTCATGCGGTCGAGGACGCCGAGCGCGTCATTCGCGGCAGCCTCGGGCATCGGTCAGGCCACCTGCAGTGCCAGCCGGTGGGTGAGCGCGAGCGCCGCGTGTCGCACGAGCGGCATCATCCGGTTCGCATCCATGTCGGTCACCGGCCCCGCGACGGAGATCGCAGCCACCGGCAACCGTTCCGGTGAGAGGACCGGGCTCGCCACGCCCACGACCCCCGGGAAGGTCTCGCAGCGGTCGATGGCGACCGATTCCGCGCGAACCATGGCGAGCTCCCGCTCGAGCAGGTGACGCTCGCGGGCACCGAGGCCGTTCATCACGCTGCAGAGGACCGACTCGTCATCCGTGAATGCCAGGACGGCCTTGCCGAGGGCGGTCGTCACCGACGGCACGCGAACTCCCGCCCGCGACGGTACCGGTCGCAACCGGCCCCGCACCGAGATCACCGAGAGCATGTCGCGCCCTTCCTGAACCGCGACGTTCAGGTGCTCACCGGTCGCGTTGAACAGCTCGACGAGCACCGGCAGGGCGGCAACGCTGAGGCGTCGGGGAGTGCTGGCACGCGCCCCGAGCTCGAAGAGCCTCAGGCCGATCACGACTCCGTCCTCGGTCCGCATCAGGTAGTGCTGCCGCACGAGATCGCCGACCAGGCGCGAGACAGTGGACTTCGGAATGCCGGTGCTGAGCGCGAGCCCGGTGATCGTGGTCGAGCCGTGGGACTCCCGAACGGTCTCGAGGATGGCGAGAATCCGGTCGAGCACGGAGACGGGCTCGTCTCTGAGAGCGGATCGCATGTCGGCAGTATCCGTCGGCTTCGGTCGGGGCGGCAAGCGCGCCCGGCATTGCCGACGGGGCGGTCCCACTGAGTGGGACACGCCCCGCTCGATCGTGTCGCCTCGCCGGCGTGGGAAGGGCCCGAACGCCGCCGCTTCGGCGTGTTCGGGCCCTCCGGCTCAGGACTCGCGGAGTCCGTGGACGTGCCTCAGACCGCGCAGAACGGCTTGATGCCCATGGCGCTCTCGAGGCCCTCCATCACGTGCTGCTTGAAGAACTCGTCGCCCGCCAGCGGGGCACCGGTCCAGGCCGCGGCGTCGTGACCCAGGGTCGTCAGCCACGCCCGGCCGCCGTCGTAGTACTGGCACCAGCTCACCGGGTGCGACTCGCCATGGCCGGCCGGGGTCGCCTCGCTCGTGGCCTTGTCGACCTCGAGCAGCACGTTGACGAAGCTGGGATAGGGCACCAGGTTGTACCACTCGTCCTTGAAGGCCCAGGTCTTGGGCATGAACGACGTCGAGACGTCGTTGCCGTTGATCGTCTCGACCGTGCCGTCCCGGTTCGGTCCGTGGTTGTAGAAGTTCGCTCCACCCAGCAGGCCCTCGTAGTACGGCCAGTGGTACTCGGCTCCGAACGCGTTGTGGATGCCGACGAAGCCGCCGCCGCCGCGGATGTACTGCATCAGCGTCGTCTGCGCCGCGTCGTCGAGGGTGTCCCGGTTGGAGCTCAGGAAGACGACCGCCTGGTAGTTGTTGAGGCGGAACTGCGACAGGTCCTCGGTGTAGTCGGCCGCGATCCCGCGCTCCGCCGCCCAGGCGATGAGTGCGGCTTGGGCGATGTTGTCGGCGTTCAGCGGCGGGTTGAGCCCTGCCGCCAGCGGCGTGCCGAGGTGGGCGTGGCGCGGGCCGGCGGTGCGGCTCCAGATGAGGATCCGTTTCGGCTCACCCTCGGTCCAGCCATTGCCCCATTCGTTGTAGCAGGCGGGATCGGCACCGCGGCAGACGCCGTAGTCCTTGATCTCATCGAGGTAGATCTCGCTTGCCGTCGTCGGCTGTCCGCCGAGACCGTTGCCATTGCCATTGCCATTGCCATTGCCATTGCCATTGCCGTTCCCGTTGCCAGTGCTCAGGGCCGTTCCTCCGACGGCCATACTCGCGCCGAGCGCTGCAGCGGCGACGAGGGCGACTCCGGAGCGTATGAGGGATTTCATGTGATCTCCTTTGATCGTTCCTGCTGATTCCTCGAGTGCGCCGAGCGCGATCGGTCCGAGGCTGGTGCGAATCTAGGCGTCCCCGAAGCGGGGAGGCAAAGCCCGTTCCACCCAGTAAGCCGACCGCGACTTCCAACCACCGGAGACCCGCTTGGAGATGGACACGAGCGTGGATGATGGCGTTCACTGGAGACCGGAGGCGCCATGGACGACGGTCGATTGCTCGTCGTGTGCAAGGACGACAGCACGCTCGAGGTCATCGACCTCGAGACGTCCACCCATGCTGGGTTGGTCACGGCATCAGGCTTCACTCCGCATGAGGTCGTCGCGACCGAGGACGGACGACGTGCCTTCCTGCCCGTGTACAGCGACGCGCCCGTCGGATCTCCCGGAAGCGACGGCCGGCGGGTCGACGTCGTCGATCTCCTGACGTTCCAGCGTGTCGGCGAGATCCGGCTGGGCTTCGCGAGCCGACCGCACCAATCGAGCCTGCTCTCGACGGATCGCGTGGTCGTCTCCACGGAGCTCGACGAATCGGTCACCGTGATCGACCAGCGAACCCTTCGCGTCGTCGCACGACTGCCGACCGGTCAGGCGGAGTCGCACACGTTCGCGGTCAGCGCGGACGGACGTCGCCTCGTGACGGCGAATGTCGGCCCGGGGAGCGTCAGCGTCATCGATGTCCCGTCGCGTGCGCTCCGTGGCGTCGTGGAGGTGGCGGAGAAGGTCAACCGCATCTGCCTCGAGCCCGGAGGACGGTTCGCCTACACGGCCGACCAGGGTTCGCCTCGGATCGCCGTCATCGATACGGAGCTCCTCCAGCGCGTCGGTTGGATCGAGTTGCCGTCGATCGGGTTCGGCACGGCGGTGACGGCCAGCGGTTCGCACCTCATCGTCGCGCTCAGGGCCGCTTCGGAGATCGCGGTGGTCGATCCCCGATCGGGCGAGGTCGTGCATCGGATCGCAACCCCGGACCACCCACAGGCGATCGTGCTGCACCCCGACGGCGTCCGCGCGTATTCCGCCTGCGATGTCGACGACTGCGTCGTGGAGGTCGACATTCGTGCCGGACGGCTGTTGCGTCGAATCACGACCGGTCGCAATCCCGATGGGATCGCCTGGAGCCGGCTTCCCACTCCGAACGGGGTGGGATGAGCGGATCACGAAAGGTGCACGCATGACCTCACCATTCAGCCTCGAGGGCAAGACCGCCCTCGTCACCGGAGGCAATCAGGGCCTGGGCAAGGCGTTCGCGTTCGGGCTGGCCGAAGCCGGCGCGCGCGTCGCCATCGCCGGACGCAGCGCACAACGCAACGCCGCGGTCGTCGACGAGGCGCGGGACGCGGGGCACGAGTTCCTCCCGATCACCGCCGACCTCACCGACGACGCGCAGGTCGCGGCGATGACGGATGCCGCGATCGAGGGCCTCGGGCGCATCGACGTGCTCGTCAACAACGCCGGGACCTGCGTGCACAACCCGTCGTTCGACGTGACCGACGAGGAGTGGGACGGCGTGTGGGACCTGAACGTGCGAGCCTTGTGGAAGGCCAGCATCGCCGCCGGTGCCCACATGCGCGAGCTCGGTGGCGGGTCGATCGTCAACATCGGCAGCATGTCGGGACTGATCGTCAACCGCCCCCAGTGGCAGCCGGCGTACAACGCCTCGAAGGCGGCGGTGCACCACCTCACGAAGTCGCTCGCGGTCGAGTGGGCGCCCTACAACATCCGCGTGAACGCCGTCGCGCCCGGCTACGTCAAGACCGAGATGGCACCGGTCGACCGACCCGAGTTCCAGCGGTACTGGGTGGAGGATGCGCCTCAGCAGCGCGTCGCGCTCCCCGAGGAGATCGCTCCGAGCGTCGTGTTCCTCGCGAGCGGCGCGTCGTCGTTCGTCACCGGCTCGATCCTCGTCGTCGACGGCGGATACACCGCCGTCTGACGAGCGTCACCCGTCGCCCGGATTGGCGGAGAATCGAAGCATGACGTCCGCGGCCGAGTTCATCGACCGCACCCTCCAGGCCGAGGGCTCCGAGGCTCGGGCGGATGCCGATGCCGACCGCATCGGGGGAGGCCTCCGGTTCTACGGCGCATCCGTCGGCGCGGTGCGCGGCACGGTGCGCGATGCAGACCGGCGATATCCACGGATGCCGCACGACGAGGTCACGGCGCTCGCGTCGGAGCTGTGGTCGCAGCCCGTGTACGAGCGCCGGCTGGCGGCGATCGTCCTGCTGCAACGTGCGTTGCCGCTCCTGCGGGGAAACGACCTCACCCGGGTCGAGCAGTTCCTTCGCGACGCGCGCGTGCCCGAGTTGATCGATCCGCTGGCCGGCGACGTCGTCGGCCCGCTGCTCGAGCGGTTGGAGGAACCGGATGTCACGCGCGCACGTCGGATCGTGCAGCGGTGGTCGGAGTCGGACGACCCGAACCTGCAGCGCGCCGCCGGGTTGCTCTGAGCGCGGATGACGGCCAAACTGCCCGGATGACCACCGACATCGAGCTCGCGCGGATCGCGGAGGGCACGGTCGTCCTGCACGACGCGCGCCGCAAGGTGCGGTGGAGCGTCGACCTCGAGCCGTTCGAGATCGGCGTGTATCCGGTGACGCAGGAGCAGCTCGCCGAGATGCTCGGCGAGACCGCGACGCATCCGCGCCGCCCGGCGGCCGACGTGAGCTGGCTGCGGGCCATCCGGTTCTGCAACGCGGCATCCGAGTGGGAGGGGCTCGACCCCGTGTACACCTTCGACGGTGAAGACGTCACGTGGCACGTCGACGCCGACGGGTACCGGCTGCCCACCGAGGCGGAGTGGGAGTTCGCGTGCCGGGCCGGGTCGACCGGAGCGCACTACGGGCCGCTCGCCGAGGTCGCCTGGACCAGCCTCGACGGCGTGACGGCCCCACAGGAGATCGGCGCCAAGCTGCCCAACCTGAACGGGCTCTTCGACACCCTCGGGAACGTGTGGGAGTGGTGCTGGGACCTGCTCGATCCCGCCCGCTACGACGCCTATCGGGTGTTCCGGGGCGGCGGATTCGCCGACGACGCGTGGAGCGTCAGGGCCTCGACCCGGCGGGGCGGCGCTCCGCGCATGCACCATGAGGACGTCGGATTCCGCGTCGCGCGTGGTGGCTTCGATGCGACGGATGCCGCGCAGGGCTGGTCTGCGGAGGCGGACGCGGAACGCGCCGCGATCGACGGGCCGCTCCCGTCGGGCTGGACCCCGCGCCGCTGAGCTGCGGCGCAGGCGCGGGTCCCTCGCTGACGTGCCTACAGCTCGAGCGAATAGTAGAACGCGCGCTCTCCCGTGCCGGGATCTGCGCCGCTGAACCCGTGGCGCTCGTAGAAGCGCTGCGCGTCGACATCCCCCGCGTCGACGTTGATCTCGATCGCCGAGACGCCCGTCGCCCGCGCCTCGGCGACCAGCAGGCGGATCATCGCCGCGCCGAGGCCGTGACCGCGAAGATCGGGCTGCACGTACAGTTCGTCGAGGAGGGCGACCGGTCCGTCGTACCAGACGTTGCTTCGCAGCGTCACCAGCGCGACCCCCGCCGCCGGCTCACCGACGAGGTAGGCGAGCGTTCCGGGTCCGGCGAGCAGCGAACGCAGCCGTCCGGCCAGGATCGCCGTGTCGGGGGAGGGCGTGTCGAACTCGGTGTTGAAGTCGTGCAGCAGGCGCGCGACCGTCTCGGCGTCGTCGGGGCGGGCACGTCGCGGATCTGCATCGGTGAAGACGTCGGACATGGCCGTCAGACTAGCCGCACGAGCAGATCCGGCGAAGGGGCGCGGTCAGGTCACGAGGCCGTAGGCGGTGGCGGTCGCGAGGAGGTTCGTCGCCGAGTGCACGACGATCGACGGTGCGGTTCGTCGGGTGGCCATGGCCAGGGCCCCGAGCACGATCCCCGAGAAGAACGTCACCGCGGCGAGGCTCACGCCGTTGACCCCGCCGAGGATCTGCGGCAGGTGGAGTGAGCAGAACAACGCGGCCGTGATCAGCACCGCCGCGTTGGTCGCCCGGAAGCTCCGGTCCTGGTCGGGCGCGTTCCCGTCGAACCACCGCTTCAGCGAGGGCTGCAGCATGCCGCGGAAGACGATCTCCTCGGTGAACGGCGCGATGAGGACCGCGAGGATCAGGTCGGGCACCCAGATCATCGGTTCGGGGGAGGTGAACACGTTCGTGTCGAATCCACCCGGATCGCCGAACATGACCAGGGCGATGCCAGCGATGATCGGCTCGCCGACCCAGATCACGGCGAACGCCGCCGGGATCGCCAGGAGGTCGATCCACTTGAACGACAACCCGTAGTCGGCGACGAGGCTCCCCGTGCCCCACCTCCGGGAGGCGAAGACGATCCAGCCGATGACGAACATCGGCATGGTGAACCGCACGGCGAGCCACACCGGATACGACATCCACTCGTCGGGCAGCAACGATGGCGCGAAGATGCACGCGACGAAGATGGCCACGCCGACGAGGGCATGAAGAAGACCCCACCGACTGGTCGAGGGGGCCACGGGTGCGGGGGCGTTGATGACGTCTACGCCGATGACTGTATCGCGGGGGCGGATGCCACGCGGCATCCGCCATCGACGACGCGGCACCGCATACTGTTTGCCCATGACGATCTCGGAAATCGACCTCATCCACCTGCGCCGCGCGGTCGAGCTCGCCCGGGAGGCGCTCGACGCCGGCGACGGGCCGTTCGGGTCGCTGCTCGTCGACAGCGCGGGCGTCGAGCGGTTCGCCGACCGCAACCGGGAGCAGAGCACGGGCGACCCCACGAGGCATCCGGAGTTCGCGATCGCCCGGTGGGCAGCGGAGCACCTGACCGTTGACGAGCGGGCGGGGGCCACGGTCTACACGTCGGGGGAGCACTGCCCCATGTGCTCGGCGGCGCATGCCTGGGTCGGGCTGGGCCGGATCATCTACGTCGCCTCGGCGGAGCAGATCGCGGGCTGGCGCCGGGGACTCGGCGCCGGGCCGTCACCCGTGGCCGTGCTGCCGATCAACGGCATCGCGCCCGGACTGCCGGTCGAAGGGCCGGTCGACGAACTCGTTCCCGACGTGCGGGCGCTCATCGAGCGGGCGGTGGGCGCGAACTAGCCTGCGGACGAGTCCCTCGGCGGGTTGTACATGAACTCGAGGCGGATGCCGTTGTCATCCTCGATGAAGGACGCGTAGTAGCGGTCGTTGAACCGGGGGTAGAGCTTCGGTTCGCGCACCGCCGTCCATCCGGCGTCGACGGCGATCGCGTGCAGGCGATCGACCTCGGCGCGCGAGTCGACGGCGAAGGCGAGATGCTGCCAGCCGATCCGTCCGGTGCGATGCGGCCCGCTGCCCGCTTCGCGGGCGGGGAAGAGGATCAGCTCCTCCTCGCCCTTGTACCAGGACACCGAGTCGTCGGCGTCCTGCCGGGTGCAGCCGAGCCCCTGCATGACGGGGTCGAACTGCGCGATCGAACGAGGGAGGTCGTCGACGCTGATGGCGAGATGGTCGAACAGCATCCCGAGATTCTATTCGGGAACCGACGCCGGAATTCGGCTACAAACGTCGGTATGGAGCTCACTCAGATACGCCTGTTGGTATCCGACTTCCCCGCTGTCTACCGCTTCTATCGGGACGTGCTCGGGCTCGAGCCGCAATTCGAGGCCGAGAGCGGTCCGTACGCCAAGTTCACCCCCGACTCCGGACACGCCGCGATCGCACTGCAGGACCGGGCGCAGATGGCCGGCGTGGTGGGGTCGTTGGGATCGGAGCCGGAGGGAACTCGGGCACTGATCGTCCTGCGGGTGGAGGACGTGGACGCCGCCCACGCCGAGCTCACCTCACGGGGGGCGAAGTTCGCCCGGGGTCCGGAACCGATGGGTGACCGGATACGGACCGCGTACCTGGAAGACCCGGAAGGGAATCTGATCGAGCTCCAGGAGTGGCTGGCGCTGCAAGAACAGGCTGAGGGCCCGTCGGCGTAGGGCGTACCCGACACGGACCAGGGGTTCGCTCGTTCGCGGCTACTCGACGAGCTTGCCGGCCACCGACACCTCACGCATGAGCGCCGCGATCTCGGCCGGAATGGGCGGGATCGCCTCGCGCGTCACGCCGGTCGCGGGCGACCAGACGAGGTTCACCTGCAACGCGGCATCCGTGTCAGGGAAATCGCTGCGGTTGTGGCATCCGCGGGTCTCGCGCCGCTCGAGCGCGGCCTCGAGCGTCGCGCGCGCCGCCAGGGCCGCCGACTTGAGGTCGAAGGCGTGCGCCAGGTCCTGGTAGCCGGCGATGTCGGGGTGCACGCCGATGTCGGCCATGCGCGCCGCGATCCCGTCGAGCTCGGCGAGCCCGGCGAGGAGGCCTTCCTCGTCGCGCACGACGCCGGCGTGCTCGGTCATGGTGTCGCGGATCGCGCGCTGCAGGGCGCGCACGTTCTCGGCGCCGTCGGATTCAAGGAGCGCCGCGATCTCGTCGCGCGCGGTCTGCACGGCGGCGGCCGACCGCTTCTGGGCGTCGAGCGAGCGCGAGTACTCCGCGGCGGCCTGCCCGACGATGCGCCCGAAGACGAGCAGTTCGATGAGGGAGTTGCCGCCGAGGCGGTTGGCGCCATGCAGCCCCGAGGATGCCTCGCCGATGGCGTAGAGCCCCGGGACATCCGTGCCGTGGTCGTCGGGTCGCACCCACACGCCGCCCATCGAGTAGTGCGCGGTGGGCGCGATCTCGATGGGGGACTTCGTGATGTCGAGCATCTGCAGCTCGAGCATGGTCTGGTAGACGCGGGGGAGGCGCCGCATGATCGTCTCGCGGGGCAGGTGCGAGACATCCAGCCAGACACCGCCGTTGGGGGTGCCGCGCCCCTCCTTGATCTCGGTGTACGCGGCGAGTGCCACACGGTCGCGCGTCGAGAGTTCCATCCGCTCAGGGTCGTACTTCGACATGAAGCGCTCGCCGAGCCCGTTGGTGAGGATGCCGCCTTCGCCGCGTGCGGCTTCGGAGATGAGGGTGCCAGCCGCGCTCTCGGGCTCGATGATGCCGGACGGGTGGAACTGCACGAGCTCGGGGTCGCGCACGCGCCCGCCCGCCTCGACGGCGAGCCGCCATGAGTCGCCCGTGTTCTCGTCGCGCCGAGACGAGGTGCGCCGCCAGATCCGGTTGTGCCCGCCGGCGGCGAGGATGACCGCGTCGGCGTGGATGAGGTAGCGCGTGCCGTCCTCGAGGTCGAAGCCGTAGGCGCCGAAGACCGCGCCCTCGTCGTTCACGAGGATGCGCGTGACGTAGACCGTGTCGAGGATCGGCACATTCAACTGCGCGGCCCGGTTGATCAGCGTGCGCTGGATCTCGAGCCCCGTGTAGTCGCCCGCGAAGGCGGTGCGGCGGTAGGTGTGCGCGCCGAAGAAGCGCTGCGAGATGCGGCCGTCGTCCTCACGGGCGAAGGGCATGCCGTACCGCTCGAGGTCCTCGATGCCGCGAGCCGCCCCCGAGGTGACGATCTCGACGGTGTGCGGGTTGGCGAGCAGGTAGCTCTCCTTCAGCGTGTCGGCCGCGTGCTGCTGCCAGCTGTCGTCGGCATCCATCGTGGCGAGGGCGGCATTGATGCCGCCGGCCGCGAGCGAGGTGTGCGCATCGGACTTGGGCCGCTTGCCGAGGGCGAGCACGTCGACGCCCGCCTCGGCGAGTTCGATGGCGGCGCGCAGGCCCGATCCGCCCGTGCCGATGACGAGGACGGTCGTGGAGATCTGGCGCTCAGGCGTGGTGGTGCCGGCGGGGGTCGTGGTGCTCATGTCATCCACGCTAGGGAGGCGCGCTCGATTACTCCAATGCATCTTCTGCCTCGGAACGATGCGTCTAGGCTATCGATGTGAACCTCGAGCAACTGCGGAGCTTCGTCGAGGTGGCGCGCTTCGGCAACTTCACCCGTGCCGCCGAGGAGCTCTACCTCGCCCAGCCCTCGCTGAGCCGGCAGATCGCCGCCCTCGAGCAGGATCTGGGCGCCGAGCTGTTCCACCGGGCCCGCGGCGGCAGCACCCTGACCGTCGCGGGCGAGTCGCTGCTGCCGCTCGCACGCCGCATGCTCGCCGACGCGGAGTCGGTGCGACGCGAGCTTGCCGAGCTCGCCGGCCTGGAGCGCGGTCGGGTGCGGCTCGGCGCCACGCCCACCCTCTGCATCAGCCTGGTCGCCGAGGTGCTCAGCGCGTTCCACGCGGAGCATCCG
The DNA here is from genome assembly GCF_056404815.1 of Agromyces sp. P2_B3. Classification (NCBI taxonomy): domain Bacteria; kingdom Bacillati; phylum Actinomycetota; class Actinomycetes; order Micrococcales; family Microbacteriaceae; genus Agromyces; species Agromyces sp. P2_B3. Next base: position 74,408 of record NZ_JBFUDH010000005.1, on the reverse strand, counting down.
GCGATCGAACTGCACCTCTCGGAGCAGGGGTCGCTCCGGCTGCTCGACGAACTCGGCAGCGGCGAGCTCGATCTGGCGCTGATCACGACGACGGATGCCTCGTCGGCCGAGCGGTTGACGGTCACGCCGCTGCTCGTGGAGGAGCTCGTGGTGGTCTCGTCTGCCGCCGCGCCGCCGGTCACGGGGCGCGATGCCATCACGCTCGAGGAGGTCGCCCGCCTGCCGCAGGTCACCTTCAGCTCGAGCTACGACCTGCGCAGCACGACGGACGCCGCATTCCGCGCGGCCGGGCTCACGCCCGAGGTCGTGCTCGAGGGGGCCGAGATGGACGCGGTGCTGCGCTTCGTCGAGCGCGGCCTCGGGGTCGCGATCGTGCCGGCCATGGTGCTCATCGATCGGCCGGGACTGCGGCCGGTCCGGCTCCAGGGCACGACGCTCGACCGCACGATCAGCGTCGCGAGTCCGGCGGACGTCGCCCCGACCGCGGCGGTCGAGGTCATGCGGCGCACCATCACGACGAGCGCCACCGCGTTCGCGGCGAGAGCCGGCGCGACCATGCGGCTGGCGGCGGCGAGCCCGGGATGACCCGAGTCGCGTGCTCAGTCGCCTGCCGTGCCTGAGGCGGACGCCGCGGCGCGCGCGGCGGCAGCTGCACGCTCCACCCACTTCGGCGTCTCGCCGTAGCGCTGGAACGACACCAGCCGGCCGGCCGCGCTCTCCTCGATGAGCTGCGCCAGGCGCCGCTCGCGCGTCGCCTCCTGCTTCGCCGAGAGCACCCAGTGCGTGACCTGTCGTCGGTAGGTGGGCGTGGCCGCCTGCCAGAACGCGGATGCCGCGGCATCCGCTGCCAGCCGTGCCGCGGCCTCGGGCGGCAACTCCTGGAGCGGGTTCTCGTGCGAGTAGACGCTCGACCGGTCTTCACGCCGTCGCTCGAAGGCGGCGAGGCCGGCGGGGTGCATGCGTCCGTCGGCGGTGAGCTGCTCGACGAGGGCGATGTTCACGCTCGACCAGATGCTGGCGGGCTTGCGGGGGGTCCACCGCTGGCGGCGCGCATCGTCGTCGATGCGCTGCGAGACCGAGTCGATCCAGCCGAAGCAGAGCGCCTCGGGCACCGCCTGCTCCCAGGTGAGCCCGCGATCGGGCACGTGCCGCTTGAAGAGGCCCATCCACAGCTCGGTCTCGGTGGCGTGGTTCGCCTCGAGCCACGCCCGGAACTCCTCGGGGCCGGAGAAGAACACGGCCGGCCGGTCGGGCGTGCCGCCGGGGGTTCCGATCGTCGTGGCCATGCGCCGAGTCTGCCAGCAGCCACCCACCCCGCGGGGTTAGCGTCGAGAGCATGGACCGCAACCTCACCCTGAACAACGGCGTCGAGATGCCGGCGCTCGGCTTCGGCGTCTACCAGACCCCGCCCGACGAGACCGCCGAGGCGGTCGCCACCGCCCTCGCCACCGGCTACCGGCTCATCGACACGGCGGCGGGGTACCGGAATGAGCACGGCGTCGGCGAGGCCATCCGCGCGTCGGGACTGCACCGCGACGAGGTCTTCATCGAGACGAAGGTGTGGATCACCGACTTCGGGTTCGATGAGACCCTGCACGCCTTCGACAAGAGCAGCCGCAAGCTCGGCGTCGACACGATCGACCTGCTCATCCTGCACCAGGCGCTGCCGACCGCGTTCGACCGCACGATCGCGGCGTACCGCGCGCTGGAGCGGCTCCTCGCCGACGGCAAGGTGCGTGCGATCGGGGTCAGCAACTTCATGCCCGACCACCTGGCGAGCCTGCGGGAGCAGACCGAGATCGTGCCCGCGGTGAACCAGGTGGAGGTGCACCCGTACTTCACCCAGCCCCAGGTGCAGGCAGCGGATGCCGCGAACGGCACCGTCACCCAGGCGTGGTCGCCCATCGGCGGCATCACGTCGTATCGCAACCGGGGCGGCACGAGCACGTTCGAGGATCCCGCGATCCTCGAGATCGCCGAGAAGCACGCCAAGACGCCCGCGCAGGTCATGCTGCGGTGGCATCTGCAGGAAGGCCGGTCCGCGATCCCGAAGTCGGTGAACCCGGCACGGATCCGCGAGAACTTCGACGTGTTCGACTTCGAGCTCGCCGCCGAGGAGGTCGCCGTGCTCGACGGCCTCGACCGCGGCATCCGGGGCGGTCCCGAGCCCGAGGCTGTCACGCTCGAGGCGTTCGGGCTGGTGATCTCCGAGGACTGAAATCGGCCGGGCCTGGGCGCGCACGAACGCGTACTCTTGAAGCACGGGTCGGCGACGCACGCTCACCGGGAGTCGACGGCCGCCCGAGGGCACCCCTACGAACCGACGCCCGAACGGAGTACCGCACCGATGTCTTGGGATGACGATTCCTTCGCCGACGAGTTCGGCGAGCGTCGTCCGGGGCGGGCGCGCATCACCGGATGGCGTCTCGTGCGTCGCGTCGCCGCCTACGTCGGCGTCGTGGTGGGCGTGGTCGCGCTCGCGGTCGGCGCGGTCTTCGCGGTGAACGCCGCGGGCGTTGCGGCGAAACCCGGCGGATTCGCGGCGCCGGCAGCGAACGCGCCCGGCCTGGCGCTGCCTCCGGTGGTCACGCCCACCGACGCCGGCAGCGACGGAGCAGCCACCGAGTCGGGCGAGCCTGCCGACGGGCAGGCGAACGCCGCAGAGCAGACCCCCGATGAGACAGCGGGTGCCTCCGACTCGGGTCTCGCGGCCTCCCCGGTGCCCCTCGTCGACCCCGCATGGACGGCGCAGGTCTCGGCGGCGACGGGCATCCCAGAGCGGGCGCTCGAGGCCTACGCGCTCGCGCACGTGACGATCGCGTCCGAGGACCCCGAGTGCGGGCTCGACTGGACGACGATCGCGGCCATCGGCTCGATCGAGTCGGGTCACGGCAGCCACGGCCGGAGCGTGCTCGACGAGTACGGCTACACCGAGCCGGCGATCGTCGGCCCGGCACTCGACGGCAACGGCGTGGCGAAGATCGCCGACACCGACGGCGGGCTCTTCGACGGCGACGACCAGTGGGACCGGGCGGTCGGGCCCATGCAGTTCATCCCCTCGACGTGGGAGAAGTGGGGCAGCGACGCGAACGGCGACGACGTGGCCGACCCGAACCAGATCGACGACGCGGCGCTGACGACGGCGCGCTACCTGTGCGCCTCGGGCTCCATGACGAGTCCCGAGGGCTGGCGTGCGGGCGTCTACTCCTACAACCACGACAACGACTACGTCGACAAGGTCGCGAAGGTCGCCAACGGGTACGCCGAGTCGGCCTGGTAGCCGCGGGCCGGCGACGACGTCGCCGTCGCGGTCGCCGTCGCCCTTGACGCCGTGTTGCGGCATCCGCCACCGTGTCGGAGCGATGGTGCACACTGGTGCCGTGCAGCAGGAGCGAACCGAACCGAACGGCGACGCCGAGCGGATGCCGCGTGCCGCCGGCGGCGGCGAATCCGCCCGGGTGACGACCTTCGAGCTGTTCTTCGACCTCGTCTACGTCTTCGCGTTCACGCAGGTCAGCGGGCTCATGGCCGACACGCACAGCGCGCTGGGGGTGCTCCAGGCGCTCGTGGTGCTCGGCCTGCTGTGGTGGATGTGGTGCTCCTACAGCTGGCTCGGCAACCAGGCGCCCGCCGACCGCGGTGTGGTGCAGGCGGGCATGACGCTCGCCATGATCGCGGTGTTCGTCGTCGCGCTCGCGATTCCCGAGGCCTACGACGACCTGCCCGGCGGGTGGTACGCGCCGCTCGTCGTCGCGCTGGCCTACCTGTTCGTGCGCATCGTGCATACGACCCTCTACGTGATCGTCGCCGGCGACGACAATGCCCTGCGTCGTCAGGTGCTCGGCACGCAGCTCGTCGCGATGCTGCCGTCGGCGACCGCCCTCATCGTCGGGGCGCTCATCGGCGGTGCGGCGCAGACGTGGATCTGGCTTGCCGCGTTCGCCTGGGATTTCACCTTCACGTACGTGAGCTCCCGCGGCGGCGGGGGGTGGCGCCTGCACTCGCCCGTGCACTGGGCGGAGCGATACGGGCTCATCGTCATCCTCGCCCTCGGCGAGTCGATCGTGGCCATCGGGGTGGGCGTCGCGCAGGAGCCCATCAGCGGGCCGATCGTGCTCGGCGTGGCGATCTCGGTCACCATCTCGGTGCTGCTGTGGCGCGCGTACTTCACGCGCATCGCGCCGGCGGGCGAGCACGGACTGCAGCGCCGCACGGGCGGTGCGCGGGTCGTGTTCGCGCGCGACGAGTACACCTACATGCACTTCGCCATCGTGGGCGGCATCATCCTCGCGGCGCTGGGTGTGGAGGAGGCGATGGCGCACGTCGCCGACGCGGAGCCGTTCGGCTCGTTCGGGGCATCCGCACTCGGTGCCGGCGTCGCCGTCTACGCGGCGGCGACGGCCGTGTTCGGCCGCATCGCCGACCTGCCCTGGCCGCTCGTGCGCCTCGGAGCCGCGGTGGCGCTCGCAGCGTTGATCCCCCTGCTCGCGCTCGTCGCCGCGATGTGGGCGCTCGTCATCGTGGCGGCGCTGCTCGCCGCGATGCTGCTCATCGAGGGAGTGCTGCAGCGGTCGAGGCGCGCCGCGGTCACGACCACGGCTTGACGTCGGTACGTCGGCCGTCGTGCGCGCTACCCCTCGAGCGGCACGCCCATCACGCGCAGCACGGCACGCATGCCCTGCTCGAGCGCGCGCAGGTCGTCGAGCTCGAGCTTCTCGAGCGGTTCGCGGCTCATCTGCGATTGCGCTGAGACGAGGCGGTGCACGGTCTGGCGGCCCAGGGGGGTGACGAGCACGCGCCGCACCCGGTGATCGCGCTCGTCCTCCACCCGTTCGACCATGCCGTGCCCCTCGAGCCGGTCGATGAGGCCCGAGACGCTGGCGAGTGAGATGCCGAGCGCGCGGGCCAGACCCGCGCCGGTGCCGCCCTCGTCGGAGGTCACGAGGATCATCAGCACCTTGAGCTGCTGGATCGTGAGATCCATCGACATGAGCGGCTCGAGCATCGAGGGCAGTGCCGTCGTGTCGAGCGCGTCCTGCATCGCCGCCAGCCGGTCGAGCAGCGCGCGGCGGTCGTCGCCCGCGCCCTGCCGCTCGTTCGCCGTGGCCATACTGCCTACCGTAACGACCTCCGGGGCTCACAGCGCACGCCCAGCGCCATTTGGTTAGCCTGAGACGAAGCTTTGCTTCAGGCTAAGCATCTGCCCGACGTCGGCTTCCCCGGCCCCGCCGTGCACCCCTCGTCGCCGATCCCCAACGGAGTCCCATGTTCAGGCTGGCCAGATTCAGTCTCGCCAATCGTGCGCTCATCGCGCTCGTCACGCTCGTCATCGCCGGCTTCGGCCTGTTCTCGATGACGCAGCTCAAGCAGGAGCTGATCCCGCCGATCGACCTGCCGCAGTCGCAGGTCGTGACGGTCGTCCCCGGCGCGAGCCCCGAGGTGATGGACCAGCAGGTGAGCCTCCCGATTTCGAACGCGCTGCGCGACCTCGACGGCGTCGAGTCCGTCGTGGCCACGAGCTCGTCGAGCGTGTCGACCGTGTCGGTCGCGTACGCCTACGGCACCGACGCCGACGAGTTCACCGCCTCGCTGAACGAGGCGCTCGACGGCCTCGAGGGCACGCTGCCGACGGATGCCGCTCCCGAGGTGGTGGGCGGATCCACGTCGGCCCTGCCCATCATGTTCCTCACCGCGAGCTCCGACGAGCTGTCGCTCGCCGAGCTCACGAGCCAGCTCGACGACGTCGTGGTGCCCCGCCTGGAGTCGATCGACGGCGTGCGCGCCGTCACGGTCTCGGGTGCCGAGACGCAGCGCGTCGTCATCGCGCCCGACCAGGCCGCGCTCGCCGAGTACGGCATCTCGCCGACGGCCATCTCGGGCGCCCTCGAGGCGAACGGCATGACCCTCCCGCTCGGCAGCGTCAGCGGCGACGGCACGCTCATGCCCGTGCAGGGCGGCGAGCCCATCGAGTCCCTCGACGCGCTGCGTGAGATCCCGCTCGCGTCGACCACGCAGCCGGGCGTCGTCGTGTCGCTCGGCGACGTGGCATCCGTCGACCTCGTGGCCGAGGAGCAGACGTCGATCACGCGCACGAACGGGGCCGAGGCGCTCTCCCTCATGATCACCGCCACGCAGGACGCCGACATCGTGGGGGTCACCCACGCGGTCGACGACGCGCTCGCCGACCTGGGCGCCGAGCTCGACGACGTCGAGCTCACCGTGATGTTCAGCCAGGCGCCGTTCATCGAGGAGTCCATCCAGCACCTCGCGATCGAGGGCCTGCTCGGCCTGGTGTTCGCGATCGTCGTCATCCTGATCTTCCTGCTGTCGGTGCGTTCGACCCTGGTCACCGCCATCTCGATCCCGCTGTCGGTGCTCGTCACCTTCATCGGGCTGAACCTCGGCGGCTACTCGCTGAACATGCTGACCCTGGGTGCGCTGACCATCGCGATCGGCCGCGTCGTCGACGACTCGATCGTCGTCATCGAGAACATCAAGCGCCACCTCGGCTACGGCGAGGCCAAGCAGCACGCGATCCTCGCCGGCGTGCGCGAGGTCGCGGGTGCGATCACGTCCTCGACCCTCACGACCGTGGCGGTGTTCCTGCCGATCGCCCTCGTGGGCGGCCTGGTCGGCGAGCTGTTCGCCCCCTTCGCGCTCACCGTGACGATCGCGATGCTGTCATCGCTGCTCGTCTCGCTGACGATCGTGCCGGTGCTCTCGTACTGGTTCCTGAGGCAGCCGAAGAACGTCGTGGACACCGAGACCACGCGTCGCGAGGCAGAGGAGAAGGAGCACCGCGGCTGGCTGCAGCGCGGGTACACGCCCCTGCTGCGCGGCACGCAGAAGCACCCGGTGATCACGCTCACCGCGTCGGTGCTGCTGCTCGTCATCACCCTCGGCATGGTGCCGCTGCTCAAGGTCGACTTCCTCGGCAGCACCGGGCAGAACACGCTGAACCTCACGCAGACCTTCGACGACGGCACCGACCTCGAGACCATCTCGGCGGGCGCGGCGCAGGTGGAGGACGCACTCCTCGACATCGACGGCGTCGAGGACGTCATGCTCACCGCCGGCACCGGCGGCGGCGTCTTCGCGATGATGGGCGGCGGTGGCGCCACCGCCACGTTCATCGTCAACACGTCGAAGGACGCCGACCAGGTCGCCCTGAAGGACGACGTGCGCACGATGCTCGAAGAGCTCGACGCGCCGGGCGAGGTCGAGATCACGGACGCCTCGGCCGGCATGGGAGGACTCGGCGGCACCGTCGACGTGGTGGTCACGGCGCAGGACGCGGCCGAGCTGACGGATGCCGCGGCCGACGTCTACACGGCACTCGAGGACACGCCGGACACGGCCGAGGTCACGACCGACCTCGCACCGGCGCAGCCCATCGTGCAGGTGACCGTGGACCGTACCGCCGCCCTCGAGCAGGGCCTCACCGAGGTGCAGGTGCTCGGCATCGTGGCGGGCACGCTCTCGCCGCAATCGGTCGGCTCGATCGCGCTCGACGGCGAGGAGCTCGACATCTACATCGACGGCCCCGACGCGCCCGCGACCGTGGCCGAGCTCGAGGAGCTCATCCTGCCGACCGCCGCTGGGTTCGCACCGCTCTCGTCGGTCGCGACCGTGGAGGAGGTCACGGTCCCGACCTCGATCACCCGCCAGTCGGGCGACCTCACCGCGACGATCTCGCTCACGCCCGACGAGGGCGAGCTCGGCGCCGTGAGCGCGTCGGTGCAGCAGACGCTCACCGACCTGGAGCTGCCCTCGGGCGTGACCGCCGAGGTCGGCGGCCTCGCCGAGACGCAGGCGCAGTCGTTCCAGCAGCTCGGGCTCGCGATGCTCGTGGCGATCGCGATCGTGTTCATGCTGCTCGTGGCGACGTTCCGCTCGCTGCTCCAGCCGCTGATCCTGCTCGTCTCGATCCCGTTCGCGGCGACCGGCGCCATCGCGCTGCTGCTCGCGACCGGCACCCCACTCGGCATCTCGGCGCTCATCGGCATGCTGATGCTCATCGGCATCGTCGTGACGAACGCGATCGTGCTCATCGACCTCGTGAACCAGTACCGGAAGCAGGGCCAGTCGGTGGCCGACGCGGTGTTCAACGGCGCGCGGCAGCGACTGCGCCCGATCCTCATGACCGCGCTCGCCACGATCTTCGCCCTGGTGCCCATGGCGCTCGGCGTGACCGGGTCGAGCGGGTTCATCTCGCAGGACCTCGCGATCGTGGTGATCGGCGGGCTCATCTCGTCGACGCTGCTCACGCTCATCCTCGTGCCGGTGCTCTACCGCCTCGTCGAGGGGCGGCGCGAGCGGCGGGCACTCCGGAAGGCGTCGGCGGCCCTGGCCGAGGAGCGCGCCGAGCCGCAGCCGGAGCCCGAGCCCTCGCTGGCCTAGCACTCCGGTACGCGCGACGCAGCCCCGCCGCGAGGTTGGGCTGCGTCGCGCCGCTGCGACGTACGATGGCAGGACCACACCCGATCGCCAGACGGGAGGGGCCATGGTCCAGGTTCGCGTGCTCGGTGTCGCGCTGGATGCCGCACGGCAGCACATCGTGCTGCTGAAGCCGCTGCTCGAGGAGCCGGGGGAGGGCCGGGTGCTGCCGATCTGGGTCGGTGCGCAGGAGGCCACCTCGATTCTCATCGCCGTGCAGGGCGAGCAGGCGCCCCGTCCGCTGTCGCACGACCTCATCACCACCCTGTTCGGCACGCTCGGCGCCCGTATCGACCGGGTCGACGTGACCCGCATCGACGACGGCACGTTCTACGCCGAGCTGAGCCTGACGACGCCGACCGGCTCGCAGGTGCTCGACTCGCGCCCGTCCGACGCCATCGCGCTCGCCGTGCGGGTGCACGCGCCGATCTGGGTGGCCGACGAGGTGCTCGACGAGGCCGGCATCCCCGCCGAGATGGTCGACTTCGACCAGGACGACGAGGAGGAGAAGCTCGACGAGTTCAAGCGGTTCCTCGATGACGTCGACCCAGAGGACTTCCAGGGATAGCGTGGGGTCGTGTCCGCGCCCGCGACCGACGCACGAACCGCTCACGCCCACGGCGTCGAGCGCCTGGTCGAGAGCTATCGGGCCGTGCCCGAGACATCCGCGGTGCGTCTCGCGAAGCCCACGTCGAACCTGTTCCGGTCGCGATCGGCGACGGATGCCCCCGGCCTCGACACGTCGGGGCTGACGCACGTCATCGCCGTCGACCCCGAGGCCCGCACGGCCGACGTGGCCGGCATGTGCACCTACGAGGACCTGGTCGCGGCGACCCTTCCCCACGGACTCGCCCCGCTCGTCGTGCCGCAGCTGAAGACCATCACCCTGGGCGGCGCCGTGACGGGACTCGGCATCGAGTCGACGTCGTTCCGCAACGGGCTGCCGCACGAGTCCGTGCTCGAGATGGACATCCTCACGGGCGCCGGCGAGGTGGTCACGGCCTCGCCGAACGAGCACGCCGACCTGTTCCGCGCGTTCCCCAACTCGTACGGGACGCTGGGCTATGCGGTGCGCCTGCGCATCGAGCTCGAGCCGGTGCTGCCGTTCGTCGCGCTCACGCACGTGCGGTTCCACGACCTCCGCGAGCTCGTGGCCGCGATGGACGCCATCGTCGCGACCGGCCGGCACGACGGGGAACGTGTCGACTTCCTCGACGGCGTCGTGTTCAGCGCGGACGAGGCGTACCTGTGCCTCGGCACGCAGACCGCGGCATCCGGACCCGTCAGCGACTACACGGGCCAGCGCATCTACTACCGGTCCATCAGGCACGAGGAGGGCGCCGCGCACGACCACCTCACCGTGCACGACTACCTGTGGCGGTGGGACACCGACTGGTTCTGGTGCTCGGCGGCATTCGGTGCGCAGCATCCGCTCGTGCGCCGGTTCTGGCCCCGGCGCTACCGGCGCAGCCGGTCGTACGCACGGCTCATGCGGCTCGAGCGGCGCTTCGACATCGGCGATCGCCTCGAGCGGCTGAAGGGGCGGCCTCCACGGGAGCGCGTCATCCAGGACGTCGAGATCCCGATCGAACGCACCGCCGAGTTCCTCGACTGGTTCCTCGCGAACGTGCCCATCGAGCCGGTCTGGCTGTGCCCCCTGCGCCTCCGCGACGACGCCGCGTGGCCCGTGTACCCGATCGAGCCAGGCCGCACGTGGGTGAACGTCGGCTTCTGGTCGACCGTTCCGGTCGGTGCGACCGAGGGCGAGACCAACCGGCGGATCGAAGCCGAGGTCAGCGAGCTCGACGGCCACAAGTCGCTGTACTCCGACGCGTTCTACGCGCGCGACGAGTTCGACGCGCGCTACGGCGGCGACGACTACCGCGCGGCGAAGGCGCGCTACGACCCCGATTCACGGCTCCTCGACCTTTATGCGAAGGCGGTGCAACGACGATGACCACGATCAAGGGCCAGCGGCCCGACACGACGGAGACCTCCGGGTCGACGAGCCATCCGGATGCCGCGGGCGGGCCGGATGCCGCGAGCCACCCCGATACCGCGCACAAGCTGACCCTCGCCGAGATCCTCGAGATCTTCGCCGGCGGTCGCCTGCCGCTGCACTTCACCGCCTACGACGGCAGCTCGGCCGGACCGGCCGACGCCCCGTTCGGGATCGAGCTGAAGACGCCGCGAGGCACCACGTACCTCGCCACCGCGCGCGGCGACCTCGGCCTCGCCCGCGCCTACATCGCGGGCGACCTCGAGATCCACGGGGTGCATCCCGGCGATCCCTACGAGCTGCTCAAGGCCCTCGCGGACGAGCTCGTGTTCCGGATGCCGTCGCCGCGCGTCATGGCGCAGGTCTTCCGCTCGGTCGGGGTGGAGCACCTGCGCCCGATCGCGCCGCCGCCCCAGGAGGTGCCGCCGCGCTGGCGCCGCGTCGCCGAAGGCCTCCGGCACAGCAAGTCGCGCGACGCGGAGGCGATCCACCACCACTACGACGTCTCGAACACGTTCTATGAGTGGGTGCTCGGGCCGACGATGACCTACACGTGCGCCTGCTATCCGAACGCCGACGCCACGCTCGACGAGGCGCAGGAGAACAAGTACCGCCTCGTGTTCGAGAAGCTGCGGCTGAAGCCCGGCGACCGGCTGCTCGACGTCGGCTGCGGCTGGGGCGGCATGGTGCGCTACGCCGCCCGCCGCGGGGTGCGGGCCCTCGGCGTGACCCTCTCGGAGGAGCAGACCTCGTGGGCGCAGCGCGCCATCGCCGAGGAGGGCCTCGCCGACCTGGCCGAGGTGCGCTTCGGCGACTACCGCGACCTGGCCGAGGGCGGCTTCGACGCTGTGTCGTCGATCGGGCTGCTCGAGCACATCGGCGTGCGCAACTACGCGTCGTACTTCCGCTTCCTGCAGTCGCGGCTGCGCCCCGGCGGCCTGTTGCTCAACCACTGCATCACCCGCCCCGACAACACGTCACGCCCATCGACGCGGGGGTTCATCGACCGCTACGTGTTCCCCGACGGCGAGCTCACCGGGTCGGGCCGCATCATCACCGAGGCGCAGGACGTCGGGTTCGAGGTGCTGCACGAGGAGAACCTGCGCCCCCACTACGCGCTGACCCTGCGCGACTGGTGCGCCAACCTCGTCGCCCACTGGGACGAGGCCGTCGCCGAGGTGGGCCTGCCCACCGCGAAGGTGTGGGGGCTCTACATGGCCGGGTCGCGGCTCGCGTTCGAGTCGGGCGGCATCCAGCTGCACCAGGTGCTCGCGGTGCGGCCCGACGAGCGGGGTGGCGACGAGGACCTGCCGTTGCGGCCGTGGTGGACGCCCTGACGACCGGTCACCGGGAGAATGGCTGACATGGATGCCGCGCTGCCAGCCCTGACCGAGATGCCGTCGCCGCAGTTCGTGATGGCGGGCGACGGCCGCCGCATCGCCACGTACTCGTGGGGCGACGAGGACGCGCCGACGGTGCTCTGCGTGCACGGGTTCGCGTCGAGCTGCCGCGACAACTGGGTGAGCACGGGGTGGGTGCGCGACCTGCTGCGCGCGGGCTTCCGCGTGCTCGGCGTCGACCAGCGCGGCCACGGCGCGAGCGACAAGCCGCACGAGGCATCCGACTACAGCATGGACGCGTTCGTCGACGACCTCGTCACCGTGCTCGACACCTACCTGCTCGACACCGTGCGATACGCGGGGTACTCGCTCGGTGCGCGCGTGGGCTGGCAGCTCGCGGTGAACGTGCCCGAGCATGTCGAGCGCGCGGTGCTCGGCGGCATCCCCGACGGGCGCCCCCTCGCGCGGCTGCAGATCGAGCAGGCGCGCGCGTATGCCGAGCACGGCACCCCCGTCGAAGACCAGGTGACCCAGAACTACGTGACGCTCGCCGAGCGGGTGCCGCACAACGACCTGCGCGCGCTCATCGCGCTCGCCGAGGGCATGCGACTCGGCGACGCCGACCCCGACCCGGCTGATCCGCCGCAGCAGCCGATCCTCTTCGCGACCGGCAGCGAGGACGCGATCCTCGAGCGGTCGAAGCGACTGGCGGATGCCACGCCGAACGGCACGTTCGTCGAGCTGCCCGGCCGTCACCACTTCAACGCGCCGGGGTCGCGGGTGTTCCGCCAGGCCGCGGTGGAGTTCCTCGCGGGCTGAGCCGGATCGCGTCGTCCCGGTCTTCTGATCGGGCGGACCCGACGTTCGGCGCGCCCGCCCGCCGGAGATCTCGTACTTGACAGATGGTCAGACCATTCATACACTCGTTTCATCGCGATGATGGTCTGACCATTCATCCAACAGGTTTCAGGCCCGGCATCCATCGTCCGGGAGATCTACAAAGGAGTGGTCCGTGAATCTCTTCACGCTCATGCAGCAACGCACCGCCGAAGCGGGGCCCATCCGCGTCGGCGTCATCGGCGCCGGCAAGTTCGCCTCGATGTTCCTGACGCAGGCCGTCGGCAGCGACAACCTGCACGTCGTCGGCGTCGCCGATATCAACGTGCCCAAGGCGAAGGACGCCCTGGAGCGCACCGGGTGGCCGGCCGAGCGGTACGCGGCGGCCTCACTCGACGAGGCCGCGCGTACCGGCGGTACCGCGGTGATCGACGACTCGACCGCGCTCATCACGCACCCGGCCGTCGAGGTGATCCTCGAGATCACGGGCAACCCGCTCGTCGGCACCTACCACGCCGTCACCGCGATCGACCACGGCAAGCACGTGATCATGGTCAACGTCGAGGCCGACTGCATGGTCGGGCCGATCCTGCAGCGCCGCGCCCAGGCGGCCGGGGTCATCTACGCGATGGCCTACGGCGACCAGCCCGCGCTCATCTGCGAGCTCGTCGACTGGTGCCGCACGGTCGGCTTCGACGTCGTCGCCGCCGGCAAGGGCACCAAGTACCTGCCCGAGTACAACTACTCCACGCCCGACACCGTGTGGAACTACTACGGCTTCACGCCGGAGCAGCTCGCGAGCGGCGACTACAACCCGAAGATGTTCAACTCGTTCCTCGACGGCACCAAGTCGGCGATCGAGATGGCCGCGGTCGCCAATGGCACCGGCCTCATCCCGCAGGACGAGGGCCTGCTCTTCCCCGCGGCGAGCAAGGACGACCTGCCCACCGTGTTCCGCGAGAACCGGTTCGCCGGCGGCAGCCTGACCCGACGCGGCACGGTCGAGATCGCCTCGAGCATGTACCGCGACGGGCGCGAGGTTCCCGACAACCTCCGCTGGGGCGTCTACGTCACCTTCGAGGCGACCACCGACTACGCCGTGCAGTGCTTCAAGGAGTACGGCGTGCACACCGACGAGACCGGGCGCTACGGCTCGCTCTACCGTCCGTACCACATGATCGGGCTCGAGCTCGGCGTCTCGATCGCCTCGGCGGTGCTCCGCCGCGAGGCCACGGGCGCGCCCACCGGGTTCCGCGGCGACGTCGTCACGACCGCGAAGAAGGACCTCCGCGCCGGCGACACGCTCGACGGCGAGGGCGGCTACACCGTCTTCGGCAAGCTGGCCCCCGCGCACATCTCGCTCGACCGCAACGCGCTGCCCCTCGGCCTCGCACACGGGGCGAAGCTCATCCGCGACGTCCCGAAGGACCAGACGGTCTCGTGGGACGACGTGACGCTCGACGAGTCCCAGTTCGCCGTGCAGATCCGGCGGCAGCTCGAGACCGAGTTCCGCGCCGAACACGCCGTCGCCGCCTGAGCCCGGTCAGACCGTCCGACCATGGAAACTACGATGGAGACACTGACATCCACTCGACGTGGACTTCGGCGACCGGAGGGGTTCGATCATGGCGACGAACGGCGAGGGCTGGGAGCCGGTCCAACGCATCCGCACGTACGAGCAGGTGATGGCGCAGATCGAGGAGCGCATCCTCGACGGGCGCCTGAAGGCGGGCGATCACCTGCCCAGCGAACGGGAACTCGCCGTCTCGCTCGGGGTGTCCCGGCCGTCGCTGCGCGAATCGCTCCGGGTGCTCGAGGCGCTGGGCGTCGTCGAGATCCGTCGCGGCGGTGGGCCGGATGGGGGAGCGGTGCTCCTCTCGACGCCCGGCGACGGGATGGTCAACCTCCTCAAGCTCCAGATCGCACTGGCGCAGTTCAGCTGGAACGACGTGCTGGAGACCCGACTCGCCCTCGAGGCGTGGAGCGTGGAGGAGGCCGCCTACCGTTCAGATGACGACGACCACGGCGACCTCGCCGCGATCCTCGACCGGATGGACGACCCCGGGATCGACTCCTCCGAGTTCAACCGGCTGGATGCCGCCTTCCACATGCGGATCGCGGAATCGACGGGGAACGCCCTGACCGCCCACCTCATGGGCTCGCTGCGTACGGCGATCCATCGGCAGATGGTGCAGATGTACGCCGAGCTCGAGGACTGGCGCGAGACCGCCAAGACCGTCCGCCGAGAACACCGCGAGATCCTCCAGGCGATCGTGGCCGGCGATGGGCCGGCCGCTGCCGAACACGTGCAGCAGCACATCACCGACTTCTACAAGATCAACGCTCACCACGGGAACGCCGCCCGGACCTAGTCCACGGTTCACTCCCGAGGGAACGGGCCACGACCGGCCCAGTATCAAGGGAGATATGAACCGATCATGACGACCATGACCATCGACCCCCAGGTCCGAGCCAAGAACGGCTCACCCGACAAGCTCCGCACCGCCATCGGCAGTGCGGTCGGCACCACCATCGAGAACTACGACTTCCTGGCGTACGGCACGGCCGCCGCGCTGTACTTCAACACCGTGTTCTTCCACGCGGAGGATCCGGTGGTGGGAGTCCTGCTCGGCTTCGCCACCTTCGGCATCGGCTTCGCGATGCGCCCCCTCGGCGGCGTCATCGGCGGCTACCTCGGCGACCGCATCGGCCGCAAGCCGGTGCTCGTCGGCGCGCTCCTCCTGATGGGCATCTCCACCGTGCTCATCGGCATCCTGCCGACCTATGAGCAGGTGGGGTTGCTCGCTCCCATCCTCCTCGTGCTCATCCGCGTCATCCAGGGCATCGCCTTCGGTGCGGAGTGGGGCGGCGCGATCCTCATGACGTTCGAGCACGCGCCATGGAAGAAGCGAGGCAAGTACACGGCGATCCCGCAGGCCGGCGTGCCGCTGGGCCTCCTCCTCGCCAACCTCGTCTTCCTCTGGTCGACGAACTTCGACAACGAGCTCGCGTGGCGGCTGCCGTTCCTGCTGTCGTCGGTGCTCATCATCGCCGGCCTCATCATCCGCGCCAAGGTGTCGGAGTCGCCCGAGTTCATCGACACGAAGACCGCTGGCCTTGTCGTGAAGAACCCCCTCAAGGAGGTCTTCAAGAACGACTGGCGCACGATCCTGCGGGTCATCGCCCTGCGCCTCGCGGAGTCGGGCGGGTTCTACGTGATCGTCACCTACATGCTGTCGTACCTCACGACGGGTGATGACCCCATCACCGACCGGGCGACCGCCCTCACCGGCCTCGTCACCGCCGCCGCGATCGGGCTCTTCACGACCATCCTGTTCGGCGCGCTGAGCGACCGGGTCGGGCGGCGACCGATGTACCTCTTCGGCACCATCCTGCTCATCGCGTTCGCGTTCCCGATGTTCCTGCTCGTCAACACCGGCCTGCCGTACCTGATCGTGTTCGTGTACATCATCGCCATGTCGATCATCCACGACTCGCTCGCGGGCACGCAGGGCGCCTGGTTCTCCGAGCTGTTCAGCACCAACATCCGCTCCTCGGGCGCGTCGATCGGCTACCAGTTCTCGGCGGCGATCTCGGGGTTCATCCCGCTCATCGCGACCGCGGTCGCCGTGCCCCTCGGTTGGGGCGGTGTGGCCTGGGTCTACCTCGGCTGCGGCCTGCTCGGCCTCATCGGCACGCTGGTCACCCGCGAGACCTGGGGCCCGAAGGACCGCGCCCGGGTCGACGAGATCATCGCCAAGGCGTGAAGCCCCGGACGGGCCGGCCCACGCGCCGGCCCGTCCTCCACGGGCATTCGCTGCGCCTCCTCGCTCCCGACCAAGGAATCACCATGAAGACCATCGTCCTGGACGACGACCCCACCGGCACGCAGTCGGCCACGGGCGTCACCGTGCTCCTCGAGAGCGACGCCGACCTGCTGACCGACGCCCTGCGGAAGGCCGACAGCGTGTACGTGCAGACCAACAGCCGCGCGCTCGACGAGCCGACCGCCGTGGCGCTGGTGCGAGGCATCCGCGCCGACGGGGAGGAGGCCGCCCGGCGCCTCGGCGACGAGGTGCGCTTCGTCCTCCGCGGCGACTCGACCCTCCGGGGCCACGTCTTCGCGGAGACCGAGGTCTTCCTCGACGACGGCGCGGTCATGCTCTTCGTGCCGGCCTTTCCCGACGGCGGGCGCACGACCCGCGACGGCGTGCATCTCGTGCGCGTCGACGGTGTCGACGTGCCCGCCCAAGAGAGCGAATACGCGGATGACCCGGTGTTCGGGTTCTCCACGGGCGTGCTCGTCGACTACGTCGCCGAGAAGTCGGGCCGCACGGGCGTGTCGGTCCCGCTGTCCGCCGTTCGCGGTGACGGCGCGTCACTCGCCGACACGATCGCGAACGCGCCGGCCGGCACCGTCATCGTGCCCGACGCGGTCGACGCCGATGATATCGCCGCCATCGCCCGCGCCGTGGAGGCGATGACGACGGCGGGAGTCGACGTGGTCGTGCGCTGCGCGGCACCGCTCGCGGCCGAACTCGCCGGCGTCGCGAGCCGTTCACTGCTCGAGCCGCCCCTGATCCCGGAACCTGGCCCCGTGCTGGTCGTGTGCGGCTCGCACACGGCGGGCGCGACCGCCCAGCTCGCGCCGCTCGTCGCGTCGTGGGGCGCTCCCGCCGTCATCGACACGGACGCCGCCCTCGCCGAGCCGGCGTCCGCGGGGTGGACGGCAGCCGAGGCTGCCAGGGCACACCTCGCCGTGCATCCACTCGCCATCGTGACGAGCGAGCGCGATCGGTCGGCCACGCACAACACGCTCGCACACGGTGAGAAGGTGATGGCCGCCCTTACCACCGCAGTGCGTGCGCTGCTTCCCGAGGTGGAGGTCGTCGTGTCGAAAGGCGGCATCACGTCGGCCGAGGTGGCCCGCGTCGGCATCGGCGCGACGTCGGCCGTGGTGGTGGGGCAGGTGCTCCCCGGCGTGTCGGTCTGGCGGCTCAATACCCACGACGGCCGGGAGCTGCTCTATGTCGTCGTCCCCGGCAATGTCGGTGCTCCCGACACCCTCGTGCGCGTGCTCGACTCGCTGGGGCTGCGCGCCGCCTGAGTCGGACCCGATCGGCGCTCCCGCCGCCACGTCGATACGCTCGCCGATATCCTCACGAGAATGTCGGGGCGGCGCTGTCGCATCCGGCCCCTCCCGTTCGTAGCAGGGGTGAGAGGTCGCCGCAGGGGCGGCTCGAGAGAGGGACCACGATCATGAAGCTCGTCACCAACACCCAGATCACCGTCGACGGCGTCATGCAGGCGAACGGCGGGAACAACCCCGACCTCGACCCGGGATTCGAGCGGGGTGGGTGGGCGATCCCCGTCGGCGATGAGGAATCGGTCGGCTACATCGCAGACTTCTACCAGCGCGCCGACGCGTTCCTGTTCGGCCGGCGCACCTTCGAGCTCTTCGCCGGGTACTGGGGCGTTCGCGACGCGAGCGAGAACCCGTTCTCGGGCGCGCTGAACACCCGCCCCAAGTACGTCGCCTCGAACACGATCACCGACCCGGGCTGGGCGGACTCGACCGTGCTCTCGGGCGACCTCGAGGCCGCCATCCGGGACCTCAAGGCCCAGCCGGGCGGCGAACTGCAGGTGCACGGCAGCGGCCGGCTGATCCGCTGGCTGCTCGAGCACGAGCTCGTCGACGAGATGACGCTGATCGTCTGCCCGGTCATCGTGGGTGCCGGCACGCGCCTGTTCCCCGACTCGG
Organism: Agromyces sp. P2_B3; assembly: GCF_056404815.1. Classification (NCBI taxonomy): domain Bacteria; kingdom Bacillati; phylum Actinomycetota; class Actinomycetes; order Micrococcales; family Microbacteriaceae; genus Agromyces; species Agromyces sp. P2_B3. The sequence goes on along the minus strand of NZ_JBFUDH010000005.1, from coordinate 56,035 downwards.
GCAAGGACTTCGCCCTCGAGCTCCTCGAGTCGCGCACCTTCCCGACGGGCATCACGGTGCAGACGTACCGACCCGCCGGGCGTCCGCAGTACGCGTAGCACGCGGCATCCGTCGCACAATGGCACCTGAACCGCACTCGGAGGTGTGAGATGCAGTACCTGGTTTCCGTGATCGACCACCGGACCAACTCGGGCACGCCCGAGGAGGCGGTCGCGATCGACGCGTTCAACGACCGGCTCAGGGCCGGCGGCCACTGGGTGTTCGCGGCCGGCCTCGCCGACCCGAGTACCGCGACGGTCATCGACGGCCGAGGCGAGGAGCCCGTCTTCACGGACGGACCCTTCATCGAGTCCAAGGAGCACATGGCGGGCCTCTGGATCATCGAGGCGCCCGACCTCGACGTCGCGCTCTCACTCATGGCCGACGGGTCCAAGGCGTGCAACCGGCGGCTCGAGGTGCGGCCGCTGCTGGGCCCGGAGGACTGATCGACGCCCGAACGGCGATCACCCGGGCGCACCGCGAGGAGTGGGCCCGGGTGGTCGCCTCACTCGCCAAGCGCTTCGGCGACCTCGACCTCGCCGAGGAGTCGGCGGCCGAGGCGTTCGCGACGGCCGTCGAGCGGTGGCCGGCCGACGGCGTGCCGCCCAACCCCGGCGCGTGGCTCACCACGACCGCCAATCGCAAGGCGATCGACCGCATCCGGCGCGAGCACAAGCGCGCCGACAAGCACCGGGAGGCACTGATGCTGACCGACCACGACCCGCCCGAGCCGCTCGGCGTCATCAACGACGACCGGCTCAGGCTGATCTTCACGTGCTGCCACCCCGCCCTGGCGATGGAGGCACGGATCGCGCTGACCCTCCGCCTGGTCGGCGGACTCACCGTGCCGCAGATCGCCGAGGGCTTCCTCGTGCAGGAGCGCACCATGGCGCAGCGTCTCACCCGCGCCAAGGCCAAGATCGCCGCCGCCGGCATCCCCTATCGGGTGCCGTCGGCGCGGGATCTGCCGGCGCGCATCACCGGCGTGCTCGCCGTGCTCTTCCTCGTCTTCAACGAGGGGTACCTCGCCACTGGTTCCGACACCGACCCGGTGCGTTCCGACCTGACGGCCGAGGCGATCCGGCTGACCCGGCTGATCCGCGAACTGCTTCCCGACGACGGCGAGGTGGCCGGACTGCTGGCGCTGATGCTGCTCACCGAGGCACGCCGCCCGGCTCGCCTCTCTGCCGCAGGCGAGCTCGTGCCGCTCGCGGAGCAGGACCGCCGGCTGTGGGATGGCGCGCTGATCGAGGAGGGGCACCGGCTGGTGCGCGAGCGCCTGGACTCGGGCGCGGCTCCCGGTCGCTACCAGCTGCTGGCGGCGATCAACGCGGTGCACACCGACGCGCGGGACGCCCGCGACACCGACTGGTCGCAGGTCGTCGCCCTGTACGACCAGCTGCAGCGACTCGATGCCTCGCCGATCGTCGCCCTCAACCGCGCGATCGCGGTCGGCGAGCTCGAGGGGCCGGATGCCGCGCTGAGGGCCGTCGACCGGGTGGGAGACGCGCTCGACGGCTATCACGCATTCCACGCCACCCGTGCGGAGCTCCTGCGCCGGCTCGGGCGTCGAGCGGAGGCGCGCCCCGCCTACGACCGGGCGATCGCGCTCGCCGGCAACACTGCCGAACGGGCCCACCTGTCACGCCGACGCGACGAACTGGGGTCGTCCGGTCGAGAATGAGGAGGACCCAGCACTGCTCGAGGACTTCTCGCCAGGAGGAACCATGGAGTTCAACCCCGTCGGCACGACCGGCATCATCGTGTCCGATCTCTGCGTCGGCACGAGTCCCCTCGGCGGCATGCCGCAGACGTACGGCTACGGGGTCGACGAGGATCGCGCGATCGCCACGGTCGAGGCCGTCTTCAACACCCCGATCAACTTCCTCGACACGTCGAACGAGTACGGCAAGGGGGAGAGCGAGCGGCGCATCGGCGTCGCGATCGAGCGGGCCGGCGGACTTCCCGACGGGTTCGTGCTGGCCACCAAGGCCGACCCCGACGGCCGGGACTTCTCGGCCGCGCGCGTGCGCCGGTCGTTCGAGGAGAGCTGCGAGCGGCTCGGCGTGGAGCGATTCGACCTGTTCCACCTGCACGACCCCGAGCGGTTCGCGTTCGAGGAGATCACGGCCCCGGGCGGCGCGCTCGAGGGCATGCGCCAGCTCAAGGAGGAAGGGCTGGTCGCCGTTATCGGCGTCGCCGGCGGTGACCTCGAGGCGATGGAACAGTACGTCGACCTGGGTGTCTTCGACGTGCTGCTCAACCACAACCGGTTCACGCTGCTCGACCAGTCGGCGAGCCCGCTCATCACCAAGGTGGTCGAGCTGGGCATGACCTATCTCAACGCCGCCCCCTATGCCAGCGGCCTGCTCGCCAAGCCGCTCGAGCAGAAGCCCCGGTACCAGTACCGCGAGCCCGACCCCGAGATCATGGCGCGCACCGACCGGCTCCGGGCGCTCTGCGACTCGTACGGGGTCGACCTGGCCGCCGTCGCCCTGCAGTTCTCGACACGCGACGCGCGAATCACGTCGACCCTCGTCGGGGTCTCGCATCCCGACCGGGTGCGCGAGCTCGTCGCCAATCGCGAGGCCGTGATTCCCGACGAACTGTGGGCCGAGGTGGCCGAGCTGACCGCAGGCAGCTGATCGTCGGGTCGGCGCACCCTCGTGGGTCAGCGCACCCTCGCCGAGGTCAGCGCACCTTCAGTCCGCCGCGCCAGCCTCGACCGAGTCGCACGTGCCGCTCGACGATGCGCCCCGTGCGAGCGAACTCGCCCCACGCGGCACGCAGCGGTGCGCCCGCCTCGACGAGCGACTCGGCGCCGTGCGGCGCGAGCAGCCTCGCCGGCGCCCACGCGACCGCATTGGGGAACAGCAGCGCGAGCTCGATGGCGTGGGCCGAGCCGATGCGACTGCCCTCGGGCCGCCCGTCGAATCGGGCGACCTGCACCCGGCCACCACCGCGGGCGAGCAGCCGCGCGAAGCGCCGGGCACCCCGCGTGTACACGGCGCTCGTCACGACGCGCACGAGCGCGAACCGGATCGGCGGCCCGATCACCCGCCTCGACGTGAGCGACTTCAGCTTCGGCGCGAGCTCCAGGAAGAACGCGGCCTCCTCGGTGGTCGAGGTCACGAGCACCTCGAGCTCGGGGGCTCGTGACCGCCAGCCGGCTGCCACCGCGCGCTCCAGCGGCAGCGGCGCGTGCCCGTACTGGGGGCTGAACGGCATGCCCGAGCGCAGTCCGAACCCCGCCGCCGCGCGCGCCGCCCGGTCCTGTGCGGCGAAGAGCTCGTCGAGCGCGGCATCCGGCGCCAGCGGACCCGCCGCCCGCCGCATCCGCTCCTGCAGGCGACGCCGTCGCTGCCGGATGCCGAACGGCGCGCTCTGCACGATCGCCCGGTTCACGAGGCCCTCGGCTCCGGATGCCACGAGCAGGTGCGCGATCGCATCGGCGCCCGCCGACTGGCCGAAGACCGTCACCCGCCCCGGGTCGCCGCCGAACGCGTCGATGCGTGAACGAACCCAGCGCAGGGCTTCGACGAGGTCGAGCAGGCCGAGGTTGGCCGGCCGCCCGCCCGGCTCGCCGCCGCCGAGGAAGCCCAGCACGCCGAGCCGGTACGTGATCGTGACCACGACGACGCGCTGCTCGCGCACGAGCGCGGCGGGATCGTAGCCGCCGACGTCGCCCGCGCCCGAGACGTAGGAGCCTCCGTGCACCCACACCATGACGGGCAGGGCCTCGCCGGCCCAGTCGGCCGGGCGCGTGATCGAGAGCCGCAGGCAGTCCTCGTCGAACTCGACGCCGCGCATCGTGCCGCCGAAGAGGCCGTCGCTCGAGGCGGGCGGCTGCGGGCACCCGAGCCGCTGGTACTGTCGGGCGGATGCCTCGCGCGGGTCGGGCTCGACCGGCACCGGCGGCGCGAAGCGCTCGGCGACGGCGTAGCGGATGTTGCGGATGCGGGTGACCTCGCCGTCGTCGACGGCCGCGAACACGCCGAGGCGAGTGTCGACGGTGGTGAGGTCGCCGGGCCACGAGTGCTCGCCCGGGCGCATGCCGTCGGCGCCGTCACCGACGGGATGCGCGTTCAGGGCCTGCTCGCTCATGGGTCTGCCTCCGCGGTCCATCGTAGGTTCGGGTGCCGACACCCGAAACTCGGTACCCGGCACCCGCACCGAGCCTCGACGCCCGGGTGGGGACTCCGCAACCCCTCGTGCCGCGGAGATCGCGAGCGTAGCGTGAGGCGCTCGAGTGAGGAGTGCATCATGCCCGCATACCAGGTCGGCTATTTCGTCGGCAGCCTGTCGTCGACGTCCGTCAATCGGATCCTCTCGAAGGCGTTGATCCGGGTCGCACCCGACGACCTCGCCTTCACCGAGATCCCGATCGGGAACCTGCCGCTGTACAGCCAGGACTACGACCACGACTACCCGCCGCAGGCCCTGGCGCTCAAGGAGGCGATCGCGGCATCCGACGCGGTGCTCTTCGTGACGCCGGAGTACAACCGGTCGATCCCGGGCGCACTGAAGAACGCGATCGACTGGGCATCGCGGCCATGGGGCCAGAACTCGTTCGACCACATCCCGGCCGCGGTGGTCGGGGCGTCGGTCGGGTCGATCGGCACGGCGCTCGCGCAGCAGAGCCTGCGTGCGGTGCTGAGCTTCTGCAACGCCCGCCAGATGACGGCGCCCGAGGCGTACATCCAGTACTCGCCCGAGACCTTCGGCGACGACGGCGAGATCCGCAACGCCGGCACGGAGGAGTTCCTGACGGGATTCATGGCGGAGTTCCGCGAGCACATCCAGCGCGTGCTGACCGTGCTGCCGCGGCAATAGGGCCGGCCCGGCTCGCGATCGAGGTACGTTCGAAGGTATGGCCCCCACGCCGAGCGATCGCGACGACGACGTCGACCTGATCATCGACGCGTGGTCGCGCCGGCTTCCCGGGGTCGATCTCACGCCGCTCGACGTCATGTCACGACTGCGACGGGCGGCCAACCGGCTGGCGCACCTGCGCGCCGACGCGTTCAGCGCGGCCGGGCTCGCGGCATGGGAGTTCGACGTGCTCGCCGCGCTGCGGCGCGAGGAGCCGCCACACGAGCTCAGCCCCCGCCAGCTCATCGCCGCGACGATGATCGGCAGCGCGGCCATGACGAACCGGCTCGACAACCTCACCCGGCGCGGGCTCGTCGAGCGCCGCCCCAACCCCAATGACGCCCGGAGCGTGCTCGTGCGCCTCACCGATGACGGTGCCACCCACGTCGACGAGGCCATGCGCGAGCTCGCCGGTCGCGAGGGCGAGGCGCTGCGCGGCCTGAGTCGTGACGAGCAGGCGACACTCGCCGGGCTGCTGCGCCGCCTCGTGCGCGACGGCGGTTGACGGGCGCGCTCGCGGGATGCTGCGGGGCGCGGGCCGATGCTGCCACAGGTTCCCACCGCATGGAGGATCGACCTCCGTCGTGCGGCGGATCCCACCGGGTCGTCGGCTCGGTAGCGTGCTGCTCGTGACCGATGACACCCACGACACCGCGATCCGACCCGACCCCGAGGCGCACCTCGTGCCGGCCCCGACGCCGGCGCCGATCGCGACGCGTCCGAGCGCGGAGCCCGACGACCTTCCCTCGCGCGTGGACTGGGTGGCGGTCATCGTCTTCGCGGTCACCGCGTGCGGGCTGGCCTGGCTCGTCGCGCTGCCGCTCTGGCTCCGGGGCGAGGGCATGGCCGACCCGCTGCTGCCCCTGATCGCGGCGGCCATGATGTTGACGCCCGCGGCTGGCACGGTCGCGGCGCTGCGCGTCGAGCGCCGCCGGCGCGGCAGGCGGGGCGCCCGCGGCATCCTGCGCGAGCTCGGCATGTGGCCGCTGCGGCCGGTCGGTCGCACCGTCGCCTTCACCGTGGTGACGATCCTCGTGATGCCGCTCCTCGTTGCTGCGGGTCTGGCCGTGGTGGGTCTGCGGGGTTCGCGCAGTTCGACCTCGTCGGGTTCTCGGGCTTCGCCGAGCAGCTCGAGGCGACCCTGCCGGCCGGTTCCCCGTTGCCGCCGGTCGGCGTGATCGTCGCGATGCAGCTGGTCATGATCCCGCTCGGCGCGGTGCTCAACGCGCCGCTCGCGTTCGGCGAGGAAGTGGGCTGGCGCGGCTGGCTGCTGCCCGCGCTGCGACCGCTCGGCGTGCGGCCGGCGCTGCTGCTCTCGGGCGCCTTCTGGGGGTTCTGGCACACCCCGCTCATCCTGCTCGGCTACAACTACGGCCTGACCGATGCGTGGGGCGTGCTGCTCATGATCCTCGCGGGCATGCTGTTCGGCGTCCTCCTCGGGTGGACGCGACTGCGCACCGGATCGGTGTGGCCGGCGGTCTTCGGGCACGGCGCGTTCAACGCTTCGGCGGGTCTGGCGGCGCTGTTCGTCGCCGCCGGCTCGCCGATCCCGCCGGCGTGGCTGGCGGGTCCCGTCGGGCTCATCGCGTGCGGCGTCTTCGCGGTCGTGATCGCCGCACTCGTGCTGGCCGGGCAGTTCCGCGCGGATCGGGTGGACGCTCGGCTCGGCTGAGGCTGGCGGCATCCCTCAGCGTCGGCCCTCTCGATCAGCGCTCGAGCGGTTCCGTCTCGAAGTACAGGTGGGTGTGCAGCCGGCAGCGCTCGTTGAACGGCGCGTGGCAGCTCGGGCACTCGGTCGTGCCGAGGTAGGCGTCGATCGTGAGCTCGGTGCCGCAGGCGCCGCACAGCACCGCCTCGCGGTCGCGCTTGTCGATCGGCCACTGCGTCGCCTCGTGGTCGGCGGTCTCCTCGTGGCAGCGGTGGCACGGGTAGTACGTGCCGCAGCACGCGAACCGGATCGCCACGATGTCGACCTCGGTGCGGTAGTGCACGCAGCGGGTCATGTCATCGACCACGTGACCGAGCACGGCCGGACGTGCGCGAGCTGCGGCGCCAGCGCGGCCGCGAGCGTCGTCGGCGTGGTGGCGTTCGGGCTGGGGCACGCCATCCATCATCTCCCGCCGAACAGCAGCGGCAGCAGCTGGATGCCGATCGCGCTCGCGACGTAGCGGTGGCGGCGGTTGCTGGTGAGCTGCGCCACCCAGTCGAAGACGCCGAGGTCGACCACCTCGCGGAAGGCACCGGTCCGGTCGTGCACGCCGAAGCCGAGGCGAAGCCCTTGGTAGTAGGTCGACGCCAGTGTCTCAGCGCGCACCTCGACGTCGGGCTGCGACGCGGCGATCGCGGCGGCGACGCGCTCGCCGAGCGCCGGGTGGGTTCCGTCGGTGCGCACGATGGCGAGCGGATGCTCCCAGTCGAGGCCGTGGGCGGATGCCGCGGCGTCGAGCATGCGGCGGTGGACGCCGAGCTGCGCGGCGACGGCGGCGACCTCGAAGCCGTCGTCGGCGAGCCCGCCGCCGGCGTCGGCGAGCACGAACAGGCGGAAGTGGCGCGTGCGGCCCGCGCCGCCGGCGACGGGCTGCATGCGGAGGACCTGGTGCGACGCGCAGAGCCGCACGTGCGCCCGCGGATCGGCCCGGAGCCGGTGCGCGGCCTCGAGCGCCAGCACGTTCGTGGGGTCGGACACCACCTCGGATGCGCGGATGGTCGAGAGCGTGCGGTCCTGGGAGGTCGGCGCGACGACGGATGCCGCGCCGAGCGGGGCCACCGGCGAGAGCAGCAGCGCCTCGTAGTCGCGGGCAGCGTCGAGCGCCAGCGTGTCGTAGGCCACGGTCGTGCGGAGGTCGACGGGGCTCGGGCCGACCGTGGCATCCGTCGACCACTGGTGCAGCAGGTCGGCGGGTCGGCGTCCGGCCGCCTCGTCGCGCGCGGCGGCCAACAGCTCGCCGCGGCGATCGCTGGGGGATTCGCGGCGGGTTCGTCGCGGTGGCTCGCTCATCGCTCCATGATGGCTCGCCCCGGGGGTTTCGCGGCAGATCCGCAGGATCGTCGGAGTCCGGGCGGGTTACCGTCGATCATGGACCATGGGGCGGACACGTCGCGCTCGCCGGGCGCCGAGCGGGCGGCCGGCGTGATCGGCGCGATCGGCGGGTCCCGTGCCGCGGACACCGTCGTCCCACCGAACGCGGCCGACCACCGGCCGGGCGCGCCGCGCTGGAAGCTGGTGCGACGGCGCCGCGCGGAGGGGCCGGCGTGGACCCGCTCACTCGCTGAGGGCGACGACGCCGGGTTCTTCGGGCCGGGCAGCGCCGTCTGGGCCGTGAACGGGGCCCTGCCGACCCTCGTCGCCGGCATCCGCGCCCTGCTGCTGCAGACCCTGCATCCGGGGGCGATGGCCGGCGTCCACGACCACTCGCGCTACGGCGAGGACCCGCTCGGACGACTCGACGGCACCGTGCGGTGGGTCGCCATGACGACCTTCGGCGACCGGCGTGCGGCGACCGCGGCATCCGCTCGGGTGAGCAGGCTGCACGAGCGCGTGACCGGCACGTACGTCGACGCTCGAGGGGTGGAGCGCGAGTACTCGGCCAACGACGAGGACCTGCTGCGCTGGGTGCATGACGCCTTCACCGAGGCGTTCATCGGCGCGCACCGCATCTGGGGTCGGCCGGTGCCCGGCGGGCTCGACGCCTACGTGCGCGAGTGGGCGCAGGCCGGCCGGCTCATGGGCGTGACCGACCCGCCCACGAGCGTGGCGCAGCTGCACGCCGAGCTCACGGCGTTCCTCGCCGACGCGAAACCCGACGAGCGGGTTGCCGCGGCGGTGCGATTCATCCGCCGGCCGGGCCTGCCCGGGCTCACCGGGCGGCTCTACCCGATCCTCTTCGGCGGGGCCGTCGCCTCACTCGACCCGCGCTACCGCGAGCTGCTCGGGCTGCGCCGGCCGTGGTGGCCGGCGATCACGTTGACGCGGGTGTTCCTCGCCGTGGGCACGCGAGTGCTGGGCCGGATGTCGCCGAGCGAGCAGAACGCCAGGGCCCGCCTCGCGCGGCTCGAGGGCCGAACCGCGTCGTGACCGCCGCGAGCGACGCTTTCCCCCGGTTCGGGGGGCTGGCGGTCGCCTGCCTTCAGGCATAACGTGGCGTCTCGAACAAATCGAGTCATGCCGAAGGTGCGGATCGGGGTACACATCATGGATCGCAATGAGCTGGAATTCGTCGACGACGACCCGTTCGGCGGCGAGTTCGCGACCGCGATGGGCGAACTCGAGGGCCTTCCCGCCTAGCCCGCCGCAGCGCCCGGCGAGGCGTCGCCCTCGACCCAGCGCAGCACGCGCCGCGCCCTGAGTGTGTTCCACCGGCTGGGGTCGCCCTCGGGTGCGTCGAGCGCGAAGAACACCTCGCCCCGCCACGGCCGGCCCGCCGGCCAGCGCCCGTCGTCGCGGCGTTGCGCGCGCACCACGTCGATCGCCTCGCCGAGGCGGGCGTCGGGGCGGCCGCCGGCGTCGCGGAAGTAGTCGAGCGCGCGCAGCACGTCGTAGGTCCAGTAGGGCGGAAACGCGAAGTTGAGGTAGCGCTGCTTCACGACCTCGCCGGTGGACCGCCGGCGGAACAGGCTCCGCTCGAGCAGGTACTCCTCGCCGCGGCGCCGGGCCTCGGCGATGGCCGGTGGCGGGTCGGCCACGGCGCGCTGATAGCCGAGCAGGCCTTCGAGCACGCAGATGGTGGAGTCGAACGAGGAGCGCACCGAGCCCTCGGCGCGATCGCAGTTCCAGCCGCCGTCGTCGAGCTGCTCCTCGAGCAGCCGCGCCACGATGCGGTCGCTGCCGGCCCCCAGCTCGCCGAAATAGGCCGCGAGGGCGAGCACGCCGCCGTTCACGCACTCCTCGACCTCGCCGTGGAAGTAGGGCAGGCCGTCGTGGTACTTCCACACCACGCCGTCACGAACCCGCTCGATCGCCGAGCGCACCGCGGGGTCGTCGGCCGGTGCGCCGAGCCGCAGCAGGTTGAAGAGGGTCCAGTGCGTGCCTCGGCGGTCGCCGTCTTCGCCGTATTCGTCGCCGCCCCAGTAGCCGCGCTCGTCCTGCAGGTCGAGCAGCGCCCGGCCCCAGCCTTCGCGAGCCACGCGTGCCCGCTCGGCGGCGACCTGGTCGGCCGGTTCGTCGAGCAGGTCGCGCATGACCTGCCAGCGGATGGAGGGGTCGGCGTCGAGCAGCCAGTCGGTGACATCCATGGCCCCATGGTCCCGGATGCCGCCGACAGCGGCCACCCGTTGACGTGGGCAGCATGGGCACCCCGCCGCCACCTGGCCGCCGCTGTCCTCTGTCAGACTGGCGGCGATGGACCTCGTGACCCCTCGGCTCGTGCTGCACCCGATCACCCCCGCGGAGGCCGCGCGGATCGTCGCCGGCGTGGCTGCGCCGGGCGACGACTGGCATCCCGAGTATCCGCTCGCCGACGAGCTCGACGTACTGCCGGCGATCGCGAACGCGGACCCCGCGCTCCTCGACCCGGTGTTCAGGCTGTACCTGATCCGTCGTCGTGCCGACGGCCTCGCGGTCGGCGGCATCGGCTTCCTCGGCGTCCCCGACGACGGCGTCGCCGAGCTCGGCTACGGACTCGTGCCGGCGGCTCGCGGACGGGGCTACGCGACCGAGGCGCTTCGGGCGGCCGTCGGCCTGGCCCTCCGGCACGGCGCCTCGGCGGTCGTCGCCGAGACGACGGACGACAATCGTGCGTCGCAGCGCGTGCTGGAGAAGGGCGGGTTCTCGGTGGAGCGGCACGGCGACGGCGGCATCCGGTATCGCCGTGACGCGCGCGCGACCTGACCTCTGATCGCACCGCTCGCCGGCCGGCGTGCGGGCGCACGTGAAGGGGGCGGATGCGGCATCCGCCCCCTTCATCGCGTGGACCCCGCCGGGCGACCGCGACCTACGCGTGCAGGTCGATGCCCTTCGGCTCCTTCACGAGGGAGACGCCGACGAGCGAGATCAGGGCGGCGAGGGCGATGTACACGCCGATCGTCCACGACTGGCCCGTCGAACTCATGAGCGCCTCGGCGATCATCGGAGCGAACGCGCCGCCGAGGATCGCGCCGAGCGCGTAGCCGATCGAGACGCCCGAGTAGCGGACGTTCGCTGGGAACATCTCGGCGTAGAGCGACGCCTGCGGTCCGTACGAGAGGCCGAGGCCGAACGTCATCACGAACAGCGCGACGAAGTACCAGACGATGTCGCCGGTGTCGATGAGGAACCACATGGGCACCGCCCACAGTGCGAGGAACGCATAGCCGATCTGGAAGGTGCGCACGCGCCCGAGCCGGTCGGAGACATGGCCGCCCCACAGGGTGAAGACCAGCCAGCCGAACGACGCGAGCGTGGTCGCGAGGAGCACGGTCGGTCGGTCCATGCCGAGCACCGTGACCGCGTAGGTGGCGAAGAACGCGATCAGCAGGTAGCCCGCGGCGTTGTTGCCGATGAAGATGACGGCGGTGAGGATGACGGACTTCGTGTTGTGGCGGAACAGCTGGCGCAGCGGCGTCGCGGACTCCTTCTTGCGGCGCTGCAGGTCCTGGAAGATCGGGCTCTCCTCGACCGCGCGGCGGATGACGTAGCCGACGGCGATCAGGACGATCGACAGCAGGAACGGGATGCGCCAGCCCCACGTGGTGAATTGCTCGGGCGTGAGCAGCGACGTGATCACGAACAGGGTCGACGTGGCGAGGATCATGCCGACGGGCACGCCGATCTGCGGGAACGCGCCGAAGTAGCCGCGGCGCGCGGTCGGGGCGTGCTCGACCGCCATGAGCGCGGCGCCACCCCACTCGCCGCCCGCGGAGAATCCCTGCAGGATGCGGAGCAGGATCAGCAGGATCGGGGCGGCGATGCCGATCGCGGCATACGTCGGCAGGAGGCCGATCAGGGCGGTCGAGAGGCCCATCAGCACGAGGGTGAAGACGAGCATCTTCTTGCGGCCGAGCCGGTCGCCGAGGTAACCGGCGACGATCGCGCCGAGCGGCCGGAAGAGGAACGAGATGCCGATCGTCGCGAAGGCGAGCACCTGGGCGAGGCCCGGGCTCGTCTCGGCGACGGGGGCGAGGAAGAGCGGGGCGAGCACGAGGCCCGCTGCCTGCGCGTAGATGAAGAAGTCGTACCACTCGATCGAGGTGCCGACCAGCGTGCCGGCGAGGACCTTGCGCTCCTCGGCCGGCGTGCGGCCGGTGCGCTGGGCTTCTTCGGGGACGGTTGACGTCATGCGAACTCCGTTGTTCTGGCGTGGGGTCTCAGTAGGGGAGGGAGCGCAAGGGGTGGGAGCGCTGTAGTTCCTGACCGATCGTTCGGTCGGGTTCTCGACGGTAGCGCATGGATGTCGACCTGGGGAAGCCCCCTGCGGCGAGCGGCCCGGATCATGCGATGAGCGGTCGCGGAGGGATCGTCGGCGACGCGGCGGTTGTGGCAGGTTGGAGGGCATGCCCGCTGCCACCCTCACCACTCCCGTCATGCTCGACGCCGCCGGCGCGCCGTTCACGGTCCGACGTGCGCGCCGCGACGACCTCCCCGCCCTGATCGGGCTCCTCGCGGCCGACGCGCTGCGGGCGAACGACGACAGCACGTCGCCCGAGCGGCGGGGCGCCTACGAGGCCGCGTTCGATGCGATCGACGGCGATCCGGCGCAGACGCTCGTCACGGTCGAGGATGCCGCGGGCGAGGTCGTCGGCACGATGCAGCTCACGCTCATCCCGGGGCTCGCGCGCGGCGGTGCGACCAGGATGCAGGTCGAGGCGGTGCGGGTCGCGGAATCCGTGCGTGGCCACGGGCTCGGAAGCGCCATGATGCGGTGGGCGATCGAGGACGCCCGCGCACGGGGTGCCGCGCTGGTGCAGCTCACCTCGGACTCGCGCCGCGAGGACGCCCACCGGTTCTACGATCGGCTCGGCTTCGCCGCGTCGCACGTGGGCCTCAAGCTGTTCCTCTGACCCGCGCCGGCCGCGTGTGCGATCTCGCCCTTGACCGAGCGATATGTTTGCTTCAAAATTACATCCACATGAGCAAGGAGGCCGTGTGAAGGTCGTCATCGTCGGTGCGGGAATCGGCGGTCTCGCGACCGCCCTGAGCCTCGAACGCGCGGGAATCCCCGACGTCGTCGTGGTCGAGCGCGCACAGGAGCTCCGCCCGCTGGGCGTCGGCATCAACCTCCTCCCGCATGCGGTGCGGGAGCTGACCGAACTCGGGCTCGGCGACGCCGTGGCCGCGATCGGCGTGGCGCCCAGCCGGCTGACGTACGTCAATCGCCTCGGCCAGCTCATCTGGAGCGAGCCGCGCGGCACCGCGGCCGGCTACCACTGGCCGCAACTGGCGGTGCATCGCGGCGAGTTCCAGCTCCTCCTCGCCGACGAGGTGCGCCGTCGCCTCGGACCCGACGCGATCCGGCTCGGCTGGCGAGCCACGGGCGTCGAGCACGCCGACTCCACCGACACGGTGCGGTTCGCGGATGCCGCAGGCGCCGAGCTCGCGCTCCAGGCCGACGTGGTGGTGGGCGCCGACGGCATCCACTCGGCCCTGCGGGCGCAGGCCTACCCCGACGAGGGCACGCCGCCGTGGAACCGGCTGGTGCTCTGGCGCGGAACGGCGCTCGCCCCGACCTTCCTCGACGGCCGCACCATGGTCATGGCCGGCGACGGCGAGCAGAAGTTCGTCGCCTATCCGCTCGTGGCCCCGGGCGCGGAGCGCGGCCAGACCCGGGTGAACTTCATCGCCGAACGTCGCGCACCCGACGGCATGTCCGAGACGGCCGACTGGAACCATCCCGTCGACGCCGCGCCGATCGTCGAGCTGTTCGCCGACTGGCGGTTCGACTGGCTCGACGTGCCGGGCGTCATCGCCGCCGCGGAGCGGATCCTCGAGTACCCGATGGTCGACCGCGACCCGCTTCCGCGCTGGACGTTCGGTCGCACCACGCTGCTGGGCGACGCCGCGCACGCGCTCTACCCGAACGGCTCGAACGGGGCATCGCAGGCGATCCTCGATGCACGATCGCTGGCCTTCCACGTCGCGACCGTGCCGGACGTCGAGGATGCCCTCCGGGCGTACGAGGAGGATCGCCGTCCGGCCACGACCCGCCTGTCGGGCCTGACCCGGCAGCTCGGGCCCGAGCGCGTCATGCAGCTGGCCCGGGATCGCGCGCCGGGCGGGTTCGTCGACATCCACGACGTGATCCCCGAGCAGGAGCTGCGCGAGATCGCCGACTCCTACAAGCGCGCCGCCGGATTCCACCCCGAAGAGCTCAACGAACGGGCCTCGCTCACCCCGCCGGGGCGACCGTGAGCGCGCCGACGGATCGATTCGAGGTCCGCCGGCTCAGCGCGATCATCTCGCCGCTGCGCCGGAGCCTGCTGCGTGCGGCCCGCACGGCCGAGCACCTGCCCGACATCCCCGATGCCCAGGTCGAGGTGCTCCGCTCCCTTCCCGCCGGAACCGTGCGCAGTCCCGCCGAGATCGCCGAGGAGCTGACGCTGAGCCGAACGACCGTCAGCAACCTGCTGGGCACGATGGAGACTGCGGGACTGATCACGCGCGAGACCGACTCGCTCGATCGGCGTCGCGTCGCCGTGCGGGCGTCGGCGCGAGCGGTGAGCCTGCTCGGCCGCTTCGACCAGGCGAGCGCGGCCCTTCTCGCCGAGGCCATCGCCGCGCTCCCCGACCACGATCGCATCGTGCTCGGCGCCGCACTGCCCGCGCTCGAGCGGCTGCGCGACGAGATGCAGGCGATCGCGCGGAACGCCCGCGACTCGGGGCGGCCGTCGTGAGCGTGCAGCCGCCGCCGACGGGACTCGAGCGGATATTCCGGGTCGAGGTGCTGGTCGCCGGCATCGAGGACCATGGATCGACGAGCGCGGGCCATCGCCGGGTCGTGCCGATCCTCGGCGGTCGGCTCTTCGACGGCCTCGACGCGGACGTGCTGCCCGGCGGCGCCGACTGGCAGGTCGTGCGCCCCGACGGCACGATCGAGATCGACACGCGGTACTCGGCTCGCACTGCCGACGGGGCGCTGCTGCACCTGCGGACCCACGGCATCCGGACCGGCAGCGTCGAGGTGCTGGCGGCCCTCGGCCGTGGTGAGGAGGTGCCGGCCACCGAGTACTCGTTCCGCCTGCACGTGGTCGTGGAGACGTCCTCGACCGCGCATGCGCACCTGGAGCGCTCGCTCATCGTGGCCGCGGCGGCTCGCGGCGCTGGGGTGGTCGTGTACGACGCCTACCGGATGACCTGACCGCGGAGGATCGGTCGGAGCCTACCGACCCAGCGCATGAAGGCGCCGCGTTCAGCGCAGGTCGAGCCGCATGAGCACCCGGGGGAATCCGTTGAGCACCGACTCGGTGTCGGACGCCTTCGTGAACCCGGCCCGCTCGAAGAGCGCCTGCGTGCCGGCGTACGCCATCGTGAGGTCGATCTTCTTGCCCCGATTGTCGAGCGGGTAGCCCTCGATGGCGGGTGCACCGTGGTCGCGGGCGAACTCGACCGCGCCCGCCAGCAGGGCATGCGAGATGCCGCTGCCTCGGTGGCCCGGGCGCACGCGGATGCACCAGACCGTCCACACATCGAGGTCGTCGACGTGCGGGATCTTCCGATTGCGCGCGAAGCTCGTGTCGGCGCGCGGGTGCACGCCCGCCCACCCCACGACGTCGTCGCCGTCGTAGGCGAGCACCCCCGGCGGCGGATCCTGTCGGCACAGCTCGCGGACGCGCTCGCCGCGCGCCGGGCCGCTCAGGGACAGGTTCTCCTTCGAGGACGTCAGTCGGTAGCTCAGGCACCAGCACACGTTGGCGTCGGGCCGCTTCGGACCCACCATCGTCTTCACGTCGTCGAACGCCGTCGCCGGGCGCACCTCGATCGCCATGCCGTAAGCGTGCCATCGGCCTCCGACAACGGCACCGGGGATGCGCTCGGTACGCTGACCACGTGGCCGACGACCTGCCGTTCCTCGACCTCGCCGGAATGAGTGCCGCGAGCGAGCGACTCTACGTGCACGTGCTCATGACCGGGCGAGCGAGCGTCGCCGCGATCGCCGGCCAGTTCGAGCTCGACGAGTCGACCGCCTTCGAGCGGCTCGAGAACCTCCGGCAGCTCGGCCTCGTGTCGCGCCTCGAGGGCGAGCCGCCGGAGTACGCGGCCGTCGATCCGCGGTACGCCTTGCGGGCGATCATCGATCGACTCAGCGATCAGGCCCTCCGCATCCGCGAGGCCATCCCCATGCTCGTCGAGTACTTCGACGCGGCGGCACCCGGCGATGCGGCCTCGCACCACGCGGTGGTCCTGACCGATCCCGACACGGTCGCCGGCTGGTACGCGAGGCTGCAGCATCAGGCGAGACGTGAGTTCCTCTCGTTCGACCGGCCGCCGTACGTCTCGGCATCGCTCGATCCGTTCGAGGCAGCCGTGCTCGCTCGCGGGGTCGACTGGCGCGCGGTCTACACGATCGAGAGCTTCGACGAGGCCACGACGTGGGACGAGGTCGAACGGCTCGCCGAGCAGGGCGAGCAGGCGCGCATCACCGACGACCTTCCGGTGAAGCTCGCGATCGTCGACGATGAGATCGCGCTCGTGTCGCTGAGCCTCGAGCCGGGACGCGTCGACGCCCTCATCACGCACGCGCCGCCGCTCGTGCACGCCCTCCGAGAGCTCTTCGAGTTCCACTGGTCTCGTGCGATGCCGTTGCCCGAGGCGAAGGAGCGAGTCGCGGGCGGAGCATCCGACCCCGCGATCGTCGAGGAGCTCGGCCGGCGTCCCTCGCTCGAGGAACGGTCGATCCTCACGCTCATGGCGGTCGGGATGAAGGACGACGCGATCGCCAGGCAGCTCGGGATGTCGCCCCGCACGCTTCGTCGGCGCAGCCAGGAACTGCTCGCGGAACTCGGTGCGGGCAACCGGTTCCAAGCGGGCGTCGAAGCCGCGAGGCGGGGCTGGCTCTGACATTCCGACCGCTCGTGTAACGGTCACGTTTCGTGCCGTGGCCACCTCCGGTCTTTGGCCGATATCGGCCAACGAGGCGAGGGCCGGCTCGCACACAATTGGACGATCGTCGGCCGTCGAATGGCACGACGCCCCGGTATCCGTTCCCAGCAAGGATCCTCGTGACCACACGTACCCGCTCCGCCATCGTGACGGGACGGCGTCGCTCGACCGCGACCCTCACCGCCGCCGCCCTGTTCCTCACGCTCGGCACCGCCTTCTGGCCTGCGTCGGCCGCCGCGGCCGACGACACACCCACTCCGATCGCACCCGTCACCGCATCGTCGACCGCGGTCGAGGCGACGGCGAAGGACGGTGCCCCGTTCGAGGACGGGCGTTACATCGTCACCCTCCGCGACGAGGCGGTCGCCACGTACGCCGGAGGCACCGGCTCGTTCTCGGCGACGCGCGCGCCCGAGGGGGAGGAGCTCGCCGCCCGCTCGAAGCGAGCGGTCGCCTATGCCGACTACCTCAGCGACGAGCAGGCGGCGGTGGCGGAATCCGTCGGCGCAGACATCACCAGCTCGTACACCCTCGCGACCAACGGCTTCAGCAGCACGCTGACCGCCGACCAGGCCGCCGCGCTCGCCGCCGATTCCCGGGTCCTCGCGGTCGGGAAGGACGAGCTCCTGCACCTGCAGGCGGCCGTGCCCTCGACCGACTTCCTCGGCCTCGGCGGCGAGGGCGGCGTGTGGGACGCCACGGGCGGCGTCGAGTCGGCCGGCGAGGGGGTCGTGGTCGGCATCATCGACTCGGGCGTCGCACCCGAGAACCCGTCGTTCGCTGGCGAGCCGCTCGGTGATGCACCAGGCGCCGAGCCGTATCGCGATGGCGAGTCGATCGTCTTCGACAAGGCCGACGGCACGCGGTTCCGCGGCGCCTGCGTCACGGGTGAGCAGTTCACCGCCGACGACTGCTCGACGAAGCTCATCGGCGCACGCTACTTCCTCGACAACTTCGAGGAGGCCTCGATCGGCGCCGACCGCGCCGAATACGTCTCGCCCCGCGACGGCAACGGCCACGGCTCGCACACGGCGAGCACGGCCGTCGGCGACCACGGCGTGCCGGCCGAGGTCGCCGGGCGCGAGCTCGGCGAGATCTCGGGCGTCGCGCCCGCCGCCAGGCTCGCGGTGTACAAGGCCTGCTGGTCGGGTCCCACGCCGCAGGACGACGGATGCGCCACCGGCGACCTCCTCGCCGCGATCGACGCCGCGGTCTTCGATGGCGTCGACGTGATCAACTACTCGATCGGCGGCGGTGCCGCGATCACGACCGTCTCGCTCACCGACCAGGCGTTCCTGCGCGCCGCGGCTGCGGGCATCTTCGTGGCCGCCTCGGCCGGCAACGACGGGCCCGAGGCCTCCACGGCCGACAACGCCGCACCGTGGATCACGACGGTCGCGGCATCCACGATCCCGAGTTATGAGGCCAGCGTTCGGCTCGGTGACGGACGAGCCTTCCTGGGCGGGTCGATCACGGTGCCGGCCGGCGGGTCGCTCGCCGGGCCGCTCGTCGCGGCATCCGTCAGCGGCGTCGAGGGCGCCGACGAGCCGCGGCTCTGCGGACCGGGCACCCTCGACCCCGCGCGCACGGCCGGCGCCATCGTGCTCTGCGAGCGAGGCGTGGTCGACCGCGTGGCGAAGTCCGCCGAGGTGGCCCGTGTGGGCGGCATCGGCATGGTGCTCGTGAACGCCGGGCCCAACTCGATCGACCTCGACACCCACTCGGTGCCGACGGTGCACCTCGACGCGGAGGCGTACGACGCGGTCAGCGGCTACGCCGCGACGGCCGGCGCGAGTGTCACGCTCGAAGACGGCAACACGACCGGCGGGCCCTCCGCTCCGGCGCCACAGGTGGCGGGCTTCTCGTCGCGCGGGCCGATCCTCGCCGACGGCGGGGACGTGCTGAAGCCCGACGTGGCGGCGCCCGGCGTCGCGATCCTTGCGGATGCGGCGAACGCCGAGGGCGAGGACCCCCGATTCCAGCTCCTGTCGGGCACGTCGATGGCCTCGCCGCACCTCGCCGGGCTCGCGGCGCTGTACCTCGGCGAACGGCCGAACGCATCGCCCGCGGAGGTGAAGTCTGCCCTCATGACGACCGCGTACGACACCGTCGACCGCGCCGGCCAGCCGGTCGATGACCCGTTCCTCCAGGGCGCCGGCCACGTCGACCCCACGCGGTACTTCGAACCCGGGTTCCTCTACCTCAACGACGTCGACGACTGGTACGGATACGTCCAGGGCCTCGGCCAGGTGGATGTGGGCGTCGAACCGATCGATCCCTCGAACCTCAACCTCGCGTCGATCTCCGTCGGCGCCCTCGCCGGGGTCGAGACGGTGACCCGCACGGTCACGGCGACCGCGCCGGGTCACTACGAGGCGCAGCCCGTGGACGTGCCGGGGGTCGAGGTCACCGTGTCGCCGTCGGTGCTGGACTTCGCGGCGGCGGGCGACGAGGTGTCGTACACCGTGACGTTCCGGCGCTCGGATGCCCCGCTCGACGCGTTCACCACCGGCACGCTTCGATGGGTCGGCGACGGCGGGGTCGTGACGACGCCGCTCGCCGTGCGGCCCGTCGTCCTCAGCGTTCCCTCCGAGGCCGAGGGGGCCGGGATCGACGGCTCGCTCGAGATCCCGGTCTCGGCGGGCGACACGCTCGACGTGCCGATCGCGGTCGACGGCCTCGTCCAGGGTCACGTCCTGCGGGGTCAGGGCACCCAGGGCGGCGCACGGGATCGCCACCTGATCGAGATCCCCGAGGGCACGACCTACGCCCGGTTCGATCTCGACGCGGCCGACGACACCGCCGACCTCGACCTGCGCCTCTACCAGCTCGACCCGTTCGGCAGCAGCTGGCTCAGTCGCGAGGCCACGACGCCGAAGGCCGACGAGCAGATCGTCGTGCCCCTCGCCTCGAGCGGTCGCTACCTGCTGGAGGTCGACTTCTTCGCCGGCGAGGGCGACCTCGACTACGAGCTGACGAGCTACTTCCTCGGTGGCGACGCGCACGTCGGCGACCTCTCCGCGGATCCGGCCGTGTTGCCGATGAAGCTCGGTGAACCGGCATCCGTCGACGTGTCGTGGTCGGGGCTCGCCCCCGGATCGCGGTATCTCGGCCGGGTGCACTTCGGTGAGACCAACCGGGTGACGAACCTCGTCGTCTCGACGCCCGGCGAGCCGGCCGCGGGCGACGAAGACCTCGCCGTCACGGTGGCGCCCGAGTGGGTGCGCCCCGGCAAGGGGTTCAGCGTCGAGGCGGTCGGGCTCGCACCGGCAGCGGAGTACTCGATCTCGCTCGACGGCGAGCCCGTGGCGGTCGGCCGTGCCGGGAACGGCGGCGAGGTGGCCCGGTACCTGAACGTGCCGGCGGATGCCGCCGAGGGCCCGCACGTCGTGCGGATCGAGTCCGACGGGGAGCACGCCGAGGCGGAACTGCACGTCGCGAGCCTCGTCATCCACGACCTGTGGGAGTTCGTGGACTACGCCGCCGACGGCACGGCGACCGCCGGAGCCGAGATCACGTTCGGCGGCATCGGCCCGGTTCGGGTCGTCATCGAAAGCGACGGCGGGGCGATCGCGCTCGACGAGACCCTCGAACTGTCGGTCGATCCGATGTTCGACGCCGACAGCCGCCGGTCGTCGGCGGTACCGGTCGTGCCCGGCGACTACACGGCGAGGGTCTGGGCGATCGCGGGTGACGGCTCGCAGACCCAGCAGCGCGAGTACGCCTTCACGGTCGCCGAGACCGCCCCGTCCGCGGTGACCATGACCCAGAATCCCGAGAACGAGAACGCGATGGACCTCGTGTACGAGAACTCGACCGGCCAGGTCACGCAGGCGACCCTGCGCTACAAGATGTGCAACGGTCCGCTCGTCTTCGCCACCGTCTGGATCGACAAGCCGGTCATCACCGGCACGTTCGACCTGACCGCCATGACGGGCGTCGAGTTCCTGCTCGACGGTGAGGTGCTCGGCGCCTACGCGAACCACGGGTCGGAACGGTGCGCCAGTGAGCCGAAGATCTCGAACGACTTCTGGGCGACCATGTCGGCGACGGATGCCACGTCGGCGCGAGCCGCTCACGCGGCAGAGGCCGCAGAAGCCGCAGAGACGCCGATCACGCTGACGTTCAGCAACCGGTACCCGGCGTACAGCCGCGGGTTCGACTTCTCGGTGGGCTACGGCTGGGACATCTACCAGGGGAGGTTCCACTGGGAGCAGGTGCCGCACGACCAGGTGCTCGAGCCCGGGCCCGTCGCGTCGCGGACCATCCAGGTCGAGGAGGATGCCGCGTTCTGGGTTCGCGCGAAGTACGAGGTGCTCTCGCCCGACATCCACATCTCGGCGCACCGCGTGATCTTCACGACGCCGGTCTCGCTGGCGCAGCTGGCCCCGGTCGAGGATGAGGAGCCGGGTGGGCCGACCGGTCCCGGCGACGACGGGTCCGACGGCGGAGCGCCGGGATCGGGATCGCCCTCTGCGCCTGCAGCCGGCGGTGGCTCGGACCTCGCGCACACCGGCGTGCAACTGGGAGGTGCACTCGCGCTCGCGGCGCTCGTCGTGGTGCTCGGCGGCATGCTGCTGGCATCAGGGATCCGGCGTCGTCGCGGAGGCCGCGCCTAGCCCGTCGTCCGCCGGAATCCCGTTCCCGCACCAGAGTACCGAGCGCTCGGGATTCCACCGCGGAAACGGGATTCCGGTGCGCGGGGACGGCCGGGCGGCCAAGGCGCGCGGGCCGCAGGGTTGACGAGTCGCCCCGGTCGGCGTACATTCACCCTCATGGGTGAATATCAGATGGACGCCGTGCTGAGCGCGGTGGCCGACCCGACGAGGCGGGCGATCCTCGACCGGCTGCTCGTCTCCGACGCGCGGGTCACCGAGGTCGCCAGCGCCTTCCCGATCTCGCTCAACTCGACGAGCAAGCACATCAAGGTGCTCGAGCGCGCCGAACTGGTGCAGCGCACGGTGCGGGGTCGCGACCACGTGCTCTCCCTCCGGGGTGAGGGGCTCGCCGAGGCCGTCGCGTGGATGCAGCGCTACCGCGAGTTCTGGGAGCAGCGGCTCGCCGCCCTCGAGGCGTTCGTGCTGCAGGACGACGCGGGCACCGACGACGGCAGAGCCGCCACCGACGACGGCAGCGCCGCGCGCACCGACGACGGCGGCCCGCGATGACGGCCGTGACCGTACGACGCCGCATCGCGGCATCCGCCGACCGGCTCTTCGACGCCTGGCTCGACCCCGCGAGCCTCGCGGTGTGGATGCGCCGCGACGACACCGGCGAGCCGTCGGTCATCGTCGCCGACCCGCGCGAGGGCGGCGCGTTCTCGATCACGATGCGCGACCGGTTCGGCACCATCACGCACTCGGGCGTCTACCGGCTGATCGACCGGCCGCGGAAGCTCGAGTTCACCTGGCGATCGGAGCACACGCACCACGTGGACTCGGTCGTGCACGTGACGTTCGAGCCCGACGGCGAGGCGACCGTCGTGCAGGTGCACCACACGAGGCTGACCGACGCCGAGGCGGCGGCCAAGCACGAAGCCGGCTGGACCGAGATCCTCGGCCGGTACGAACAGACCATGGAAGCAGAGGAGGCGGCGTGATGCTGCTCGAGGACAAGGTGGCCGTGATCCACGGCGGTGGCGGATCGATCGGTGCGTCGACGGCGAAGGCGTTCGCCCGGGAGGGCGCGCGGCTGTTCCTCGCCGGGCGCAGCCTGCCCCGGCTCGAGGCGGCGGCATCCGCGGCACGTGCCGAGGGGGCATCCGTCGACATCGCGGTGGTCGACGCCATGGACCAGGACGCCGTCGACCGGCATGCCGACGAGGTGGCGGATGCCGCGGGCCGCATCGACATCGCCCTCAACACGGTCGGCTTCGACCACGTGCAGGGCCTCCCGATCGCCGACACGAGCCTCGACGCCTACCTGCATCCCGTGACGGGGTACCTGCGCACCAACTTCGTGACCGCGAAGGCGGCGGCGCGGCACATGGTGGCGCAGGGGAGCGGCGTGATCCTCACGATCTCGACCCCGGGGGCGCGGCTCACGGGCAACGGCCTGATCGGCAACGCCGCGCAGAGCGCCGGCCTCGAGGGGTTCTCGCGGGCCCTGGCCGGCGAGCTCGGCCCGGCCGGCGTGCGCGTCGTGTGCGTGCGGCCGCACGCGATGGCCGACGCGTACGACCTCTCGTACACGGGGGAGATGTTCGGCCGCATGGCCGACGCGGGCGGGGTCACCCGCGACGAGTGGTTCGCGGCCCTCGCGAGCACCACGCTCCTCGGGCGCCTGCCGACGCTCGACGAGGTCGGCGAGTACTTCGCCTTCGTGGCATCCGACCGGGCTCGGTCGATGACCGGCGTGATCGTGAACGTGACGGCCGGGGCGCTCGTCGACTGACGGGCGACGGATGCCGCGGCGGCGCGTCCCGTCCCGACGGGCACGGGGCGCTGCCACGATGAGGCGTGACCACCGATCGCCGAAGCCCGCGCGCCGCGGCATCCGACCCGCTGCTCGACCGCCGATCCGGGCTCTCGGCGAGGGCTCGCAGGTGGACGCTCGCCGCGCTGATCACGGCGTTCGTGCTCGTGGCGGTCTCGCTCATCGTCTCGAGCACGCCGTGGCCCGCGTCGCTCGCGATCCGGGCCGTCTTCGAGCGCGGTGCTGCGGACACGGTGGCCGAGATGGAGCCGTTCGTACCCGAGACCGGTGTGGACGCGCGGCTCGACGTGGCCACGGATGCCGCAGGTGGCGCCGGTGGCGCCGACACCCGTCTCGACGTCTTCACGCCCGCGGAGGACCCGGGACCGCACCCCACGGTCGTCTGGGTGCACGGCGGCGCCTGGATCTCGGGCGCGAAGGAGAACGTCGACCCGTACCTGCGGATCCTCGCGAGCCACGGCTACACGACGATCGGACTGGACTACACCATCGCCCCCGAGGCGACCTATCCCACCGCCCTGCGCGAGCTCAACGACTCCCTCGCCTACGTCGTCGAGCACGCCGAGGAGCTCGGCGTCGACCCCGACCAGCTCGTGCTCGCCGGCGACTCCGCAGGGGCGCAGCTCGCCAGCCAGCTGGCGGTGCTCACCACGAACGACAAGTACGCGCACCTGCTCGGCCTCGACCCCGCCCTCGAACCGGAGCAGCTCGTGGGCGCCATCCTGAACTGCGGCGTGTACGACCTGCGGGCGATGGCGGAGCTGAACGGCATCGGCCAGTGGGGGTTCAAGGTGGCCCTCTGGGCGTATACCGGCACGAAGGACTGGTCGAGCAGCTATGCCGGCACCACCATGTCGACCATCGAGTTCGTGACCGAGGACTTCCCGCCCACCTTCATCAGCGGCGGCAACGGCGACGCGCTCACCTGGATCCAGTCGGTGCCGATGAGCGACGCGCTCGCCGACGCCGGCGTGGAGACGGCGGAGCTGTTCTGGGCGGCCGACCACCAGCCGGCGCTGCCGCACGAGTACCAGTTCCACCTCGACTTCGAGGAGGCGCACGTGGCACTCGACGAGACGCTCGCCTTCCTCGCCGCGCACACGACGCAGCCGTGATCGAGCCACCACGAGGCCGCCGGCCGGCGGCCGCGTGGTGGCTCGATGGCGAGCGGTCAGGGGCGCATGGATGCCGGGGCCGGCCCTGACGACCGTCGCACGACCAGGTGCGGCGTCGGGAGGTCGGGCCGCGAGCCGTCGACGCCCTCGATGCTGGCGATGAGCTGCAGCACCGACGCCCGGCCCTGCGCCTCGAACTCGAGGTGGAGGGTCGTGAGCGGCGGGTCGAAGAACGCGGCATCGGCCACGTCGTCGATGCCGACGACGCTGACGTCGTCGGGGATACGGAGGCCGCGCTCCTTGAGCGCGAGCATCACGCCGAGCGCGGTCTGGTCGTTGGCGGCCACGTAGGCGGTGGCCTCGGGCAGCCGCGGCAGGGCCATGATCGCGTCGTAGCCCGAGCGGGCCGACCAGTCGCCCGACAGCACCCCCAGCGAGGTGAGGCCCAGGTCGCGCACGGCGTCCTCGTAGGCGCGGGCACGCAGCCGCGAGGCGGGCCACTCGGCCGGCCCGGCGATGTGCACCAGGCGACGATGCCCGAGGTCTGCGAGGTGACCCACGAGTTCGTGCAGGTGCACTGCGGCGGGGTCGGTGCGGCGGCCGTCCTCGTCGGAGGCGACCGCGATGAGCACGGGCACGCGGAACCGAGTCGCCTCGAACGCCTTCGTCATGGCGTCGGTCGAGGAGAGGGCGAGGACACCCGCCAGGTTGAGCTGCGCCATGAGCTCGAGCGAGTCCTCGATCGCGGCCGGATCCTCCACGTCGAGCGACACGAGGTCGAGGACGTAGCCGGCCTCGCGGGCGGCGACGCTCGCGCCCTGCGCGATGCGGCTCGGGCCGACGTGCGACACCTCGTGCGTGATCGCCCCGATGCGGTGCGAACGGCCCGACTTGAGGCTTCTGGCGGTGAGGTTGGGCCGGTACCCCAGTTCGTCGAGGGCTCGCTCGACGCGGACGCGAGTCTCGGGCCGGATGCCGGCGAACCCCTTGAGGAACCGGCTGACCGTCTGGTGCGACACGCCAGCCGCCTGCGCGACGTCGTAGATGGTCGCCGGCCTGGCGGTGGGGTCCATACGCGGGCTCCTCTCGGGTGGTCGCGCTCCCACGATGCGTCGTCGATTGAAATCGGCGATCTGCTCTTGACATCTGATGTTATCGGCAACATTCTGGTCTCGACACGATGTTGTCGAAAACATTCTGACACTCACCACCCTGCTCGGCCGACAACGGAGTACGACTCGATGGATCCCTCGAACCCCGCCCACCTCCCCAGCGGAATCCTCTTCGGTGCCGCCTACTACGCCGAGTACCACCGCGACGAGCGCACCGAGGTGGACCTCGACCTGATGCAGGCGGCCGGCTTCACCGTCATCCGCGTCGGCGAGTCCGTGTGGTCGACGTGGGAGCCGCGCGACGGCGAGTTCGACCTCGACTGGCTGCAGCCCGTGCTCGACGGAGCGCACGCCCGCGGCATCCGCGTCATCCTCGGCACGCCCACCTACGCCGTGCCGCCGTGGCTGCAGACCGCCTACCCCGAGATCGCCGGCGAGCCGCGAACCGGAGAGCCGATGCCGTGGGGGGCCCGTCAGGAGGTCGACTACTCGCACCCGGCCTTCCGCTTCCACGCCGAGCGAGTGATCCGTGCGGTGATCGCGCGGTACGCCGACCACCCCGCCGTGATCGGCTACCAGGTCGACAACGAGCCGGGCATGCTGCTGTTCCACAACCGCGGCTCCTTCCAGCGCTTCGTGCGCCGGCTGAAGGCGCAGTACGGCGACGTCGAGACGCTCAACCGCGAGTGGGGCCTCACCTACTGGTCGCACCGGCTCTCGGACTGGTCGGACCTGTGGACGCCCGACGGGAACACCCTGCCCCAGTACGACCTGGCCTGGCGGCGCTATCAGGCCGACCTCACGACCGAGTTCATCGCCTGGCAGGCGGACATCGTGCGGGAGTACGCCGAGCCCGGGCAGTTCGTGACCACGTGCATCGCCTACCCGCGGCCGGCCCTCGCCGACGAGGAGCTCGTCGAGGCGCTCGACGTGACCGCCGGCAACCCCTACTACGCCATGCAGGACCACCTCGACGCCACCGTCGACCTCGAGCCGGTCACCCCGTGGACCACGTCCGGCGTCGCCGCGATGCTGCGCCAGGCCGACCGCATGTACTCGTCGAAGCAAGCACGGTTCCTCGTGACCGAGACCGACGCGCAATCGATCGGCGGTTCGGACTTCAACCTGCCGCCGTATCCCGGGCAGCTCAAGCAGGCCGCCTTCGCGTTCATCTCCCGCGGCGCGTCGATGATCGAGTACTGGCACTGGCACACGCTGCCCTACGGCACCGAGACGTACTGGGGCGGCGTGCTGCCGCACAGCCTCGAACCCGGCCGCGTCTACCGCGAGGTCGCCGAGGTCGGTGCCGACCTGCAGGCCATCGGCACGGCGCTCGACGGCTTCGAGCCCGACGCGGACGTCGCGATCCTCTGGTCGAACGACAGCCGCTTCGCGCTCGAGTTCTTCCCGCCGCTCGCGACCGACGACGGGCAGCCCGACCGGGCGTCGTATCAGCACATCGTCGACGCGTTCCACCGCGGCGTCATCGACGCGGGCGCGCAGTCGCGCATCCTGCACGTGTCGCAGGCGCTCGCCCTCGGCGCCGAGGAGCTCGCCGCCCGGTTCCCGGTGCTCGTCGCGCCGGCCCTGTACGTGGCATCCGACGCGGAGCTCGACCTGCTGCGCGACTACGCCGCCGCCGGCGGGCACCTCGTCGTCGGCATCCGCACCGGCTACGGCGACGAGGAGGCCCGGGCCCGGGTCGAGGTCGCCCCGGCGCGGCTCCACGAGGCGGCGGGCGTGCGGTACGAGGAGTTCTCCAACCTGCGCCACGACGTGCCGGTCGCCGGGAGCGGGCCGCTCGCGGCATCCGTCGACGCCGCCGCGACCCGATGGGCCGACGGCCTCATCGCCGACGGGGCCGAGACGCTTGCACGCTACGACCACCCGCGTTTCGGCGACTTCCCGGCGGTCACGACGAACGAGCACGGGTCCGGTCGCATCACGGTCGTCGGCACGGTGCCCTCGCCCGCGCTGGCCGCCGACCTCGTGCGCTGGGCGGTGCCGTCGCCGATCGCCGACGGACTCGCGTCCGGTCGCGCGCTGCCGGTGACCGTGGCATCGGGCTCGCTGCCCGACGGCCGCCGCGCCTGGTTCGTCTTCAACTGGGGATGGGAGCCGCAGGCCGTCACGCTCGCGGCATCCGTCACCGACCCCGTCACCGGAGACCAGCTCCCGACGGGCACCGATGTCTCACTGCCGGCCTGGTCGACGCGGACCTTCGTCGGCGAGTGAGCACCAAGGGATCGCCTGATCCGACCCAACCACAGAAAGAGTCATCATGAAGAAGGCACGCAAGACAGCACTGGCGCTGGTGACCGGCGCCGCCTCGATCGCACTCGTCATGTCGGGATGCAGCCCCAGCGGCGGAGGCGGGTCCGACCAGGGCCCGGTCAGCCAGGACGACATCGACAAGGCGATGGAGACGCCCACGAAGCTCACCTTCTGGACGTGGGTGCCCGACATCGAGAACGAGGTCAAGCTCTTCGAGGAGAAGTACCCCGCGATCGACGTCAAGGTCGAGAACGTCGGCCAGGGCCTGCCGCACTACCAGAAGCTGCGCAGCGCCATCGAGGCAGGCGAGGGCGCACCGGATGTCGCACAGATCGAGTACCAGTACATCCCCTCGTTCGTGCTGCCCGAGTCGCTGCTCGACCTCACGCCGTACGGCGCCGACGACCTCGCCGACGGCTACGTCGACTGGGCGTGGAACCAGGTCTCGCCCGCCGACGAGGTGTGGGCGATCCCGCAGGACGTCGGCCCGATGGGCAACCTCTACCGGGAGGACATCCTGGCTGCGGCCGGCATCACCGAGCCGCCCGCCACATGGGACGAGTACGCGACGGCGGCGAAGGCCGTGAAGGATGCCACGGGCTCGTACATCTCGAACCTCGGCGCCACCCAGGCCGGCCAGATGATCGGCTTCTTCTGGCAGGCGGGCGTCAAGCCGTTCGGGTACAACGGCGAGGACACCGTGAAGATCGACGTCAACAGCGACGAGGCCAAGCAGGTCGCCGACTACTGGACGCAGCTGATCCAGGCCGACCTCATCTCGACCGACGTCGACTTCAACGACACGTGGTACCAGGGCCTGGCGAGCGGAAAGTACGCCGGCTGGCTCACCGCGGCCTGGGGACCGATCTTCCTGCAGGGCACGGCCGAGGACACGTCAGGGCTCTGGCGTGCCGCGCCGCTGCCGCAGTGGGATGCGGGCACCGAGGTCTCCGGCAACTGGGGCGGCTCGTCCGACGCGGTGCTCGCGTCGACGAAGAACCCCATCGCCGCCTACGAGCTCGCGAAGTTCATCAACAACGACGAGGAGTCGGCGATGAAGCTGGCGACCGAGCAGTTCCTCTTCCCGCCGCAGGTGTCGGTGCTCGAGGACCCCGCGTTCGTCGACCAGCAGTCGGAGTTCTACGGCGGCCAGGAGGTCAACAAGCTGTTCGCCGACATCTCGACGACCGTCGACACGGACTTCGAGTGGCTGCCGTTCATGGACTACGTGTACTCCACCTACGAGGAGACGATGGGCACGGTGATCGCCGACAAGGGTGACATCGCCGCTGCCCTCGACGCCTGGCAGGACCAGCTCGTCAAGTATGCGGAGGACCAGGGCTTCACCGTCGAGTGAGTCCGCGGGGCGCCCGCCGGCCGGCCGGCCTGCCACCGCTCGCCGCCCTGCAGGCGGGCGCCCCACCCCATCGTCCATCCACCACGAGAAGGAGCCGTCATGTCGACCTCCCCGGCGCTCACCGCAGAGCGCCCGACCGCGCCACCGCCGAAGCGCCGCACGAGCACCGCGAAGCGCAAGCAGTACCGTGCCGCCTACCTGTTCCTCCTGCCCTTCTTCATCGTGTTCATCACGATGCTGGTCGTGCCGCTCATCTACTCCGGTTACCTGAGCCTCTTCGAGAGCAAGCTCATCGGCGGCGAGGTCTTCAACGGCCTCGGCAACTATGTCCGGGCGCTGACCGATCCGCTGTTCCTGGAGGGACTCGGACGCGTGGGCCTGTTCTTCGTCGTGCAGGTGCCGATCATGCTCGGCCTCGCGCTCTTCCTCGCCCTCGCGCTGGACAGCTTCCGGGCGAGGGGTTCGAAGGCGGTCCGCCTGCTCATCTACATGCCCTACGCCGTGCCCGCCGTGGTCGCGACGCTCATGTGGGGCTACCTCTACGGCCCCGACTTCGGCCCGCTGGCCCAGATGTCACGCGCGCTCGGCTTCGGGACGCCCGAGTTCCTGTCGGCCGAGAACATGCTCGGCTCGATGATGAACATCGTCACGTGGGAGTTCGTCGGCTACAACATGATCATCATGTACGCGGCCCTGCGGTCGATCCCCGGCGAACTCTACGAGGCAGCCGAGATCGACGGCGCCGGGCAGTTCCGCCTCGCGTGGAGCATCAAGATCCCGGCGATCCGGCCGGCGATCCTGCTGACGATCATCTTCTCGGTCATCGGGTCGTTCCAGCTCTTCTCCGAGCCGAGCCTGCTGTCCATCATCGCCCCGAACGTGGTGATCAACTCGTACACCCCGAACTTCTACGCCTACAACCTCGCGTTCGTGAACCAGGAGCTGAACTACGCGGCATCCATCGCGTTCCTCCTCGGAATCGTGATCGCCGTCCTGTCGTACCTCGTCCAGCTCGGAGCGCAACGTCGCGAGCGGCGCGAACGGAGGCCGGCATGACCTCCACCGAGACCCGCGCGGCCGTGACCGTCGGCGATGCGACCGGTTCGCGCCGATCGGCCCGCCACTACGCACCCGAGCGGCGCCGGAGCGTGCTGCTCACCGTGCTGCTCTGGCTCCTCGTGCTGTACTTCGTGCTCCCGCTGTGGTGGCTGCTCGTCTCCTCGACCAAGGACAACGCCGCCCTGTTCTCGACGTTCGGTCTGTGGTTCGGCGGCGACTTCTCCCTCTGGGAGAACCTGCAGACCCTGTTCAGCGTGCGCGACGGCATCTTCACACGGTGGCTCGTCAACACCTTCGTCTACTCGATCAGCGCTGCGGTGGGAGCGACGCTGCTCTCCACCATGGCGGGCTACGCGTTCGCGAAGTACGAGTTCCCCTTCAAGAAGGCGCTCTTCAGCGCGACGCTCGGCGCGATCATGATCCCGCTCACTGCGCTGGCGCTGCCCACCTACCTCCTGTTCTCCTCGGCCGGCCTGACGGATACCCCGTGGGCGGTCATCATCCCGTCGCTGGTCAGCCCGTTCGGGGTGTACCTCATGCGGGTGTACGCCGCCGATGCCATCCCCGACGGCCTGATCGAGGCGGCGCGGGTCGACGGCGCCGGCGAGTTCCGGATCTTCTGGCAGGTGGGACTGCGGCTGCTCGGCCCCGGCCTCGTCACCGTGTTCCTGTTCTCGCTCGTGGCGACGTGGAACAACTACTTCCTTCCACTGATCATGCTGAACAGCTCCGATCTGTATCCGATCACGGTCGGCCTCGCGCAGCTCCAGGCGGCGGCGAGTCAGGGCGGTGGCTCCCAAGCGCTGTTCTCCACGGTCATCACCGGTTCGCTCGTGTCGATCGTGCCGCTGGTGCTCGCGTTCCTCT
The DNA here is from genome assembly GCF_056404815.1 of Agromyces sp. P2_B3. Classification (NCBI taxonomy): domain Bacteria; kingdom Bacillati; phylum Actinomycetota; class Actinomycetes; order Micrococcales; family Microbacteriaceae; genus Agromyces; species Agromyces sp. P2_B3. The sequence goes on along the minus strand of NZ_JBFUDH010000005.1, from coordinate 24,895 downwards.
TCCTGCAGCGCTACTGGCAGTCGGGGCTCGCGACGGGGAGCGTGAAGGAATGAGCGCATCGCCAGCGCGCCGCAGGGATGATGGACGGATGACTCCGACGGAGAGGGCGCGATCGTGACGATCTGGTACGGCGGCGACTACAACCCCGAGCAATGGCCGCGCGAGGTGTGGGATGAGGACGTCACGCTCATGCAGCGCGGCGGCATCAGCCTCGCGACGGTGGGCGTGTTCTCGTGGGCCCGGCTCGAACCGCGCCCCGGAGAGTACGACTTCGCCTGGCTCGACGACGTGCTCGACACCCTGCACGCCGGGGGCATCCGCGTCGACCTGGCCACGGCCACCGCATCCCCGCCGCCGTGGCTCGCGAAGCGGCATCCCGAGACCCTGCCCGTCACCGAGCAGGGGGTGCGGCTCGCGGTCGGCAGCCGGCAGCAGTACTGCCCGAGCTCGCCTGTCTACCGCGAGCGAGCGCGACAGCTCGTGACGCGACTGGTGGAGCGGTACGCGCAGCATCCGGCCCTCGAGCTCTGGCACGTGAACAACGAGTACGGATGCCACGTCAGCCACTGCTACTGCGAGGTGTCGGCCGCGGCGTTCCGCACCTGGCTCGAGGCGAAGTACGGATCGATCGACGAGCTGAACCGCGCCTGGGGCACGGCGTTCTGGTCGCAGCGCTACGACGGGTTCGACGAGGTGGAGCCGCCGCGCGCGGCCCCGACGTTCCGCAACCCGACGCAACTTCTCGACTTCGACCGGTTCTCGAGCGACGAGCTGCTGGCCTGCTACCGGTCCGAGGTCGAGGTGATCCGCGCGGCATCCGAGGTGCCGATCACCACGAACTTCATGGGGTTCTTCAAGCCCGTCGACTACTGGAAGTGGGCGCGTGAGGTCGACATCGTCTCGGACGACACCTACCCCGATCCCGCCGACCCGATCTCGGTGCCGTATGCCGCGATGGTGCGCGACCTGATGCGCTCGCTCGGCGACGGAGCGCCATGGCTCCTCATGGAGCAGTCGCCGGGAGCGGTGAACTGGCGGCCGCAGAACGCGGCGAAGGTGCCCGGGCAGATGCGCGCGTGGTCCTATCAGTCGATCGGACGCGGCGCCGACGGCATCCTCTTCTTCCAGTGGCGGCAGTCGGCCGCGGGCTCGGAGAAGTTCCACTCGGGAATGGTTCCGCACGGCGGCACCGACACGAGGGTGTGGCGCGAGATCGAGCAGCTCGGCGGGGAGCTGCAGCGGCTGTCGGGGCCCGAGGTCGGCCTCGAGGGCAGCCGCGTCCCCACCCAGGTCGCGATCGCCCTCGACTGGGACAGCTGGTGGGCGGTCGAGCAGCCGGCCTCGCCCACGACGGTCTCCTACCTCGAGACCCTGTTCGCCTGGCACCACGCGCTCACGTCGCTCGGGCTCACGGTCGACTTCGTGCGAGCCGACGCCGACCTGTCGGGCTACCGGCTCGTCGTCGCACCGACCCACTTCGTCGCGACCGACGCGCAGCTCGAGAACCTGGCGGCGTTCGCGGAGGCCGGGGGCACGCTCGTCGTCGGCTTCGGCACGGGCATCACCGACGAGCACCTGCACGTGCGGCTCGGCGGCTACCTCGGCGAGCCGCTGCGGAGCACGCTCGGCGTGTGGATCGAGGAGTTCGCACCGCCGGCCGCGCCCGACCTCCGGGCCGTCGGCGGGGGAGCGGCGCCGCCGGTCGCCCTCGACGGCGACGTGCTCGGCGGGGCGGCATCCGGTGCCGTCTGGGCCGAGTACGTGCGGGTCGAGGATGCCGCGACGGAGGCGACGTTCGCCGAGGGCGCGCTCGCCGGGTGGCCTGCCGTCACGCGTCGCGGCGCCGACGGCCGGGGAGGCGCGGCCTGGTACGTCGCGACGCTGCCCGAACCCGAAGCGCTCGGCCGGCTGGTCGCCCGGATCGCCGAGGAGGCCGGCATCGAGGTGCCCGCACCCGTCGCGAACGGCGGTCGGGTCGAGGTCGTGCGACGTGGCGGATTCGTGTTCGCCATCAACCACGGTGCCGAGGACACCGAGCTCGTCGTCGAGGGCACCGACCTGCTCACGGGGTCGGATGCCTCGGGCCTCGTGCTGCCGTCGCAGGGGGTGGCCGTCGTCCGTCCGGTCTGAGCCGCCGGGGCGCCGGCCGCGCCCTACACTTCGAGCATGTCCTTCGTCGAATCCATCCGCACCGTCTTCGGCAAGTACGCCGAGTTCACCGGTCGCGCGGGGCGGCCCGAGTTCTGGTGGTGGGCGCTGTTCAACGTGCTCGTGCTGTCGGCGCTGAACGTGCTCAACGTGTTCCCGGTCGGCGAGAACGCCTACCTGGGGTCGGTGCTCGCGGGACTCTGGGGCGTTGCCGTGCTGCTGCCGTACCTCGCCGTCACCGTGCGGCGCCTGCGTGACGCCGGGTACGGCTGGGGGCACGTGTTCTGGGTACTCGTGCCGATCGGCGGACTGATCGTGCTGGCCGTCTTCCTGTCCCAGCCGGCGAAGGACGGGCTCGCGGCGCCGGACGCCGTACCGGGACCGGCCGCCGCCTGAGCCCGACGGCGGCTGCGGCGCACGCCCGTCAGATCGGCAGCGAGCGGTCGTCGACGATCGTCTTCATGACGAGGGTCGACTCGACGCGCCGCACGCCTGGCAGCGCGGAGAGGCGTTCGTCCCAGAGCCGCTGGTAGGCGGGCAGGTCGGGCACGGCCACGCGCAGGAGGTAGTCGGGATCGCCGAACAGCCGCAGGGCCTGGATCACCTCGGGGACCTCGGCGACGGCGGCATCGAACGCGGGGATGGTCGCGCGGTTCGCCTGGTCCATGGTGACGAACACGAGCGCGCCGAAGCCGAGCCCGACGACCTCGGGGTCGATCACCGCACGGTAGCCGGTGATCGCGCCCGACTCCTCGAGCGCTCGCAGGCGCCGGTGCGTCGGCGACATGCTGAGCTGCACCCGCTCGGCGAGGTCGGTGAGACTCAGTCGGCCGTCGTGCTGCAACTCGGCAAGGATTCTCCGGTCGATGGCGTCCATGGGGTGGATTCTTCCACAGCAGGGCGCCGGAGGGGAGGAAGTTGGAACCACCTTCCAGCCGATCTTCCGTACGTTCGTCGTATCGGAACGACGATCGGGGAATGCGATGGACGTGCAACTGCTGCTCGCCTGCTGGGCGATGATGACGTTCATGGTGCTCGTGCCGGGGCCCGACTGGGCCTACATCATCGCCGCGGGCACCAGGGATCGCACGATCATGCCCGCGCTCGGCGGCATCCTCATCGGCTATCTCGTCGCGGTGGCCGCGGTGGCGGTGGGCGTGGGCGCGACGCTGGCGGCGCTGCCGTGGGCACTCGTGATCCTCACCCTGGCAGCGGCGGGCTACCTGTCGTACCTCGGCGTGCGCATTTTGCTGCACCCGCCCGCCGTGGCGACGGCCGGGGAGTCGGGCCCGCAGCGTGAGTCGAGGGCGTGGCTTCGGCTGGCCCAGGGGGTCGGCGTGAGCGGGCTCAACCCCAAGGGACTGCTCGTGCTCGTCGTGCTGCTGCCGCAGTTCACGGATGCCGCGGGCGACTGGCCGATCCCGGTGCAGCTCGCGGTGCTCGGGCTCATCTTCGTGGGCAGTTGCGCACTGGTCTACTCCGTCGTGGGCGTCGGCGCCAAGGCCGTGATCCGTGCACGGCCGTCGGCCATGCGCGTGGTCTCGCGCGTCTCGGGCGCGGCGATGGTGCTGCTCGCGGTCGTGCTCGTGGCCGAGCAGCTGATGCACCTCACTCGGTAGCGTGGCCTGCATGGCCACTCCCGACTTCGTGCTCGAACTGCGCCGGCACCTCGGCACCCGCCCCCTCTCGTTCGTCGGCGTGACCGCGGTCATCGTCCGTGGCGACGAGGTGCTGCTGGGTCGCCGCTCCGACAATGGCGCGCTGACCCCCATCACCGGCATCGTGGATCCGGGTGAGGAGCCGGCGGATGCCGCGTGCCGCGAGGCGCTCGAGGAGGCGGGCGTGCGCATCCGGGCGGACCGCCTGGCGTGGGTGCACCAGATCCCGCGGATCACCTACGACAACGGCGACCAGGCGGACTACCTCGACCTCACCTTCCGGTGCACGTGGCTCGAGGGCGAGCCCTATCCGGCCGACGGCGAGATGACCGAGGTGGGATGGCGACGTCTCGATGACCTGGGCGACCTGTCGGAGGAGCAGCGGACCCGTGTCGCCGTCGCCCTGGCCGAGGGCGACGCCCGTTTCGAGGGTGGCGCCTGACCCGAGTGTGACCACCGGCGCGGGGCGCGACCGCCGCGCCGCGGCGTGGTGCGGCGCGTCGCGCGTCGTTCGCCGGCCGCCGACGCGACCGAGGCGCTAGGTTCGTGCCGTGCGCCTGAACGCCGCCGTCGCCGCCACGGCCTGCCTGGTTCTCTTCGCCCTCACCGGATGCCTCGCCACCCCGGTGGCGACTCCCACGTCGAGCCCGTCGGCGTCACCGTCGCCCGAGCCCGTGGCATCCGGCCCGCTCACCTGTGACGAGCTCGTGCCGGCCGAGGTGGTCGCCGCCGCCCTCGAGGGCGCTGACGGGGTCGCCGTCGAGCCTGTCGCGGCGGTGAAGGAGTCGGTCGCCTTCGACCAGGCGCTGCTCACCGGGGCCGGCGGACGCGCCTGCTCGTGGCGGGTGGGCGCCGGCATGCCCGAGTACAACGCGCCGAGCGACTGGGCCTACCTGACCGTCGAGGTGCTGCCCGGCGCGGGCGCGCAGTGGGTTCCGCTCGTGATGGGCGACGGGCCGTCGACCATGACGCGCCCGATCGCCGGCACCGAGGCGTCCATTGCCGGAGGCGACGCGGGATGGCGCCTCTCGGCACCGGTGGCCGGCGGATGGGTGCAGGCCACGCTCAGTGCCGCCGCGCTCACCTCGACCGGCGGCCGGTTCGCGGGGCTCGGCGCCGACACGATGATGGACCGACTCGCACAGGTCGGCGAGACGGCGTTCCCGGTGCTGCAGGAGGCGGATGCCACGCGCCTCACCTGGCCGGCAGTCGCCGTGCGGCAGGGTGACGCGCTCTGCACCGGCGACCTGGACGCGACGGGCATCCTGGACGCCCTCGGGGTGCCCGAGGGTTCGGCCGCGGAGATCGTCGCGAGCGAGCCGGATGCCGCCGCACCCGGGTCCTTCGAGGAGGCGGTCGCCGACGCCGCCCGCACCTTCACCTGCGACGTCCACGTCGACGGGCAGCCGGTGCTCGCGATCACGACCGCCCGGGGCTTCGCGTCCCTCTTCGACCGCTGGTCGGCGGCCGACGTGAACCTGGCGTTCACGCCGTTCGAGTTGGCGGATGCCCCGGCCGACGCGCGTGCCGTGGGAAACGGGGCGGAGAACCGGGCCGCGATCGCCTACCTCGCCATCGGCGACTCCCTCTACGCCATCGAGGGGGCGGGCGCGCCGGCGGTCGCCCAGGCCATCGTGGCCCAGACCTCCTGACCGTCACGACCATGATGCGCACCGCGGGGCGAACGCAGCCGAACGTCGAGGTCATCGCACCCGGCATCCACTTCGTGCAGACGCCGCTCGTGAACTGGACCGTGCTGTCGGGCGACGGCACGCTCACGCTCATCGACGCCGGCTACCCGAGCGACCGGCAACGTGTGTCCCGCGTGCTCGGCGACCTCGGGGGCGAGCTCACCGCCGTGCTCGTCACCCACGGGCACAGTGACCACATCGGCGGGATCCGCTGGCTGCTCGTCGAGTGGCCGGATGCCGCGGTGCTCGCGTCGGCCGAGGAGCTGCCGAACGTCACCCGCGAGGTGACGCACCAGGTGGGCGTGCGGGACCTGTTGCCGAGCCTCTGGCGGCCGTCGGTCATCGCGTGGACGGCCCGCGCCATCGCGGCGGGCGGTCTCGCCGACGTGGGGGTGCCCGACCCGCGCCCGATCGAGCCCGATCGCGAGCACCGCTTCAGCGGTCACCGGGTCGTTCCGCTCCTGACGCCCGGCCACACGCCGGGTCACCTCATGTACTGGCTGCCCGAGCACGGCGTGCTCGTCAGCGGCGATGGCATCGTCACGGGGCATCCGACGTCGAGGGATCACGGGCCGGGCGTGCTGGCGCCGATGTTCAACCACGACGACGCGCTCGCGCGCGCGTCGATGGACACGGTGCTCGACGGGCGGCCGTTCGAGGTCATCCTGCCCGGCCACGGACCGTCGCTCCGCCTTCGCTGACCGACGCCGGCGACGTGGCCCTTGACAGATGGTGCTTCGAGCGCGTTAATGGAACCAAGTAGTTCCAGAACCGATTGGTACGAAATGACCGATGCACTCAGTCGCACGTTCCAGGCACTCGCCGACCCGACGAGGCGATCGATCCTCGCTCGCCTCAAGGTCGTCGGAGAGGCATCCGTCGCCGAGCTCGCCGAGCCCTTCGACCTGACGCAGCGCGCCATCTCGAAGCACGTCGGCGTGCTCGAGGAGGCCGGCCTCGTGTCTCGCAGCCGCGACGCCCAACGCCGGCCGAGCCGGCTGCGGGTCGAACCGCTCACCGAGGTCGATCGGTGGCTCGAGGAGTATCGCGGTATCTGGGACGAGCGGTTCGCCGCTCTCGGGCGCGAGCTCGAGCGCGACGCGATCGCCGAATCGCACCACACCGATGAGGGGAAGACATCATGAGCACGACCCAGGCCGACCGCGGACTCGCGGTCGAGATCGAGCAGGAGTTCGACGCGGCATCCGAGCGGGTGTTCGCCTACTGGACCGACGCCGACGCCCTCGCCCGCTGGTTCGCCCCAGGCGACTACGCCACCGTGGCGGCGGACGCCGACGCCAGGCCGGGCGGCGCGTGGAGCCTCGAGTTCCGCGCCGGCGACGGCCGCGCGTACTCCGAGCGCGGGTCCTTCCTCGAGCTCGATCCACCCAGGCGCATCCAGCTGACGCTGACCCAGGTCCACGGCGGAGAGGCCGGCCCCGAGACCCTCGTGACGGTCGAGCTCGACGACGTCGGCACGCCGGATGCCCCGCGCACGCGCATGCGGTTCCGGCAGACGGGCCACGCCGACGCCTCCCTGCGGGACCAGAACGCCGAGGGCTGGCGCGGGTGCTTCGCGAAGCTGGAGGGCGCGCTCACGTAGTCCCCGGTCTCGCGCAGCAGATGCAGGGTCGATCGGCGGGTGCGCAACCCCTAGGGGGTGCGCACCCGCCGTGGCTAGCCTCGAGGAGGAGCGCCGCCACGCGGCATCCGTCGACCGACCATCGTGGAAAGGGAAGCGACACCATGGACATCACCGACAACGGGCCGGAGCCGAACGCCTTCGACATCGAGACCGCGACGAGGCAGAACGCCAACTATCGCACCGTCGCCTGGACCGGCAAGTACCTGCAGGTCACGCTCATGTCGATCCCGGTCGGCGAGTCGATCGGCCTCGAGTCCCACCCCGAGACCGACCAGTTCCTGCGGGTCGACGCGGGGCGGGGGCGCGCCAAGATGGGCCCGTCCAAGGACGACCTCAGCTTCCAGCAGGATGTCAGCGACGGCTGGAGCATCCAGGTTCCCGCCGGCACGTGGCACGACGTCGAGAACACGGGCGATGTGCCGCTGCGGCTCTACACCGTGTACGCGCCCGTGCACCACGCGGCCGGCGCCGTGCAGCCGACCTCCGATGATGCGGAGAAGGCCGAGAAGTCGGGCAAGGATGAGCCGCCGTCGTGGGCCGTGGAGCCCGAGGAGGGCGAGCCCGACCAGCACGCCTGAGCGGCGGTCGCCGCAGGCGGCATCACCCTCCGGCACCCACCGACGAAGCGCTCAGGTCAGGGCCACGATGAGGCTCAGCACCGCGAGCACCGCGACGACCGGCGTCATCGTGTACCGCTCGGGGCGGCTTCGCGACATCGCGTTGAGCGGGATGCCGAGCACGAAGTAGGCGAAGACGACCCACATGCCGACCGTCGACACGATGTCGGGCACGAGGTCGATCGCGCCCGCGCGGTCGAGGGCGAGCACGGCGATCACCGCATAGACCACGATCGACACGGCGCTGCCGATGCGGAGTCGTGCGGGGAGCACCCGATGGGTGCCGCCCCAGGCGAAGCGTCCGAGCGGCGCGCCGAGCACGAGCGCGAGCTGGAAGACGGCGAGCAGGGCGAGGATGACAGTCAGGGCGATCGCGGCGGGCACGGCGGCGAGCCTATCGCGGGCTCACCGCCGGCCGAGGTCAGGCATCGGTGACGTCGATGAGCACCTTGCCGACGGTGCCGGCCTCGACCGCGTCGTGCGCGTCGGCGGTGCGCTCGAGCGGGAACCTCGTGAGCGGAAGGCCCGCCGCCTCGCCCACCTCGAGCGCACCGTCGGCGAGCGCCCGGTCGAGGTCCTCGGCGGCCGCCGCCAGAGCCGCGTCGCCCACCGTGTAGAGCAGCAGGAACTGGTAGCGCACGTTGAGCGCGAAGTGGTGACGCACGTCGAGCGTCATCTCGGCGCCGCCGTCGGTCGCGTAGACGGCGACGGTGCCGTGGTTCGCGAGCACCCGTGCGTTGAGCTCGGCATTGCGCGCGGGGGAGACCTCGACGACCTGGTCGACCCCGTCGGGCGCGATGGCGCGGATCGCCTCGGCGGCATTGCCCACGCGGTAGTTCACGACGTGGTGGGCGCCGGCCGCGGTGGCGAGCGCGGCCTTCTCGGGCGAGCTCACGGTGGTGATCACGCGCGCCCCCGCCCAGCGGGCGAGCTGGATCGCCGCGTGTCCGACGGCACCGGCTCCGCCGGCGACGAGCACCGTGCGTCCGTCGAGGGCGCCCGGTGCGAGCCGGGTCGGGCCGCCGTCGGCGACGGTCAGCGCGCGGTGCGCGGTGATGGCGGGAACGCCGAGCGAGGCCCCGATGTCGAAGCTCGCGGCATCCGGGAGCCTGACGACCCGCTCGGCGGGAAGCACCGCGTACTCCTGTGCGGTGCCGGTCGGTCGGGCGTGCGCCGCGAGGAGCACCCACACCCGGTCGCCCACCTCGAGGCCGGTCACGTCGGCGCCGACCGCGTCGACGACGCCAGCGCCGTCCTGGTTCGGCACCACCTCGGGGAACGGGGTCGGCGTGCCGGGCCGGCCACCGGCACGGGCCTTCCAGTCGGTGGGGTTCACGCCCGACACGACGATGCGGACGCGCACCTCGCCTGAGCCCGGCTCGGGGAGCTCTCGCTCCACGAGGGCGAGGACGGACGAGTCACCGGTCTGCGAATATGCGATCGCTCTCATGCTGAGGGCAACGCCGCCGATCGCGCCATTCTTCCGGTCGGTCCCGGATGCGCCCTTGACGACGGCGGTCGCCCGGAGGAGCCTGATCGCATCCGCAAACCGGCGAGGCGCGGGAGGCCGCGCGAAAGGGCACGGCACATGGAGCACACCGACCTCACCACCGAGCAGATCGCCCGCGCATTCTCCAGCCATCGCTTCGAGGTCGCACTGCCGCACCTCGCCGATGACATCGTGTGGACGCTGGTCGGCACCGACCCCGTGATGGGCCGGAAGGCGGTGAAGAAGACGTGCGAGAAGACGGCCGAGTACCTCGCCGACGTGACGACGGAGTTCCAGCGGTTCCGGAGCGTCGTCGGCGAGGACAGCGTCGTCGTCGACACGCTCGCCCGCTACACCGAGGCCGACGGCGACGTCTCGGTCGTGGCCTCGTGCGACATCTACGACTTCGTCGACGGGCGCGTCACCGAGATCGTGTCGTACACCGTCGAGCTGCCGAGCTGACGGCGGGCGGACTCGGGCAGCGGCGACATGATGGCCGAGCCGATGCGGCGGGCGGGTGGTCCGCCACGATGGGCGCTGCGGATGTCGGCGCCGTTCGCGATGGCGCTCGCCGGACGCCGATGGATGCCGCTCTGGGGCATCATCCACCATCGCGGACGACGCAGCGGCACGTACTATGCGACCCCGATCGCCCTCGTGCCCACCGTGGCCGACGACATGTTCCTCATCGGGCTGCCGTGGGGCACCGGCACGAACTGGGCGCGCAACGTGGTCGCCGACGATGGCGCGGTACTGCAGTGGAAGGGGACGATCCACCGGGCGACGACTCCTCGCATCGTCGGCGCCGACGAGGCCGCCGCCCTGGCGGAGCCGCGGTTCCGGCCCGTGGTCGCCCGGTTCCCGGCGGCCATCGTGCTGCGGCGGGGCTAGCGGCGTCTCCCACTTCCGACCGAGATGTCACATTCGGCGGGCGGCCGGTGTCTCCATGTCGACGGCACGAACCGCGTGCACGAACCTCTGGAGGAGACATGACCAGCGCAACGCGCGTACCGCCCGCCGAGATCACCGGCCTCTTCGGCGCCCTGGTGAAGCGGATGACCCGCCGGAAGTTCGGTCGCACCCCCGACTCGCTCGGCGTGATGTGGAACCACCCCACCGTGCTCAAGGACCTCATGGGCTTCAACCGCACGGCCGACACGTGGCACGAGCTCGGCCCCGAGCTGTCGTCGTATGCGCGCATGGCCACGGCGGCGGCGGTCGGCTGCGACGCCTGCCTCGATATCAATTACTTCAAGGCGCACGACGAGGGCCTCGATGAGGCGAAGGCGCGGGAGGTGCCGCGGTGGCGCGAGTCCGACGTGTTCACGCCGACGGAGCGGCGGGTCATGGCGTACGCCGAGGCCATGAGCCAGACGCCGCCGGCCGTCACCGACGCGATGTCGGCCGAACTGCTCGAGGAGCTGGGCGCCCCGGCGCTGATCGAGCTCACCGCCAAGGTTGGACTCATGAACACGGCCACCCGCATGAACGTCACGCTCGGCATCCACTCCGATGGGCTGGCCGCGACCTGCGGCCTGCCCCCGATCGCCCCTCGTTCGGCCGAAGTAGGCTCGCCCGCATGAGCGAAGACCCGTTCGTGACGCATCGCGGCCTGCTCTTCACCGTCGCCTACGAGCTGCTCGGTTCCGCGGCCGACGCCGAGGACGTCCTGCAGGAGTCCTGGCTGCGATGGAAGGACGTCGACCGGTCCGAGGTGCGCGAACCGCGCGCCTACCTCGTACGGATCGTGACGCGCCAGGCCCTGAACCACCTGCGCACCGTGTCGCGGCGCCGGGAGGAGTACGTCGGCGAGTGGCTGCCCGAGCCATTGCTCACGAGTCCGGATGTCGCCGACGACGTCGAGCTCGCCGAGAGCGTGTCGATGGCGATGCTGACCGTGCTCGAGACGCTCGCGCCCACCGAACGCGCGGTGTTCGTGCTGCGCGAGGTCTTCGACGTGCCCTACGACGAGATCGCCAGGGCGGTCGACAAGACGCCCGCCGCGGTGCGGCAGATCGCGCACCGCGCGAAGGACCACGTGGCCGCGCGCCGGCCACGGGTCACCGTGGACCGCGCCGAGCAGGAGGCCGTCGTGGCGCGATTCATCGCGGCAGCCAGCTCGGGCGACGTGCAGGGGCTCATGGACGTGCTCGCTCCCGACGTGGTCTCCGTCGCCGACGGCGGCGGACTCGTGCGCGGGGCCGCACGCCGGCCGATCGTCGGGGCTGACAAGATGGCGCGGTACCTCGTCGGCGGGCTCTCGAAGCTCGGCCAGCCGTTCACGGCGCGGCTGATCTGGGTCAACGGCCAGCCCGGCGTGCGCGTCGAGGTCGCCGGGGAGCTGGTCGGGGCGGTCAGCATGGACATCGAGGGCGGGCGGATCGCGCGCCTCTACTCCGTCGCGAACCCCGAGAAGCTGGGCTGGCTCGACGAGGAGGCGGCGATCACCCGCTGACGAGCCCGTGTCAACCCCGCCGCCGGCGTGGCGCGCCGGGCCGCATCACGCTTAGCGTTGCTGCAGGCGCGCCCTCGTGTGACGCGCATCCCACGGGAGGCACGCATGACGGATTCGGCGACGCTGCTCATCCTCGGGGCCGACGGCGACCTCACGAAGCGCCTGCTGCTGCCAGGGCTCGGCACGCTCCTCGCGGCGCATGAGGTGGACCTCGAGGTGATCGGCTCAGGGCTGACCGAGCGCACCGAGCAGGAGTGGCGGGACCTCGTCGCCAGTGCCCTCGAGTCGGTGCCCGAGCCTCGCCGCACGCGGCTGCTCGAGTCGACGCGGTACGTCCGGGCCGACGCGACCGACGCGGACGCGCTCGCCGGCCTGCTCGCCGCGTGCTCGGACGCGCCCGTCGTGTACTTCGCCCTCCCGCCCGCGGTGACCGCGCGGGTCTGCCGGGTGCTCGAGCACCTCGACGTGCCCGACGGCCTACGACTCGCGCTCGAGAAGCCCTTCGGCTCGGATCGCGAGAGCGCCCACGAACTCAACGAGCTGCTCACCCGCATCGTGCCCGAGCGCCAGGTGTTCCGCATCGACCACTTCCTCGGCCGGGCGACCGTGCTGAACCTGCTCGGCACGCGCTTCGCGAACCGCATGATCGAGCCGGTGTGGCACCGGGGCGCGATCGAGCGCGTCGAGATCGTCTACGACGAGACGCTCGGCCTCGAGGGGCGCGCCGGGTACTACGACGGCTCCGGCGCGCTCGTCGACATGATCCAGAGCCACCTGCTCGCGGTGCTGGCGCTCGTGGCCATGGAGCCGATCGACCGGATCGACGAGGTGGAGCTCCGCGATGCGATCGCGGCGGTGCTGCGCCGGACCGCCGTCTGGGACGACGATCCGGTGGCCTCCAGCCGGCGGGCCCGCTACGGCGCCGGGGAGATCGAGGGACGCTCCCTGCCTGCGTACGCCGATGAGCCCGGCGTCGATCCGCAGCGCGGCACGGAGACACTCGCCCAGGTCGTCGTCGGGATCGACACCGACCGGTGGCGCGGGGTGCCGTTCCTGTTGCGTTCCGGGAAGGCCCTCGGGCGCGCGCGCAAGATCGCGCGTGCGGTGTTCCGTCCCGCTGCCCCGATCGAGGGGCTCGAGGGCACGCCCCGCTCCGACTGGATCGAGCTCGACCTGAGCTCCGGCGAGGTCGAGATCGGCCTGACCATGAACGGCGGCGGCGATCCGTTCGCCCTCGAGCAGACCACGCTCGTCGCCCAGCAGGTGCCGGGGGCGCTCCTGCCCTACGGCGAGGTGCTGAAGGGCATCCTCGGCGACGACCCCACCCTCTCGATCAGGGGCGACGTCGCCGAGGAGTGCTGGCGCATCGTCGAGCCCGTGCTCGCCGCGTGGCGTGCGGGCCGGGTGCCGCTCGACGAGTACCCGGCGGGCTCCGACGGACCCGACGGGTGGCGGCAGCCCGAACCCAGCTGACGGCTACTGCAACGGGGCCCTACTGCCTCGCGGCCTACCGCACCGCGGCCGGCTGCGCCGCCAGCCACTCGGCGAACGTCGTCGTCGACAGCTGCGCGTCGGGGCCGGGAACGAGCTCGGTGCCCTCCAGCCGGGTGCCGAAGTAGTGCGCCTCGGGGTCGCCGATGACCGTGCGCGGGTCTTCCTTCGCCGCGAGCGCGATGCGCACGAGTTCGTCCTGCGCGACGCGCTCGGGGCCGCCGATCTCGACGGTGCCGTTGACGGGGTCGCCCGCGGCGACGCGGGCGACGGCGGCCGAGACATCTGCTGCCGCGATCGGCTGCATCAGCCCCGTGCTGAGGCGCGCCGTGCCGTCGACGGTGGCCTCGTCGGCGATGCGCCCGACGAACTCGTAGAACTGCGTCGCCCGCACGATCGAGTAGGGCAGGCCCGACTCCTCGATGAGCCGCTCCTGGGCGACCTTCGCGCGCAGGTAGCCGCTGCTCGGCAGCCGCTCGGCGCCGACGACCGAGAGGGCGACATGGTGACTGACGCCCGCCTCGCGCTCGGCGGCGAGCAGGTTGTTCGTCGACGTGGTGAAGAACGCGAGCACGTCGTCGTCGGCGAACGACGGCGAGTTCGACACGTCGACGACGACGTTCGCGCCGGCGAGCACCTCGGCGAGGCCCTCGCCCGTGATGGTGTTCACGCCCGAGTTCGGCGACGCCGGAACGGCTTCGTGACCATGCTCGGCGAGGTGCTCGACGACCTTGGAGCCGATGAGGCCGGTGCCTCCGATGACGACGATCTTCATGAGTGGTGCCTTCCGTCAGGGCTGCGGCGTCTCCGCTGCCGTCATCAAGCTCTGACCGGCCGGCCTGTCGATTTGTGACGGGATGAGCCGAAGAGGGCTCGAGCCCTCGGGTTCATCGGTTCCAGTGCGCGAGCTTGCCGGCCGACGTCGTCAGCCACAGCCGGTCGATGGTGGCCCCGCCGAGGTCGAAGGAGAGCACGCCGAGCACCTGCCCGTCGGCGCCCCGCAGCGCGAGCCCGGGGACGCCGTTCACGTGGGCGGCCTCGATCGCGGCATCCGGCCGGTTCGCCAGTCGTTCCCTGAGCACGCGGATGACGCGGGCTCGGCCGCGCACCTCGCCCCCGGTCTCGTCGCCGGCGTCGATGCACAGGTGGATCTCGGGGTTCAGCACGCTCGCCAGCGCCAGGTCGTCGCCCTGCTGCAGTGCGGAGCGGAGGCGGGCGGCGCAGACGTCATGACGCACGGGGGCTCACCGCGGCGAGCTTCTCGGGGTTCATCATCCAGAGCACCTGCTCGATGCCCTGCGCCGCGGCGACGACGCTGACCACCGCGAACGTCACGCCCTCCTTCGAGAGCAGCACCGAGGGCTGGCCGTTGGTCTCGGCGGCGGTGACGGTCACGCCCTCCCAGAAATGGGTGTGGAACGCGCGCACGAACTTCGCCACCCGTTCGCGCCCGACCACCGGGAACCTCGAGGCGCGCACGACGCCTCCGCCGTCGGAGTAGGACACGACGTCCTCTGCGAACAGGTGCTCGAGCTCCTCGAGGTCGCCGGTCCGCGCGGCCGCGAGGAACGCGTCGAGCAGCCGGCGCTGCTCGGCCTGGGTCACTTCGCGCCGTCGTTCGCCGGCGAGGTGCTTGCGGGCGCGGCTCACGAGTTGTCGGGCGGCGGGTTCGGAGACCTGCACGATCTCGCAGATCTGGTCGTAGGGGTAGGCGAACGCCTCGCGCAGCACGTACGCGGCCCGCTCCGTGGGCGTGAGTCGTTCCAGCATCACCAGCACGGCGAAGCCGAGTGCCTCGGCACGTTCGGCGCCGAGGGTGGGATCGGCGCTCGTGTCGACCGGCTCGGGCAGCCACGGACCGATGTAGGTCTCGCGGCGGGCGCGCGCCGACTGCAGCGCGTTGATGGCGAGGCGCGTCGTCGTCGTGGCGAGGAACGCGGCCGGTTCCTGCACGACCGACCGGTCGGTGCCCTGCCAGCGCAGCCAGGCATCCTGCACGAGGTCCTCAGCCTCCGACGCGCTGCCGAGCATGCGGTAGGCGATGCCGAACAGCCGCGGTCGCACGGCGGTGAAGACGGCGAGCGCGTCGTCGAGGTTCGCATCCATGTCGTGTCCTGTCGGTCGGCGGATGGGGCCGCATGCGCCCCTGTCAGCTGAGACCGGATGGCGCCGGCGGTTGTGACGGCATCCGGGAAGATTCTGCTCCGGATGCCGCGGGCGCGGTGTCCGCCAGCACGGCGGCCAGCCCGTTCAGCTGCAGCCGCGTGCTGCCTTCGAGGTGCGCGACGTCGTGAGCCGGGATGTCGGTGAGCGCGAAGAAGCGGTACTGCTCCGTCCACTCGAGCTGCGTGCCGGCACCATCGGCAGAGAGCCCGATGGTGCGAAGCGCCGCCCACCGCAGCACGTCGTCGATGCGCACGCTGTAGCTCAGCACGATGCGCTCGTCGGGCACGAGGTCGATGAAGGTCGACGCGTACTCGACGTGCTCCTCCCGGTCGGGCATGGCGAAGACCGTCGTGGCGATCTCGCGGCCGCCCACCCGGAAGTCGAGCAGATAGGTCTGACGTGCGCGGTCGCCGGGCTGCCGGAACCACCTGCGACGGACGGGCTCGTCCCGGAACGCGGCGAAGACCCGTGCTGGGGGCGCGTCGAGCCGTGCCGTCTCGGTGAATGCGCCGCCCAGCGGTGCGGCTGCGCCGTCCGAGCTCACGCCGCGGCGCGTGTCAACGGTCGGTTGCTGCGGAAGATCCCGTCGGGATCGACTCGCTGCTTCACCGCCGCGAGCCGGTCGACGACCTCGGCCGGGTAGGCGTCGGCGAGCGTCGACCCGAGCCCGAGGAAGGTCGGCACGGTGCGGTCGCCCGGATGCCGCTCGACGAGGTCGCGCAGCGGCTGCAGCGCGGGGCCGGGGTCGAGGGTCGCGTCGAACAGCACCACGCCCGAGTTCAGGAACCCGCCCGCATGCACCGCGCCCACCGCCGAGGACTCGGCGCCGAGGTCATCCGCGATGGCACCGCCGAGCGCACGCACGCTGCACCGCATGAGGCCGAGGTCGGCGCCGGCGAGGAACGCGTCGACGAACTCGCGCGCGAACGCCTCGTCGAGCCGGTCGATCGAGCCGCCGAAGTCGGCACTCGGCATGGGGTCGACGGGCTCGGCGGCCACGGCGGCGAGGGAGCCGATCGTGAACGGCGTGAGCGTGTTCGCGACCGGCTCGGCGACTGCGATGAGCCGGTCGGCGTAGGAGCGGGCGGTGTCCTCGTCGCCGATGTGCACGAGGGCCACGGTGGCGAGGGTCTGGCCGCGCAGCGGCGGCGGCAGCATGGGCAGGTCGGGGAACCTGGCCATGCCGATGTCGAGGCCGAGCTCGGGGATGTCGCGTGCCAGCTCGAACGCGGCGGTGAGCACGTCGACGGCGTTGCGCGCCGGGAAGGCGAGGCTGCCGCCGAAGAGCGACTCGCCGGGATACAGCGACAGCTCGATGGCGGTGACCACGCCGAACAGCCCGCCTCCGCCGCGGAGCGCCCAGATGAGGTCGGCGTCGTCGGCGTCGGTGACGCGTCGCACCTCGCCCGCGGCATCCACCAGCTCGACGGCGATGATCGAGCGCGCGGTGAGGCCGAAGCGGCGGCTGAACATCGACTGCCCGCCGTTCAGCGCGAGCCCCACCACGTTCACCTCGGGGTTCGAGCCGGCCAGGGCGACGTGGCCGGTGCCGTCGAGGCGCTCGAGCACTCGGCCCCAGTTGACGCCGGCGCCGACGCGCAGCAGCGGGGACGCGAGGTCGACCGTGATCTCGTCGAAGCGCGACGGCCGGATCAGGATGACGCCCGAGAGGTCGCCGTCGGCCCCGTGTCCGTTGGGCTGCGTCGTGACGCCGTAGCCTCCCTCGCGCGCCGCGCGAACGATCGCCTGCACGTCGGCGACGTCTGCCGGTGTGGCGATCGCTGCGGGCCGCTGGTCGACGGCGAGGTTCCACGCCAGGCGAGCCGTGTCGTAGTCGGGATCGCCCACGAGCACGAGCGTGCCCTGCAGGTCGGATCGGAGTCGGTCGAGGTGCGTGGAGTCGGTCATCGTCATCCCTTCGGTCCGTCGCCCAACGTATCGCCGGGCACCGACAGTGGGAAGGGGGACGTCCGGCCGAGGCATCCGGTCGTCACTGTCGGGGCGCCCCCGTACGATCCGGGTATGACCGAACCGGCCGAGGCGAAGTACGACGTCAAGCGCGCCCATCGCGAGCTGTACGCCCCGTCGGCGAAGGGATTCGCCGTCGTCGAGGTGCCGCCCATGCGCTACCTCGCGGTCGACGGGCACGGCGACCCCAACGAGGCAGTCGCCTATCGGCAGGCGGTAGAGGCGCTGTTCGGCGTCGCGTACGCGGTGAAGTTCGCGAGCAGGCGCGAGCACGGCCGCGACCTCGTCGTCGCGCCGCTCGAAGGACTCTGGTGGGCCGACGATGCCGCCGCGTTCGTGGCGCGCGACAAGGCCTCGTGGAACTGGACCATGCTCATCGCCCAGCCCGACTGGATCGACGACGAGGCGGTCGCCGCGGCCGTCGACGCGGCGCGCGCGAAGGCGAAGAAGGGTGGCGGCGACCCGAACCCGGCACTCGACGGGCTCCGCCTGCTGCACCTGCACGAGGGCACGTCGGCCCAGATCCTGCACGTCGGCTCGTACGACGACGAGGCGCCGACCCTCGCGCGGCTGCACGACGAGTGGATGCCGCAGCACGGCGTCACCTTCAACGGCCCGCACCACGAGGTCTACCTCAGCGACGCACGCCGAACCGCCCCCGAGAAGCTGCGCACCGTGCTGCGCCAGCCGGTGCGCTCACGCTGATCCGCGGGATACTTGGGAGAGCACACCGAGGAGGCGACCCATGGCCCTCGACACCCCCAACGGAACACGCGGAGCCCGCCAGCCCGGCCACAGCAGGCTCGAGCAGTGGGGCAACCGGATGATGGTCGACCGCATCCGCCGCAAGGGAGACCGCAGCGGCACGAAGGTCGTGCTCGTCACAGTCGGGCGCAAGACCGGCGAGGAGCGGATGAACCCGGTGCGCTGGTTCCCCGCCGGCGGCGAGGCGAGGTACATCGTCGCCTCCGCCTCGGGCGCCGCGAAGAACCCGGCGTGGTACTGGAACATCCGTTCCCACCCCGATCGGGTCCGCATCGAGTTCGCCGGCCAGCGCATCGACGTCGTGCCCGAGCAGTTGCACGGGGCCGAGCGCGGCGCGGCGTGGGCGCAGATCACCGCCGCGGCCCACGGCTTCGCGAAGTACGAGCGCATCACCGACCGCGAGATCCCCGTGATCCGGCTGACGCCGCGCCCGAACGGCGCATAGCCATGCACGCCGCCATCGACCGGCTCGTGACGGCGATCAACGCCCACGACCTCGATGCCATGGTCGCCCTGTTCCATCCTGAGTACGACAGCCGGCAACCTGCGCATCCCGGGCGGACCTTCGTGGGCAGGGAGCAGGTGCGCGCGAACTGGGGCGCGATGTTCTCGGGCATACCCGACTTCCAAGCGGAGCTCGTCCGGTCGACGCAGGACGGCGACCTGGAATGGTGCGAGTGGGCGTGGACGGGCACCCGTTCCGACGAGCAGCCGTTCGACGTGCGCGGCGTCACCCTGTTCGAGGTCCGCGACGGCCTCATCGTGGCCGGGACCCTGTACGTCGAGGACCTCGAGCGCGACGCGGGCGACATCGAATCGGCGGTCGAAGGGCTCTCGGGCGCCCGTCCCGGCGACGCCTGACGCGCTCACTCGGGCCGGTTGCCCGCCTCGCCGTTGATCGTGAACGGCGTCGTCACGCCCTCGTACATGACATGGGCGATGAGCCCGTCGACCGCGTGCGGCAGGGTGTGGCAGTGGTCGCTCCAGATGCCCGGGTTGTCGGCGAGGAACGCGACGTCGTAGCGCTCGCCCGGGTGCAGGTCGAGCGAGTCGACGATCCACGGGCTTCCGGATGCCGCGACCCCGTCGCGGGAGAGCACGACGACGTGGTGCCCGTGCAGGTGCATCGGGTGCACGTCGCCCGAGTCGTTGCGGAGGTGCATGACGACCACGTCGCCCTCGCGCACGTGGAACATCGGCACGTCGGGGAACATGCGCCCGTTGATGGTCCAGAAATTGCCGGGGCGTCCGTCGATGAGGCCGAAGCGGCGGGCGATCACGTAGTCGAAGACCTGGTCCGGCGTGGTCGGGTCGAAGTCGAGCGCGGCGGGCGCGCCGTACGCGAGCAGGTCGAGCGTCGCAGCCGGTTGGTGAACGGGAGCGGGGGCGGGTGCCTCGAGATCGCCGATCACGACGCTGCGGGCGCCGCCGACGTGCAGGCGCACGGCCTCACCGGCCGCAGGCGCCTGCACCGCGACATCCGCCCGCCCGCCGGCCGGCACGAGCAGACGCTGCCCCTCGATGTCCGTCGGTTCGTGCACGTCGTGCCCGTCGGTGGCGACGACCCGGAACGGGGCCGCCGACCAGACCGAGGCGGTGCCCTGGTCGCTGTTGATCACGCGTACGCGAACCGTGGAGCCCGGGGCGGCGGCGACGCGTTCATCCTCGACGCGTCCGTTCAGCGTGTACTGGCCGCCGTACACGTGCAGCAGTGCGGTGACGTCGCCGTCGGTTGCGAGCGGCCCCGCGGCATCCGACGGCTCGATGACGATCGCACCGAGCAGCCCGCGCTCGACCTGCACGTGCGACACCTGGTGCGAGTGGTACCAGTACGTGCCGGCCTCCGTCGCCTCGAACCGGTACACGTAGCGGCCACCCACCGGCACCGCGTCCTGCGTGATGCCGGCGACGCCGTCGGCCGCATTGGGCACGTCGATGCCGTGCCAGTGCAGCGTCGCGCCATCCGCGACCGACTCGTTCACGAAGGTCACCTCGACGAGGTCGCCCTGGCGTGCGCGGATCTCGGGGCCCGGCGACGTGCCGTTCACCGTGTAGCCGTCGACGGCGTGACCCCCGGGGATCTCGATCGTCTGCTGCCGGGCGACCAGCTCGACACGCACGTCGGCGGGCCGGTCGGGGTCGGCCGTCAACGAGGTCACGCTGACCTCGCCGGTGCGGCCGCCGGTTCCGGATGCCGCGGCGGAGCCGCCCGCACCGCCCGCAGCGTCTCCGCCGTGGCCGGCGTGCGCGTGGGCCGGCGCGTGCCCGCTCGCGTCGCCGCCCATGTCCATGACCGAGTACTCGCCGAGCAGCGTGGAACTCCACGCCAGCGCGCCGGCGCCGAGCGCGGTCACGACCGCGACCCCGACGACGGCGCACCGCACGACCTCACGCCGAGAGGGCATCGGAGGTCGCCGCCTCGGCGTCGGCCGTCGAACCCGATCGAGCCGCGGCCCGCGGCGCCCGACCCACCCGCAACGCGCCCATGACCGCGGCGAACACGACCGCGAGCGCGTTCGCGCCATGGATGAGCCCGAGGTACGGCATGCCGACGAGGGAGAAGCCCAGCACCACCTGCAGCACCACCAGCCCGAGGGTGATCGCGGCCCAGAGCTTCGCGCCGCGCACCCGCACGAAGAGCGAGACGACGACGAGCGCGACTGCGAGCAGCGGCAGCACCACCCCGCCGACGATCCCGTGGATCCAGAAGCCGAGCTCGCCGGCGCCCCCGGCCGTGCGGCTCTCGAGGAGGGCCTTGTCGACGACGTCGCCGTTCGACACCCGGTTGAGCAGGCCGCCGAACGCGAACGCGATGGCGGCGGCTTGCACGACCACGCCGCCCGCGATGATCCAGGCCAGTGACGAGTAGACCTTGCGCATGATGGGACTCCCTGTTCGTGCGGCTCGCCGTCGTGGCATCCGCTCGCCCCCGACCCTCGCCGAGCCGTCGCCGAGCCGGAACGCAGCAGACCGGACGCCGCGTGGCGGGGGACCGCAGACGCCATGGAGGCCAGCCCCCAAGGGCTGGTGCGGATGCCCCTCTCCCGGCGGCCGCGCCGAAGGAGGACCATGGGGGTGTGGACCGCAGGTGGGTGTGCCTCGCAACGCTCGGCCCGATCGGGGTCGCGTCAGTGGTGTACGTCGTCGTGGTGCAGGGGTTCATCCATCCCGAGTTCGACCATCAGCTCGCCTGGCCGCTGCTCGGCGCGCTGCCACTGTTCGTGTTCGGCATGTGGCTGCTCACCGTCTCGGCGTCGCGCATGGCGCTGCTGATCGCCCTCGGCTCGACGGCGATGCTCGTCGGGTCGGCGTACGAGACGTTCGTGCAGGCGAACCTCGACGTGCTCGCGCAGCCGTGGTTCCCGCTCTTCAACGTGATCGGGCTGACCGCTGACGCGACGGCCACGTCGGCGTTCCTCGTGGTGTTCGCGACGTTCCCCGACGGGGTCGCCGAGCTGCGCTGGCAGCGGATCGCGGTCGTCGCGCTCTGGACGCCGATGCTCGTCGGGCCGCTGACCCTGATCACGACCCCGCACGTCGTGACGTCGCCGTACCTCGGCGTCAGCGGCGACACCGTCGCGAACCCGTACGTCGTCCCGTGGCTGGAATGGGCGGCGCCCGCGGTGGAGTACCTCTTCGTGCAGCCGTGGCCTGCGGTCGCCGTCAGCCTCGCGGTGCTCGCGACGCGTGCCCTGTTCGGCTCGCCGCCGGTGCGGGCGCGCACCCGAGTGACGGCGTTGACGATCGGCGTCGCCATGGTGATGTTCTGGGCCTGGACGTTCTTCCCGGCCAGCTGGGTCGTGCAGGTGCTCGTGCTCGTCTCGCTGTTCGCCCTGCCCATCTCGGCGATCCACGGCATCCTCCGCTACGGCGCCTTCGACATCGCCCCCGGGGATCGCGGTCGCGTCGTCGGGCGTTCGTCGGACCTGCTCATCACGATCCTCTACGGCATCGCCGTCGCGACGCCCGCGGTGCTGCTCACGCCGCAGCTCGACGTGCTGCCTGCGGTGCTCATCACCGTGCTCGTCGCGATGGTGCTGCTGCCGGTTCGCGGGTGGGCGCAGCGGCGCCTGCACCGCACGCTCTTCGGCGATCGCGAGCGCCAGTTCAACATGCTCAGCGAGCTCGGTTCGCGACTCGAGGGCGCTGGCGAGCCGCGCGACCTGCTCACCCGTCTCGCGCACGCGGTGTACGACGGACTCGATGCGTCGTGGGTGCGGATCCGGTTGGTGTCGACCGATGGGGCGCTCGCCGCGTCGCCGGTCGGGGCGGCGGGTGACGTGCCGGGTGCGACCTCGGCCGCCGACACCGCCGAGCCGACGCTCGCCGCCGACCTCCTGCGCCTCGACGAGGTGCTCGGGCGCATCGAGGTGGGACCCCGGCATCACGGTGAGTACAGCGACGCCGAGCGGGTGCTGCTGCGCACCGTCGCGGGCCAGGCCGCGGCATCCGTCGCCAACGTGCGTCTCACCGCCCAGCTCGCCGAGCAGCTCGACGAGCTCACCGCCTCACGGGAGCGGCTCGTGGCCGCGCAGGACGACGAGCGCCGGCGCCTGGAGCGCGACCTGCACGACGGCATCCAGCAGAACGTGGTCGCGCAGATCGCCGGCCTCCGGCTCGCCCGCAATCGTCTGGAGCGCGGCGAGCTCGCCCCTGCGGAGCTCGCCGAGCTGCAGGACCAGGCCCGGGAGACGCTCACCGACCTGCGGGAGCTGGCGCAGGGCATCCACCCGCCGGTGCTGAGCGACAACGGGCTGGTCGCTGCGGTCGAGTCGGGCGTGGCCCGCTATCCCATCCCGCTCTCGGTCGAGGCGGATGCCGCGGTGCGCGCCGAGCGGTATCCCGACGACGTGGAGACCACCGCGTACTACGTGGTGCGGGAGGCCCTCGCGAACACTGCCAAGCACGCCAACGCGACGCACGCGTCGGTCGGGCTGGCGCGTTCGAACGGCCATCTGCGCATCTCGATCAGCGACGACGGCTGCGGCATGGGCGCGGTGTCGCCGGCGTCGGCGTCGGGCGGCGGGCTCGCGAACATCCGCGACCGGGTGGCGGCCCTGCGGGGGACCGTGCGCGTGTCGGCGGCCGAGCCGTCGGGCACGACCGTCTCGGTGGACCTGCCCGTCGCGACATCGGCGGGGGCCGAGGCAGCCGGTCCGGGAGGCGGACGCGGTGGATGACCCGGGCGTGCTGCGCGTCGTGATCGCCGAGGACAACTACCTCGTGCGCGAGGGCCTCCGGCGCCTGCTCGAGGACTCCGGCGAGATCGACGTGGTCGCGTCGGTCGGCAACGGCATCGAGCTGCTCGACGCCGTGCGGCGGCTTGCGCCCGACGCGGTGCTCACCGACATCCGGATGCCGCCGGGCCACCACATGGAGGGCATCGAGGCCGCGCACGCGATCCGCGCCGCATCGGCGACGACCGGCGTGGTCGTGCTGTCGCAGCATGCCGACGAGAGCTATGCGCTGGCGCTCTTCGACGACGGCTCGGCCGGCCTCGGCTACCTGTTGAAGGATCGCATCGGCGACCTCGAGGACCTCGTGCACGCGCTCCGCGAGGTATGCGCCGGCGGCTCGGTGATCGACCCCCAGATCGTCGACACGCTCGTGCGGCGGCGCAGCGCCGCCGGTGCGGCGAGCCCCTTGGCGGCGCTGTCGCCGCGCGAGCTCGAGGTGCTGCGCGAGATGGCCGCGGGCAAGACCAACGCGGGCATCGAACAGGCGCTGTTCCTGTCGTCGTCGACGGTCGAGAAGCACGTGAACGCCATCTTCACCAAGCTGCGGCTGCCCGAGTCGGGCGTGCACCGGCGGGTCGCGGCGGTGCTCGCGTTCCTGCAGAGCACGAGCGCCTGACTCGCCGGCGCGGACGGCTCACAGCGCGACGCTGCTGAGCACCTCGGTCGCGGCGATCTTCAGCACGCCGCCCTCGTCCACGAGCCGATACGCCGTCACCTCCTGCACCATGGAGCCGTCGGTGAACGTGTAGGTGAGCGTCGCCTGGCCCTGGTCGGGGGCGGTGGCCGTCACGTCGGTGATCTGCAGGGCGGCGACGTCGTTCCAGAAGTCCTCGTAGGCGCCCCTGCCGCCGACGTGGTTCTCCTGGTAGTCGGCCGTCATCATCGTCCAGGCGGTGTCGAGGTCGCCGGGCACGAGGGCGTAGTAGCCGGTCAGGGTGTCGACGACCCGCTCCTCGGGGGTCGCGGGCTGGGGCTGCGGCGTCGGCGTCGGCGTCGGCTCGGCGGACGCGCTGGGGCTCGGCGCGGGCGCGGGTTGCGGCTCGGGCTCGGCTGACGGCGTCGAAGCGGAGGAGGTCGCGGGCGCGGCCGTGGGCGACTCGCCCGCTTCGGGCGCCGCCCCCACGCCGCCGGCGTTCGAGAACAGGGCGCCGAGCACGACCGCGCCGCCGGCGACGAGCAGGCCGAGCACCACGACGGTCGAGACCACGAGGCCGCGGCGGCGCGGTGGGCGTCCGGCGTGCGCGGGCGGAGCGTCGGGCGACGGCGCCACCGGGTCGGCGTCGACCGCCTCCGATGGGGCCGACGGCTGCAGGAGCCACGCCAGTGCCGGGGGAGGAGGGGTCGGCTGCAGACGCTCGGTCGTGGCGGTGGGCGGTCCGGTCGCCTCGACCGCGTCGGGCGCCGCGCCGGATGCCTCGCCCAGCCGCTCGGTCGGCGCGGCCACCGTGGGTGGGTCCGGCTCGGATGCGTCGTCGAGCCGTTCCGTCGTGGACTCGACGGAGGTCGCGGCATCCGCCGGCCGGGCGCCCGCGGCCGCGCCTGCGCCCGCGGCGGCGGCCGCGCCC
>NZ_JBFUDH010000004.1:0-327224 GCF_056404815.1 Agromyces sp. P2_B3 | reverse complement strand
GTGCCGCCGCGCCCGCCGCGCGGCCCCCGCCGCGCGGCCGCGCCGGCCCGCGGCATCCGCCCCTTGCATTGTCCGGCGGACACTGCGTAGCATCGCCGCCGTCGACTGACAACGATGTCACGAGTCAACCGTGACACGCGCGATGAAGGGCGAAACAGACGATGACGACGAAATCACGATGGGCGACAGGCACGACGGCGGTGGCCGTCGCCGCACTGGTCGCCGGCCTGCTCGGAGCGGCGCCGGCCGACGCGGCGGAGCCGCCGGCGCCCGACCCCGCGAGCGAGCAGTACCGCCCGTACCTGCACTTCTCCCCGGAGCGCAACTGGATGAACGACCCCAACGGCCTCGTCTACGAGGACGGCACGTGGCACCTGTTCTTCCAGCACAACCCGTACGGCACCCGCTGGGGCAACATGAGCTGGGGCCACGCGACGAGCACCGACCTCGTGCACTGGGAGGAGCAGCCGCTCGCGATCCCCCAGACGTTCGACGCGAACGGCGTCGCGATCGAGGACATCTTCTCGGGCTCGGTCGTGCTCGACGAGCAGAACACGAGCGGCCTCGGCACGGCCGAGAACCCGCCGATGGTGGCGATCTACACGAGCGCGTACACCCCGGCGCATCCGACGCTCGCCGGCCGCCAGGCGCAGTCGCTCGCGTACAGCCTCGACCACGGGCAGACGTGGACGAAGTACGAGGGCAACCCGGTGTACGACCGGGGCTCGTCGAACTTCCGCGACCCGAAGGTCTTCCGCTACACGAACCCCGGGACCGGCGAGTCGTACTGGGTCATGGCGGCCGTCGAGGCGCTGCAGTACAAGGTCGTGCTCTCGCGCAGCGACGACCTGAAGACGTGGACGCACCTCAGCGACTTCGGCCCGGCCAACGCCACGGGCGGCATCTGGGAGTGCCCCGACCTGTTCCCGCTCGCGGTCGACGGCGACCCGGCGAACACCAAGTGGGTGCTCGTCGTGAACCTCAATCCGGGCAGCGTCGCGGGCGGCTCGGGCGGCCAGTACTTCGTGGGCGACTTCGACGGCACCACCTTCACGTCCGAGAGCACGGTGGCGGATGACGCGGTGCCGGCCGGCGAGGTCTTCGCAGGCTTCGACGACGGCACGTACGACGGCTGGACCGTGGCCAACGAGCCGGGCAACTGGAAGAACGGCCCGTTCGGCGATGCCCCGGCCGCCGGCACCCTGCCCGGCCAGAACGCAGTGGGCGGATTCGTGGGCGCGGGCCTCGTGAACGGATTCAACGACGGCGACTGGCCCGTCGGCACCGCCGAGTCGCCGACGTTCACCATCGACGACCCCTTCGTGAACCTCCTCGTCGGCGGCGGCAACCACCCGCACGTCGACGGCACGCAGCTCGGCAACGAGCCGCCCGCCGGGCGACTGCTGTTCGACGGCTTCGAGTTCCCCGAGGGCACCACGCTCGTCGACACGGGCTGGACGGCGACCGGCGACCTCGCGGTCGACCCGAGCCGCAATCCGTCGACGTCCGGCGGCGACTACTACCTCGGGCAGAAGCGCATCAACACGTGGGAGGGCGGCCCGAAGGGCGACGACAACCTGGGCGACCTGACCTCGCCCGCGTTCACCATCCAGCCCGGCGAGGACCACCTCTCGTTCCTGCTCGGCGGCGGCAAGCGGTTCAACGGCACGCTCGAGGTGCGGCTCCTCGTCGACGGCGAGGTCGTGCGCACGGCCACCGGTCCCGAGGCCGGCCAGCTCAACTGGCAGTCGTGGGACGTCTCCGAGTATGCCGGTCGCGACGCGCAGTTCCAGGTGCACGACGACGCGACGGGCGGCTGGGGCCACCTCACCGTCGACCACCTCGTCCTCGGCGCCGAGCCGGCGCTGCCCCGCTCGGAGGAGACGAGCGTCAGCCTCGTCGTCGACGGCGAGGTCGTGCGCACGGCGACCGGGCGCAACAGCGAGACCCTCGACTGGGTGAGCTGGGACGTCGCCGAGTACGCCGGCCGCGAGGCATCCGTTCGCATCGTCGACAACAACCGCTTCGGCTGGGGGCACGTGCTCGTCGACCAGGTGATGTTCTCGGATGCCGCGGCCGCGCCGCGCCTCGAGGGCTACGACTGGCTCGACTGGGGCCGGGACTACTACGCGACGGTGTCGTTCTCGAACGCGCCCGACGGCCGGCGGGTGATGCTCGGCTGGATGAACAACTGGGACTACGCGAACGACATCCCGACCGGGACGTGGCGCAGCGCGAACACGCTGCCCCGCGACGTGAGCCTGGTGTCGACGCCCGAGGGCCCGCGCCTCGCGCAGCAGGTCGTGCCCGAGTTCGCGCAGCTCGAGCAGACCGATCGGGCGTACACGGATGCCTCGCGGCCGATCGCCGACGGCTCCGAGATACTGCCCGTGGCGGGCGACGTCGTGCGCATCGACGCGGTGCTCCGGCCCGGTGACGCCGACGCGGTCGGACTCAGCGTGCTCGGCGACGACGAGGCGTCGACGCGCATCGGGTACGACGCGGCATCCGGTCGCCTGTTCGTCGACCGCCGCGACTCGGGGAGCACCGCGTTCCACCCGGCGTACCCGTCGCTCGACGATGCGCCGGTGGCGCTCCGCGAGGACGGCACCGTGGCGATCACCGCGTACGTCGACCGGTCCTCGGTCGAGGTCTTCACCGCCGACGGGCGCACGACGATCACCGACCAGGTGTTCCCGAACGCCGGCGCCGACGCGATCGGCCTGTGGGCCGACGGTGACGGTGCGACGCTCGAGTCGCTCACGGTGACGCCGCTGCACGGCGCGATGTACAAGGAGGCCGGCGTGGACGACGCGACGGCCGCGCCGCCCACCGCCCAGCTGTCGTCGACGTCGGGGCCGAAGTCGGCCGACAAGGACGGCGACTACCTCGTGAAGGTGAAGCTCGGCAAGGGCCAGCCGACCACGGTGGTGCGACTCGTCGAGGGCGACTCGGTGATCGGCCGCGTCTACCGCACGGCCGACGACGGGCGCATGGTGCAGTTCCCGATCACGGATGCCGCGCCCGGCGAGCACCACTACCGGGTCGAGCTCGAGAACTCGGCCGGCACGACCGACGGGGGCTCCCTCGTCGTGCGCGTCGCCGGCTGAGCCATGGGGGCGGGGTGCGGCGCTGCTGACCGCCGCACCCCGCTCGCCGAGGCGCAGGGCGGGTTGGAGTAGCGACCCTGCGCCCGCGGGCCGGGTGCACGGCGTCGCGCCCGTGTCCCCCGATCTCGGGTGATGGACGCCGACGGCCGCTGGCCCCAGAATGGCAGGATGGGGCGCCGAAGGCGATGCACCCCGGCGGCGCTGGAGGCGTCGCCGTAATGGATCGCGCCGCCGGACTTCCGATCCGAACGCCAGACCAGCGGCTCCGGGTCTTCGTCAGCTCCACACTGAAGGAGCTCGAACCAGAGCGCCGCGCCGCTCGGGCGGCGATCGAGCGGCTGCGACTCGCGCCGGTCATGTTCGAGCTCGGTGCGCGGCCGCATCCGCCGCAGCAGCTCTACCGGGCCTACCTCGACCAGAGCGACGTGTTCGTCGGCATCTACTGGGAGCACTACGGCTGGATCGCGCCCGGCGAGGAGGTCTCGGGCCTCGAGGACGAGTACCTGCTCGCCCCGCGCGACATGCCCAAGCTGATCTACCTGAAGCAGCCGGCGCAGCGCGAGGAGCGGCTCGACGAGCTCCTCGGCCGCATCCGCGACGACGACACCGCGTCGTACACGCCGTTCTCGACCAGCGAGCAGCTGGCCGACCTCATCACGGCCGACCTCGCGACGCTGCTCGCCGAGCGGTTCGACGCGTCGCGGGCGGCGTCCATCGGGTACGGAGGGGTCGGCGGCGCAGCCGGGACGCCCGGCGCGGCTGCGGCATTCGGCCCGGCGGCGGCATCCGGCGCGCCCGCGGCATCCGCTGCATCGGCCGCCGAGCCCGACGCGAGCGCCTCGGGAACCGACCACATCCCCGTGCCGTACACCGAGGCCGTCGGCCGCGACCGCGAGGTGGCGACGCTGCTCGACTGGCTCGGCCACGGCGCGGAGCGCATCATCACGCTGGTCGGTCCGGGCGGCATCGGCAAGAGCCGGCTGGCGATCGAGGTGGCGCGCAGCGCGGGCGAGCCGTTCGACCGGGTGACGTTCGTCGCCCTCGAGCACGTGCTCGACCCGGCCGACGTGCTGCCCGCGATCGCCCGCGAGCTCGGCGTGCGCGACGCCGGCGACCAGCCGCTCAGCCGCCAGCTCGGCGCAGCCCGCGCCGGCCGCCGCGACCTCATCGTGCTCGACAGCTTCGAGCAGGTGATCTCAGCCGCGGGCGACGTGATGGCCCTGCTCAACGACCTGCCCGACGCGACGTTCCTCGTCACGAGCCGCGCGCGAATGCGGGTGCGCGGCGAGCGGGTGTTCGACGTGGAACCCCTCGGGCTCCCGCCCGACCCGGCACGCGCCTCGCTCGAGGCCATCTCCACGGCCGACGCGGTGCGGCTGTTCGTGACACGCGCCCGCGCCGCCGACCCTCGGTTCGAGCTCACCGACGAGAACGCCGACGGCGTCGCCCGCATCTGCCGCGCGCTCGAGGGCGTTCCCCTCGCGATCGAGCTCGCCGCCGCCCGAATCCGGGCCCTGACGCCCGCGGCGATGCTGGGGCGGCTCGACAAGATGCTGCCGCTGCTCGTCACGGCCGCCCGCGACATCCCCGAACGCCAGCGCACCATCCAGGCGACGGTGGAGTGGAGCATCGACCTGCTGAGCCCCGAAGCGCGGGCCCTCTTCGTGCGCCTGGGCGTGTTCGCGGGCGACTTCAGCCTCGACGCGGTGGAGGCCGTCACGGCGCGCGCGCCCTGGGCGACCGACCTGCTCGGCACGCTTCTCGAGCTCGTCGACGGCAGCCTCCTGCGCCAGCACGACGACGCGGGCGTGCCGCTGTTCTCGATGCTCGTGCCGGTGCGCGAGATCGCGAGCGCTCGATTCGAGGCCGAGCCGGATGCCGCGGCGGTGCGCCGCGCGCACGGCGAGCACTACCTGCGCCTCGCCGCAGAGGTGGAGCCGCTGCTGGAGGGATCGACGCAGTCGGCCGCGCTGCAGCGGCTCGATGCGGAACGCGACAACATCAGGGCCGCGTTCCGGCATCTCATCTCGGTCAGGATGGTGGATCCGGTCGCGCGGGCCGTGTGGCGGCTGTTCCTCTACTGGTGGATCCGCAGCCAGCTCACCGAGGCGAAGGCCTGGATGGAGGACATCCTGCACGCCGACGTGCCGCTGCGCGACCACACCCGGGCGATCGCGATGGGCTTCACGTCGTGGGTGGCGCTCTCGCAGCCCGGCCCAGAGGTCGACTCCGGTCCGATCGAGTGGAGCCTCGCGCTGTTCCACGCGGTCGGCGACCGTCTCGGCGAGAGCGGCGCGCTCACCGCGCTGAGCATCGCCTGCGCCGCGTCCACGCCGCCCGACCTCGAGCGGGCCGACAAGCTGCAACGACGGGCGCTCGAACTCGTGTCGGCCGAGGAGCATCCGACGTTCGCGGCCCTGTTCAAGGACGCGTTCGGCGCCCTCACACTGCTTCGCGGGGATGTCGACGGGGCGATCGGCATCTACGAGGAGGTGCTGGAGGATGCCCGGCGCTCGGGCGACGTGTTCGTCGAGAGCATCACCCTGGCGAACTCGGGGTGGGCGCGACTCGCGCGCGGCGAGGCGCGCCCCGACCTGTTCTCGCGCAACCTCGAGCTGTCGCTCCAACTCAGCAACGACGACGGCATCGCGTACGCGCTCGAGGGGCTGGCCGCGTGCGCCGCGGTGGCGGGCGACGTCGACCGGGTCGGCGTGCTGCTCGGCGCGGCCGACACGGTGCGCGTGCGTACGGGGCTGGTGGGCCAGCGCTCCAACCCCACCTACCGGCCATTCGTCGAGCGCATCCTGGCCTCCGACGGGGCCGGCGCGTTCGAGGCGGCGCGGGCACGGGGCCGCGGGATGTCGCGGCGCGCGGCCCTCGACCTCGCGCTGGCACCCGTGGAGCCGGCCGAGCCTGCCCGGCCGGCCAGGCCGACAGAGGCTGCCGGGGCGACAGAGGCCGCCGGGCCGACCGCGCCGGCAGCGGCCACGCCCGCGACCGACCGAGCGACCTCGGTGGAGCCGGTGACCTGATGGGTCCCGGGCCGGCGATCCGCACCCCCGATCAGCGGCTGCGCGTCTTCGTGAGCTCGACCCTGAAGGAGCTGGCACCCGAGCGAGGCGCCGCACGGGTCGCCATCGAGCAACTGCGGCTCGCACCCGTCATGTTCGAGCTCGGCGCCCGTCCCCATCCACCGCGGCAGCTCTACCGCGCCTACCTCGACCAGAGCGACGTGTTCGTCGGCATCTACTGGCAGGAGTACGGGTGGGTCGCGCCCGGCGAGGAGATCTCGGGCCTCGAGGACGAGTACTGCCTCGCGCCCGCCGACATGCCGAAGCTGATCTACGTGAAGCAGCCGGCTCGGCGAGAGGAGCGGCTCGGCGGCCTGCTCGGCCGCATCCGCGACGACGACACCGCCTCGTACACGCCGTTCTCGAGCGCCGACGAGTTGGCCGAGCTCGTGACGGCGGATCTCGCGACCCTGCTCGCCGAGCGCTTCGACGCCTCACGGCCGCCGGCCCAGACGGGAGCGATCACGGCGGCACCGACAGGAGCGGCGACGCCGGTGGGAGCGACGCCGGACGCGAACCCCTCGCCTGCGGGCCGCCTCCCCGTGCCCTTCTCCGACGCCGTGGGCCGCGAGCAGGATGTCGCGACCCTCCTCGCGTGGCTCGGGGAGGACTCGCGACGACTGGTCACGCTCGTCGGTCCGGGCGGCATCGGCAAGAGCCGCCTCGCGATCGAGGTCGCCCGCAACGCGGGGGCTCGGTTCGACCGGGTGACCTTCGTGGCACTGGCGCAGGTCCGCGATCCGGGCGAGGTGCTGGGCGCGATCGCCCGGGAACTGGGCGTGCGCGACTCGGGCGACGCCCCACTGAGCGAGCAGCTCGGCATCGCGCGGGCCGGACGCCGCGACCTCATCGTGCTCGACAACTTCGAGCAGATCGTGGATGCCGCACCCGACGTCCTCTCGCTGCTGACCGACCTGCCGGGCGCGACCTTCCTGGTGACGAGCCGGGTCCGGTTGCGCGTGCGCGGAGAACAGGTCTTCGACGTCGAGCCCCTGGGCCTGCCGCCCGAGCCCTCCGAAGCTCCGACGGGAGTCATCCTGGAGTCGCCGGCTGTGCAGTTGTTCCGCGATCGGGCCCGGGCCGCCGATCCGAGGTTCGACGTGACCGATGACAACGTCGAGGATGTGGCCCGCATCTGCCGCGCCCTCGAGGGCGTTCCGCTGGCGATCGAGCTCGCGGCTGCCCGCATCCGGTTGCTCACACCGGCCGCCATGCTCGCACGGCTCGACCGGGTGCTGCCGCTGCTCGCCACCGCGGCGCGCGACGTGCCCGAACGCCAGCGCACGATCGGGGCCACCGTGGAGTGGAGCATCGACCTGCTGGGCGACGACGCCCACGCGCTGTTCGAGCGGCTGGGCGTCTTCGCGGGCGACTTCAGCCTCGACGCCGTCGAGGCCGTGACGGCCGGCGAACCCTGGGCCTCCGACCTGCTCGGCACCCTCCTCGACCTGGTCGACGGCAGCCTCCTGCGGCAGCACGACGACCATGGCCTTTCGCTCTTCTCCATGCTCGTGCCGGTGCGGGAGGTCGCCGCCGCCAGGTTCGCCGACGATCCCGCGGCCGATGCGGTGCGCCGCGCACACGGCGAGTTCTACGTGCGCCTCGCCTCGGCGACCGAACTGGTGCTTCGCGGCGAGACGCAGCCGGCCGCCCTGGACCGGCTCGAGTCGGAGCGCGACGACATCCGGGCCGGCTACCGCCACCTCATCGCGATCGGCGAGGTCGACGTCGTGGCGGACGCGGTCTGGCGGCTGTTCCTGTACTGGTGGATCCGGGGCCTGCTCCACGAGGTGAAGGCCTGGATGGAGATCGTCCTCGGATCCGGTCGCCCGCTGTCTCCACGCACCCGCGCGGTCGCGCTCGCGTTCTCGTCGATGGTCGCGCTCTTCCAGCCCGATGCGAAGATCACGACCGAGCCGGTGGAGGAGGCCGTCGCGCTGTTCCGCACGATCGGAGACGAGTTCAGCGAAGGCCTCGCCCTCTCGATCGCGTCGCTGTCGTTCATGTCGGTCACCCCCGCCGACCTCGACCGCGCCGAGGCCCGGCAGCGTTCGGCGCTCGAGCTGGAACCGGTGCGACGTGACGCGACCTTCCACTCGTTGTTCCTCTCAGGGCTCGGACGCATCCTTCTCCTCCGCGGTGACCTGGCCGGCGCGACGGACTGCTACGAGCGTGCTCGACGGATCGCCGAGCACGCGGCCGACCGGTTCGCCGAGGTCCTCGTCCTGACGCAGGTCGGCTGGGCTCGTCTCGCGGCGGGCGAATCGCAGCCCGAGCCGTTCGCGCGGGCGCTGGAGCTCTCGCTCCTCCTGCGGAACGATGACGGCGACGCCTATGCACTCGAGGGGCTCGCCGCATGCGCGGCCGCCTCGGGCGATCTCGAGCGCGCCGGCTTCCTCCTCGGTGCCGCCGACGCGTTGCGGGCTCGCACGGGCATCAACGACCAGCGGTCGTACGTGACCTACCAGTCGTTCGTCGATGCCGTGCTCGCCACCGACCGTGCTGCCGAGTTCGAGGCGGCACGTGTGGTGGGTCGGCGGATGCCGCGAAGTGCCGTGCTGGAGATCGCGCTCGACCCCGGGGCGATCTCCACCCCGAGCACCTCGGCCACGCTGCGCACGACGGACGTGCGGTCATGACCGCAGAGGCGTCGATCCGCACCCCCGACCAGCGGCTGCGGGTCTTCGTGAGCTCGACCCTGAAGGAACTCGAGCCGGAGCGGAGAGCGGCCCGGGCGGCGATCGAGCGGCTACGGCTGGCGCCGGTGATGTTCGAACTGGGCGCGCGACCGCACCCGCCCCGCGACCTCTACCGTGCGTACCTCGGCCAGAGCGACGTGTTCGTCGGTGTGTACTGGCAGCAGTACGGCTGGATCTCACCCGGCGAGGAGATCTCGGGCCTCGAGGACGAGTACCGGCTGACGCCCGGCGACATGCCGAAGCTCATCTACGTGAAGCGGGCTGCCGAGCGCGAGGAACGCCTGACCGAACTCCTCGACCGGATTCGGGATGACGGCACGGCCTCGTACACGCCCTTCTCGACGGCCGACGAGCTGGCGGAGTTGATCGAGTCCGACCTCGCCACCCTGCTCGCCGAGCGGTTCGACGCGTCGCGGGGTGCGGTCACCTCAGAAGCCGGGGCCGCGGGCGACGGGGCGCCTGCCGACGAGGCATCCGACGGCGCCCGGACCGCCGCGGCAGCGCCACCGACGGGGCGCATACCCGCCCCGTACACCGAGGCGGTGGGACGCGAGTTCGAGGTCACGGCCCTGCTCACCTGGCTCGCCGACGACGCGCAGCGGCTGATCACGCTCGTCGGTCCTGGCGGCATCGGCAAGAGCCGCCTCGCGATCGAGGTGGCGCACCAGGCGGGGCCGCCGTTCGACCGGGTGACCTTCGTGACCCTCGAGCACGTGCGCGACCCGGCGGACGTGCTCCCGGCCATCGCCCGCGAACTCGGCGTGCGCGACTCCGGCGACGCCCCGCTGAGCGAGCAACTCGGCATCGCGCGGGCCGGACGGCGGGACCTGATCGTGCTCGACAACTTCGAGCAGGTGCTCGATGCCGCGCGCGACCTCGTGACGCTGCTCACCGACGTGCCCGGCGCGACGTTCCTCGTGACGAGTCGTGCGCGGCTCAGGGTGCGCGGCGAGCAGGTCTTCGACGTCGAGCCGCTCGCGCTGCCGCCCGACCTCGCCGATCCGGCCGATGACGGGACCGTCGACGAGATCCTCGCCGCCCCGGCGGTTCGCCTCTTCCGGGACCGCGCACGGGCAGCCGACCCCCGGTTCGAGGTGACGCCCGAGAACGCGGCGGACGTCGTCCACATCTGCCGGGCGCTCGAGGGCGTGCCCTTGGCGATCGAGCTCGCGTCGGCCCGCATCCGTGCCCTTACCCCGGCCGCCATGCGGGCGCGGCTGGATCGCGTGCTGCCGCTGCTCGTCACCGCCGCCCGCGACGTGCCCGAGCGCCAGCGCACCATCGAGGCGACCGTCGAGTGGAGCATCGACCTGCTCAGCGACGAGGCCCGGGCGATGTTCGTGCGCCTCGGCGTGTTCGCCGGTGACTTCAGCCTCGACGCGGTGGAGGCGGTGACCGCCGGCGCCCCGTGGGCGACCGACCTGCTCGGCATATTGCTCGAGCTCGTCGACGGGAGCCTGCTGCGCCAGCACGGCGACGCCGACGTGCCGCTCTTCTCGATGCTGGTGCCGGTGCGGGAGATCGCAGGGGCCCGCTTCGATCGGGATCCGGATGCCGCCGCAGCGCGCCGCGCCCACGCCGACCACTACGCGGGCCTCGCAGCCCAGATGGAGCCGCTGCTGCGCGGTGCGACCCAGGTCGCGGCCCTCGACCGCTTGGAGGCGGAGCGCGACAACCTGCGCGCCGCCTTCCGGCACCTGATCGCGGTCGACGAGGTCGACGCGGTCGCGGACGCCGTGTGGCGGCTGCTGCTGTACTGGTGGATCCGCAGCTACCTCCCCGAGGCGAAGACATGGACGGAGGACCTCCTCGCGGCGGGACAACCACTCTCGACGCGCACTCGGGCCATCCTGCTCGCATTCCCCTCGTGGGTCTCGCTGTGGCAGACGGATGCGGAGATCAGCACGGAGAAGCTCGAGGAGAGTGTTCGACTCTTCCGGGAGATCGGCGACGAGTTCGGGGAGGGCCTGACGCTGACGGTGCTGTCGCTCGCCTACATGTCGGTGGAACCGCCCGACCTCGAGCTCGCCGAGGCCCGCCAGCGTGCGGCGCTCGACCTCGAAGACGGCCGAGATGCGAGCTTCGACGCGCTGTACCGGGGCGCGCTCGGGCGCATCCGACTGCAGCGCGGCGACCTGGCCGGAGCGATGACGCTGTTCGAGCAGTCGCTCGACGAGGCGGTGCGGGCGCAGGACATGTTCGTCGAGAGCATCGCGCTCACCCAGGTGGGATGGGCGCAGCTCGCCCTCGGCCAGGACGCGAGCGAGGCGTTCCTGCGCAACCTCGATCTCGCCGTGCGGCTGCGCAACGACAACGGGATCGCGTTCGCGCTCGAGGGTGTGAGCGCATCGGTGGCCACCACCGGCGACTTCGAGCGGGCCGGCACGCTGCTCGGCGCGGCCGACGCGCTGCGCGCACGCACCGGCCTCTCGGACCAGCGCTCGTACGTCACGTTCCAGCCGTTCGTGGACGCGGTGCTCGCCTCCGACGGTGCGGCGGCGTTCCTCGCGGGTCGCGGGCGAGGGCGACGGATGTCGCGGCGCGCCGTGCTCGAGTCGGCGCTGGGTTCCCGCACCGAACGGACCGCCCCGACCACCACGGCCGGTTCGTAGCCGACGGCACACGGATGCCCCGGGGCGATCGGCCCCGGGGCATCCGTCGATCTCGCGCTGATCGGGTGACCAGCGCAGCTCGGCCTACTTCAGCTTGCCGCCGGAGTTGACGTTCAGGTTCGCCGGGATGTCGGCCCAGCCGCCGAGCCCGCCGTTGCCGTAGGAGTAGTCGACGCTGGTGGTGTCGCCGTGGATGTCCATCTTCACGGTCGGGGCGAGGGTGCCGCCGCGCACGAAGTCGTCGTGCGTGCCGATCGTGTCGATGAACGACTGCACCAGGCCGCCGGGCATCACGTAGTGCGAGTACGCCTGGAAGTGGCCGGGGTGCTGGTTGTAGTCGGGGGCGAAGGGCTGGCCGCCGGCGAAGTTCAGGTTCGTCGGGTTGCCGAGCGCGAGGCCCGAGCCGCCGTTGAGCGGCTGGAAGTCGCTGCGAATGCCGTCGCCGACGAAGCCGTAGACGCCCTCGGGTCCGTCGATGCCGTTCGCGAACGTGCCGCGGTGGCTGATCGTGAACAGGTAGGACTTGCCGTCCTTGAACACGAACTGGGGACGCTCGGTCTGGTCGGTGACGCAGTTGGCCGAGAGGATCGGGGGCAGGAACTCCCATTCGGTGAGGTCGTCGTTCTTGGCCTTCGCGAGCCCGATGTTGCCGATCTGGTAGGTCGCGCCCGAGGCGTTCACCTGGTCGACGTCCTCCGCGTACGGGTCGCCCTCGCGGTAGCCGAGGTCCTCGGCGTCGCAGCTCGCGGACTCGCGCGGCATGGCCGAGTTGCCCTCGAAGACCATGTAGGTCTCACCGGGGTGCGCGGGGTCCTCGAACGTGAACGGGTCGCGGAAATTGAAGAACTCGTTCTGCTCGCCGTTCTGGTAGTAGGTGCCGTCGGCCTCGAGCAGGTCGGTCACGGAGTCGAAGCCCGTGAATCGCACGCCCTGCTTGTTGGCGTGCACCGTGCCCACGCTGAGCGCGATGTGCGGGTCGTACGGCTTGATGTTGTTGCCAGCGGCGTCACGGTAGAACGCGACATCCGTGAAGAACAGGTTGATCTTGCCGCCCTTGTCGATTCGGGCGGAGCCCGACCACTGGGTCTGGTGGCTGTACGACTGGTCGTCGAAGATCTTCCCGGTCACGCCCTCCTTGAAGACGAGGCCGCCGTAGGTCCAGCCGCCGTTCTCGGGGCGCTCATCGGCGGGAACGCCCGCGGGCCGGAAGAAGTAGCCGATCTTGGCGAAGACGTGCCGGTCGTCGAAGCCGAGGCTGCGGTCGGCCACGAGCGAGAAGATGATCTCCTGGCCGTTCACGCTGTACTGGTTGCCGTCCTTGTCGGTCAGCGGCCAGGTGTCCCACACCCAGACCTCGCCGTTCGACATGTCGGGGAAGTCCTGCGGCACGGTCGGCATGGTGAGTGCGGCCGGCATGGAGTTCTCACGCGAGGGCGCCTCGGGGTCCGAGAGCCGTGCGAGCTGCCGGGCGTCGGCGCGGGTCCACTTCGAGGTGAAGTCGGACTCGGGCGCGAACGCCTCCTGCGTGTGCGCCGTGGGCTCGGGGCCGGGCTGCAGGTCGTCGGGTGCCGCGACGGCCCCCGCCGTGCCGGTGAAGAGGGTGGCGAGCACGGCACCGGCCGTGATCATCCCTCCGATGAGTGGGCGCCTCGTGCGCCGGGTGGGTGTCGACATGTCTGTCGCCTTCCTGTTCCAGGGTGGTGGGTGGTGGTGCCGCCGGGCGGCGGCGATGGCGGGCGGATGCCGCGTGCGGGCGTGCCACAGTCGCGCATCCGTCCGGTCCGAGCCGTCGGGCGTCAGCCGAGCGGTCGGGAGTCGAGGTGCGACCGGGTGGCTCGCCTGAGCGCGCCAGGTCGGATGGCGTGACCGCGCCGGTCATGGGTGCGCGGTGCAGCGTGTGTCGTGTTCACGTTCTTCGCTTTCGTGATGACCGCCGGCTGGTGCCTGGCCGGTCGTCGAGAACGTGGCGTTCGTGCTTCCCCCGAACAGCAAGCTATGGGTGGCTGACAACGTTGTCAAGTCGGCGCCGAGCACTAAATGATCGGTGCGTTCGCATGGAAATTCCCCGATCAGCAGGCTGACAGGCATGGTCGCGCTTCCACGGGACGGATCCACCCGTCAGAAATTGCAAATCGATTTGCAAACCCGTACCGTGGCCCCTGATTCCTCGAGTGGCGCTTGCGCTCCTCCCACCGAACACCGCTGCGAAGGCGCATCGCCGATCCGACCGGAACGCCCTCGCAGGCGCAGTGGCCGATCGTGCGATGCGCGAACCACGACGGAGGATCATGAACCGAACACCACGACCCGGCTCACCGCCGGGCGCGAAGACACCCGCGCCGCGAAGCGGCCCGGCACATCCGCGACCGTGGCGTCGTCGACCCCGCACCTGGGTGACCGCCACCACCGTGGCGATCGCCGCGGTCATCGCCACGGTGCTGGCCGTCGTGCTCGTGCCCGGCCCGGGCAGTGCGCCGACGGCGTCCTCGAACGCGAAGCCCGAGGCATCCGACCGCCCCGACGGCGACCGCGACTTCACGCGGCCCGACGGCTGGTCGACCTATCGACCGGCCGTGCACCTCACGCCCGCCGAGCGGTGGATGAACGACCCGCAGCGCCCCTTCTGGCTCGACGGACGCTGGCACTACTACTACCTCTACAACGCCGACTACCCCGAGGGGAACGGCACCGAGTGGTACCACGCGACCTCGACCGACCTCGTGCACTGGCGCGAGGAGGGCGTCGCGATCGAGAAGTACGCGAACGGGCTCGGCGACATCGAGACCGGCAGCGCCGTGGTCGACACCGACGGCACCGCGGGCTTCGGCCGGGGCGCGGTCATCGCGATCATGACCCAGCAGGCCGACGGCGTGCAGCGGCAGTCGCTCTTCGTCTCGACCGACGGCGGCTTCCGATTCGAGCCGTTCGACGGCAATCCCGTGATGGACAATCCGGGCAGCGAGCACTGGCGGGATCCCAAGATCGTCTGGGACGACGAACGACGCGAGTGGCTGATGGTGCTCGCCGAGGGTCACAAGATCGGCTTCTACACGTCACCCGATCTCACGGACTGGACCTACCGCTCCGCCTTCGAGCGCGACGACCTCGGCATCCTCGAGTGCCCCGACCTGTTCCGGATGTCGCTCGACGGCGATCCGGCGAGGACCACCTGGGTGCTCGCGGCCGGCGTGAACGGCGCCGAGCACGGCAAGACCACGGGCACCGCGTACTGGACGGGCGCGTGGGACGGCGAACGGTTCACCACGGATGCCGCCGAGCCGGCGTGGCTCGACCACGGCGCCGACTTCTACGCCGCCGTCACGTGGGACGACCCGCGCCGGTCCGAGTCCGACCGCCTCGCGTCGCGCTACGCGATCGGCTGGCTCAACAACTGGGCATACGCCGGCGACCTGCCGACCGAGGACTGGCACGGCGGTGCCGACTCGCTCGTGCGGGAGCTCGCGCTGCGGACCGTGGACGGACGGCCGACGCTGGTCTCGAGCCCGGTCGCGGGCCTCGAGTCGCTCGAGGGCGAGGCCCGGGAGCGCACCGGCCTGCGGGTGACGGATGCCGCCGTACTGCGTCCGGCCGCCGACCTCGACCCCGCCGACTCGGCCGAGCTCCCCCAGCCGCGGTCGGATGCCTACCGCCTGCGCGTGGAGGTCGCTCCCGACCCCGACGACCCGGCATCGGAGGTGCGGTTCCGCGTGAAGGAGGGCGACGGGTCGTTCGCCGCGGTCGGCGTCGACTTCGCCTCGGGGACGGCATTCGTCGCGCGCGACGCGGATGCCGCCGCGGCCTCCATGCCCGACGCCTACCGCGCGGTGCGCTCGGCACCCGCCCCCCTGCGCGACGGCGTGGTGACCCTCGACGTGATCGTCGACGCGTCCTCGGTGGAGGTCTTCGTGAACGGCGGCGAGGCGACGCTCTCGAGCCTCGTGTTCGGGGCGCCCGGCGCGAACGGCCTCTCGGTCGAGTCCGTCGACGGCACGACCGAGCTGCGCTCCCTGCGGTTGACGCCGCTGGCCGTCGCACCCGTCGACCGGCACGGCTGAGCTGGGCGGACCTCTTCCGCCACCTGGCAGGGTCTTCAGCCTGCGGCGGGCGGCGGCGGCGCGACCGAGCCGCGCTCGACGAGCTCGCATGCGAGCAGCACCGGCTCCGCGGCATCCGTCGCCGCACCGCCGTCGATGCCAGGGCTGCCGTCGATCCGGTCGAGCAGCGTCGTCATGCCCCAGCGCCCCATCTCGCGGTGCGGGAGCGCGATCGTCGTGAGCCCGGGCTCGAGCGCCGCCGCGACGATGTCGAGGTCGTCGACGCCCACGATCGAGCAGTCCCGGGGCACGTCGAGGCCGAGGGCGGATGCCGCCTGGTACACGCCCATCGCCATCTGGTCGTTGAAGCAGAACACGGCGGTGGGGCGCTCGGCGGCCGGGCGGTCGAGGAGCCGGCGACCGGCGAGGCGCCCGCCCGCAGCATCCGAGGCGGCCCGTTCGACGGCACCGCGCGAGCCGGCGGAACCCGCGAGCCCGGCGGATCCCGCGAGCCCGGCGGCATCGAGCGCAGCCCGGAACCCGGCCTCTCGGCCACGGCTCGCCGGTGCGTCATCCGTCGTCGTGGCGAAGCCGATGCGGCGATGACCGGCAGCCACCAGGTGGGCCACCGCCGTCGCGGCGATCCCCTCCTCGTCGGGCGCGATCGCGGGCACGCGCCACCCGCCGGCGGGCACCCCGTCGACGAGCACGGCGGGCGTCGCCCGGAGCGCCGCCGGGCGCGCGACCTCCTGATGCGACATCCGCGCCAGCACGATGCCGTCGACGCGATGGTCGAGGAGCGCCCGCAGCTGCGCCTCCTCCAAGCCGGGATCGCCCTCGGAGTCGACGACCATCAGCACGACATCGCGCTCCCGGGCCGCCTCCTGGGCGCCCTGCACGATGCGTCCGGCGAAGGGCGTCGTCGCGATCCGGTCACTCGCGAGCCCGATGACGCCCGTGCGTCGCATCCGCAGCCCGCTCGCGAGCCGGTTCGGCGTGTAGCCCAGCTCGGCGGCCGCCCGTACGACCCGCTCGCGCGTCGCGGCGCCGACCGACCGGGTGCCGCTCAGCGCGTGCGAGACCGTCGTCGGCGAGACGCCGGCGAGCGCGGCCACCGCGCGGATGCTCGGGCGGAGTGCCGCGGCATCCGCCCGCTCCTCCCCCGGTGCCGGCGCCATGGTCACCGAGCCTACGCGCGACGACCGCGCGACCCCCGATCGGGCACTGGACGATCGGCTCGGGCGCGCGGACAATGGGCTCCATGGGGCATCCGACGATGCACCCGGCGGTCGAGGGCGCGATCACGATCGACGCCTCCGCACCCCGCGTCATCCGTACACCCGACCAGCTCCTCCGCGTCTTCGTGAGTTCCACGCTCAGGGAGCTCCGACCGGAGCGGGTCGCCGCCCGGACCGCGATCGAGCGGCTGCATCTCGCGCCCGTCATGTTCGAGCTCGGCGCACGGCCGCATCCGCCGCGGGAGGTATACCGGTCGTACCTCGAGCAGAGCGACGTGTTCGTCGGCATCTACTGGCGTGAGTACGGCTGGATCGCCCCCGGCGAGGACCTCTCCGGGCTCGAGGACGAGTACCGGCTCGTGCCGCCCGACATGCCGAAGCTCATCTACGTCAAGCAGGCGCCCGACCGGGAGGAGCGGCTGTCGAGCCTCCTCGCCGAGGTCCGCGACGACGGCACGACCTCGTACAAGTCGTTCTCGACCGCGGAGGAACTGGCCGACCTCGTCGAGGGCGACCTCGCCGTGCTGCTCGCCGAGCGCTTCGATGCCTCACGGGCACGGCTCGCGCCGCTCACCTCGAACGACGCTGCCACGGCGGGCGCCGCCGACGACGCGGCCGAGCACCTGCCGATGCCGCCCGAGGAGGTGCTCGGGCGCGAACAGGACCTCGCCGTCCTGCTCGACTGGGTGGGCGGCGACGATCCGCGGCGCCTGGTCACCCTCGTCGGCCCGGGCGGCATCGGCAAGACCCGGCTCGCGATCGAGGCCGCGCGGCTCGCCCGCGACCGGTTCGACCGGGTCACGTTCGTGGCGCTTGAGCACGTGCGCGACGCGGGCGGGGTGCTCGCCGCCGTCGCCAGGGCGCTCGGCGTGCGCGACGACGGCGACGCGCCCGTGCTGGAGCGACTCGCCCTCGCCCGCAACAGCCGCCACGACGTCATCGTGCTCGACAACTTCGAGCAGGTCATCGCCGCCGCCGCCGACGTGGCCGCGCTCATCGCCGAACTGCCCGACGCGACGGTCATGGTCACGAGCAGGGCCAGGTTGCGCCTCCACGGCGAGCAGGTGTACGACGTGGAGCCGCTCTCGCTCCCGCAGGACCCGGGCGGGGCGTCGCTCGCCGAGATCGCCGACTCCGCCGCCGTGCGGCTGTTCCTCGACCGCGCGCACGCCGCCGACCGGCGGTTCGACCTCACCGTCGACAACGCCGAGGACGTCGCCCGCATCTGCCGCGCGCTCGACGGCGTGCCGCTCGCGCTCGAACTCGCGGCAGCCTGCATCCGCGTGCTCACCCCGGCCGCGATGATCGCCAAGCTCGACGGCATGCTCTCCCTGCTGGCGACCTCCGACCGAGACATGCCAGAACGCCAGCGCACCATGCGGGCGACCATCGAGTGGAGCATTGACCTACTGGGCGACGAGGCGCGGGCCCTCTTCGTTCGCCTCGGCGTGTTCGCGGGCGACTTCAGCCTCGATGCCGTCGAGGCGGCCTGCGGCGGCGAGCCGTGGGCGAACGACCTGTCAGGGACGCTCCTCGAACTCGTCGACAGCAGCCTGCTGCGCCAGCACGTCGTCGCCGACATGCCCTTCTTCTCCATGCTCGTGCCGGTGCGCGAGCTCGCCGCTGTGCGATTCATCCGTGAGCCGGATGCCCCCGCGGTGCGCCGCGCGCATGCCGACTTCT
The DNA here is from genome assembly GCF_056404815.1 of Agromyces sp. P2_B3. Taxonomy (NCBI): domain Bacteria; kingdom Bacillati; phylum Actinomycetota; class Actinomycetes; order Micrococcales; family Microbacteriaceae; genus Agromyces; species Agromyces sp. P2_B3. Next base: position 308,777 of record NZ_JBFUDH010000004.1, on the reverse strand, counting down.
ACGTGCGCCTCGCCGCCGAGCTGGAGCCGCTGCTCCGTGGGGCGACGCAGCAGGCGACCGTCGAGCGGCTCGAAGCGGAGCGCGACAACATCCGCACGGGCTACCGGCACCTGATCGCCATCGGCGAGGTCGACACGGTCGCCGACGCGGTGTGGCGGCTGCTCCTGTACTGGTGGATCCGCAACCTCCTGCCCACGGCCAAGGCGTGGATGGACAGCCTCCTGGAGTCCGGGGTGCCGATCGCCGACCGCAGCAGGGCCATCGCCATCACCTTCTCGTCGTGGGTGTCGCTGTCGCATCCGGGCACCGAGGTCGATCGCGAGCCCCTCGTCGCGGCCGCGGCGCTGTTCCACGACGCCGGCGACCGATTCGGCGAGGGCGCGGCGCTCACCGTGCAGGGCATCGCGTGCGCCACCGCGGCCACCCCCGACCTCGATCACGCCGAGGAGCTGCAGCGTCGGGCCTTCGACCTGGTCACCGCCCATGACGACGCGACGTTCGACGCCCTCTTCCGCGGGCAGCTCGGCAGTATCGAGCTGCTGCGCGGTCACGCCCGGGAGTCGCTGGAGATCTTCGACGAGGTCATCGCCGACGCCGTGCGCCTCGGCGACCACTTCGTCGAGATGATCGAGCTCACCAACGCCGGGTGGGCGCGGCTCGCCCTCGGCGAACCGCACCCCGAGCTCTTCGCGCGGCACCTCGAGCTCACCCTGCAGCTCGGGAACGAGGAGGGGATGGGCCACGCGCTCGAGGGCCTGGCGGCCTGCGCGATCGCCGTTGACGACATCGAGCGCGCGGGACTCCTGCTTGGGGCCGTCGACACGCTGCGCACCCGCATCGGCCGAGTCGACCAGCGGACCTACCCCACCTCGGGACCCATGGTCGGGCGGGTGCTCGCTTCCGACCGCGCCGACGAGTTCGAGGCGGCACGACAGCGCGGTCGCGGGATGTCGCGGCGCGCCGCGCTGCGGTTGGCCCTCGGAGCACGCGACGACACGTGATCGGGGACTGCTTCGAGCCGACTCGCCGGGCGTACGATCCAGCCATGACCGCACACGCCGTAGTGGAGACGCCCGCCGAGGCGCCAGCCCCACGCCGCCTCGCCGTGGAATCCGAGGCCCTGCTCGCCGGCGCCCTCGCCGCCGGGCTGACCGGCATCATCGCCGCCTTCCTGTTCGCCGGCGGCGTGTGGCCGCTGTGGGGCGGGTACTCGGTCGGCGTCGTCGCGGCGATCGCCGTGCTGCTCGTCGGGCTCGTCGCCGGCGCCGCAGGCTACTGGCGTTCGCGCAACCTGCCCGGCCAGGAGTGGCGGCACCGCCTGAAGCCGTGGAAGTTCTCAGTCGACGTCGGCACGGTCGCAGCGGTGCACGGCATCATCGGGTTCATCCTCACGATGGTCGTCTTCGTGATGCTGCAGCGCAGCTTCGAGGGCCTCGTCGTCGACGTGTGGACGTCGATCGGCGCGGTCGCCGTGGCCTCCGGACTCGGCGGCTACTGGATCTACCTCTCGGTCTCGTCGATCACGACGCCGAAGCTCGCGATGCTGCTCATCGTGTTCATGGCGAGCGCGACCCTCGCGAGCATGGCGACCGCGCAGGACCCGCAATGGTGGGAGTACCACTTCAGCCAGCTCGGCACGGCCGACGACTTCTCGAGCTCGCTGTTCAACCTGGCGCTCATCATCGGCGGCGCGTTCGTCACGACGTTCGCGCTCTACGTGGACCGCGACCTCACGACCCTGGTGCAGCAAGGGGTGCTCGAACGCGCCTCTGCGCCCCGCGTGGTCTCGGTCGTGTTCATCTTCATGGGCGTGCTCCTCGCGGGCGTCGGCCTCGTGCCGGTGAACGTGAGCACGCCGATCCACAACTTCTGCGCGGTCGGCATGTCGATCTCCTTCCTCGCCCTGCTCGTGGGAGCACCGTGGATCCTCCGGGGCATGCCGCGCCGATTCTTCGTGTTCTGCTGGGGCGCCATCGCACTGCTGCTCGCCTCGGCGGTGCTGTTCGAGCCGCTCGGCTACTACAACCTCACGGCGTTCGAGCTGGCGGCGTTCTCGATCATCTTCGGCTGGATCTCGGTGTTCATCCGGTTCGTCAGCGCGCTCACGACCACGGGCGGGGCGGATGCCGCGGGCACGGGCGGCCCCGCGGCATCCGGCGTCGCCGACGCCTGATCGGCTGGTGGCCTGATCGGCTGGTCGCCTGATCGGCCGGTCGCGTGATCGGCCGGTCGCTCAGAGCACCGGTCGCTCCATGCGGTTGGACACGACCGACCCGGCAAGCACCCCCAGCGCGATCGCCACCATCGTCGACAGGGTCGCCACGATCGAGTTCAGCCCGTTCGTGTCGCCGGTGAGCAGGTCGGTCACGCCGACGAGTCCGAGCGCTCCCGGCACGAGGAGCCAGAACGCCGGCATGAAGCTCACGAGCGCCGCGGGTCCTCGCGGCTGTTGTGCGACCAGGGCCGTGACCGGCACCACGACGAGCGCGCCGACGAACGCCGAGAGCACCCCGCCGACGAGGGCGGCACCGAGCACCTGGGCGGCGTACGCCATGGCGAGCACGAGGAGCATCCACAGGATCGATCGACGCGGCACGCACTGGTGCACGGCGATGCCGACCCCGAAGAGGACCACCGCGATCCAGGGCGCCGCAGGTCCGAGCGCCTCGGGGTTCTCGGTGAAGTCGAAGTCGGGCACTCCGGCGATCGCCCCCGCCGTGACGATGCCGGCGGCCAGGAGCACCAGCTGCCAACCGCCCGCCGCGAGACGCCCTGCACCCGAGATCATCTGCCCCATCGAGAGTTCGAGCGCCGCGGTGGTCAGCAGCACGCCGGGCAGCAGCACCACCAGCGGCGCGATGAGCGCGGCCAGGATCCCGGAGCCCAGCCCCGCCCGCAGCAGCAGGAACACGGCGAGCGCGACGACGAACGCCATCCCGACGGTGAGCAGCGCCCCATATCCGCTGGGCAGGCGCTCGGCGACGAGCAGGACGGTGCCGACGATGACGCCGAGTCCGGCCGACAGGGCCACGCCGGTCCAGGACGATCCGAGCAGCACGGCGAGGGCGCCGCAGAGCACCACGTAGCCGATGACCCGCAGCACCCGGCCGTACGGCGGAGCCATCGCCCGGATGTCCCGAACGTGCCGGATCGTCGACTCGGGGTCGAGCACGCCCTTCCGTGCCGCGTCGACGGTGCGCTGCAGCTCGTCGACCTGCGCGAGCAGCAGGCGTCGCTCGCCGCTCGTGATCGCTCCGGTGCGATGATGGCCCTCGCCTCGCGCGGAGACGAGCAGGGCCGTCGGGAACACGAGCACCTGGCTCGACGGGAGCCCGTTGACCCTGGCGATGTCCTCGAGGGCGCGTCGCACGGTGGTGCCCGAGAAGCCGGCATCGATCATCGCGTCGCCGACCGCCTCCGTCGCTGCGAGCGTGGCGGCGGAGTCGGGCTCGCGGTCTGGCATCACCGGCATCGAGCCCGTCGTGACCGCCGACTCCGCGGTCGCTTCGACGCCGCGCCGCCGTCCGCGCAGCGCCACCAGGATGACGATGCCGGCGAGCAACACGGCACCGGCGACGAGGAGTGAGACGTCGACCATGATCCCCCTCAGAACGGCCAGACGAGCGGCACGTAGAACACGGCCACGAGCAGGAAGAGCAGCAGCAACGGGAGCCCGAGCTTCCAGTAGTCGCCGAACCGGTAGCCGCCCGGCTCGAGCACCATCGTGTTCGCCGGGGTGGCCACGGGTGTGAGGAACGACGCCGCACCCGACACCGTCAGCGCCATCATGAACGGCAGCACCGAGACGTCGAGGTCGGCCGCGAGCACCGCCGCGATCGGCACCATGATCAGCACGGTCGCCGTGTTCGAGATGAGCTGGCCGAGCACCATGGTGAGCACGCACAGCGCCGCGAGCGCGAGATACGGCGACGCGTCGCCGATGACCCCGAGCAGGCCTCCGGCGATGACCTCGGCGGTGCCCGTCGTGATGAACGCCGTCGACAGCGGGATCATCCCCGCGACGAGCACGACCGTGGTCCACGAGACGCTGCGGTAGGCCTGGGTCGGCGTCACCACTCGAGTGAGCACCAAGGCGGATGCCGCGGCGAGTCCGGCGATCGCCGCCGGAACGATGCCCGTGGCGAGCAGCACCACCATCGCGGCGAGGATCACGATCGCGCGCTTCGCGCCCACCCCGAGCGGCACCGAGCGCCGCACCCGCGCCGGATCGTCGACGACGAGCACGTCGGGCCCGGCCGTGTTGCGCTGCAGCTCCTCCCACCCGCCGCTGAGCAGCAGCGTGTCGCCCGCCCGCAGCGTCGTGTCGGTGCCGGTCAGGTCCTCGCCGCCGCGCTGCACGGCGAGCACGACGAGGTCGCCGCTCGGCGTCGCCATGCCCGCGAACAGGTGCAGGCCGATGAGCTCCGAGCGGGGCGCGACGACCACCTCGGTCACGCCGCGGCGCACGCCGATGAGCTCGGTGCCCTCCGGCAGCGCGTACTGCTCGCGCAGGGTCCGCGCGTGGGCGCTCACGTCCTGCGGGAGCGTCGTCGCCGCGCGCTCGGGCAGCAGCCGCCGGCCGAAGAGCGCCACGATCAGCAGCGTGCCGACGACGAGCGGGACGCCGACCAGCCCGAACTCGAAGAACCCGAACGGGCGAGCCCCGGCATCCGCTGCCGCCTCGCTCACGATGATGTTCACCGGCGTGCCCGTGAGCGCCAGCAGCGAGCCGGCGTGCGCCGAGAACGCGAGCGGCATGAGCATCTGCGACGGGGCGAGGCCCGCGCGTGTGGCGACCACGACGACCACGGGGATGAGCGCCGCGACCGCGCCGTTCACGCTGATCAGCGCCGTGACGCCCGCGACGAGGAGGCACACCACGAGCAGCAGCCGGGTGCGCTTCGTTCCCGCCCGCCCGATCACCTGGCGGCCGGCCCACGCCGTGACCCCCGTCGAATCGAGCGACTCGCTCACGATGAAGAGCGTCGCGATGAACACCACCGTGGGGTCGCCGAAGCCGGCGAGCGCCTGCCCGAGGTCGAGGATCCCGGTGAGCCAGAGCGCCACGGCCACGCCGATCGCGACGATGCCTAGCGGCACCCGGTTCGACATGAACGCCACGATGGCGAGCGCGAGGATGACCAGCGTGGTCGCCACGGGATCCATTCGCTCAGACTAGCCACCGGCTCGCCGGGAGGCCCTCAACCGATCGATGGCTACCTCCGCGCCGACCTTCGGCGTTACTGTCGGATCAGGAGCCGGCACGGCCCGGCGGTGGACCTGGGGGGCAGCATGGCCGCAAGTACGACCGCGTCGGCGAGTCGGGTACCGAGCTCGGACGCCGTGAAGGCATCGTGGCTGCCGCTCATCGTGGTGGTGCTCACCCAGATCCAGGCGTCGTTCGCGGTGAACGCGCTGACCGTGTCGATGGCCGGCATCACGACCGACCTCGACACGCCCGCCACCTCGGTCGGCACGGCGATCACCGCGGGCACGTTCGCGATGGCGGCGTTCATCCTGCTCGGCGCGAAGATCGGCTCCCGCTTCGGCAGCCGCGGCGTGTTCCAGATCGCCGTCGCGATCCACGGGCTCGCGATGCTGGGCGTGGCACTGAGCGTGAGCCCCGCGATGCTCTTCATCGCGCAGGCGTCGTCGGGTGCCGTGATCGCGCTCATCGCCCCCGCCCTCGTGGTCTTCATCGCGACGAACTACCACGGGCGGCAGCAGGCCAGGGCGATCGGATTCCTCGCCGCGGCCATTCCCGCGGCCGGAGTGCTCGCCCTCCTCCTCGCCGGCTGGTTCGCGACCACGATCGGCTGGCGCTGGTCGTTCGCGCTCATGGTCGCCCTCGCCGCGATCAACCTGCTGCTCAGCTTCCGCCTGAAGAGGGTCCCCGCCCAGCCCGGACTCACCATCGACTGGACGGGCGCGATCCTCGCCGCCATCGGCATCATCCTGCTCAGTTTCGCGTTCAGCGGGCTCGCCACGTGGGGCCTCTGGCTGGCGACGCCCCAGGCGCCCTTCGACGTGCTCGGACTGTCGCCCGCGCCGCTGCTCATCATCGCGGGGCTCATCGTCGGGCAGGCGTTCTTCGCCTGGCTCCGCCGTCGCGGGCGCGAGGACAAGCCGCGCATCTTCGACCTCCGGGTGCTCGCCACCGGCTCGGAGCGCGCCGTCACGGCGTGCATGGCGACGATGCTCTTCGTCGGCACGGCCGCGAACTTCCTCATCCCGCTCTACATCCAGGTGGTGCAGGGCCGGTCGAGCCTCGAGACGTCGTTCTCGATCATCCCCTACACCCTGTCGATCTTCCTGGCCTCGACGTTCGTCGCCTACCTCTACGACCGGTACACCCCGCGCGTGCTCGCGACCGCCGGGTTCGTCGTCGTGGCATCCGCGCTCACCTTGCTCGCCTTCACCGTGCGAGGCGAATGGAGCCAGGGCTTCGTGGTCGCCGGGCTCATCCTGCTCGGCCTCGGGCAGGGCGCGATCGTCGCCCTCGTGTTCAACACGCTGCTCTCGGCGGCGCCCCGGCAACTCGCCGGCGACGTCGGCGCCTGGCGCGGGCTCGTGCACAACCTCTCGGGCAGCGTCGGCATCGCCGTCGCCAGCGCGTTCGCCGTGGGCATGCTCTCGGCACTGCTGCTCTCGGGCGCTCAGGAGCACCCCGAGATCTCCGACGAGCTCATCGCGCAGGTGAACATCAACGAGGCGAACTTCCTCACGAACGAGCAGCTCGCCGACGTGCTCGGCAGCCGTGCCAGCGGACCCGAGCTCGACGCTGCGATCGCCGTGAACGCCCAGGCGCGGCTCGAGGCGCTGAAGATCTCGCTGCTGGGCCTCGCCGCGATCTCGCTGCTCGCGATCGTCCCCGCGACCCGCATGCCGGGGCGGCGGCGCGGCGACCTGCCCGAGAAGCTCGAACCCGACGATGACGACGACATCGACGACGTGGTCGACGACGAGTTCGAACCCGCCCTCGACCCAGCACTCGACCAGAAGGAGACGCACGCGTGACGCGCAATCCGGTCAAGCTCATCCCCGCCGACTTCTCGGCCACCCCGTCGCTCGATGCCGTGCCAGAGGTGGCCGTGGTCGCCGAGCTCGGCGAGCAGCACGTCGACGCCATCGGCGTGCTCGTGACGAGCGACGGCACGCTGCCCGAGGGCATCGACCTCGACCGCGAGGCGCAGTCCTTCGCCGGGTTCGACGCGAAGCCCGGCACCACGCTGGCGCTGCCGCATGCGAGCCGCCCGCTCATCGTGCTCGTGGGCGCGGGGCCGACGGGCGAGCTCGATCTCGCCGGCCTCCGCAACGCGGCGGCGGCCTTCGCTCGCGCCACCTCCCGGTTCGGCCGCATCGCGCTGCGCGTGCCGTCGATCGGCTCGGCGGATGCCGCGGACGCCGCTCAGGCGCTCGCGGAGGGCGCGATCCTCGCGCGCTACCGATACCGCGAGCTGCAGCGGAAGCCCAAGGACTCGCCGCTCGAGCGCGTCGAGTTGCTGCTCGACGGGGCCGACCGCGCCGCGGCATCCGCCGGCGCCGGGCACGGCGTCGTCACCGCCCGCGCCGCGAACATCTCCCGCGACCTCGCGAACACGCCACCCGGGCACCTCACCGCCACCGACATCGCCGACGTCGCGGTCGCACTCGGTGCGCGCTTCGGCTTCGCGGTCGAGGTGTTCGACCGCCAGCAGCTCATCGACCTCGGCTGCGGCGGTCTCCTCGGCGTGAACTCGGGCAGCGCGGAGGAGCCGCGCATGGTCAAGCTGCGCTACACGCCTCCTGGGAACTCGAGTGGACACCTCGGCCTCGTCGGCAAGGGCATCATGTACGACTCCGGCGGCATCAGCCTGAAGCCCTCCGACCCGATGCACCTGCTCATGAAGATGGACATGGGCGGTGCGGCATCCGTGCTCGCGGCGTTCACCGCGCTGCGCGCGCTCGACGCGACGGCGACGGTCACCGGCTGGCTGATGTGCACCGACAACATGCCGTCGGGCTCGGCCTACAAGCTCGGCGACGTGCTCACCGCGCGCGGCGGCACCACCGTCGAGGTGAAGAACACCGACGCCGAGGGCCGGCTCGTGATGATGGACGCGCTCGCGCTCGCGAACGAGGACGGCGTCGACGCGATCATCGACATCGCCACGCTCACCGGGGCGGCGCTCATGGCCCTCGGCCCGTCGCTCGCCGCCGTCATCGGCAATGACCCCACCACCATCGGACTCGTGAAGGCCGCGGCGGCCGCGGCCGACGAACCGGTGTGGGAACTGCCGCTCGAGCGCAAGTACCGCAAGCAGCTCGACTCCGACGTCGCCGACCTCTCGAATCTCGGCGGCCCCTACGCCGGCGCGACCACCGCGGCGCTGTTCCTGGCCGAGTTCGTCGGCGAGACGCCGTGGGCGCACCTCGACATCGCGGGCACCATGCAGTCGGATGCCGACGACTCCTGGCGCTCGAAGGGCGCCACCGGCTACGGCGCCCGCCTGCTCATCGACGTGGCGCGGCGCTTCCAGCCGGCGAAGTAGCGGGGCCGGAGCGCCGCGTCGTCGGGCCACCCCACCCGCCGAAGTGACGCAAATCGACGTCCCGAGGGCCAACGAAGGTCGATCTGCGTCATCTCGACAACGCCGAGAGAGCGTTGACGAGCGGGTCAGCGCAGGGCGCCGGCGCGGTAGGCGGCCTCGGTGCGGGTGGCCGCCCCGAGCTTGCGCAGGATCGCCGAGACGTGCACACTCGCCGTCTTGCCGCTGATGAAGAGCCGCTCGCCGATCTGGCGGTTGCTGAGGCCCTCGGCGATGAGCTCGAGCACCTGGCGTTCGCGCGCCGTGAGGTCGGCGGTGGCTCCGGCGTCGGCGTCGGATGCCCCTGAGCCCGCCACTCCCCCGGCGGCGACGACGAGCGCAGCTCCGCCGCCGACGCCGTCGAGCGCGAGGCCTGCGGCCGATGCCACGCGGAGCACCCGGTCGCGGACCGCGATCACGCCTCCGGACTCGGCCACGTCGAACGCCGCCTGCAGCGAGGCGCGCGCGGCGGCCCGGTCGGCGGCGGCGAGCTCCGCCTCAGCCTGCCGGAGCAGGGCGTAGGGCGCGAGGAATCCGGGAGCCAACGGCCCGGCGGTCTCGCTCACGGCGACCCGCCAGGCGCCGGTGTCGGTGCCGGGCACCCCGGCGCCGGCACCGTCGGATGCCTCGGCGAGCTCGGCCTCGAACAGGGCCGTCCAGACGGGGCTGTTCGGCCAGTACACGAGGCGGCCGAGCAGCGACCGGAACGCTGGCACGGCGTCGATCGCCTCGGCGGCGATCGTCTCGCTCACCGCGTGCGGCCGCGTTCGAATGGCGGCGACCGTGCGCGCGGCGACCCAGAGGAACGGCAGCGCGTAGCCCGGAAGGGGCAGGTGCTCCTCGTGGAGGAGCGCCCGCGACTCGCGCCAGGCCGTGGTGAGGTCGTCGTTGGCGAGCGCCAGTTCGGCCGCGAGCCGGCCGACACCGAGTCGCGTCTGCATCTCGACCTCCATGACCGGGATCATCGAGGAGCGGGCACTTCGGTAGAGCGCGGTGGCCGCCGCGGTATCGCCGCGCCAGAGCCACGCCCAGATGCGGGCACGCAGGAGGTAGGCCGTGAACGGCGTCGGCGGGTCGAGGGCCAGCGCGCGATCGATGAGCTCCTCGGCGCGGTCCCATTCGCCGAGCGCGAAGAGCGGGTCCACCGCATTGCCGGCGAGCAGCACGCCCGTGCTGCGCTCGATGCCGTCTTCGCGGGCACGGGCGAGGCCCTCCTCCGCGAGCCGCACCGCCTCGGCGTGATTGCCGATGAGGTAGTGCAGGTCGGAGGCGTTGACCCAGTATCGGAGGAGCGCACCGCCGTCACCCGCGGCGAGCTCCCGGGAACTCTCGAGCAGCGCGATGCCCTCGTCGACCTCGCCGCGCGCCGCGCGACTGATGCCCACGATGTTCGTGGCGATCGAGCGATAGCGGTTCGAGTCGATCTGGGTCGCGACGTCGAGGGCGCGTTCGGCCATCTCGACGGCGTCGTCGAGCCGGCCGTCGATCATGAGCCGGCCCGACAGCGCCGTGAGCACGGTGGCGCGAAGGTCGCTCGGACCGGAGTCGCCGAGGGCCGCGAGCGCCTCTTCGAGGACGGGGATGGAACCGGGTCGGCCGACGTTGGCCAGGTAGAGCGCCTTGTCGCGCAGCAGCCGCGGATACTGGCGGTCGCCGGGCGGGCACTCGGCGAGGGCTGCCTTGACGAGCGCGAGGCCGCGTTCTCCCTCACCGGCGTTGCGCAGGTGCGAGGCGGTGCGGCCCATGAGCTCGAGCTTGCCCATGCCCGCGGCGGCCTCGGGGTCGGGCACGACGTCCCAGAGGCCGAGAGCCCGCTCACCGAGCTGCGCCGCCGTGGCGTACGCGGCCGCCGCGCGCGCCTCGCGCATGGCCTGGATGGTCGCCGGGAACGCGCGCCCGGCATCATTGGCCCCGAGCCAGTGGTAGGAGATCTCGGCGGCGAGTCGCCGCGTGCCCGCCGCGGCGGCGGCCTCGTGCGCCTCGGCGTAGCGGGCGTGGAACCTGGCGCGCTCGCCCGGGAGCAGGTCGGCCAGGATCGCCTCGCGCACGAGGGCGTGGCGGAACGCGTAGTCCTGTCCGTCGATGGTGAGGACCCCGCCCAGCACGCTCTCGCGGGCGGTGGCGTCGAGCTCGTCGGCGCTGCCGCGATACACGGCGGCGAGCAGCGAGTGCGAGACGCACACTCCGCCGATCGAGACGAGTCGCAGCAGCTCCTGCGCCGGTTCGGACAACCGCTCGTAGCGCGCGAGCAACAGTTCACGGAGCGTGTCGGGCACCTCGCCCTCGTCGCGGCATCCGTCGATGCCGACGAGCTCCTCGACGAAGAACGGCACGCCGTCGCTGCGGCGGAACACCGTGGCGAGCACCTGCTCGCTGACCGCCTCGTCGACGATGAGCGACCGGGCGAGCTTGCGCACCTGGGCGCGCGTGAGCCGGCTGAGCTCGCGGCGCTCGACCCACCGATCGCGCTCGGCCTCGGAGAGGAACGCGCGCACCGGATGCCCCCTGGTGACGTCTTCGGTGCGGTAGCTCAGCACCGTGAGCACGCGGCTCGAACCGAGCGCCCGCATGAGGAAGCGGAGCAGCGTGAGGCTGGCCGCGTCGATCCAGTGCAGGTCTTCGATGACGAAGACGATCGGGCGCTCGCGGGAGAACGTCTCGAGGAGCACGGCGATGGCCTCGTGCAGCTGGCTGGTGGCGGCGCCGGCGGCAGGAGGGGCCGTCGGCGCCGCGGTCAGTGGGTCGGATGCCGCGAGCTCGGGCAGCAGCGCAACCAACGCCGCGCGACCCGGGCCGACGGCGTCGAGCACGCGGTCGGCGCCCTCCTCGGCGACGAGCGTGCGCAGCGCGCCCTTGACGGGCGAATAGGGCGAAGCGACGCTGCCGAGGTCGACGCACTGGCCGACGAGCAGGCGCACGTCGGAGGGCAGCCCGGCCTCGAACTCGCGCAGGAGACGGGTCTTGCCGATGCCCGCCTCGCCGCCGATGATGACCGTGAACGGCGCGCCGGCGCGCACCTCGTCGAGGCGCTCGTTGAGCCTCGCGAGGTCGGCGTCCCGGCCGATCATGGCCGGCGCTGACGTGGTCACCATCTCATGGTGCCACGTTCCACCGACACCGGCACCGGGCCGGGGAGCGCCGTCGAGCGGCGCCGGAACGCCCGCACCGACGACTGCCGCCACGCTCACCGCAGCGCGAGTCGGGGCGCGTGCAGTGCGCGGTGCGCCCGCCGACGGGCGACCGGCTCGGACGACGCCCCCGCGCCGTCCGAGCCGCGCTCCGCCGCGGCCATCCGCAGCTGAATCTCCTCCTCGGCACGCCGCACGTCGGCCTGGTGTGCGCCCAATGCGATGTAGTCAGCCGAGAGCTGCATGATTCCTCCTGATGTCGACCGACCCGTTCGATCGGATACCTTCAGCGTGCTCGCTAAGGCGGTGGGGCCCCATCGGGCGATCGCCCTATTTCGCCGGGGCGCAGGTGGCCGGCCACCTCAGGACCGGCGCTCGACCGCCTCAGGCAGCGCGGCGGGTGGGCATGCGGCGGTAGCCGTCACGGCGGAACTGCACGATCGAGGCCGTCGCCGCCGCAGCGGCGAACAGTCCGAGCACGATCAGGGTCGCGAACATCTCGCACCTCCTCTCATTCAGTGAAGCGGGTGGCGACCGGCCGTCAGGGCGGCCACCGAGCCGGGCACCGGAGTGCCCACGGGCGTCAGCGCGGACGGTTCGGGAGTCCCCCAGGCGCGTCGGATCGGCACGACGCCGGCCCAGCCCGTGTGGTCCTCGCCATCGTCGGGAGACTCGGATGCCCCGGCGGCGCGCACCTTCATGACCACGTCGTCGAGGGCGAGCCGCAGCACGCGGGTCGCGGCCCGCTCCTTCCGGGTGGTGGCGCGCACCTCGGCGGGACGGCCCGGCATGAGCCGCTCGGAGAGCGCCAGCAGCGCGGCATCCGCTCGCTCGTCGTCGACGGGCTCGAGCACGCCGTAGACGACGGCGCTGCGGTAGTTCATCGAGCTGTCGAAGAGGGAGCGCGCATAGACGAGGCCATCGAGGGATGTCACGGCGAACGCCACGGTGGCTCCCTCGGCGGCGGCGCGCAGTGCGAATCCGCCGCCCGTCGAGCCGTGCAGGAGCAGGTGGTCGCCGTCGCGGGCGAAGCCCATGGGCACGACCACGGGCGTGCCCTCGGCGACCGCGGCGAGGTGCCCGACGAGCTCCTGGTCGAGGAGTTCGAAGAGCGCGTCGCGGTCGATGGACTGGCGTTCGGGCATGCGGCGGATGCGGCGGGGCGAGGAGGTGTTCGTCGTGGTCACGTTGCGAGTCTCGCCGCTAGACTGGTCGGCGACGCAGTCCAGTTCTCGCTGCATCGAGCAGACCAGTTTGGAGGCGATGGCGCCATGGACGGACCGATCCCGGTGATCGATCGCGACACCGGTCGCCCCATCGGCGTGCAGCTCGTCGAGGGGCTGCGCCGCCGCATCCTCGACGGCGTGCTGCGACCCGGCGACGCGGTGCCGTCGACGCGCGCGCTCGCGTCCGAGCTCGCCGTGTCCCGCAGCGCGGTCGTGGCCGCCTACGAGCAGCTCGCCGGCGAGGGCTACCTCGACATGCGCCAGGGCGCGCCCACCCGGGTCGCCGCGCTCATCCTCGCCGGGAACGGGAACGGGAACGGAAACGGGGCCGGCGCCGAGCCCAGAGACACCTCCGAACGCGGCGCGCGCGCATCGAAGGGTCGCGAACTGCGGGTTCCGGCCGCCCCGACCCGCAGTTCGCGACCACTCGACGGGATGGCGGCGGGCGAGGCGGCGGTCGCGCCCAGCGCCACGCCGCCGCGCATCGACCTCCTGCCTGGCCGGCCGTCCACCGCGCGCATCGACACCAAGGCGTGGCGCGCGGCCTGGCGGCACGCGGCGGGGCTCGACATCCCGTCCGAGTCGCCGCCGCCGTTCGGGGTCGCGCGCCTGCGGGCCGAGATCGCCGACCACCTCCGACTGGCCCGCGGCGTCGCCTGCGCACCCGACGACGTGGTCGTCACGGCCGGCACCGCCGAGGCGCTCGCGCTCGTGGCATCCGCTCTCGCCGAGCTCATCGGAACCACTCCCGAGGTGGCGGTCGAGCATCCGGGCTACCCCTCGGCGCGCCGCATCCTCGAACGACGCGGCGCCCGCACGACCCCCGTGCCGGTCGACGGCGACGGGATCGACGTCGAGGTGCTGCGCCGGATGCAGCGACCGCCGCACGCCGTCATGGTGACGGCGAGCCACCAGTACCCCCTCGGCGGACGGCTGCCGGTGGCGGCTCGGCTCGAGTTGCTCGACTGGGCGCGCACGGCGGGAGCCCTGGTGATCGAGGACGACTACGACAGTGAGTTCCGCCACCTCGGGCCGCCGCTGCCGGCGCTCGCCTCGCTCGACGACGAGCACGTGGTGCTGGTCGGCAGCTTCTCGAAGGTGCTCACGCCCTGGCTGCGGCTGGGCTACCTCGTGCTGCCCGCGAATCCGGCCCTGAGGGACGCCATCACGCTGATCCGCGCCGACGAGCCGTCGCCGGTTCCGGGCACGGCACAGGATGCCGCGGCCGCCCTCCTCGCGAGCGGCGCGGTGCGACGGCACATCGCGGTGACCCGCCGCGAGTACGCGCATCGGCGCCGGCTCGTGCTCGACGTGCTCGACGGGCTTCCGGGCGCGCCGCTCTCGGGCCTCGACGGCGGGTTGCACGCCGTGCTCGGGCTGCCGGATGCCGCGACGGCGGCGTCCGTCGTCGACCGGCTCTCCGCCGAGGGCGTCGCCGTCGCGAGCCTCGCCGAGTACTCCGCGGTGCCCGGCGACGAGCGCGCCGGGCTCGTGTTCGGCTACGCCGGCCCCAGCGACACGCTCCTCGCCGAGGGGCTGGAGCGGATCCGCGCGGCCGTCGCCGCCGAGACCTGACCTCGGCGGCGAGACCCGGCGCGCGCGGGACCGCGGGAGGGATCGCGAGAGGGATTGCGCTTCCCCGCGCGATCGCTAGGCTGGCTCGAACGGCGCCCCCGACGGAGGAGCGCCGTTCGGCACGTCGGTCGGGAGGCCCGGTGGGGCGAGGATTCGGCATGGTGGCGGCATCCGCTGCCGTGGCACTGGGCTCGGCGCTGCTGCTGAGCGGATGCGTCGCGGAGCCCGCTCCCGCCCCGGTGACCATCACCGCGACCGCGACGGTCACGGCGTCGCCGACCCCCACGCCCGAGCCTGCCCCGCCGGCTGCGGAGCCGGCACCTGCGCCCGTCCCCGATCCGGTGCCCAACGCGCCCGCGCCCGTCGTCGAGTGGGGGCCCGCGTACGACACGGGGCCCATTCCCGGGGCCGGCGGCACCCCCGCGCTCGACGGCAACGGCGTGCCCGCCAGCTACGTGGTCGTGTCGGGCGACAGCTTCTTCGACATCGCGCAGCGGTTCGAGCTGCCCCAGCAGCAGTTGCTGCGCATGAATCCGCAGATCCACGACTTCGGTGAGACCGTCTACATCGGCGACGTCATCAACCTCGACTGGACGAAGACCGGTTGACGCGGCTGACGCCGTCGCCGGGCCGGAGTAGCATCGGCCGCGGATGAAGGCTGGCTGATCGCATGAACGAGATCGTCGCCATCGAGCCGTGGAGCCCGTGGCCGCTGGCCTTCCCCGCCGTCATCGCGTTCGTCGGCGTGCTCGCGTCGCTCGTGGGCACGCGGTTCCACTCGAAGACCATGCGCGAGAGCGGCTACGTGGCGTTCCTCATCGGCGTGCTCGCGGCGGCCATGATGACGTGGTCGCTGTCGGGCATGTGGGACTCGGGCCGCCGGGCCGACGCGCTCATCGACCTCGGTTACGAGTCGCCGACGTTCAGCGGCAGCCTCAACCTCGCCGGCGACCGCCTCGCCCCGATCGCCTGGCAGGCCGTGCACGACGGCGAACGGGTGCGGGGCGTGCTGCGGCCGCTGGGCGGCGACCGCTGGGAGGTCGCCGAGCTCGAGCCCCGCTCGGAGTGAGTCGACAGGCGGCACGCTCGCCGCGACCCCCGACCCGCTGCGTCGCCTACGCGAACAGCGCCTGGCCCACGAACTCGCCCTTCGCGACGCCGCCGGGCACCGCGAAGATCGCCGAACCGACATGCTTCAGGTACTCGTTCAGGCCGTCCGCGGCGAGCCGCTGCTGCACGGTGATGAACTGCTCGGGCGAGCGCTGGAACGACAGGAAGAAGAGACCCGCGTCGAGGCGGCCGAGCTCGTCGTTGCCGTCGACGAAGTTGTAGCCGCGGCGCAGCATCCGAGCCCCGCCGTTGGCCGAGTGGTGCGCGAGCCGCACGTGCGCGTTCGTGTCGATGAGCGGCGCGCCCGTAGGCCCCTCGGCCTCGAAGTCGGGCTCGGTGAACTCGGTGCCGCCCGACATCGGCGCGCCCTCGCCCTTCGAGCGGCCGACGAGCTTCTCCTGCTCGCCGAGCTGCACGCGGTCCCAGTTCTCGATGATCATGCGGATGCGGCGGGCGACGAGGTACGAGCCGCCGGCGAGCCAGGCGGGCTCGTCGCCCGGCTGCACCCACACCTGCTCGTCGAGCACGGCGCCGTCCTCGGCCTTCACGTTCGCGGTGCCGTCCTTGAACCCGAACAGGTTGCGGGGCGTCGCCTGCGCGGTCGACGTCGACGAGGTTCGGCCGAAGCCGAGCTGCGACCAGCGCAGGCTCGCCCGGCCGAAGGCGATGCGGCTGAGGTTGCGGATGGCGTGCACGGCGACCTGCGGATCGTCGGCGCACGCCTGGATGCAGAGGTCGCCGCCGCTGCGCTCGGGCTGCAGCGCGTCGCCTTGGAAGCGCGGCAGCGGCTCGAGGCCCGCGGGCCGGCGTGCGGCGAGTCCGAACCGGTCGACCCCGTCGGCGTCGGCGAAGAGCCCGGGGCCGAACCCGAACGTGATCGTGAGGCCGCTCGCCGCGAGGCCGAGCGCCTCCCCGGTGTCGGTCGGCGGCGCGTAGTCGGAGCCGCCGACGGCGCCGCCCTCCTCGACCTCGAGGCCCTGGGTGAGGCGCGCCGCGGCATCCGTCCACTCGGTGAGCAGCTCGATGAGCCCGTCGCGGTCGAGGGTCGAGCTCACGTCGAAGGCCGCGAAGTGCAGCCGGTCCTGGGCGGGCGTGACGATGCCCGACTGGTGCGCGCCGTAGTAGGGGTAGACGGATGCCGCTCCGCCACCGCTCCCGGCAGCGCCCGCGCCCGTCGCGGCCACCGCGACGCCCGCGGCGCCGGCCGCACCTACGGCGACGCCGGCCGCCCCGGCCCCGAAGAGGCCGAGGAGGTGGCGGCGGCTGACGCCGGAGGCGGACTGCTCGGTCATCAGGCGTCGGGCTCCGTCACGCCGAGCACCGTGTGGGTGAGCTGCGAGAGCGGCTCGGCGAGGGCGTTGACCTGGTCGGAGAGGGTCTTCTTGTCGGCGTCGGTGAGCTCGGCGTAGTCGACGAACCCGGCGTCGAGCGACCCGTACGCGGCGAGCGACGCCTCGAGCGCGGCGAACTGCTCGTCGATGTCGGCGGCGAGCGCCGCGCCGTCGTCGCCCTTCGACTCGGCGAGCGCGCGCACCGCACCGAACGCGACGCCGGCGCCCTGCACGTTCGCGGCGAAGTCGGAGAGGTCGGTGCCCGACCACCAGTCCTCCTCGCCGGTGATCTTGCCCGCGGCGACCTCGTCGAGCAGGGCGATGGCGCCGTTCGAGATGGCGTCGAGCGAGACGTCGAAGTCGTCGGCGGTCACGAGGTCGTGCAGCTGGGTGACGTCGGCGACGAGCGCGTCGGCGAACTCCTGGCGCTGCTCGGGCGTCGACGGAGCCCAGTTCGCGAGCGCGTCCTGGCCGTCGGAGTTGAGGTCGCCGGCGGCCGGCGGCCAGAGGTCCTTCTCGATGCGGTGGAAGCCGGTCCAGTCGAGGCCGTCGGCCACGGCGTCGACCTCGCGGAAGTCGATCTTCGGGTCGAGGTCGCCGAACGCCTCGGCCGTGGGCTCGATGCGCTCGTAGGGCACGCGGGTCGCGGCGAAGAGCGACCGCGCCGTCTCGTCGTCGCCCGCGGCGTATGCGGCGGCGAACGCCTGCACGGCCGGCAGCAGCTCGGCGGCCTGCGAGCGCACGTAGGCGAGGTACTCGGTGACGGCCTGGTCGGCGAGCGCCTGGTCGTCCGCCGACACGGCGGATGCCTCGCCGGTGACGGTGAACTCGGCGAGCCCGACCGGGGCCCCGACCTGCTGGAACTTGCAGGCCGTGTAGTAGGTGCCCGGCGCGAGCTGCGCGACGAACTCGATCGCCTGCCCGGGGGTGACGTTCTCCTTCTCGCCGACGATGCGCAGCTGGTCGTCGGCGAGGATCTCGAACTCGTTCACGTCGCTGCCCGTGTTCTCGAGGCTGAACGTCACGGCACCGGCCGGCGCGGTGGCCGCGGCCACGGCGCATCCGTCATCGGTGATCGACACCGGGATCGACTGGGCGAGGTCGGACTTCGCGACGCAGCCCGTGAGGGCCAGCGCCAGTGCGGTCACGGCAGCGGATGCCGCGAGGGCACGTCGGTTCATCGGGGATCCAATCGGCGGGGTCGAGGGGGCTGAGGGGCTGAGGGGCTGAGGGGCTGAGGGTCAGTGCGCGGCGACCGGCGAGACGGGCGTGGCGGGCGCTGCAGCCGGTGCGGCCTTCGGCGCACTGCGACGGCGCAGCAGCCGCAGGTAGAGCGACATCGTGACGGCGACGTACGCGACCCAGCCGATGACCTGCGCCCACGTGGGCTCGGGCGTGAAGTTGAAGATGCCGCTGAGCACGGCGTGCAGCCAGCCGCCCGGCGGGATCACCGCGGTGAGGCTGTAGGCGGTCACGCCGCCGCCCGGGATGACCGAGGCCTCCTGCAGGTCGCCGATCGCGTAGGACAGCACCCCGGCGGCGACGAGGATCAGGAACACGCCCGTCCAGGTGAAGAACTTCCCGAGGTTGATGCGCACGAGGCCCCGCGAGATGCCCCACGAGATGACGACGGCGGTGAGGATGCCGAGGACGGCGCCGATCGTGCCGAGCACCGGATCGTTGCCGCCCGCGACGCTCGCCCAGACGAAGAGGGCGGTCTCGACGCCCTCGCGGCCGACGCTCACGGCGCCGAGCACGACGATGGCGATCCAGGATCCGGTGAGCGCGGTGTCGACGCGCCCGCGCAGCTCGGAGGAGAGGGTGCGGCCGTGCGTGCCCATCCAGAAGATCATCCAGGTGACCATGGCCACAGCCAGGAGCGAGAGCGTGCCGCCGAGGATCTCCTGCGCCTGGAAGGTCATCGCGTACGGGCCCCACGTGAGCAGGGCGCCGACGCCGAGCGAGACCGCCACGGCGATGCCGATGCCCATCCAGAGCTTGCCGAGCAGGTCGCGCCGGCCGAGCTTGCCGAGATAGGCGACCAGGATGCCCACGATGAGACCTGCTTCGAGGCCCTCGCGGAGGCCGATCAGGTAGTTGGCGAGCACGTGCGACTCCCGGCTAGGAACGAGTGGATTGAGCTAAGGCTAACCTAAGCCGCCGTTCGGCACGAAACGGATGCTCAACTCCGACGCACGGCGTCACGGGCACGCGCCTCGAACGTCGGCGGCCCATGGGCGTACCGTGGACAGGTGCTCACCCCGCCGAAGACCGAGAAGCGTCCGATCCAGCGCGAGCACCACGGCGACGTGGTGGTCGATGAGTACGAGTGGCTGCGGGCCAAGGACGATCCGGCGGTGCTGGCCCACCTCCACCAGGAGAACGCCTACACCAAGGCGAAGACCGAGCACCTCTCGATCCTGCAGGAGCTCATCTTCGAGGAGATCAAGGACCGCACGAAGGAGACCGACCTCAGCGTGCCCAGCCGCGAGGGCGAGTGGTGGTACTACACGCGCACCGTCGAGGGGCAGCAGTACGGCATCCACTGCCGGGCGCCGATCACGAGCCCCGACGACTGGGAGCCGCCCGTGCTGCCCGAGCTCACGGGCGATGAGCTTCCGGATGCCGCGGACGAGTCGATCCCGGGCGAGCAGGTGCTGCTCGACGACAACCTCGAGGCCGCCGGCCACGACTTCTACTCGCTCGGAAGCTTCGACGTGACCGCCGACGGCGCCACGATGCTCTACGCCACCGACGTGGAGGGCGATGAGCGCTACACGATCCGCCTCAAGGCGATCGACGGCACCGACCGGGTCTACGACGACGTCATCGAGGGCACCGCGGCCGGCGCCGTGTTCGACCCGTCGGGCCGCTACCTCTTCTACGCCACCGTCGACGAGTCGTGGCGCCCCGACACCATCTGGCGCCACGAGGTCGGCACCGCGGCATCCGACGACGTCTCGGTCTTCCACGAGTCCGACGAGCGGTTCTGGCTGGGCGTGGGCCTCACCCGCAGTCGCAAGTACCTCATGATCGAGGCCGGCTCGAACGTCACCGGGGAGACCTGGCTGCTCGACACCGCCGACCCCGCCGGCGACTTCACGGTCGTGTGGCCGCGCAAGGACGGCGTCGAGTACGACGTCGAGCACGTCGTCGCCGGCGGCATCGACCGGCTGCTCATCGTGCACAACGACGACGCCGTGAACTTCGAGCTCGTGAGCGTCGCGGCATCCGACCCGCAGGGACCGCGACGGATGCTACTGCCCCACGATCCGGCCGTGCGGCTTGAGGGCGTCGACGCCTTCCGCGACTTCGTCGCCGTCGAGTACCGGCGCGACGGGCTGCCGCGCGTGGCCGTCGCGAAGGTGCCGCCGGCCGGACTTCCCGCGGATGCCACGCCCGACGACACCCTGCACGAGCTGCCGTTCGACGAGGCGCTGTTCTCCGTGGGCGTCGGCTCGAATCCCGCGTGGGAGCAGCCGACCCTGCGCATCGGCTACTCGAGCTTCGTCACGCCGTCGACCGTGTACGACGTCGTGGTCGCGACCGGCGAGCGTCGCCTGCGCAAGCGCCAGCCGGTGCTCGGCGACTACGACGCGACGCGCTACGCGCAGCGACGCGAGTGGGCCGTCGGCGACGACGGGACGCGCATCCCGATCTCGCTCGTGTACCGGCACGACCTCGTCGACCTCGGCACGCCGGCGCCCACGCTGCTCTACGGCTACGGGTCGTACGAACACTCCATCGACCCGGGGTTCGGCATCCCCCGGCTGTCGCTGCTCGACCGCGGCATGATCTTCGCGGTCGCGCACGTGCGCGGCGGCGGTGAGATGGGGCGCCTCTGGTACGAGCACGGCAAGAAGCTCGAGAAGCGCAACACGTTCACCGACTTCGTCGCCGCGGCGCGCCACCTCATCGACGAGGACATCACCGCACCCGACCGGCTCGTCGCCCAGGGCGGCAGCGCCGGCGGGCTGCTCATGGGCGCCGTGGCGAACATGGGGCCGCGGTACTTCTCGGGCATCCTCGCCGAGGTGCCGTTCGTCGACCCGCTGACCTCGATCCTCGACCCGTCGCTGCCGCTCACGGTCATCGAGTGGGACGAGTGGGGCAACCCGCTCGACGACGCCGAGGTGTACCACTACATGAAGTCGTACTCGCCGTACGAGAACGTGCACGTCAACCACTACCCGCCGATCCTCGCCGTGACGTCGCTCAACGACACCCGTGTGCTCTACGTGGAGCCCGCGAAGTGGGTCGCCCGCCTTCGCGACGCCGGGGCCGACCCGCTGCTGAAGACCGAGATGGCGGCCGGCCACGGCGGCGTCTCGGGGCGGTACTCGGCGTGGCGCGAGCGGGCCTTCGCGTACGCGTGGGTGATCGACCGGGCGAAGGCGCACCCCTCGGGCGAGTAGGGGCGCGCGGGTCGCCGCATGCGGTCGGCGATGCATGCGAACGCAGGCATTCCGCGCTGAGCGAGCAGCGATTCCGCTTGTCGGCGGCCTCTGCCAGAGTGGCGGAATGTCGATCCTCTCCGAATTGAGTGAGCGCGTTCCCGGCCGGGCGCATGGCCCCGGCACCACCGAGTACGACGCCGGCGCCGCGGTCTTCGCGGGCGTCGGCGAACCCCAGGTCGTCGTGCGTCCGCGCACCGCCGACGAGGTCGCCGCGGCCGTCGGCCTCGCCGCGGCATCCGGCCTGCCCATCGCCGTGCGCAGCGGCGGCCACGGCCTCCTGCCCGTCGACGACGGCCTCGTCATCGACCTCGCCGAGCTCACGGCCGTCGAGCTGCGACCCGACGGCACGGTGAGCGTCGGCGCCGGCGCCCGCTGGGCGGATGTCGCCGCGGTCCTGTCGCCGCACGGGCTCGCGGTGAGCTCGGGCGACACTCGCGACGTCGGCGTCGGCGGGCTCGCCCTCGGCGGCGGCATCGGCTGGTTCGTGCGCCAGCAGGGCCTCGCCGCCGACGCCCTGCGCGAGGTCGAGCTCGTCACCCCGGCCGGCGACGTGCTCACCGTCGACGAGACGTCGCACCCCGACCTGTTCTGGGCGTTGCGCGGTGGCGGGGGCAACTTCGGCGTCGTCACCCGCTTCGTGTTCCAGCCGCTCGCGGGCGACGGCCTCGTCGGCGGGCATGTGCACTTCGACACGTCCGACGTGCCCGCGGTGCTCCGTGCGTGGCGCGACGTGATGCGCGCCGGGCCCGACGAGCTCAACTCCACGCTCACCGTCATGCCCGAGTTCGCCCCCGGCATGCCGGCGGGCCCGCAGCTCGGCATCGCGCTGCAGGGCGACGAGTCGCGGCTCCGCGAACTCCTCGAGCCGCTGCTGTCGCTCCCGTCGGTCACCGAGGTGTCGCTCGGACCGGTGGCCTACGGCGACCTGCTCGAAGACGCACCGCCCGGAAGGCCGCCGTTCGTGTTCGTCGGCGGCAACGGGTTCGTGCCCGACCTCTCCGACGAGGCGCTCGAGGCGTTCGCCCGGGTCTACGACCGCGAGGTGCCCACCATGGTGCTCCTGCGCGCCCTCGGGGGCGCGTTCGGTCGGGTGGCCCCCGATGCCACCGCGATCGCCCATCGCGATGCCGAGGCGCTCCTCATCGTGAACGGCGTGCTCCAGCCGGGTGCCACCCCCGAGCAGGTGGCCACCGCCAAGGCCGGCAGCGATGCCGCGCTCGCCTACACGAGCGGAACCTACGGCAACTTCTCCGCCGAATACAGCGACGCCGTGACCGCGTCGATGTATCCGCCGCACACGCTCGAACGCCTGCGTCGCATCAAGGCCGAGTTCGATCCGGGCAACGTGTTCCGGCGCAACCACAACATCACGCCGGCTCGCTGAGCGAGGCGCGCGTCAGGCGAGCGTGAGCAGCGCGCGTCAGGCGAGCGTGAGCAGCATCGTGTCGGAGCCGCCGTTGCGTCCGACCGTGCGGAACCCCGCCCGTTCATAGAGATGGCGGGCACGGTTGCCGTCCTCGACGCTCAATGAGATCCCGCGCAGGGCCCGGCGCCGCGCCTCGTGGACGACGGCGTCGAGCACGGCGGCGCCCAAGCCGCGCCCGCGGTGCCCCGGGAACGTGGTGATGCTCAGCTCGGGCACGTCGTCGGCGACGAATCCGTAGCCCGGGTCATCGGCGGTCAGGAAGACGACCCAGGCCACGGCGAGCACCGCCTCACCCTCGTCATCGTGGTCCTCATCGTCATCGTCGACCGCCGCCGTGCCGAAGTCCCGAGCGCCGTCGAACGAGGTGTAGTAGTGCGCCAGGTCGGGCATGCCGTCGACCTGCTCAGGCTCGAACCGCGGTCCGTCCCAGTTCATGTTCGCGAGCGTCGCGTCGCGCAGCAGCCCGCGGTCGTCGTCGGTGAGCGGTCGTAACCTCATGCGATCGGCGGGTCCTCGTGCAGGTCGGCGTCGGGCGCGGTGAACGCCCACTCCGTGAACCGCACCTCGAGGTCGGCGCGCATCGGGGCGCAGATCATGGGGCCGACGGATGCCGCGCCGGCGGTGAACGGCGCGACGCGAAGGGTTCGCCAGCCACCCGCATCGCTCCGCGCGCGCAGCGTGACGGCGTCGCCCGCCTCACCACCCCGGCTGGCCCGGATCGTGACGGGCCGCCCCGCCCATTCGGGCACGGGTGCGAGCGACCAGTCGGACACCCCGTTCGTCACCACGGCGCCGACGTGCAGCACGCCGTCGGAGACCTCGAGGCCCGTCTTGATCCACCGCTCGGCATCGACCCAGAGCAGCAGGCCGGCCTGGTCGTAGAGCCCGGTGAGCGTGGACGTGTCGAAGGTGAGCTCGACCGCGGCATCCGTCGGCCACTCGGCCACGAGCCCGTGGCCGTCGTCGTGCACGAAGCCGTAATGGGTGGTGCGCCACCAGTCGCTGCCCTCGACGGCCATGACGACGAGGTCGCCGCCGTCGACCCGCGACGCCGCGGGCTCCCTCGTCCAGCTGCCCGATGCCCAGTCCACGCGCGTCCGTTCCATGCACTCCACGCTATCCGCCACCTCCGTCGGCGTCGGCGTCGGCCGCCGGACGGCGTTCAGGCGGTGGCGTCGGCCAGCAGGTTCAGCCGCCGCTGCCGCATCGCCAGGAAGAGCGGGAAGGTGAAGGCGAACGCGGTCAAGCCCGACGCCACCACGTAGAGCCATCCGAAGCGCATGCCGAGGCGGCGCGCCTCGACGATGATGAAGATGCTGCCGGCGACCGCGGCCACGAGCAGGTCGACGGTGATCGACGACACGGCAGGCCCGCTCGTGACGAGGTCGCCGATGAAGTCGTGCAGGCCGACGATGGCGAGGGCGTTGAACCACCAGGTGCCGATCAGTCCGGCGATCGAGAGCAGCAGGTAGACGACGGCGAGCGGGCTCCAGTGGCTGGTCATGCTCCCAGTGTGGCGCGGCGGGCCTCGCCGAGGCGGCAGCCGCTCAGCCCGGCCAGGCGCCGAAGGAATCGTCGAGCTCGTCGAACGTCTCGCGTCGCTGCCGGGCTTCGGCGAGGTCCCGCTTGAGATCGAGTGAGAGGCCGCGCATGCGGTCGTCGCGCTCGCGCTCGTAGGCCTCGTCGATCTCGATGTCCGGCCACTCCTGGGCCAGCCGCGCCTCGATGACGCCCGCGATCTCCTCCCACGCCTCCTGCCGCGCCCGCTCGGCGAACTCGGCGAGGTAGGCGTCGTCGTTGCGGAGCTCGGTCAGACGCTCGGCCACCGCGGCGTTCACGCGCTGCCGCAGGCGGAGGTTCCAGGCATCCGCCCGGTGGTAGTCGTGCTGGTGCGCCGAGCGGCCCTCGCGCTGCGCCGCCGACTCGCGTTCGGCCGCCGACCATTCGGCCACCTCGTCGAGCTCCTGCACCAGTTCGTGCAGGACCTCGCGCGCCGCGGCCGAGGCCCGCACGGCGTCGAACGGCTCGTCGCCGCGCAGGGCCATCACGATGATGCGGTTCTTCAGCGCCATGCGGCCCGCCGCCTCAGAGACGAGGAGGCCCTCGGCGAAGGACTCCTCGAACGTGAGCGGCTCCACTTCGGGCAGGGCGGTGCGGTCGAACGGCGCGAACCGCTCCCGCTTCCGTCTCCGCCAGATGCGCATGGTGATGCCGGCCTCTCACCCTCGAACGCCCGTGCCCGCCGCGGGTCCGGCGGTCGGAGAACGAGCCTATCGCGGCGGCGCGAACGCCCGTCGGGTGTCGGGGGTGGCGCGTAGCCTGCCGGCATGAGTGCAGCGGATGCCGCGAGCGGGCGCCATGGCGACCCGGGCACCGGGTGCCGGCTCGCCGACGCCGAGGGCCGACCGTGCGGGCGTCCAGTCGACGCCGGGACGCCGCTCGGGCTCTGTCGCGAGCACCTGCTCGAGGCGTACGACTGGGTCAGCCGCGATGCCGGGGTGACCGACGTGCTGCCGTCGCCGTGCCGGGCCTGCGGGTCGAACGTCGGCGTCCGCTATCCGTCGGGGTGGGTCTGCGCCGAGTGCGAGTGGCGGGTGGGCGACGTGCCCGACGACGAGCTCGACCGGCCGCGCGTCGAGGTGGTCTATTACATCCGCTACCGCGACCAGATCAAGATCGGCACCTCGGTGAACCCGCGCATGCGGCTCGCGGTGCTGCCGCACGACGAGGTGCTCGCATTCGAGCGCGGCGGGCGCCCGCTCGAGCAGCGGCGGCACGTGCAGTTCGCCGCGCACCGGTATCCGGGCACCGAGTGGTTCGCGGTACACGACGCGCTGCTCGAGCACGTCGCCGAGCTGGCGGCCGGCATCGACGATCCGTGGGCGGAGTACGAGCGCTGGGTGCTGCGGCGCCTGGCGGTGGCACGGTCCTAGCGGTGGCGATGGGCCGGGCCGCGAGCCGACGGACCGGGCGGAGAGCGGATCCCCGTCCGCGCTGCAAGCGGGGTGCCACCCGCGCCTACGGGCAGCGCAGCTGCGTGCGCTCGAACGTGCGGTCGATGTGGTGCTCCGACATGGGTGCCCCGCAGAGCGGACAGGCGGCGGCGCGGTTCGGCGCCGGCTCCTCGTCGTAGGGTCCCAGCGGCGGCGGGCCGATCCATGGCAGCAGCCGCGCGTTCAGCCGTTCGATGAGGCCGGCGTAGCCGCGCCCGCCTGGTCGATCGGAGCGGGTGCGTCGTGTCATAATCATTAGTGTACTAACTATTCGCACACACCGCATACTGGAGCCATGGACGATCGACCCGCCGCCACCGCAACCGCAACAGTGACCGCAGCTGTCGACGGCGCGGCATCCGACGACCTGCTCGCCCTCGAGAACCAGGTCTGCTTCGCGCTGGCCGTGGCCGCCCGGGGCGTCATCGGCGTCTACCGGCCGATTCTCGAGCCGCTCGGCCTCACGCACCCGCAGTACCTCGTGATGCTCGCCCTTTGGGGCCGCAGCCCGCGCACGGTGCGTGACCTGGGCGATGCGCTCCAGCTCGAGCCGGCCACGCTGTCGCCGCTGCTGAAGCGGCTCGAGGCCCAGGGCTATCTGACCCGCGAGCGCAACGCCCGTGACGAGCGCGCCCTCGACGTGGCGTTGACGGATGCCGGTCGCGCGCTGCGCGAGCAGGCGCTCGGCATCCCGCCGCAGGTCGTCGATCGGCTCGGCATGAGCATGGGCGAGCTCGCCGCCCTGCGCGACCGTCTCACCGACGTGATCGCCGCAGTGCAGCGGGGCTGATACCGGCGCACTGGCGCGGCATCCGTCGATCCTCAGGCGTCGGGATCGAACCCGGCGACCGTGCCGTCGGCCGAGGCGTACTTCACGATGAGGCTGCAGTCCTTGCCGCCGTAGCCCTCGTCGATGAGGCGCTCGAACTGGTCGAGCGCGATGCGCGCCGCCGGCAGGTGCAGGCCGGCCTCCTCCCCCGCTGCGAGCGCGAACGACAGGTCCTTCTCGGCGAGCACGGTCGTGAAGGTGGCGTCGAAGTTGCGGTTCGCCGGGCTCGTGGCGACGACGCCCGGCGCCGGATACCAGGTGCGCAGCGGCCACGAGTCGCCCGACGACACCGACGCGACCCGGAAGAACGTCTCGGCGTCGAGTCCGAGGTGCGCTGCGAGCTGCGAGCCCTCGGCGACGCCGAGCAGCGACACGAAGAGCATCAGGTTGTTCGCGAGCTTCGCCGCGATGCCCATGGTCGGCCCGCCGACCGGGAAGACGTGCCCCGCCATGGGCTCGACGAGCGCGGCGGCCTCGGCGACGGCTGCATCCTCGCCGCCGAGCATGAACGTGAGGCTGCCGGCCGTGGCGCCCGCGATGCCGCCCGACACGGGCGAGTCGACGAACCGGAAGCCGCGGGCCGCCGACTCCTCGTGACTCCAGCGGGAAGTCTCGACGTCCACCGTCGACGTGTCGAGCAGCAGCGCGCTCGTCGGCGCCGTCGCCCACACCCCTGCCTCGCCGCCGAGCACCTCGCGAACGTGCTCGCCGCGCGGCAGCGACGTGAACACCGCATCGGCACCCGCCACCGCGTCGGCGATCGACGCGACGACCTGCACGCCGCGGGCGGCGGCTGCATCCCGGCAGGCGGCGTCGGGATCGACCCCGCGCACCTCGTGCCCGGCGGCGACGAGGTTGCCCGACATCGGGCCGCCCATGTGTCCCAGGCCGATCCAGGCGATCGTCGCCATGTGCCCCTCCCGACCTCGTCGACGCGGAGTGCGCTCGGTGCGGGCGAGCCGACCGGCTCCCGCGCCTCCCACGATACGTTCGCGGCAACCGCCCGGCAACGGATGCCGCAGGCGCCGGTGGCCGGCCGCTCAGAACCGGATGACCTGCCGGATCGCCGCGCCGGCGGCGAGCGTGTCCATCGCCTCGTTGACGTCGTCGAGGGCGATGTGCGACGAGATCAGCGCCTCGACGGGCAGTCGACCTCGGCGCCACAGCTCGGCGTACCGGGGGATGTCCCGCGACGGCACGGCCGACCCGAGGTAGCTGCCCACGATCGTGCGCGCCTCGGCGGTGATCGTGAGCGGCGAGAGCTCCACCCGCGCGGCCGGCGACGGCAGGCCGACGGTCACGGTGCGCCCGCCGGGTGCGGTGAGCGCGAACGCGGTCTCGAACGCGCGCGGATGCCCCGCCGCCTCGACCGCCACCTCCGCCCTGATGCCCGCCGTGATCGCCTCGTCGGGCGTGAACGCCGCAGACGCGCCGAGCTCGCGTGCCCGGTCGAGCTTCGACGGCACCGCGTCGACGCCGGTGACGCGTCCGTGGCCGAGTGACACCGCCGTGATGAGCGCGGCCATGCCGACGCCGCCGAGGCCCACGACCACGACGTCCTCGCCGGGACGCACGGCACCCGCGTTGACGA
Source organism: Agromyces sp. P2_B3 (assembly GCF_056404815.1). Taxonomy (NCBI): domain Bacteria; kingdom Bacillati; phylum Actinomycetota; class Actinomycetes; order Micrococcales; family Microbacteriaceae; genus Agromyces; species Agromyces sp. P2_B3. The sequence goes on along the minus strand of NZ_JBFUDH010000004.1, from coordinate 280,544 downwards.
CCGCGCCGCCGCCGGTGAGCACGGCGCAGCCGAGCACGGCCGCGATGTCGGGCGGCACATCGGCGCCGACGACCACGGCCGAGCGCCGGTCCACGACCGCGTGCGTGGCGAAGCCCGACACCCCGAGGTGATGGTGCACGGGCCGCCCGTCGCGCCGAAGTCGGATGCCGCCGTCGAAGAGCGTGCCCGCGGTGTTCGCCGCGGTCCCCGGCGTGCACGGCATGACGCCGCCGGTGCGGCATCCGTCGCATTCACCGCACCTGGGCAGGAACGCCGTGACCACCCGGTCGCCGACGGCGAAGCCCGCAGCGGATGCCGCGACGCCGACCGCCTCGACGATGCCCGCGGCCTCGTGGCCGAGGAGCATCGGCACGGGCCGCGGCCGGTTGCCGTCGACCACCGACAGGTCGGAGTGGCAGACGCCGGCCGCCTCGATCCGCACCAGCAGCTCGTCGGGGCCGGGCGGGTCGAGCTCGAGCTCGCCGACCGTGATCGGTCGCGACGCCGCGAAGGGGCGCCCCCGACCGAGCTCCTCGAGCACGGCTCCGGTGATGGTGCGGGTGCGTGTCGCGCTGCCCGCGCTGCCCGCGGTGGTGCCGCTCACGGTGCCTTCGGTCACGATTCCTCCCGATCTCGTGCCTCGAGTGGGCGATGTTGGCGGCTCGGCCGCGAGCCGGCCGCCAAGATCGCCCACTCGCGTGGATCGATGGTGCGGATGCCGCGATCTACCCGACCCGCGCGGCCTCTTCGGCCAGGCGCTCCCGGTCGGCGTCGTCGATCGAACGCAGCGAGATGCCGACCGTCTCCCGAAGGGCGATCACGGCGACGAGCGTCACCGCGGCCGAGATCGCGAGGTAGATCGCCACCGGCACCCAGCTCTCGTAGGTCGACAGCAGCATGGTCGCGATGATCGGCGCGAGCGACCCGGCGATGATCGACGTGACCTGGTAGCCGAGCGAGACGCCCGAGTAGCGCATGCGGGTCGGGAACATCTCGGCCATGATCGCCGGCTGGCTTGCGTACATGAGGGCGTGGATGATCAGGCCGACGATGAGCACGCCGACGATCAGCCAGTCGTTCTTCGTATCGAACAGCGGGAACGCCACGAAGCCCCAGACTGCGGCGAGCACGGCACCGGTCGCGTAGACGGGCTTGCGGCCGAGCCGGTCGCTCATGCGCCCGATCACCGGGATCACGGCGAAGTGCACGACGTGCGCGAACAGGATGAGCGTGAGGATCGTCGACGTGATCATGCCGAGGTGCGCCGACATGTAGGTGATCGAGAAGGTCACCACGAGGTAGTACATGATGTTCTCGCCGAAGCGCAGGCCCATCGCGGTGAAGACGCCACGGGGGTAGCGCTTCAGCACCTCGATCACGCCGTAGTTCGTCTTCTTCGCGGCCTCCGCCTCCTTCTGCGCCTCGAGGAAGATGGGCGCATCGGTGACCTTCGTGCGGATGTAGTAACCGACGGCGACGATCACGACCGAGAGCCAGAAGCCCACGCGCCAGCCCCATGCGAGGAACTGCTCCTCGGTGAGCGTGCGCGAGAGGGTGAGCAGCACGACGGTGGCGAGCAGGTTGCCGGCGGGCACGGCGGCCTGCGGCCAGCTCGCCCAGAAGCCGCGCTCGCGGTCGGGCGAGTGCTCGGCCACGAGGAGCACCGCGCCGCCCCACTCGCCGCCGACCGCGAAGCCCTGGAAGAAGCGCAGGACGATGAGCAGGATCGGCGCGAGGTAGCCGATCTGGTCGAAGGTCGGCAGGCAGCCCATGAGGAAGGTGGTCACGCCGACGAGGATGATCGCCAGCTGCAGGAGCCGCTTGCGGCCGTACTTGTCGCCGAAGTGCCCGAACACGATGCCGCCGAGCGGACGGGCGATGAAGCCGACCGCATAGGTGAGGAACGCCTTGATGATGTTGTCGAGCGGGTTGTCGCTCGGCGGGAAGAAGATGACGTTGAACACCAGCGTCGCGGCGGTGGCGTAGAGGAAGAACTCGTACCACTCGACGATCGTGCCGGCCATCGAGGCGGCGACGACCTTGCGCAGGCCGGTGCGGACGGGCGACCCCTGCGGGTCGGCGGATGTTGGGGATGGGCCCTGCGTCGTACGGTCGACGGCCATTGGCGACTACCTCCTTGTAGTGGCGACGCGAGGAAGGGGTGTCACGTCGCAGGCGATTCTGGCCCGGCACCTCCGCGTGCGGCAATCGCGTATCCCGCACAGCGGGTGTGCATTCCTGCAGATCGGCGGTGGCGAGCGGATGCCGCGAGCGCCAGTGAGCGGATGCCGCGAGCCGACGCCGAGCGGATGCCGCGAGCCGACGCCGCTACGCCATGCCCTCCGCGGTCTGCTCGAGGTCGGACTTCGGCCGGTCGCGCTGGGTGGCGATCGCCGTGCCCGCCGCCCCGCAGACGATCGCGATGGCGAGCACCTCGAGCGGCGTGAACGTCTCCGACAGCACGAGCCATCCGAAGATCGCGGCGATCACGGGCCCGAAGCTCGTGATGATCGCGTAGAGGCGGGGCGTGATGCGGCGCAGGATGAACGTGTCGAGGCTGTAGGGCAGCGCCGACGACAGCACCCCGACGCCGACGAGCAGCGCGGCCACGCGCCAGTCGATCACCGACGCGTCGAACGTCGCGATCGCGAACGGCAGCAACAGCGCCAGGCTCACGATGCTCGCGACGGTGAGTCCCTCCAAGCCGGGCAGTCCGACGGCGACCCGCCGGGTCAGCACGATGTAGCCGGCCCACGCGGCCGCGGCGGTGAGGGCGAGGGCGACGCCCCACGGGTCGATGGCCGCGGCATCCGCTGACCCCGGACCGATGAGCAGCACCACGCCGGCGCCCGCGGCGAGCGCACAGGCCACGTCGAGGATGCGGCGCGAGGAGAGGAGCGCGATCGCGAGGGGGCCGAGGAACTCGATCGTCGCCGCGATGCCCAACCCGAGCAGGTGCACCGACTCGTAGAACGCGAGGTTCATGACCGCCAGCACCACGCCGAGCGCGAGCGCGGGCCAGAGGCGGCGCCACGTGAGCTCGGCGCGCTTGGGCCGGTAGAACGGAACGACGGCGACGACCATCACGATCTGGCGCGCCGCCACGACCACGAACGATCCGACGATGGGGATGAGCAGGCCGGCGAGCGACGAGCCGAAGTTGATCGAGACCTCGGTGCCGAGCTGCGTCGCAGCTCCGGCGAATCGGCGGCGGCGCAGCGCGGCATCCTGCTCGTCGAGTTCTGCGGTCACCCGTCGACGATACGCCGACTCAGCCCGCGAGCTGTTCACGGAAGGCGGCCGGGCCGCCGGGAACGGCGCGAGCGGATGCCGCGGCCGCGACGAACCCGTCGGGCCGCACGAGGTAGACGAGCGACGGGTCGAGGCGCCCGTGCGGATCGGGCGGGAACGCGTGCCACTCGAGTCCGAGCGTCTCCGCGATCGCGCGAACCTCGGGCTCGTAGACGCCGTACCCGTGCACCTGCCAGGTGAACGCCCGCAGCGGGGCGAAGTTGCCGACGTCGCCGCCCAACCATGGCAGCCGCCGCCCGACGACGCGGTCACGGCCCGACGACGCGCGCGGCGACATCCGGTAGTGGATGCGGGTCTGCGACAGGTAGCCGAAGACGCGGCGGCCGCCGATCAGGCGCGGCAGCAGCCGCACGGCGACGGGCCCGATCACGGGCACGACCCGGCCTCGCACGAACCGCGCGAGCCGGCCGCCCGCCGTCACGACCCCGAACATGCGGTCCGTCGTGTCGACGAGGACGCGTCCGACCGGGCGGCGCTCGGCCTCGTAGCGGTCGAGGCGCGCATCGGGCATGCCGCGCAGGAGCACGTCGGCGAACGCGCATGCCAGATTGTGGGCCTCCTGCAGTCCGGTGTTCATGCCCTGCGCTCCGACCGGCGAGTGGATGTGCGCCGCATCGCCGACGAGGAAGCACGGTCCGACCCGGAACCGCTTCGCGAGCCGGTGATGCAGCCGGTACTGCGAGAACCAGGCCGAGTCCGTGTAGGCGACGCCGAACTCCCGGCGCACCAGCCCCTTCACGGTGTCCTCGGCGAGTTCGCCGGCCGCGTCAAGGTCGCGGTCGCGCACGACGCCGAGCAGGCGCATCCGGCCCACACCCATCGGGAACCCGAGCAGGAAGTGCTCGGCCGTGATGCGGATGTTGATGGCCCCCTCGACGAGACCCGTCACGCCCGCGGCATCCGTCACGTAGAAGCTGTGCTCATTGGTCACGCCCTCGAACGGCACGCCGAGCGTCTCGCGCACCGGCGAGTGCGCGCCGTCGGCCCCCACGCAGTAGCGGGCGCGCACCGTGACCGGCCCGTCGGGGCCGTCGAGGGTCGCGACGACGGATGCCGCACCGGCGCGTTGGCCGTCACCCCCGTCGCCGCCGGCCACGACGTCGAGCCGCGTGAGCCGGTGGCCCCAGCGCACCTCGCGGCCGAGGCCGGTGAGCGCGTCGACGAGCATCCGTTCGTTGCGGCTCTGCTCGAAGACCGTGACCTCCAGGTAGGGGCTCACGCCCTCGCCGATCCCGCGCAGCTCGACCCGCCCGAACGGGCGGCTGCCCGCACCAGGCACGACCGCGGTGGCCGGCGACCGCTCGGCGAGCACCCGGTCGACGAGGCCGAGTTGGTCGTAGAGCTCCATGGTGCGCGCCTGCACCGCGAGCGCCCGCGACTCGCGCGTCGGACCCGACTTGCCGTCGACGATGATCGCGTCGACCCCGAGCCGTGCGAGCACCACCGCGAGCATGAGGCCGCTCGGCCCGGCGCCCACGATGAGCACGTCGGCCTGGAGTTCCGCACTCGCAGCCATGCCTCCACTGTGGCACCGGCGCGGCATCCGATGCCAGACTCGGACGATGACGGCGGATCGATCCGAGCAGCCCGCGAAGCCCGGTGCCGCGCCGCCCGCCGAGCAACCCGCCGAGAGCCTCGTCACCGTGATCGTGGCCCTCGTCGTGAACGCGCTCATCGCGGCCGCGAAGTCGTTCGCGGCCGTCATCACGGGGTCGGCGTCGATGGTCGCCGAGGCCGCGCACTCGTGGGCCGACACCGGCAACGAAGTGCTCCTCGTCATCGCCCAGCGCCGATCGCGTCGACCGGCCGACGCGCGGCATCCGCTCGGCTTCGGCAAGGACGCCTACATCTGGTCGATGTTCGCGGCCTTCGGGCTGTTCACCGCGGGGGCCGTCGTCTCGATCCAGCACGGCATCTCCGAGCTCGTCGACCCCGAGCCGGCGAGCGACTACGGCGTCGCCTACACGGTGCTCGGCATCTCGTTCGTGCTCGAGGGCATCTCGTTCATCCGCGCCTTCCGGCAGGCGCGCACCGACGCCCGGCGACGCGACGTCGCCACCCTCGAGCACGTCGCACGCAGCTCGAACCCGACCCTGCGCGCCGTCTTCGCCGAGGACGCGGCGGCCCTCATCGGCCTGGTCATCGCGTTCTTCGGCGTCGGCCTGCACCAACTCACGGGCTCACCGGTCTACGACGCGATCGGCTCGCTCCTCGTGGGCGTGCTGCTCGGCATCGTCGCCGTGGTGCTCATCGCCCGCAACCGGGCCTTCCTCCTCGGCGAGGCGGTCGACGACGCGCTGCGCGACGCCGTGCGCGACGAGATCCTCGAGTCGCCCGAGATCGAACGGGTCGGGTTCCTGCACATGGAGTTCATCGGCCCCGGAACGGTGCTGCTGGTCGCGTCGGTCGACCTCGTCGACGATCGCAGCGAGGCGGATGCCGCACGCGAGCTGCGCCGGCTCGAATCGGAGCTCGTCCGGCGGCCGCACGTGGGCCGCGCCTTCCTGACGCTCGCCGCCCCCGAGGACGCATGACTCACGCGAACTGGATGATGCCGCCCGTGGCATCCGCTCGCTATGGTGGGCACGAGCGCGGGTCGGGGCGACCTGCTGATCGGAGTCCTCATGTGGTGGACCAAGAAGAAGACGCCGTCGCCTGAGGAGGCCGATGCGGCGGCCGACGCGGCGGAGGTCGCAGCCGCACAGGCTGCGGCCGAGTCGCTCGCGGCGACCTCGAAGCACCGCAACGCGTTCATCCTCATGGGCATCGGGGGCGCCGCCCTCGCGACCTTCGGCATCGCCGCGATCTCGGGCATCTTCGGCCCGGTCTTCTTCGCCCTCGTGCTCACGATCTGCGTACACCCGCTGCGGGTCTGGCTCGAGAAGCGCGGCGTGCCGCGCGGCATCGCCACCGGATCGGTGATCACCGCCGTGACCTTGCTGCTGCTCGCCTTCGGGTACCTCGTCCTCGTCGCGTTCGGTCAGTTCGCCGAGTTGCTGCCGCAGTTCAAGCCGCAGATCGTTGCCTTCGGTCAGGAAGTCGGGAAGTGGCTGTCGTCCATCGGGATCAGCTCCGGCGAGATCAGCGACATCGCCAAGGGCTTCGATCCGGGGCAGTTGGTCGGATTCGTCGGCGGGCTGGTCGGCGGGCTCACGGGCTGGATCACCCTCCTCGTCATCCTCTTCACGATGCTGCTGCTCATGGCCATGGACGCCGGGTTCGTGCCGACCGTGCTGCGGGAGCTCTACACCGTGCGGCCGCTCGTGGCGGTCTCACTGGTGAGCTACGGCAGCAACGTGCGGCGGTACATGGTCGTCACGACGGTGCTCGGCATCGCGCAGGGCATCGTCAACTGGATCGCGCTGCTCATCCTGCAGGTGCCTGGCGCGTTCATCTGGGGACTCCTCGCGTTCGTCTGCTCGTTCATCCCGAACATCGGCTACTTCATCGCGATCGTTCCGCCGATCATCTTCGGCGCGCTCGTGGGCGGCTGGCCGACCGTCATCGCCGTGATCGTGGTCTACGGCGTCATCAACGCCGTCATCCAGTCGGTCATCCAGCCGCGCGTGGTCGGCAAGGCCGTGAACCTCAGCCAGACCATCACGTTCTTCTCGGTGCTGTTCTGGGCGGTGGTCATCGGGCCGATCGGGGCGATCCTCGCGATTCCGCTCACCCTGATCGTGCGCCTGGTCCTGGTCGACACGAACCCCGCGATGAACTGGATCCGCCCGATGCTCGGTGAGCTCGACCAGACGCGGGAGATCATGGCCAAGTTCGACGCCGACGCGAAGGCCGCGCGCAAGGCGCGGAGGGCAGCCAAGCGCACGGCCGGCGGCGCCGATTCCGCGACGACGGGCGCACCCGCCTAGCCGAGTCGGAGCATTTCGGGCGTCGGTGCCGCCCGAGCGACTACAGCAGGATGTCGGCCGGCTGCTCGATGCGCCGCCACTCGAGCGCGGAGACCGCCTTCGGCATGCGGTCGGCCGCGACGAGGTCGGGCATGACGAGCCCCGTGGCGGCGGCGATGTCGGCGATCGGCACCTGGAAGGTGCGGAACGGGCCGAGCGGGGGCGCCTCCGCCAGAGCGGGCTCGCGCACCGCGCCGGTGTCCACGAGCGACGCCTGATCGACGACGAACCCGACGGCGGCGAGGCTGCCGCCGTCGCTCGTGCCGCCCGCGTCGCCGTTGCTGTTCCACGCGGCGATCTTCCAGAACCGCAGGGGTACGCGGATGCCGCGGTACGACGGGTCGCCGTCGCCCAGCACCGGCGCGGTGAAGACGCTGAGCCGCTGTCGGTACGCCCGCGCGTGCTCGAGCACGTGGTCCTCGAGGCCGAGCCACAGCTCCTTCGACTGGTTGAAGCCCGACGCCTGCGGCGCCGCGTTCGTGTAGCGGAACGTGTCGGAGTTGGCGCGCGCGGCCACCTCGGGCGGCCCCCACACCGGGTCGCGGCGGCGCACGAGGTGGCCGCGGTCGAGATCGTTGTCGGCATAGACGAGCGGCCCGGCCTGCCAGTCGGTGGGAATGCGGTCGTCGAACTGCCACCGGTCGCCCCGCTCCAGCTCGACGAGCGCGGCGCCGTCGACGTTGACCCCGGTGACCCGCGCGAGCCGCCGCACGGTGTCGAGCACCACCGTGAAGTGCACCGAGTCGAGTTCGACGGATGCCGCGGCATCAGCTTCGGACACTCGCGGCAACGGAGCCGCCACCCCCAGGAATTGCGCGTCGAAGCCCATGCGACCACTCGACCATGGGCCGCTGACAATCCGGCGGGAGTTCACGCGCCGGCTGTGGACTCCGCCCGCACGGCGACACGAGAATGGGCGAGCGGGCGATGGCCGCCCGCGAAGAGGGGATGCGCAGATGTCGGAATCGACGCCGAACAGCCACGACCAGGGGAACTCGAGCGGCGGGGGCTTCCCGTTCGAGGACCGACGCGACTTCGAGGATGCGGAGCGCGGGTTCATCGCCACGATCGAGCCCGGCGTGATCCGCGGCGCGGCCGGCAACGTGGTCTACGACATCGACGAGTTCGGGTTCCTCGACGCCGAAGGATCGCCGACGGTGCATCCGAGCCTCTGGCGACAGTCGCAGCTGGTGCAGAAGCACGGTCTGTTCGAGGTGGTCGAGGGCATCTACCAGGTGCGCAACTTCGACCTGTCGAACATCACGTTCGTCGAGGGCGACACGGGCGTCATCGTGATCGACCCGCTCATCTCCGCCGAGACGGCCGCGGCGGCGCTCGCCCTGTATCGCGAGCACCGCGGCGAGAAGCCCGTGGTCGCCGTGATCTACACGCACTCGCACATCGATCACTTCGGCGGCGTCAAGGGCGTCGTCTCGCAGGAGGAGGTCGACGCGGGCGTGCCGGTGATCGCACCCGCCGGATTCCTCGAGCACGCCATCTCCGAGAACGTCTACGCCGGCACGGCCATGGGCCGCCGCGCCGCGTACATGTACGGCGCGGCCCTCCCGCGCGGCGAGCGCGGCAGCGTGGGCGCCGGCCTCGGGCAGTCGACGTCGAACGGCACGGTCACGCTCATCGCGCCCACCGTGTACGTGACGCGAACCGGCGAGGAGCACACCATCGACGGCGTTCGCATCGTCTTCCAGATGGCGCCGGGCACCGAGGCGCCCTCCGAGATGCACTTCTACTTCCCCGATCGCAGGGCGCTCTGCATGGCCGAGAACGCCACGCACACGCTGCACAACCTGCTCACGCTCCGAGGCGCCGTGGTGCGCGACCCGCACGCGTGGGCCGGCTACCTCACCGAGGCGATCGAGACCTTCGCGGGCGAGGCCGAGGTCGCGTTCGCGTCGCACCACTGGCCGACCTGGGGCACCGAGCACATCGCCGAGTTCCTCTCCACCCAGCGGGACCTCTACGCCTACCTGCACGACCAGACGCTGCGGCTCCTCAACCAGGGCTACACCGGCACCGAGATCGCCGAGATGATCGAGCTGCCGCCGGCCATCGAGGCAGCCTGGAACACCCACGGCTACTACGGCTCGGTGAGCCACAACGTGAAGGCGATCTACCAGCGGTACATGGGCTGGTACGACGGCAACCCGTCGCACCTCTGGCAGCACACGCCGGTCGAGGCGGGCACACGGTACGTCGAGTTCATGGGCGGCGCGGACGCGGTCGTCGAGAAGGCGCGGGGCTCCTTCGAGTCCGGCGACCTTCGGTGGGCGGCCCAGGTGCTCGACCACGTCGTGTTCGCGCAGCCCGATCATGAGGGCGCGAAGGCGCTGCTCTCGGAGGTGCTCGAGCAACTCGGCTTCGGCAGCGAGAACGGCACGTGGCGAGCGGCATTCCTGTCGGGTTCGTTGGAGCTGCGGGGGGCGGCGTTCGGCACGCCCACGAACCCCGCGGCCGCCGACCTCCTCGCCCAGCTCACCCCGCAGCTCTTCTTCGATGCGATCGCGGTGCAGGTCGACGGGCCGAAGGCGTGGGACCTCGACCTCGCGACGAGGTGGACCTTCCCCGACCACGACGGCGAGACCTACCGGGTGACACTGCGGAACGGCGTGCTCACCGCCGCCCGCGACGGCAAGGGCGACGTCTCGCTCACGGTGACCGTGCCGAAGTCGGCCCTCGGCGGCCTCGCGACGGGAGACGTGCAGGCGGCGATGGCCGGCGGCCTCGTGCTCGACGGCGACGCGAGCGTGCTGCAGTCGGTGCTGGGCGTGCTCGACCCGGGCGACCCGGGCTTCAACATCGTCACCCCCTGACGGGCTCGGCCCGGGCCTGACGGACTCGGGCCCGAGCATGACCGAACGGATGCCGCGGCCGCGCGCCGCGGCATCCGTTCGCCTGCTCAGAGCAGGATGTCAGCGGCGGTCGTGAGTTCGCGCATGGCCGGCACGCCGCGGGGCAGGCTCTCGGCGGCGACGAGCTCGGGCATGGTCAGTCCGGTGAGCTCGGCGATGGCCGCGACGCGCACCTGGAACGTGCGGAACGGCCCGAGCGGCGGCGGAGCGCCGAGCTCCCGCGGCAGGAGGTCGACGTCGACGAGGGGCGACTGGTCGACGAGGAAGCCGGTCGTCGCGAGCGCATCGCCCGTGCTCCACGCGGCGACCTTCCAGAAGCGGAGGGGGATCCGGATGCCGCGATACGGCGGATCGTCGTCGGCGAGCACCGGGCCCGTGAACACGCTGAGCTTCAGCTGGTGCGCTCGCGCGTGCTCGAGGACGTGGTCTTCGAGTCCGACCCACAGCTCGTGCCCCTGGTTGAAGTCCGACGCCTGCGGGGCGGCGTTGGTGAAGTGGAACGTGGCGTCGTTCGCGCGGGCGGCCACCTCGGGATCGCCCCAGACGGGGTCGTTGCGCCGCACGAGGTGGCCCCGGTCGAGGTCGTTGTCGGCGTAGACCTCGGGGCCCGCCTGCAGCTCCTCGGGGATCCGCTCGTCGAACACCCAGCGGTCGCCGCGCGGCACCTTCGCGAGGCGCGCGCCGTCGATGTTCACCGCGGTCACGGCCGCGAGCCGCCGGGTCGTGTCGAGCACCACGGTGAAGTGCTCGTAGGCGAGTTCGACGGATGCCGCGGCCTGCACGTCGCCGAGACGCGGCATGTCGGCCGGCACGCCCAGGAACGCCGCGTCGAAGCCGGTCGCCGTCGCCGCCGCGACCGGGGCGTTCGGGATCACGGGATCGGGGTTCATGGCGTCCTCCTCGTTCACCCTCCGTTCGTGAGGGTTGCTCGCTCCCGGTATACGCTCCCCGAGGGCGCGCGGCATCAGGGACCGCCCCGAGCGGCAGGACAGCCCTGAACGGTCAATCGATGGCTTCCTGCGTCACGGGTCGCTTCGGCGCACCAGTTGTGCGCTCGTGGTCGGTTTCGTTGCGCGATTTTGCGAAACGGCCTCGTCGTGTGCAACGCTTTTCAGCGGCCTCGTCGTGCCCATTCTCCGAGAGGAACCCCTCACCATGACCGTAGACCTGCCCGAGGCGCGCATGCACGCGACCTCCGAGGAGACCACTCGCCTCGTCGACCTCGTGCTCGACTACTCCCGCCGGCGCATGCTCGCCACCGACACCCCGCTCGACAAGCCGATCTCCGCCTTCGAGCTCAACCGGCTCGCCGGCCGCACCATCGACGAGCACGGCATCGGCGCGGCCCGGGCCCTGTCGCTGTTCGAGCACGTGCTGGCGCCGGCCTGCATCACCACCGATCACCCCGGCTACCTGTCGTTCATCCCGACCGCCCCGACGAAGGCGGCCATCGCGTTCGACCTCGTCGTGTCGGCCAGCGCCCTCTACGGCGGTTCCTGGCTCGAGGGCGCCGGGGCCGTGCACGCCGAGAACGAGGTCCTCGCCTGGCTCGCGAACGAGTTCGGGCTCCCGGCCACCGCCGGCGGCGTCTTCGTGCAGGGCGGCACCCTCGGCAACCTCTCGGCGCTCGTCGCCGCGCGCGAGCACGCGCGGCTCGCCGTGCACGACGCCGGCGCGGAGATGCCCTCGCGGTGGAAGGTCGTGTGCAGCGCCGAGGCGCACTCCTCCATCGCCTCGGCCGCCCGGGTCATGGACGTCGACGTCGTGCCGGTGCGCCCGGGCGACGACGGGATGCTGCGGGGCGACGCCGTGCGTGCCGCACTCGAGGAGCACGGGGCATCCGTCTTCGCCGTGGTCGCCACCGCCGGCTCGACGAACTTCGGCATCGTCGACGACGTGGCGTCGATCGCAGCGCTCAAGCGGGACTTCGACTTCTGGCTGCACGTCGACGGCGCCTACGGCCTCGCCGCCATGCTGTCGCCGCTCGCGCGGCACCGGTTCGCGGGCGTCGAGCACGCGGACTCGGTCATCGTCGATCCGCACAAGTGGCTCTTCGCCCCGTTCGACGCGTGCGCCCTCATCTACCGCGATCCCGAGACCGGCCGCCGCGCGCACACGCAGCATGCCGAGTACCTCGACACCCTCACCGAGACCAGCGAGTGGAGCCCGTCCGACTACGCCGCGCACCTCACCCGCCGCGCCCGCGGCCTGCCGCTGTGGTTCTCGCTCGCCACGCACGGCGGCAGCGCCTACCGCGAGGCGATCTCGAGCTCGATCCAGCTGGCCCAGGACATCGCCCGCGAGATCGAGTCGCGCGATGAGCTTCGCCTCGTGCGCGACCCGCAGCTGTCCGTCGTGGTCTTCGAGCGCGAGGGCTGGTCGAAGGCTGACTACGACGCGTGGTCGGCCCGCCTCCTCGACGAGCAGCGCGCCTTCGTCACGCCGAGCTCGCACGGCGGCCGGCCGAACACGCGATTCGCGATCGTGAACCCGACGACGACGTTCGAGCGGCTCGTGGAGATCCTCGACTCGATGGCCTGAACCGGCGACGCTCCGGGGGGCGCCGCCGGGCGTTCCCCGGCGCTTGCCGCCGGCGCCGTCGAAGACGAGACTGGCGGCGAGCCAGGTCGGCAGCGGCCCCGGCTGACGGTCGCTGCCGCGGGGCGGAGGACCGATGAACGCGTCACAGCCCATGTCGGGTCGGATCGTCGTCGTCACCGGCGCGACCGGCGGGATCGGGAAGGCCACCGCGGCGGGCCTCGCGGCCCTCGGAGCTCGTGTCGGCATCGTCGGCAGGAGTCCCGACCGGCTTACGGCGACCGCCGCCGAACTGGGCGGCCTGGCCGGCCCCGGCCCGATCGACGTGTTCGCGGCCGACCTGTCGTCGCAGGAGCAGGTGCGCCGACTGGCCGCCGAACTCGAGGAGCGCTACCCGCGCATCGACGCGCTGGTCAACAACGTCGGCGGGTTCTGGGCCCACCGCCACGTCACGGCCGACGGCCTCGAGCTGACCTTCGCCCTCAACCACCTCGCGCCGTTCCTGCTCACGGGCCTCCTCATCGACCGGATGCGGGCGCACGGCGATGCCCGCATCGTCGCCGTGGCGTCGAGCGCGGAGTCGCTCGGCCGGATCGACTTCGACGACCTCCAGGGCACGCAGCGCTACTCCGGCCAGCGGGCGTACAACCAGGCCAAGCTCGCCGACCTGCTGTTCACCTTCGAGCTGGCGCGTCGGCTTCGCGGGACCACCGTCACCGCGAACGCCGTGCACCCGGGCGTGACCCGCACGGCCTTCGGCGCCGAGGACCAGGCACGGCTCTACGCCTCGATGGGCGGCCTCGCGCGCCCGTTCATGCGCTCCCCCGAGCGCGGCGCCGACACGGTCGTCTGGGCGGCGTCGTCGCCGGAGCTTGACGGGACGAGTGGGCAGTACTTCCATGACCGCCGCGCGAAGCGCCCGTCGCCGCGCGCGATCGACGAGACCACCGCGAAGCGGCTCTGGCGGGTCAGCGAGGAGCTCGTCGGCCTCACCTGGTGAACCGGGACGACCCCCGACGGATGCCGCGAGCCGGCGTGCTTCGCGAGCCCGCGGCATCCGGCCACCTGTTCGGAACCCCTTGCGGTCGACCGTCATCGTGTGAGAGTTTCGAGGCGATGTTGACGTCAACATCGTGAGCCCGCGGCGCATCGACGCGACGCGGATGATTGGAGACCGATGAGAAACGCACTCGGGATCGCCCTCGGGGCGGCCCTGCTGCTGGCAGGAGCGACGCCGCTCCCGGCCCTCGCCGCTCCCTCGACCGGCCCTACCGGTACGAGTGAGTTCCGCGGGGTCAACTGGGCCGATCCACGCGACAACTACGCCGACGACGAGGTCGTGCCCTCGGGGCTGAGCACCGACGACGACTACCGCACCACGTACCGCAAGGCGTCCGACCTCGTGCTCGAGTTCCGGCACGAGGTGGGCGCCAACACGGTGCGCCTGCCGATCAACCCGTCGAGCGTCGGCACCGACTGGTGGGAGTCCTACCAGGGCGCCATCGATGCGGCGACGCGGCACGGCTTCAAGGTGATCCTCAGCTACTGGGAGGGCGACGACGCGAAGGACGGGCGCGTCGACGACCAGGCCGCGTTCGACGCCATGTGGGACACCGTGGTCGACGAGTACGGCAAGAACCCGCAGGTCTACTACGAGCCCATGAACGAGCCGTTCGGTTACACGCTCGACGAGTGGGTGTCGCTCACCTCGGGCTGGCTCGACGACCACTCCGACGTGCCGCGAAAGCGCGTCATCATCTCGGGCACGGGCTACAACGACGACGTCACGGGCGTCGGTGCGGCCGAGGAGCTCGACGGCACGCTGCTGTCGCTGCACTTCTACGGGTTCTGGGCCGACCACACCACCGAGGAGGAGTGGAAGGCGAACCTGCTGCCGCGCATCGGCGAGTACGGCTGGCGCACGGTCGTCTCCGAGGCGGGATCGCCCATGACCACGGGCCTCAACTACGGCAACCACGAGGGCGACGTCTACACGTCGTACCTCGGCGCACTCACCGAGGTGGCCAGAGACCAGGGCATCGGCATCGTCTACTGGCCCGGCCTGCGCACGAACGACGCCTACTCGCTCACCGAGCTCGTCGGCGACGGCGACCTCGAGGTGACGAACGAGTCGGGGCTCGCCCAACTGCAGTGGGGCTGGGGACTCCTCAAGCAGGAGCAGCTCAACGACCGGCCGCCGGCCCCTCCCGGCGAGCCGCTCGTGAGCGTGCGCCACGGCGTCTGCGTCGACGTGCCCGGCTTCTCGACCACGGCGGGCACGACGCTGGGCCTCTGGTACTGCAACGGCGGCGGCAACCAGTCGTTCGACTGGACGGCCGAGCAGGAGCTCGCGATCTACGGCGACATGTGCGTCGAGCCGGTGGGCGGCGCCGTCGCCGGCAGCGCCGTGATGATCGCCGACTGCACCGGAGCCGTGGAGCAGCAGTGGCAGCTCAACGCCGACCAGACGATCAGCAGCGTCGCGGATGCCTCGCTGTGCCTGGCCACTCCCGAGAGCGAGTGGGGCGTGGCGCTCGCATCGTGCGACGCGTCGTCGACCACCCAGCAGTGGGCGCGCGGGTAGCGCTCGAGGCTGCGGACAAGTCAGGGCGCGCCCGTCTCCACCCGGGGGCGGGCGCGTTCGCGTGCGGCGGGGCCCACGCCATACCCGACATTGAACTTTCCGGTTCAGTGACGTACACTGAACCACATGGTTCAGCAACAGGCACTCGACCGGGCGTTCGGCGCCTTGGCCGACGAGACACGCCGCGGCATCCTGACCCGGCTCGGCGATGGGCCGGCCACCATCACCGAGCTCGCCACGCCGGCGGACATGACGCTCACCGGCATCCGGAAGCATGTCGACGTGCTCGAGGCCGCTGGGCTCGTCACCACCGAGAAGGTCGGCCGCGTGCGGCAGGTCCGTCTCGGCACCGAACGGTTGGACGACGCGATGGCATGGATCAGCTTCTACCAGCGGCTCTGGGAGCGGCGGCTCGACGGGCTCGAGGCCTACTTCACGTTGCGCAATGGCGCATCCGACGGAACGAAGGGAACGGAATCATGACGGAATTGGACACGAGCGAGACCATCGGCCTGCGGATGACGCGGCAGCTGCCCGCGACGCCCGAGGAGGTGTTCGACGCCTACACCGACGCCGAGCAGCAGAAGATCTGGTTCTCGATCCTCGACGAGGAGCCGGGCATCGTGGAGATCGAGGTCGACCTGCGGGTCGGCGGCACGCAGAAGGCCGTCTGGGGCCCCGATCGCGACACGCTCTTCACCGAGGTGCAGACCTTCCTCGAGATCGACCGGCCGCATCGGCTCGTCACCGAGTCGACGGGCAACGACCCGAGCGGCCAGACCATGACCACGCACATCGTCGTCACGTTCGAGCCGCACGACGGCGGCACGCTGGTGACGGTCGAGCAGACCGGCTTCCCCACACCCGAGATGCGCGACTTCTTCGAGACCATGGCCTGGGTCGGCGCGTTCGACCGCATCGAGGCGTACCTCACGCGGCGGTAGCGCGCGGCGCGTGCGCCGAGATGACGCGAATCGACCTTTCCGAGCGTGCGGAAGGTCGATTTGCGTCACCTCGCTGGCGAACGGGTGCAGGCGGCGGCGGCGCGTGCGGCGCGGCAGGGCCGGCGGGGCGCTGGGCCTAGTCGGTCGTCGCGGTCGTGATGTGGGCGGCGAGCGCGCTCGTGGGGGCGACGGCGGCGAGCGCGGCAGCGCCGTCGAGCGGATGCGCCTCCGCCACCCGCACGTCGGCCCCGGGCAGTGCCTCGTGCACGGCCGCCGAGAACGCCTCGGCGAGCACGGCTCCCCCGAACACGCCGCCGACCGCGCGGATGCGGGGCGCCGGGGCATCCGCTTCGCCCACTCGTCGAAGACCGGCGATGACGGATGCCGCGAGCTCACGAGCCCCGGCCGTCACGATCTCCATCGCGACCACGTCGCCATCCGCCGCCGCCTCGGCCACGGGGCGGGCGTAGGCGGCGATGCGCCCGACGCGCTCGGGGTCGGACTGCAGCTCGATGTACGCACGCTCGAGGTCGGGGAAGTCCGCCACCACGACCTCGGTCAACGCGGTGGGCCCGCCGCGGCCGTCGTGCGCGCGCATGACCGCGTCGAGCGCAGCCCGCCCGAGCCAGTAGCCGCTGCCCGCGTCGCCCATCAGGTAGCCCCAGCCGTCGACGCGCGCGATGTCGCTGCGTCCGACGGCGAGGGTGACGACGCCGGTGCCGGATGCCACGACCGCGCCCCGCTCGTCGCCGAGTGCGCCGAGGTACGCGGTGATCGAGTCGTGGGCGAGGCGCACGGCACGCACCCCGTGCTGCGATGCGGACGCGAGGAGGTAGCCGGCGTCGGACTCCTCCGACGTGAGTCCCGAGACCCCGAACCCGACCTCGTCGAACGCGTGGCCCGCCTCGGCGGCCTGGTCGACGACCTGCACGAGTTGCGGCAGCAGCGGCAGGTCGGTGCGGATGCCTGGCCCGGCCCACTCGCTGACGCCCGCAGCATCCGCGTGCCGCACCTTGATGCCCGACTGCCCGGCGTCGATCGCAAGCGTCCCCTGGCTCATGGCGCTCACGCCAGCCGCTCGGCGAGCCACGCGACCTGTCGGGGCCAGTGCGCGGCCGCGCCGCCCTCGTGCTCGTTGAACGGGTACTCGACGATGTCGGCCTCGACGGCCTCGCCCGCGCCCCAGTGGTTTCGCGCGGCGTACACCGTCGACGGCGGGCACACGGGGTCGAGCAGGCCCACCGAGAACAGGGCGGGGGCCGTCGCCCGCTTGGCGAAGTTGACACCGTCGAAGTACGACAGTGTCTCGAACGCCATGGGCCAGGCCTCGCGGTGCACCGAGAGGTAGCGCACGATCTCGTGGTACGGGTCGCGGTCGGTGAGGCCGACGGCGCGCTCGAAGTGGCAGAGGAACGGCACCTCGGGCATGGCGCCCACGAGTCCCTGCGACAGGCCGGCCACGGCGATCGCGATGCCGCCGCCCTGGCTGGCGCCCGCGACGGCGACGCGCTCGGCGTCGACGACGTCGAGCGACCGCACCGCGTCGAGGGCGAGCACCGCGTCGGTGAAGACCCGGCGGTAGAAGTAGGTGGCCGGGCTCTCGATGCCGCGCGTCATGAACCCGGGTGCCGAGGGGCCGGTGCCGTGCGGGTCGGGCGTGCCCCCACCCGTGCCCCAGCCGCTGCCCTGGCCGCGGGTGTCCATGAAGAAGTGCGCGTATCCGGATGCCGCCCACGCGAGTCGCTCGTGCGGGAGGCCGCGCCCGCCGTTGTAGCCGTTGTACTCGACCACCGTGGGCAGTGGACCCGTCGCACCGGCGGGAACCGTGAACCACGCCCGCACGGGGTCGCCGCCGAATCCGCTGAACGAGACGTCGAACACGTCGACGGCGGTGAGCGGAGACTCGACGCGCGTGAGCCGGGGCGCCTCCGCGAATGCGCGGGACTCGGCGAGGGTCGACGTCCAGAACGCGTCGAAGTCGTCGGGCTCGGCCACGATCGGGCGGTAGGCGCGCAGCTCGTCAACGGGCATGTCGAAACGGGGCACGGCTCATCCTTCAGGTCGACGTCGTCGCAGGTCCTCGCGCCGGCCTCCCGCTGGCGCGATGCCGCTCAGCGTAGCGAATCGCGGACGACGCGCCGCACGGCGGCGGCGCGTCGTCCGCGTCGGTTCAGGCGATCGTCGGCCCGTCAGGCTGCCCCGGCCCATCGCGGCCTGAATCCCGGTCATGCGCCTGAATCCTGGCCGGGACCGGTGGTCGTGACGACGTCAGCGGAGGGCCTCCTGCCACTCGATCAGGTCGGCGATCTTGGCGACGAGGACGTCGTCCTGGATGCCGTGCGCCTTCGCCCAGGCCTGCCGCAGCGTGGCGATCGCGGCGGCGTGGTCACCGGAATCCGCAGTCTCCTCCGCGTCGGCGAGCGAGCGGGCGACGTCGGCGCCGAGCTTCGCGTTCTTCACGGAGGCGGGAATGCCGCCGAGGAGCTCGTTCACCTCGCTGAAGGTCACGCAGTCGCCGCCGCCGGTCACGACGCCCGCGGTCCATTCGATGCCCGCGAGGATGTGCTCGAGGAAGAGCGGGTCAGCCCACGAGGCATCCGTGTGCCCGGCGCCCTCGTACCAGGAACGACCGCCCTCGAAGTTCTGGCACCAGGCGATCGGGTGGTCGGCGCCCATGGCGCCGCTGCCCGGGCTGTAGGTCGACTCGTCGAGCGTGATCAGCACGTGCACGTCGTCTCGCGGGTTCGTCGTGAAGTTGTACCACTCGTCGAACCGCACCCATTCGGCCGGCAGCATCGCCGTCGACGGATGGCCCGGGCTCTCGACGCGCATCGTGGCCGTCTGCTGCGCGGGGTGGTTGCGGAACCGCGCTCCGCCGCCGGTGAGTTCGCTGTACCAGGGAACCGTGTGCATCGAGTCGGTCGCGGCGTGCAGGCCGACGTAGCCGCCGCCGTCGTGGATGTAGCCCTGGAGGGCCGCGAGCTCGGTGTCGTTCAGCAGCCGGGGGCGAGTGGGGTCGAGGTTGTTCGTGGCGTCGACGGGCGACGCGAAGATGATCGACGCGTACTGCGAGAGGTCGGCGGCGGACGTGAACGGGGTCGTCGGGAGCGTGAGATCGGGCTGGCGCGAGTCCCAGACGTCGACGTCGAACCCGTGCTCCTCGCCCAGTCGGATCACGGCGAGGGTCGTGTCGTCGATGTGCGAGTGGCGGAAGCCGAGCGTCTGCCCGACGACGAGCACCTTGTACTCTTCAGGGCTCTCGGCGAAGGCGGGGGCTGCGGCGATGCCGACGGTTGCGGTGATTCCGATGGCGCATGCCCCGGTCATCACGTTTCGGACGAGTTGCTTCATCTGGTCGTTCTCCCCTTCGAGTTGGACCGTGCGGAAGGCCGCCTGCCACGCCGTGGCGATATATGTTGCCGCAGACGACATATGGTGTGGTGCCGACACTAACGCTGGCCGAATCCGTATGTCAATGGTCGCCTGTTCCTTAGCCGCGCATTCACTGAACGTCTTTTGCATGATGGCCGTCGGAACCCGCCTGCCCGGTGGCGGCATCCGGTGCCTCGCGTTATCGTGGCGCGCGTTCGACTCGACGGAGAGGAGAGGCCGGTGGTGCTCATCTATCAGCGGGCGGATGCCGCGACCGACGACGTGGGCTGGAACGACAACATCGAGGGGGCGTCCATCGGCTCGCAGGTGTCGCTGATCCTCGAGTACGAGTCGCGCGACGGAGCGGGGCCGCGGCTGCACCGGCATCCGTACACCGAGACGTTCGTGGTGCGCCACGGGCGGGCGCTGTTCACCGTGGGCGACGAGCGGCTCGAGGCATCCGGCGGCCAGGTGCTCGTCGTGCCGGCGTTCATGCCGCACAAGTTCGCGGTGATCGGCGGTGAGCCGTTCGTGTCGACGAACATCCACGCGAGCCCGACGTTCGAGACGGAGTGGCTCGAGTAGCGCGAGCGGCCGGGCGACCGCCGACGACCGCCGCGGGATCCGCCAGAATGAGCGGATGACCGATCACGTCTTCATCGCCGGGCCCGCCTCGTGGAACCGCATCGTCATGCTCGACCGCCTGCCCGAGCCGGTGCCGCACATGCAGTTCGCGCTCGACGAGTACGAGACGCTCGGCGCGACGTCGGCGGGCAAGGCGCTCGGATTCGTCGGGCTCGGCCGGCGCACGGTGCTGCACACCCTGCTCGGCGGCGATGTCGAGGGCGAGCGCGTTCGACGGCCGCTCACCGAGGCCGGCGTGGAGCTCGTCGAAGGCGACGGCGGCACGACCGAGCGCCACCTCAACCTCATGACGCCGGCGGGTGCTCGGGTGTCGCTCTACCTCGCGACGCCCCAGCTGCAGGACGACGAGCCGTCGCCCGAGGCGACCGCCGCGATGTCGGATGCCGCGGCGATCGTGCTCGACCTCGCCCCGGTCTCCCTCGGGCTCATCGACGCGGCGCGCGCCACCGGGCGCCCGATCTGGACCGACATCCACGACTACGACGGCGAGGCGGACTTCCACCGCCCGTTCATCGAGGCCGCCGACGTGATCTTCATGAACGCCGACCGCATCGGCGACGACCCGTTCCCGTTCATGGAGCAGTGCATCGAGGGCGGCGCGAAGCTCGTCGTGTGCACGCTCGGCGCGGAGGGCGCGGTGGCGGTCGACGAGCGGATGACGCGGCACGCCGTCGCCGCGGTCCCGGTCGAGGTGGTCGACACGAACGGCGCGGGCGATGCGTTCATGTCGGGCGTGCTCGACGCGACGCTCGCCGGGTCGCCGCTGCCCGACGCGCTGCGGGCGGGCGCACAGCACGCGGCATCCGTGCTCGCGACCCGGCACCTGCACCCGGTGCTCGACACGCTGCTCGGCGCGTGACCGCCACCCAGCCCCCGAGGGAGGTCTTCGCGGCGTTCGGCGCGACCGGGACGCCAGAGCGTCTGAGCGGCGGCCGCGGCCTGACGTGGCGCGCGGGCGGCGTCGTGATCCGACCGGCGGGCGATCCTGAGGAAGCCGTCTGGAAGTCCGGGATTCTCGCGGACCTCGAACGGACCGACGAGTTCACGGTTCCCCGGCCGATCCCCGACCGCTCGGGTGCGTGGGTGCACGACGGGTGGGAGGCATGGGAGTGGATGCCGGGCACGGCGGATGAGTCACGCGTCATCGACGTCATCCGGGCCGGTGCCGCGTTCCACCGCGCCATCGCATCCCTGCCGCAGCCCGGGTTCATCGCTCGATCCGATGACGCGTGGAGCCGGGCCGAGCGGATGGCGTGGGGCGAGGATCCGCTGCCGGCCGACGAGATGCTCGAGAAGCTCGCCGCCGAGTTCCGCCCAGTGGAGTCGGCGTCGCAAGTCATCCACGGCGACCTTCTCGGCAACGTGATGTTCGCGACGGGGCATCCGCCGGCGGTGATCGACTGGGCTCCGTACTGGCGGCCCGCCGGCACCGGCGCAGCGATCGCCGCGGTCGACGGCGCGTGCTGGCACGGGTATCCGCCCGCGCGTCTCGCAGACGATCACGGCATCCCCGAGTGGTCGCAGTTGCTCGTTCGCGCCCTGACCTTCCGCATCGCGACCTGGCACCTGCTCGGCTCCTGGAACGACGAGATGGCCGGTCGCCACGGTGCGACCGCGGATGCGGTGATCCTGCTCGCAGCGGCAACGGCCAGGTGAGCCCGAGCCGGAGCCGGAGCCGTGGTCGCCCTACGCCGGCCGGACGTTCGCGTTGTCGCGGAACAGGTTCCCGGGGTCGACCTGCGCCTTGATCGCGCGAAGCCGCGCGAGCGTCGCCGGCGGGTAGGCGGCCGCCACCGCGGCGTCGCCCTGCTCGGTCTCGAAGCTCACGTAGGCACCGTCGAGGTGCGGCCCGATGAGCTCGTTCCACTGCGCCGACGTCCCCTGCCGGCTCGATCCGAACGCCACCACCGAGAACTCCGCCGAGCGGTGGGCGAAGGCCGTGGCATCCGCCGGCACATCGTGCACGGCCCCGCCGACGGCGCGCAGCTGGAAGAAGTACGTCGCGCCGCTGTCGAGGAACCGGGCGGCATCACGGGCGAACTCGGGCGTGATGCGGCCGATGAGGCCGGTGCGCGCGGTGGGCTCGCCCTCGGCGGCGTGCGTCTCGTCCGACGCGTTCGAGATGACGGCGCGGTAGCTCGTGATGCGCACGTCCTGCCCCACGAGCGGCGCGGCTTCGGCGAGGGGCTGCAGCCGCGCCAGCACGAGGTCGGGGTCGTCGGAGTCGATCATCGCCATGACCTGGGCGACCCGCGGCTCCCCCGGTCGCGCGCCGCCGAGGATGAGGAAGCTCGTGAGGTCGCGCGGCGCGTCGACGACCCAGTCGCCCCACGCCTGCAGGAATCCGGCGGTGTCGCTCGCGTCGAACGCGAGCTGCGCGAAGCCGACGTCGCCGACCTCGTCGACCTCGAAGTCGAAGGCCGTGACGATGCCCACGTTCGCGCCGGCGCCGCGAACGGCCCAGAAGAGCTCCGGATGCCGCGTGGCATCCGCTCGCACGACCGAGCCGTCGGCCAGCACCACCTCGACGGCCCGCACGCGGTCGATGGTGAGGCCGTGCTCGCGCACGAGCCAGCCGATGCCGCCCGCGGTGGCGAGCCCGCCCACGCCGACGCCGCCGTAGTCGCCCGAGCTCAACGCCCACCCGCGCGACCCGAGGAAGGCGGCGACGTCCTTCCAGCGGGCGCCGGCGCCGATGCGCACGAGCCGGGCCGACTCGTCGAGCACCTCCATGGCATCGAGCCGGCCGAGGTCGATCACGATGCCGCCGTCGTTCGTGGAGCGTCCGCTGATGCCGTGGCCGCCGCTGCGCACGCCGAGCGGCACATCGCGGTTGTCCCGGGCGAAGGCGACGGCCTCCGCCACCTCGGCGGCGTCGCCCGGCCGGAGCACGAGGCCGGGGGCTCCACCGCGCATGTACGTGGACTTGACGCGCGCATACCCTGCGTCGCCCGGCTCGACGGCGTGGGCGGCGAGCGAGGCCGGCAGCGCGTCGTAGTCGATGCCGGGGCGACGCTTCGCGCGCACGGCAGTGCTGCGACCGACCCAGGTGGCTTCGGCGACGGTCGCGGCATCCGCTGATCGCAGCTCGCGTGCGACCGCCTCGCGCAACGCGGGCGCGACCTCCTCGGCGAAATGCTGCATCGTGGCCGGGTCGTCGCTCGCCAGGATGAACGTGCCGATGCCGTCGTCGACGACGAGCGGAAGCAGCTGCTCCACCCACTGCGCGGCGGGCCCGTCGAGGAATCCGCCGCCGCCCGCGCCTGCCGCCGCTCCCGCCGAGAACCGCCCGCCGATGTTCACGAGCCGGCGGATCTCGCGGGGGTCGCGCCCGGCGGCGAGCGCCGCCTCGTCGATCGTCGCGTTGCCCCGCGCGAGGTCGCCGGGTTGCAGGTAGGCGAGCGACGGCAGCCAGCCGTCGCCCTTCCGACCGATGAGGCGCAGCATCCGCGGCTTCAGGGCGCCGATCCAGATGGGGATGTTGTGCGCCGGCGCCGGCCCGCGCTTGGCGCCGTCGACACGGTGGTACCTGCCGTCGACCTCGAACCGGGCGCGCTCGCCCTGGTCCCAGATGCCGCGGATGATGTCGATGGCCTCCGAGAGCGCATCGACGGCCTGACCCGGCGTGAGCCTGCGGCCACCCATGGCGTCGATCGCGTCCCAGAAGCCGCCGGCCCCGAGGCCGAGCTCGAAGCGGCCCCCGCTCAGCAGGTCGAGGCTCGCGGCCGCGCGGGCCAGCACTGCCGGTGGCCGGAGCGGCACGTTGGTGACGTTCGCCGCCACGTGCACGCGTTCGGTGCGGGCAGCGACCCACGTGAGCAGCGTCGACGTGTCGTGGAATCGCGGCTGGTAGGGGTGGTCCTGGAACGTGACGAGGTCGTAGCCGGATGCCTCGGCGAGCTGCGCGAGGCGCACGGCCGCCTGCGGCGGGTCGTTCGCGGGGGTGATGAAGGTGCCGAACTGCAGCTCGTGGCCGTAGTGCATCGTGCTCCGATCCTTCGGTGCGGGCGGATGCCTCCATGCTGGCCCAGCCCGATCGGGAATGCACGGGGCGGGTAAGTCGCTTACTCCAAGTGAGTGATGGAGGTCCCATGCGCATGACCCTGGACGAGCGGATCCAGTCGCCCGACAGTACAGAGCGGCTGGCACGCACCGAGCGACTCGAGGAGCTCGGGCACATCGACGAGGCGGCGTGCCGCCGGTTCCAGTCGACCGTCGAGTTCGCAGGCCGAAAGTGGAACGCGGCAATCCTGCTCGCCGGCGTGCGGGGTGCCCGGCGGTTCTCCGAGTACCGGTCCGCGGTCACCGGCATCTCCGATCGCCTGCTCGCGACCCGCCTGCGTGAGCTCGAGGCCGAGGGCCTCATCGAGCGGCACGTGCGCGCGACCACTCCCGTGACGATCAGCTACACTCCGAGCACCGACGGCCTGCGGCTCATCGAGTTGCTGCAGCCGCTCACCGAGTGGGGGCTCGAACGAGCGGCGCGCTGACGCCGGTCACGGTCGCCGCGCGCTGACGCCGTAGCCGATGCATCGGGCGGATGCCGCGAGCCGACCCCGCGTCGACGAGCTCAGATCGCGCGGTGGTCGACGAACGACATGCGCGGCCCGCGCCGTGGACGCCCGCGCACGCCCTCGGCGCCGAGGAGCCGCACCACCCGGTAGCGGTGCCCCGCCCACGGCGCCATGGCCACGAGCATCTCGTCGTCGTCCATGTCGCGGCCCCACAGCGCGTGGCCGAGGTAGTTCGACAGGTGGTAGTCGCCCACCGAGAGCGCGTCGGCGTCGCCGAGGGCTCGTTGCGCCACCTCGGCGGCGGTCCACGCGCCGACGCCCGGCATGAGGGTCAGCCGCGCCGCGGCATCCGCCGGGCTCATCTCGACGGCCTGCTCGAGGCGCGCCGCGTAGCGGGCGGCATTCGCGATGGTGCGGGCGCGGCGCGGATCGACCCCGGCCTTGTGCCACTCCCAGGTGGGGATGGACATCCAGCCCTCGGGCGACGGCGCGACCCGCATCGTACGGGGGGTCGGACCGGGGGCGTCGTCGCCGAACCGCCACACGAGGCGTCGCCACGAGTCGTGCGCCTGCAGCGTGATCACCTTCTGCTCGAGGATGGCCGGCGCGAGCGCCTCGAACACGGCGCCCGTGCGCGGGATGCGCAGGCCGGGATTGCGCCGGTGGGCGTCGTCGAGCAGGCGGATGCCGGGCACGAACCCCGAGGGGTCGTCGCGGTCGCCGAGCAGGTCGGGTGCCGCCGCGACCCCGGTTGCCGCGCCCGGGCCCCAGCCTTCGCAGCGCAACGTGTCGGAGGCCGGCTGCGTGTAGCGCAGCGTCGCGACCCCGTCGGCGGTGCGGGTCGTGCGCCAGACCCCGCCGCTCGCGTCGCGCTGGTAGGTCGGGTCGGCCGGCCCACGGCGCAGTGCGGAGATGGTCTGGAGCAGGTCGGTCGGATGCCGCGGGCTCCAGGTCAGCTCGTGCTCGGCGATCACGGGTCCAGTGTGCACCACCCACCTGACAGCGGGACCGTCAGGGTGGGGCGGCGTTCGCTCATGGCTGCGACGCTCCAACGAGGCGGGCGAGGGAGCGACCCCACTCGCGCGCGCGTTCGAGCTCTCCCTCGACGAGCACGTTGTCGAGGTCGACCAGGAAGCACTCGGAGGGTGCGACGGGGCGGGAGGAACCGCTTCGGCGCATCCGCTTCTCGATCGCTGCCGACGCATCGCCGGCGAAGATGCGCGGGATGTCGGCACGGGTCGCGAAGGCCGCCCATGCCGTGGGCGGCGTCTCCAGCGCCTCGAGCCATTCCCGCACGCCGGGGGCGGACGCATCGGGCTCGAGCGCGAGGTGCTTCTCAGGGTCCTGAGCCCAGGTGGCGGCCTCCTCTCGCGACGACGCGCGCGGGAGCGAGTGGGCGTGCGTCGGTGCGCCGATGACGACGAGGTCGGCGTCGGCATTCACGACCGCGGAGACGAGGTCGACGCGGACGTCGAGATCGGCGGTGGCGAGGCCGTCGCCGATCGCCTCGGCGATGCGACGGGTGTTCCCGAACATCGACTCGTAGAGCACGAGCGTGGTCATGGCATCCTCCTCGACCGGGGTCCGCGACGTGCGAGAGGGCGTACGAGCCCCGGCGACGGTCGCGCATGACGAATCCTCGTCGTCGCTCCTGCCGACCGCAACGCCGAGCACGCGGCATCCGCTGCCGGTAGTCGCCGCCGCGCCGCCTGTCAACGTGTTCCCGCGGGGCACCGTCCGGTGATTGGCTGAGGGCATGCGCGAACTGTGGCTGGCGAGGCACGCCGAGAGCATCGGCAACGTCGCCGCGACCCGGGCGGAGGTCGAACGCCTCGAGGTGATCCCCCTCGACGTGCGCGACGCCGACGTCGACCTCTCGCCGACTGGCGTCGAACAGGCTCGCGCCCTCGGCGACTGGCTGCAGCCGCGCGTCGCCGGGTTCGACTCCCTCTGGAGCTCGCCGTACGCCCGCGCGCGACGCACGCTGGCCATCGCGCTGGGTGAAGAACTCGGCGAAGAGCATGGCGAGCGGGTGGTCCTCGCCGACGAACGCCTGCGCGATCGCGAGCTCGGCGTGCTCGATCTCCTCACGCACACCGGCGTCGCGGCGCGGTTCCCTGGCGAGGTCGCCCGGCGGCGGCACCTCGGCAAGTTCTACCACCGGCCGCCGGGCGGCGAGTCGTGGGCCGACATCGCGCTGCGACTGCGCTCGTTCTTCGGCGACTTCGAGGCGGCCGCCGGCGAGCGCGCCTTCGTCATGGCGCACGATGCGATCGTCATGGTCTCGCTCTACGTGCTGCTCGGCCTCAGCGAGACCGAGCTGCTCGAGTTCGCCCGCGCGAACGTGGTCGGCAACGCGTCGGTCACGCACCTCGAGCGCGTCGACGGCCGGTGGCGCCTCGTCGAGTTCGGCGACGTCGGGCACCTCCGCGTCGAGGGAGCCCCGGTCACCGCCCACCCGGGAGCGGACGATGTCACGCCCCGCTGAGCCGATCCCGGTCGACGAGCGGATGCTGCGAGCGTGGCCGCTGCCCGCACCGGGGGGCTCGAAGCACGCTCGCGGACGGGTCGTCGTCATCGGCGGCTCGGAGCACTCGCCGGGCGGGGCACTGCTCGCGGGCGTCGCCGCGTTGCGCGTCGGTGCCGGACGGCTGACGCTCGTCACGCCGGCATCGATCGCCCTGCCCGTGGCGATCGCGGTGCCCGAGGCCGGCGTGCTGAGCCTTCCCGAGCGTGGGGCGGATGCCGCGGGCGACCCGCTCGGCGACGAGGTGCGTTCGGAGCTGGACGGCGCCGACGCCGTGCTCGTGGGCCCGGGACTCGACGACCTCGACCTCACGAGACGGCTCGTCGAAGCGGTCTGCGGCGCCGACGGAGCGCCCACCGCACTCGCGCTCGACGCCTTCGCGCTCGGCGTGCTGCCCGGGCTCGAGGTGGCGCTGCCCGCGCGGACGGTGCTGAGCCCCAACGCCGAGGAGGCTGCCCTGCTGCTCGGCGACGGCGACGGCGAGCCCGCGCAGGGCGACGCCGACGTGGACGGGGCCTTGGAGGGCGACCCCGGCCGGCTCGCCGCGGTGGTGGCGCGCGTCGCCGACCGGTACCGCGCCGCGGTGACCTGTTACGGCGAGGTCGCCGATCCCGAAGGCGCCTGGCGGGTGCGCGCGGGCGGACCCGGCCTCGGCACTTCCGGCAGCGGCGACGTGCTCGCCGGCGCGATCGCGGGCCTCCTGGCTCGAGGGGCGGATGCCGCGCAGGCGGCGGTCTGGGCGACGCACCTGCACGCCCTCGCCGGCGACCGGCTCGCCGACCGGGTCGGCGAGGTGGGGTTCCTCGCCCGCGAGCTGTGCGAGGAGCTGCCCCGAGCGCTGGGCTCGACGGCCTGAACGCCGGCCCGCGGCATCCGTCAGCATCGCTGACCTCGGCCGCCCGCGGCATCCGTCACCCATCGCTGGATCGCGGACGCCGCCCAGGAGTACTCTCGCGACGTGGCCGGCGACGGGGCGAACCCACGGGCAGCGGGCCGTGCACCCGACCGGCGCCCGGCCATCGATCGCGACCCCTCACGGGCGCACTGGATGGAGCTCTTCTTCGACCTCATCTTCGTGGCGCTCGTCGGCCAGCTCGCGCACGGGCTCCACGAGGAGCCGACGGTCGCGAACCTGCTGCTCTTCGTCGCGCTGTTCGCATCGGTGTGGTGGTCGTGGGTGAACCTGACGTTCGCGGTGAACATCATGCCGTGGCTCACCCGGCGCCAGCTCGCGTTCGTCATGCTCGCCGCCATGTTCGCGCTCGGCGCGATCGCGGTCGCGGCACCCGAGGCGACCACCGAGCGCGCGTGGCTGTTCGCCGCTGGCAACGCCGCGCTGCGCATCGTGCTGCTCGCGCTGTGGATCTCGCAGTCGTGGTCGACCGGCGGCACCGCGTCGCGGATCCGCGTGCTCGCCTACAACGGCGTGACCGCGGCGATCTGGCTCGCGTCGATCTGGGTGCCGCAGCCGTGGAACTTCGTGCTGTGGGGCGTGGCGATCGTCATCGAGGTGGTGCTCCTCGTGACGAGCAGTGCGAGCTGGGCCGATCGGGTGATCGCCAACCTCAACGTGGAGCACCTCGCCGAGCGCTTCGGACTGCTCGTCGTGATCGTGCTCGGCGAGTCGGTGCTCTCCATCGTGGCCGCGCTCGACGCGGCCTGGACGATCGAGGCCGGGCTGACGGCGGCGCTGGGCCTCGCCGCCATCGCCCTGCTCGCCTGGTCGTTCTTCATGTACGGCACCGAGGCGATGCGCGACGGGCTCGAGGCACTGCGAGCGGCCGGGGACTACCCGGCCATCCGCGACACCGTGGGGTTCCTGCCGTTCCTCGTGGTGGTCGGGGTGACCGCCGTGTCGGGAGCGCTCGGCAACGCGATCCACGATCCCGGCGAGCCGCTCCCGCTCGCGTCGGGCATCGCGCTCTGCGGCGGCATCGCGGTGTTCTACCTCACGAACGCCATCATCTCGTTGCGGTTCGGTCGGCCGATCGGCGCCGTGCTGCGCTGGGCCGTGCCCGCCCTGGTGCTCACCGCAGCCCTCGGCGTCGCGGCCGCACTGCTGCCGGCAGGGGCGGTCATCCTCTGCGCGGTCGTGGTGCTCGCGGTCATCGTCGGCTCGGCCGAGCTGTCGGAACGACGCCGGGTGGCCGGACTCCGCTGAGGACGGCATGATCCGGTCCGATCCGGCCTGAGTGCGGCATGATCCGGTCGCCCGGTGCCCGCGTCAAGCCCGCTCACAGGTCGGATGCCGCCACGTAGCCTGATCCGACGCGCGTGGTCGTTGCGAATGAACACAGGGGGTACGTCCGAATGTTCTTCCACGTCCAGCGCCTGATCAACGAGATCGTCCCAGACGAGCCCGATCCCGCCGCGGCCAATGCCCTGCAGGAGGGGCTCGGCGGCCAGTTCGGCGAGATGCGCACCATGATGCAGTACCTGTTCCAGGCCATGAACTTCCGCGGCCCGGCGGGCAAGCCCTACCGCGACCTGCTGCAGGGCATCGGCACCGAGGAGATCAGCCATGTCGAGCTCATCGGCACCACGATCTTCCGGCTGCTCGACGGCTCGCCCCGCTACCAGGGCACGCAGACGGATCCCCTCGACGAACCGGGGGCGAAGGGAGCGACGCCCCTCAGCATCGCGCTCGACGAGGGCAACATCCACCACTACCTCGTCGGCGCGCAGGGGGCCCTTCCCGTCGATGCCGCCGGCAACGCGTGGAGCGGGAGCTACGTCTACAACTCGGGCAACCTGCCGCTCGACCTGCTCTACAACCTCATGCTGGAGTCGACCGGCCGGCTGCAGAAGTGCCGCATCTACGAGATGACCGCGAACGCCACGGCGCGCGCGACCATCGCCTACCTCATCGTGCGCGACCAGGCGCACGAGAACGCCTACGCCAAGGCGCTCGAGACGCTGGGGGTGAACTGGAAGGCACTGCTGCCGATTCCCAAGACGGATGCCTCGAAGTTCCCCGAGGTGAAGAAGCTGCTCGACGAGGGCATGCAGAGCAAGCAGTACACCTTCGACCTGACGGGCCAGTCGGAGGCCGGCCGCATCTTCCAGGGCCTGTCGCCATCGGGTGACGGCACGAACCTCGACGCGCGCGAGCAGGCACCCGACGGGTTCCCGTCGACCATCGCGCCCGAGCGCTACGAGGAGTTCTCGCCGGGACTCGACCCCGAGCTGCTCAAGCTCGTGCAGGCGACGGCCGAGATGGAGCTCGCCGACGTGCAGGCGCTGTTCGGCCCGATCCCCCGCTGAGCGCCCGAGCGGAGGCTCCGGCGACCCGGCGGCGGCGGCGCTGCACGCCGCCCCCGGGTCGTCAAGGGGCTGCGAAGGCGGCCCGCCGACCCTAGGCTCGCTGCATGCCCACGGCCCCCAGCACGTCCGAGCCCGCCTCCGCGTCCGATTCCAGCCCCTCGAAGCAGCGCCTCGCGGCCGTCATCTACAACCCGGTGAAGGTCGAGATCGACGACCTGCGGGCGGCCATCGCCGCCGAGCCGGCCGCCGCCGACTGGGCCGAGACCCTCTGGTTCGAGACCACCGAGGAGGACCCCGGCACCGGCCAGGCGAAGCAGGCACTCGAGGCCGGCGCCGACATGGTGATCGCGGCCGGCGGCGACGGCACCATCCGATCGGTCGCCCAGGAACTCGGCGGCACGTCGACGTCGCTCGCCCTGCTGCCGTCGGGCACGGGCAACCTGCTCGCCCGAAACCTGGAGCTGACGCTCGACGACCTCGAGAACTCCATCCGCGTCGCGTACGACGGCGTCGACCGGCAGATCGATCTCGCGTGGGCCTCCATCCGCCGCGAGGGCGGCACCGTGGAACGGGCCGCCTACCTGGTGATGGCCGGGTTCGGGCTCGACGCGAAGATGCTCTCGAACACCGATGAGGAGCTGAAGGCGAAGGTCGGCTGGCTCGCCTATGTCGACGCCATGCGCAAGGCCCTGCGCGACAAGAACCACATGCGCATGCGCTACCGTCTCGACGGCCACGGCGCGCGCGCCGTGTCGGCGCACACCCTGATCATCGGCAACTGCGGCTCGCTGCCGGCCAACATCCTGCTGCTCCCCCAGGCGGCGATCGACGACGGGCGCTTCGAGGCGGTGTTCCTCCGCCCCGAGAGCGCGTGGGGCTGGGTGCAGATCTTCGTGAAGGTGATCTGGGAGAACGGCGTCCTGCGCCGCACGAAGTGGGGCCGCAAGCTCCCCTCGCGCGACATCGACGCGGTGCGCTACGTGCGCGGCAGGCGGCTCGACGTCGTGCTCAGCCATCCCGAGGAGGTCGAGCTCGACGGCGACACCTTCGGACGCGCCGAGGCGTTCCGCACGTGGATCGACGCCGGCAGCCTGACCGTGCGCGTCCCGGTGACCGAGGGCGAGTCCGAGTCCAAGCCCGCCTCGGAGTCCGAGTCGGAGCCCGCGGCCGCGTGATTCCCGGCAGCGGATGCCGCGGCATCCGTTTGTCAAGGCGTTTCCCGCGCCGGCCCCACCGGTGTTTCCTGCTGGAAGCAGTCCGACCCCCGCACGAACGATGAGGAGCACTGATGGCCGACCCCGAGATCACCCCGTCCGAGCAGGGCGACGAGCAGACGCCACCGCCGGCTCGCGCCACGAAGGACGGCGGCGACGGCGCACGCCTGCCCGAGGAGTTCGAGAAGGGCGACGAGACCGTCGCGGAGGACACCGCGTCGGGCGGGGCGCCCGAGCGCGCGGGCGAGTCGTCGGATGGGTGACGCCTCGGAGGACCGGGTGGGCGAGGTCACGAGCCCCGAGGACCTGCCTACGCAGGTCGAGGTCAGCGAGCACGACGGCGTCACCCGCATCGACATCGCGGACGACGCCGACACGCGGCCCGGCGAGGTCGACGAAGCCAACTCGCGCGAGGCCGGCTCGCGCGAGGCCGGCTCGCGCTAGGCCGCCCTCGGCCCGCTCTCGCGGTCAGGGGCGCCGGAACGTACGGCCGTGCACCGCGGTGGGCGTGATCCGCACCCACCGGTCCTTCTCCTCAGGCGCCCAGGGGATGACGCCGAGCCGCTCCGCGGCCTCGACCTCGCTCTGGCGGTCGAACTCCTCGGCGGAGCCCTTGACGACCACGCTGAACGCGTCGGTCTCGGTGAAGCCGTCGATCTCGAAGGCCACGCCGTGATGGATCGTCAGCTCGAGCAGTTTCGTGCCGGGCGAAGTGCGGAAGACGATCGTCGAGCCGTCCACGACGTGGTTGACGGGGAAGATGTCGACCTCGCCGGCGGCCGCCGCGGCGACGCGCCCGTACGGAGCATCGCGCAGCCGCTGCCAGCATTCGTCCTCGGACAGCTCCCGGGTCGGCGTGCGCTCCTCGTCCATGCTCCGAGTCTCGCGCGGATGGCGAGCCCGTACAAGGGCGGACCCGGCCGACGATCGGCCCCAGCAGGCGGCGGGCTCAGTAGGCGGCGGGCTCAGCGCGGCGCGAAGGCGGCGTGGAAGATCGCCCACGCACGGCGCGAGACGGCGCGGCGATCCTCGGCGTCGGTGCGCGCCACCACATCCGTCAGCATGGTGACGGCGAGCAGCACGTCCTCGGTGTCGACGTGGTCGCCGATGCGGCCGGCGGCGCGTTCACGCGCGATCACGGTCTCGGCGACCGCCGCCAGCCGGTCCCCGAGATGCGCCACCTGGTGGTCGTGCCGGTTGCTCCAGATGAGGTCGATGAGCGCCGTCGAGGCGACGGCCTGCTCGATGATCGTGTCGAGCAGGTCGTCGAGCGTGGCCTCTGGCGGTGCGACGGATGCCTCGAGGGCGTCGAGGTTCTCGTCGAAGACGGCGATCGCGAGGGCGAGCTTGTCGGGGAAGTGCCGGTAGAGGCTGCCCTGCCCGACTCCGGCGCGCTTGGCGACGGCGCTGAACGGCGCCTGCAGCCCGTCGACGGCGAAGACCTCGCGGGCAGCGGCGATGAGCGCCCGCCGATTCTCGGGCCCGGCGGCCGGTCCGCGGTTGGCCTTCGGCGGCCGCGGAACTCCCGACTTTCCTTCAGGCACGGGTGCTACCTTACATACCGGACAACGATGTCCGGTAACCCGAAGCAGAGTAAGGAACACCGCATGAGCACCCCCACCACCCTCACCGGCGACGACTCCATCAAGACCTGGCTCGCCCACCCCGTCGGCGGCCCCATCCTCCGCGACCTGCTCGCGCAGTCCGGGCAGGACGCCGACGTGCTGAAGCCCGTGAGCCGGCTCGCGATCAAGCGCCTCATCAAGCTCAGCAAGGGCCAGTTCAGCCAGCAGATGGTCGACGAGCTGGTCGCCGGGGCCGCCGCCGGCGACGTGCCCGCCGGCACCGCGTCCGAGACGCCGGGCGGTACGGATGCCACGAGCGCCGCCGCCGAGGCATCCGCCCCCGTCGTGGAGCGCCCCGAGTGGGTCGAGCGACTCGACCAGGGCCGCTTCGCCGGCAAGACCGTGATCGTGACCGGCGCCGGATCGGGCATCGGCCGTGCCACGGCATCCCGCATCGCCCGCGAGGGCGGCCGCGTCGTGGCCGTCGACGTGTCGCAGGAGCGCCTCGACGAGTTCGCGGCCGAGCACGACGGCGCCGACATCGTGACCCTCGTCGCCGACATCACCGACGACGCGAAGATCGCCGAGATCGTCGGCGCAGCCGGTGAGCGCATCGACGGCCTCGCGAACATCGCCGGGATCATGGACGACATGACGCCCATCGGCGAGCTCACCGACGCCGTGTGGCAGCGCGTGTTCTCGGTCAACGTCGACGGCACCATGAAGCTCATGCGCGCGGTCGCGCCGCTCATGGTCGCCCAGGGCTCGGGCTCGATCGTGAACACCGCCTCCGAGGCCGCGCTGCGCGGTTCGGCCGCGGGCGTGGCCTACACCGCATCGAAGCACGCCGTCGTCGGCCTCACGAAGTCGACCGCGTTCATGTACGGACCGAGCGGCCTGCGCGTGAACGCCGTCGCCCCGGGCCCGACCATCACGAACATCGAGGCGAAGTTCGCGTCGCCGCTCGGCGCCGAGCGCGTGCAGCTGGCGATGACGATCCTGCCGGATGCCGCTGAGGCCGAGGCCCTCGCGGCGTCGATCACATTCCTCCTGAGCGACGACGGCGTGAACATCAACGGCGTCGTGCTGGCATCCGACGGTGGCTGGTCGGCGGCCTGATCGGCTCGCCCGGCTGAAGCGACGAGGGCGCCGACCGCGATGCGGACGGCGCCCTTCGTCGTGCCCCGCCGTGGCTTCGCTCGGCGGGCTCCCGCCGCACCCGCACGCCCGCCGCACCCCGCACCCCGCACCCCGCACCGCACACCCCCGCACCCCCGCACCCCCGCACCCCCGCACCCCGCAGTCCCGCACCCCGCAGTCCCGCACCCCGCACCCCCGCACCCCCGCACCCCCGCACCCCCGCACCCCCGCACCCCCGCACCCCCGCGAGTATGCAGGATGAGCCGCCCGCTGACCCGGCCTGGGAGGCCGAAGAACGCATGATCCTGCGTATTCGGCGCGAGGCGGCGAATACGCGCTGGGCGCGGCCGGCTTCCATGGTCGACACCGCGCGCGCCTGCCGGAACGCAGGAGAATCCGCGAGATGGCCCGCCCTGGGCGCCCATGGAGCGGATTCTCATGCGTTTCGCGCGCCGCGTCCGGGCCCGACGCGGCGCCGCGGCATCCGTCGTACGCTGCTCGTCATGCACTTCGGAACGCTCGACTTCACGCCGGCCCTCCACTCCCCCGGGCTGCTCGCGCCGCCGACGGCCGCGGCCCTGCAGCGAGCGGATGCCGCGAGCGCAACAGATGCCGCGAGCCCGGCCCCGCCCGACGGTGAGGTGCTGGTCGCCGCGATCGACCCGGGCCTCGCCGACACGGCCGCCTTCTGCGCCCACTACGAGATCTCGATGGAGGACGGCGCGAACTGCGTGATCGTCCAGGCCCGCCGCGGCGAGCGCACCTGGTATGCGGCGTGTCTCGTGCGCGGCTCCGATCGGGCCGACGTGAACGGCGTCGTGCGTCGCTACCTCGACGCGCGCAAGCTGTCGTTCGCGCCGATGGACGACGCCGTCGCGCTGAGCGGCATGGAGTACGGCGGGATCACGCCCGTGGGCTTGCCCGCCGACTGGGCGATCCTCGTTGACGAGTCGGTGGCCGGCCATGATCGGCTCATCGTGGGCAGCGGCATCCGTGGCTCGAAGCTGCTCGTGACGGGGGCGTTCCTCGCGGGCCTGCCGAACGCCGAGGTGCTGCCGATCGCGCAGGCCGCCTGACCCGAGCCGCGAGTCGCGCCGCCCCCGCCGGAGGCGACGAGTGGATGCCGAACCCGCAGATTCCCGCTCGATGGCGCGGGTTCGGCATCTCCTCGTATGAATGGGTGACTGGGCGGAACGCCCGGCTACTCGGCCAGGGCCGGCGCGCTCGCCTCGTGCGCGGCGACCGCGGCGTGCGCGTCGCCGTTCCGGGCGATGGCGCTCCCGGCCGCCGCGACGGCAGCGGTGCCGCCGATCAGTCCGCCGATGAGCTCGCGCAGCCCGACGCCCATCGTGGAGCTCAGCATCGCGTCGACCTCGGTGATGCCCGAGACCGCGTTCTTCGCGAGCTGCGAGGCGCCGTCGGTCGAGACGACGGTGAGCTGGTCGATGTTCGACATGGGGGCGGCGAGCTCGCGGGCGATGAGGGGCAGCGCGTCGATGACCCGCATCTGCAGCAGCGCCTCGGACTGCTGGGCGACGGCCTCGGCGGCGGCCTTCGTCGCGGCGGCCTCGGCCGCACCACGGGCCTGGATGGCGTCGGCCTCGGCGAGGCCCTCGGCGCGCAGCGCCTCCGCCGAGGCGGTGCGGGCGATGCGGTCGGCCTCGGCGGCGATGCGCACGGACTCGGCGGCGGCCTCGGCCTCCACCTTGACCTTGTAGGCCTGGGCGTCCGCGACGGCCTTGACCTCGGAGTCGAGCTCGGCGGCGCGCAGCGCGGCGCGCTTCTGGGCGGTGATCTCCTGCTGCGCCACGACCTCCTGCTGCGACAGTGCCTCGGCGAGCGGTCGGGCCGCGGCGGCCTCGGCGGTGGCCTTGTCGGTCTCGCGCTGGAGCGCGGCCTTGCGCTGGGCCAGGCCGGCCTCGCGCTCGGCGACGGTCTGCTCGGCCGCGATCACGGCCTCGCGGGCCTCGCGCTGCGCCTCGGCCTCGGCGATCTCGGCCTGCTTGCGCACCTTGGCCTGCTCGGCGCGGCCGAGGTCGTCGATGTAGCCGTTGTTGTCGGAGATGCCCTTGATCTCGAACGAGTCGACATCGAGGCCCTGGTTGGCGAGCGACTCGCGCGCGACGCCCAGCACCGACGCCGAGAGCTCGTCGCGACGGTTGATGATGGTGGTGACGTCGGTGGCGCCGATGGACGCGCGGAGCGAGCCCGACAGCACCTCCTGGGCGAAGATGTCGATGTTCTTGTCCTGCCCGAGGAATCGCTGCGCGGCCGCGCGGATGGCGGACGCGCTGTCGCCGACCTTCACGATCGCCACGGCGTCGACGTGCACGGTGATGCCGTTGTTCGTCTGCGCCTCGGCGCGGATCTCGATCGCCCGCGAGCGCAGCGAGATCTTGTGCGCCTTCTGGAAGAAGGGCATGATCCAGACGCCCTGCCCGTGCACGACGCGCTGGCCGGACTCCTCGGTGTCGAGCCGTCGACGACCTTGCGCTTCGAGCGCTTGCCGGTGACGACGATCGCCTCGTCGGGTGACACGTTGCGGTAGAGCACCTTCGCCCAGATCCACAGGATGA
This sequence comes from Agromyces sp. P2_B3, assembly GCF_056404815.1. Taxonomy (NCBI): domain Bacteria; kingdom Bacillati; phylum Actinomycetota; class Actinomycetes; order Micrococcales; family Microbacteriaceae; genus Agromyces; species Agromyces sp. P2_B3. The sequence goes on along the minus strand of NZ_JBFUDH010000004.1, from coordinate 243,574 downwards.
CGACGGCGACGATGACGAGGGCGATGATCCCGATGACGGGGGTGAGGGCGAAGTCGAACACGGGGTCCTTCCGAGGGGGTGTGCGGGGGTTCCGGACAAGACTGTCGGGAGGCGACCGGGAGCGCAATGGGTCGGCCTCCCCTCGTCGGCGGATGCCGCGAGTCGCCGTCGACGGATGCCGCGTGACCGCGCGCGGGATGCCGGGAAACCCAGACCGTGCCGGGCGAAACCCCCGTGCGCGGTGTCGGCGGACGGGTGCAGACTGGCGGTATGTGCGGACGATTCGCGAACGACGCCAAGGTCGACGAGATGATCCAGGAGTTCGTCGCCGAGGGCGGCGACTTCCGCGACTGGGTGCCCCAGTACTCCATCGCGCCCACCCAGGTCGTGCCCATCGTGCGCGAGCGCAAGAACAGCGACACGGGTGAGGTCGCTCGGTCGGTGGACGCCGCCGTGTGGAACTTCCATCCGTCGTTCATGAAGGACTCGAAGCGCCCGCAGTTCAACACGCGCATCGAGACGGTCGCGACGAACGGCCTGTGGAAGGGGGCCTTCGCGTCGTCGCGCTGCCTCGTGCCGATGCGCGGCTACTACGAGTGGACGGGCGAGCCCGGCAGCAAGCAGGCGTGGTTCCTGCACGGCGAGCAGCCGCTGCTCGCCGCCGCCGGCATCTACACGGCGCGCAAGGTCGGCGACGAGTGGGAGGTGTCGACGTCGATCATCACGCGTGAGGCTCGGGATGCCTCGGGCGAGATCCACGACCGCATGCCGGTGTTCCTCGAGCGCGAGGTGTGGGACGAGTACCTCGCCCCCGTCAAGCTCGACGACGAGGGCAAGCAGGAGATGGTGGCGCTGCTCACGGCCGAGTCCGAGAAGGTCGCCGCCACGATCTCGAACTACGAGGTCGACCGCCGGGTCAACAACTCGCGCACGGTCGATCCCGGTGACCCGGCCCTCATCGAGCCCCTCGACGCCGCCGGCTGATCGAGCCGCTCGACGCATCGGCTCACGCGACTGCCCGACGCGCGAAGGCGATGGCGTCGTCGAACAGCGCGTCGCGATCGACGTCGCCCTCCCAGCGGTGCCCGGCGCCCTCGACGAGCACGAGCGTCGCCTCGGCGCCGGCCCCGGCGAGCGCGTCGGCGAGCAGCACCGCCTGCGACGCGGGCACCGACGTGTCGGCGGTGCCGTTCACGATGAGGAAGGGCGGCGCGTCCACGTGCGCCTGTCGCGCGGGGCTCGCGGCCGCGGCGGTGGCGGGGTCCGCTGCGACGGTGGCGCCGAACCACTTCGCCTCGCTGCAGTCGGGGTCGTGCTCGCGACCGAGGGCGCGGGCGTGCTCGATGAAGTCGGTCGGCCCGTACCAGTCGATGACGGCGCGCGCCGCGGCATCCGCTCGCAGGCCGACGAGCATGGCGAGCGTCGCACCCGCCGACTCGCCCCACAGCACGAGTCGTGCGGGGTCGATCCCGAGGCTCGGGCCGTTCGCCCGCAGCCAGGCGATGGCCGCGAGCACGTCGTCGACCTGGGCCGGGAAGACCGCCTCGCCGCTCAGCCGGTAGTCGACGGATGCCACGGCGAACCCGGCCTCCACGATCCGCTCGAACGCGTCGGCGATGTCGGGCCCGAACTCGCGGCGGCTTCCGCCCTGCCACCCGCCGCCGTGCAGGAACAGCACGACGGGCAGGGCCGAGTCCGCGGGCGGGCGCGCCGCCGAGGCATCCGACACCGACGGCGGCGCGGGCAGGTGCAGGTCGAGCGCGAGCGGACGGAAGCCGTCGCGCTCCGCGTACACGACGTCGCGCATGGTCAGTCGCGCCGGTCGATCGCCGGAGCGCCGTACTCCTCGTCGGTGACGTGCTCGCCCCAAGTCGCGTCGTCGTCCTCCCACATGGCGAGGTGGCACATGAACGAGTCGGCGGATGCCCCGTGCCAGTGCCATTCGCCGGGCGGCGTGTGCACGGTGTCGCCGGGTCGCATCACCCGCACCTCGCCGCCGCGCGCCTGCACGAGGCCGATCCCGTCGGTGACGTGCAGCGTCTGCCCGAGGGAGTGGCGGTGCCAGGCCGTGCGGGCGCCGGGCGCGAATCGCACGAGGTTGACGCGCAGCCGCGACGGCTCCTCGCCGCGGGCGATGACATCGAAGTGCACGTCGCCGGTGAAGAGCTCGGCGGGCCCCTTCGTGGTGGGCTGCTTGGGCTGGAACTGCATCGGATTCCTTCCGTGCCCGGGCGCGATCGCCCGCACATGCCATCGAAGGTACGCCGCGGGCGCCCGACGAGGAAGGCACTGGCGGTACACGTCCCGCTAGGGCCTCCCACCGCCGACGGCCATGGTGTTGCATGGAACGATGAGCTGGACCGATGACGAACTCGCCCGTGTGGGCGCGGCCGACGAACTGCAGGTGGCGTCCTACCGGGCCGTCGGGTCGCTGCGCCCGTTCGTGACCATCTGGGTGGTGCGCTCGGGCGACGACCTGTACGTGCGCTCGGCGTACGGACCCGACAACGGCTGGTTCCGCCGCGCGAAGGCGAGCCGGCGCGGTCGCATCAGGGCCGGCGGGGTGGAGCGCGACGTCGCCTTCGCGGATGCCGCGCCCGATGTGCACGCGGCGATCGACGACGCCTACCACGCGAAGTACGACCGCTACGGTGCCCGCATCGTGAACACCGTCGTCGGCGACCAGGTGATCCCGACGACGTTCCGGCTGGATCCCGCGGCGGACTGAGCAGCCCGGCGGCGCCGCGTCAGTTCGGACCGCCGCCGAGGTCGCCGAGCAGCAGGCCCGACTCGCGCGAACGACGCTCGAGCTCCATCGGGTCGAGCTCGAGCGGCTCGTCGACGGGTTCGGTCGCGCTCACGGATGCCGCGGCGGCATCCGTCGGCTCGTCGACCGCCGCGCCCTCCGCCTTCAGCCGCTGCTTGGCCGCGCGCTCGACGAGCACCGGCACGAAGTCGCGCACGCGACCGCCGTCGAACTTGTGCAGCTCCTCGTCGACGACGGCCTCGATGTGCTCGGGGCCCAGGGCCGGGAACCTCTCCGAGAGTCGCGAGACGACCTCGTCGATGGCGCGGTCTTCATCGGGCTTCTGGCTCATGTGAGCATTCTCCATGGCCGCCGTCGAGTGGGCAACCAGCTCGGGACGGCCTCGGCGTCAGCGTGCCGCGGCGGGCTCGACGGGCTCCGTGGGTCCCGCTTCGTGGGCGCCGGATGCCGCGTCCGCCGGCGCGTCCGCGCCGTGCACGGGGTGGCTCCGCTCGAGCGCCGCACCTTCCACGTCGACATTCGGCAGGATGCGGTCGAGCCACTTCGGCAGCCACCACGCGGACTCGCCGAGCAGGTGCATCACGGCCGGGATCAGGAGCATCCGCACGATGAAGGCGTCGATCAGCACGCCGATCGCGAGACCGAAGCCGAGGGGGCGCACCATCGTGAGGTGCGAGAACACGAACCCGCCGAACACGGCCGCCATGATGATCGCGGCGGCGGTGACCACGGCCCGGCCGTTGCGCAGGCCGGCGACGACCGCGGTGCGGGCGGGCACGCCGTGCACGTAGGCCTCGCGCATGCCCGACACGAGGAACAGCTGGTAGTCCATCGCGAGCCCGAACAGCACGCCCATGATGATGATCGGCGCGAAGTTCAGCACCGGGCCTGGGTCGTGCACGCCGAACACCCCGCCGAGCCAGCCCCATTGGAAGATCGCGACGACCGCACCGAAGGCGGCGAAGAGGGTGAGCACGAACCCGGCGGTCGCGATGAGCGGCACGAGGATCGAGCGGAACACCAGGATCAGGATGATCAACGAGAGGCCGACGACGACGCTGAGGTAGAGCGGCAGCACGCCGGCCAGCTTGTCGGAGATGTCGATGTTGCCGCTCGCCTGCCCGGCGACGCCGAGGGTGATGTCGCCCTCGAGCGGTGAGAGGTCGCGCAGGTCGTGCACGAGCTGCTCGGTCGACTCGCTCGACGGGCCGTCGGCGGGCACCACCTGGAAGGCGAAGTAGTCGTTCTCATCCGAGACGCCGACGGGCGCGACCGCTACGACGTCGTTCTGCGCCATCAACGTGTCGGCGAGGTCGGCCTGCGTGGCCACCACCTCGTCCTCCTCGACGCCGTCGGGCAGTTCGGCCACGACCAGGAGCGGGCCGTTCTGGCCGGCACCGAATGCGTCGGCGACGGCGGTGTAGGCCCGGTACTGCGTCGACTCCTCCGCCTCGGATGACCCGTCGGGCAGGCCGAGCCGCATCGAGAGCGCGGGGATGGCGATCACGAGCAGCACGACGATCGACAGCACGGCCTGCAGGATCGCCCGCGACGTCTTCATGGGACGCAGCTCGGGCCTGGCGTGGACTTCGTGGCCGATCTCGCCGCGGGCGCGGCGCGAGAGCACGCGCTGGCCGATGAGCCCGAGGAGGGCGGGGGTCAGGGTCACGGCGATGAGCACCGCGATGAAGACGCAGACGGCGCCGACCGTGCCCATGACGCCGAGGAACGGGATGCCCGTGACGTTGAGCGCGAGCAGCGCGATGAGCACGGTCGAGCCGGCGAACACGACGGCGTTGCCCGACGTGCCGTTGGCCAGTCCGATGGACTCGTGCAGCTCCATGCCCGAGAGCACCTGCCGCCGGTGCCGGTTGATGATGAAGAGGGCGTAGTCGATGCCGACGGCGAGGCCGAGCATCACGCCGAGCACGGGGGTGACGGATGTCATCTCGACGACCCCCGAGAACGCGAGCGAGCCGGCGACGCCGACGCCCACGCCGATGAGCGAGGTGATGAGCGGCAGCACCGCGGGCAGCAGCGCCCGGAACACGATGATGAGCACGAGCATCGCGACGATCACGCCCACGATCTCGCCGGCGCCGATGAGCCCGTCGATCGACGCGGCGATGGTCGACGAGTAGTCGACCGACACGCCGTCGATGCCGGCGCCGTCGAGCGCCTCGGCGACCGACGCCTTGACCTCCGACGACAGCGAGAAGAGGTCGTCGTCGAACATGACGACGCCGATGGCGGTGCTCTCGTCGCTCGAGACCGTGCGGATCTCCGCCGCGGCCGTCATGAGGCGGGTGGCGTCGTCGAGCTGGGCCTGCTGCGTCGCCAGCTCCGCCGCGCCGTCGTCGAGCTGCGCCTGCTGGGCGGCGAGCTGCTCGGCTCCACCGTCGAGCTGCGCCTGCTGCGCCGCGAACTGCTCGGCGGCCTGGTCGTACGCCCCGGCCGCCTGCGCCTGCGCGATCGCGGCGTCGAGCTGGGCCTGGCCGGCGTCGAGCTGCGCCTGGCCCGCGTCGAGCTGCGCCTGTCCGTCGTCGAGCTGCTGGGAGGCGGTGTCGAGCTGCGCCTGGCCGTCGACGAGCTGCTGCTCCTGGTCGGCGCGGTCGGATGCCGCGGCGAACGGGTCGACCGTGTCGGAGACTCCGTCGAGCTCGCCGACGTCGGAGAGGAGGGCGCTGATCTCCTCCTGCTGCTCGGTGGTGAAGGCCGACCCGTCCTCGGTCTGGAAGACGACCGTGCCGGTGGCGCCGCCGAGACCCGAGAGCCGGTCGTTGAGCTGTGCGTTGACGCGTTCGGTCTCGGTACCGGGGATGCTCATGCTCGAGGTGACGGTACCGCCGAAGGCCAGGAACCCGCCCACGGCGAGCGCGAGCGCGGCGAGCCAGGCGACGAGCACGGTCCAGGGTCGGCGCGCGGAGAAGCGACCGAGACGGTACAGGAGTTCAGCCATTGCCGGGTGCCTTTCGGGAGCATGGGTTCGGGGCACGCCATCGAGCCACCGACAAGAATACCGACATGTGTCGGATATCCGACATCTGTGGATGAACTCCACAGGAAGCATCCGCCCGCTGGCAGAATCGCCGTATGGACGTCCGAGTCGAGCGCACGCGCCGTGCCCTGCAGGAGGCGCTGTTCGAGCTCGCCCGCGAACGTTCGCTCGACGAGCTCACCATCGCGGACATCGCGGCTCGTGCGGGCGTGAACCGCAGCACTTTCTACCAGCACTACTCCGACAAGGAGACGCTGCTCGCCGACGCGCTCGACGCCACGGCCGAGGCGACCGGGGCTGCGCTGCCCGAGTTGGTCGAGCCCCCCTTGGAGCCGCCGCAGGCGCTGTTCTCGTTCCTCGAGCACATCGAGGCCAACGCCGGACTCTACAAGCGGGTGTTCGGCTCTCCCGGTTCGGCTGTGGTCACCGCACGTCTGCGCGGTCGCATCGAGCTCATCGTCGGCGACGCCGTCGTGCGGTCGGGCACACGCGCCTTCGAGGGGCTGCCGCTCGACGTCGTGGCGGCGGGCATCGCCGGCTCCGCGCTCGGCGTCATCGAGGCATGGCTCGCCCGCGAGGAGCGACCCCCGGCGGCGACCGCCGCGGACTGGGTGTGGCGGGTGCTGATCGGGCCGGGCGGCGCCTGGGACTGAGCCCGAGCGACGACGCGGGCACGAGCAGGTGCAGCCGACGCGTCTACGATCGGACGGTGCTCGTTCTCGCCGTCGTCCTGCTGCTCGCCAACGCCCTCTTCAACGTCATCGTGTGGCCTCGGTTCTACCCGCGCATCGCCGCCGACCCGCGGGCCCGCGATGCCGACGGCCGTCGCACCACGTTCTACACCGTGCACGTCGTGCTCATCGCCCTCGCACTGGTGCTCGCCGCGGCATCCGCCGTCACCGCGCTCGTCATCCTGCTCTGACGCCCGTCCCCGGGTCCGTCACACCGGGTCGACGTCGACGCGCGCGAAGCGCGGCACGCTGCGACCGTCACGCTCGACGATCTCGGTGAACATCGCGAGCGGCCGCACCCAGTGGGCGTGGTCGCCGTAGAGCTGGCGGTAGACCACGAACTCCTCCTCGGTCTCGCTGTGCCGCGCGACGAAGAGCACCTCGTACCTGGCGCCCTTGAAGTGCTCGTAGATGCCCGGCTCGATGCCCGCGGGCTCGCTCGCTTCGCTCACCGGTCCAATGCTACGGATGCCGCGGAACGCGTGACCCTCCTCCGGGGGCCGAGCGTCGTTCGGGTTTGACTTGCCGCTGCCGATGTCGGATGCTGTGCAGGCTCGTCCCCCGCGGGCTCGTCACGATGGAGTGTCATGAAGTCGGTTCGCCGTCCGGCCGTTGCCCTGTGCGCCATGCTCGCGTTGGTCGTCATCCAGGCGATCGCCGATCCCACCGGGCTGCTCGCGCTTGTCGGCTGGTCCGGGGCGCAGCCGCGGTTCGACGTCGGCGCCTGGCCGCTCGCTCCGTACGCGATGTTCGTGCCCGTGGTGCTGGGCGTGACCTGGTGGGTCGCCGCCCGGGCGGGCGATCGGTTCTGGACGCTGGTCGCCGGCGTGGTGCTGGCCGTCATGCTCGCGCAGGCCGCGACCTGCCTGGTGATGACCTGGGATGTCGCGGCCGCCGCATGGGCGGCGGGCTACGTGACGGCCAAGGCGGTGCCCGCGGCGCTCGTCGTGGCGGCGCTCGCGCGGTGGTTCGGCGGTCCGACGAGCCGCACTACGGTCGAGCGGAGCGCGCTCTGGCCGCCCGCCATGCCGGTCTGGCTGCCCGCGGTGCTCCTCGCGGCCGTGGCCCCGCTGCTGTCGGGCCTCTGGTGGACGGGCGCGGCGTACGGTCCCGGCATCCCGGCCGCCCGCCCCGACCGCGGCCCGGTGTCGATGCTCGTCGCGATCGCGCTCATCGCCGTCGCGACCGCGGTGTGCCTGCGGTGGATGCGCGCCCGGGTTCCCGGCGTGCTCGGCGGATGGCTGGCGGCGCTCGTCGCCGGCGGCATGGTCGGGCTGGTGCAGGCGGTGGTCGCGTTCGCGGTCGACGGCGGGCTCGCCGGTGACCTGTGGCCGTTGATGACGGCCTACCTCACGCTCGCCGACGGCCTCTCGTTCGGCGCGTGCGTCGGCTGGATCGTCGGCGTGGTCGCCGTGGTCGCCGAGCGGGTGCACGCGGGGCGGCCTGCCCGCGTGCTGCAGCTCGCCGCGGCATCCGTCGCCCTGATCGCCGTGACCGCGGCGCTGGTGCTGCCCGCGACGGGCGCGGGGGCGCCGGCCTCGGCGGCGGAGTCGAACGGTGGGTCGACGGATGCCTCGCGCACCGTGGCATCCGTGCCTGACGGGTTCCTGCGGGCGGAGGGTCCCATCATCACCGACGGCGACGGCAACCAGGTGCTGCTGCGCGGGGTGAACGTGAACCAGCTCGTCGACTTCTACCAGCCGCAGGCCGACGTCGCGGCGACGAGGCCGCTCACCGAGGACGACTTCGCGGGCATCGCCGCGCAGGGGTTCAACGTGGTGCGGCTGAACCTCTCCTGGTCGGCGCTCGAGCCCGAGCGCGGCGAGTTCGACGACGCCTACCTGGCGCAGGTGGCCGACGCGGTCGGGTGGGCGAAGCAGCACGACGTGCGCATCGTGCTCGACATGCACCAGGACTCGTGGTTCAACGGCGCGACCGAGGAGGGCACCGCGTGCCGACCAGGCACCGACCCGATGTGGGGCTACGACGGGGCGCCCGCGTGGGCGACCATCACCGACGAGGCGCCGCGCTGCCAGTTCCAGGGCCGGGACATCTCGCCGGCCGGCAACCGCGCGTTCCAGCACTTCTACTTCGACACCGACGGCGTGCAGGGCGCCCTCGTCGACACCTGGGGGCGGCTCGCAGCCGAATTCGCCGACGAGCCGACCGTGGCGGGCTACGACCTGCTCAACGAGCCCGGCTTCGGCGAGACCGCGCCGGTCACCACATCGCTCCTACTGGGCCGCTACTACGACCGCGCGATCGACGCGATTCGCGACGCGGGCGCACCGCAGATCGTGTTCGTGGAGCCGAGCATCTTCTGGTCGGGCCTCGGTTTCGACAGCGGGCCGACTCCGGGCTTCACGGACGACGCGAACATCGTGTTCTCGCCGCACCTCTACGCCGAGTCGTTGACGATGGACCGTTCCCTGGGCATCCCGCCGATCGTCGGGATGGACCGGCAGTTCGTGCTCGCGCAGCGCGTCGCCGACGAGTACGGCGCCCCGCTGTGGTCGGGTGAGTACGGGTACTGGGGCGAGGATGCCGACGTGGTCGACCGGCTCAGCCGCTACGCCGACGCCGAGGACGCCAACCGACTGGGCAGCGCCTACTGGGTGTGGAAGCAGGCCTGCGGCGACCCGCAGAACGGCATCGGCCCGACCGGCAACGGCCTCATGGTGCAGGACTGCGAGACCGGCGACGACGCACCGCCGCGCGACGACCTGCTCGCGATCTTGAGCCGGGCGTACCCGAAGTCGGCACCCGGGGTGCTCACCGCGCTCGAGGCGGATGGAGCGCATGTGTCGCTCGCAGGCACCGTCGGCGAGCGCGGCTGCGGCCTCGAGGTCTGGGTTCCCGGCGACGCCGAGCCCGAGGTCACCAGCACCGGCATCACGGATGCCGCGACGGCCGCGGTGCCCGGCGGCTGGCGCATCACCGGCTGCGCCGAGGGCGACTACGCCCTGTCGACCGACTGAGCCAGACCTCCGGGGCTTCCCTCACCCGGCACGGCCGGTCAGGAGAACCGGGCCGCGACCAGTGCGACGATCGCGACGCCCGACATGGCGAGCGCCATCGCGCCGTATCCGCCGATCGCGCCGGCCAGGATCGGGCCGAGCGCCGGTCCGAGTGCGGCGACGACGGTGATGGGGGCGGCGAACGCGCCGTTGATCGAGCCGTAGTTCCGCGTGCCCCAGCGGTCGGCCACGGCCGAGCCCTGCACCAGCGTCTGCGCGCCCCGGACGGCGCCGGCGGCCATCCCGATCACGATGAGCAGCCACGGCGGCCCGGGCACGACCGCCATGAGGGCGAGCAGCAGGATCGCCGAGGCCGAGGTCACGGCGAGCGGGAGCCATGGTGCCGTCGCGTGCGGGATGACGACGTAGAGGAGCCGCCCGATGACCTGTCCGGCGCCGAGGAGGCCGAGCGACCACGCGGCGAGCTCGTACGTGAAGCCCTTCTCCATATACAGCGGGATGACCGCGAGGGTGACGCTGAACAGCGCAGCGGTCAACGCCACCATGGACCCTTCGAGCATCCAGAACCGGCGCGTTCGGACGACCGTGCCGACGGTGTGGACCTGCTCGTCGCCCTTCGCGGGCGGATGCGGGGCCCAGGCCCGCTCGAGGAAGAACCAGTGCAGCGGCAGCGTGACGATGAGCAGGGTGGCCGCCAACACGAGGAAGACCGCCCGCCAGTCCAGCACGTGCAGCAGGCCGGCCACGATCGGCGCGAACACGGTCGACGCGAGCCCGCCGGCAAGCGTCAGGATCGTCATCGCACCACGGCGTCGCTCGCCGTGACGTCGCGTGATCACGGTGAAGGCGGCCTGGTAGAGCACGGCGGACTGCGCGACACCGCAGATCACCCAGCCCAGTGCGAAGACGAGGAGGTTCGGTGCCGCGCTGACCACGACGAGGCCCAGTGCACCGGTGAGCGCACCGGCCGTCATGACGAGTCGCGGGCCACGCTCGTCCAGCAGGCGCCCGGCGAGGATCCCGACCGCCGCCGACACGATGAGGCCGAGGGAGAACGCCAGCGTCACCTGGGCGACGGTCCAGCCGGTCTCGGACGCGATCGCGGGCGCGGCCACGATGAGGGCGTAGTACAGGATGCCCCAGCTGACGACCTGCCCCACCGAGAGGGCCGCCAGACGCACTCCGAGCCTGGACGGCGCGGAGACGTGCGGCGAGCTCACCGCGATGCAGTGACGTCGAGCAGTTGCGAGAGCTCGCCCAGCGCGCCGGGCACGAGCCGGTAGTAGGCCCAGGTGCCGCGCTTGCTGCGCGTGAGGAAGCCGGCGTCCATGAGCACCTTCAGGTGGTGCGACACGGTGGGCTGGCTGAGGCCGACGGGTTCGATGAGGTCGCAGACGCACGCCTCTTCGCCAGCGGATGCCGCGACGATCGAGACGAGCCGGAGTCGCGTCGGATCGGCGAGGGCCTTGAGCTTGCGGGCGAGCTCCTCTGCGCGGTCGGCGTCGATCGTCTCGCGGGTGAGCGGGGTGCAGCAGGCCGCGCCGGTGGTGTCGGAGACATCCGTGATCTGCAGCAGCGTCGTGCTCATGCCACGATGCTAGCCCAATATTGACAACCATCGATATAGTCGCCACACTCAATATCGAAGTTCATCGATGCCTTGGAGGGCCCGGATCATGACCCTGATCGACCTCACCGCCCCGAGCCTGCAGCAGCGCCGACTCGACACACTGCCCGTCGCCATCATCGGCGCCGGTCCGGTCGGCCTGGCCGCCGCGGCGAACCTCGTGGAGCGGGGCATCGACTTCGTGATCTACGAATCGGGTGACCAGATCGCGTCGAGCATCCGGCAGTGGGGGCACACGCGGCTCTTCTCCCCGTGGAAGCACGTCGTCGACCCCGCGTCGCGCCGCCTGCTCGAGGCGACCGGTTGGGCGTTGCCGTCGCCCGAGGCCCTCCCCACCGGCTCCGAGCTCGTCGAGCGGTACCTCGAGCCGCTCGCCGCCCTCGAGCCGATCGCCTCCCGCATCCGCACCGGCCTCACGGTGGAGGCCGTCACCCGGCAGGGCATGGACCGCACGCGCACGGCACGCCGCGAACAGACGCCGTTCGTGCTGCGCGTGCACACCGCCGACGGCGTGGAGGAGCTCACCGCTCGCGCCGTCGTCGACGCATCGGGCACCTACGACCACCCGAACAGCCTCGGCTCGTCGGGCCTCGAGCCGCTGGGGCTCCCCGACGTCGCCGATCGGGTCAGCCACGCGCTGCCCGACGTGCTCGGCCGCGACCGCGCACGGTTCGCCGGCCGGCACACGACCGTCGTCGGCGCCGGCCACTCCGCTGCCAACACGCTGCTCGCACTGGCGGAGCTCGCCGAGCACGAGCCGGACACCCGCATCACCTGGCTGATCCGAAACGCGAGCGCGGTGCGCGTCACCACCTCCGACGACGACGGTCTCGCCGCTCGCGCGAACATCGGCCGCCGCGTCGACGCGCTCGTGGCCTCCGGGCGAATCGCGGTCGTCGACCGCTTCGAGATCGTGCGGCTCGGGCGCACCGACGACGGCGTGCGACTCGTCGGCGCGCGCGGCGAGGAGCTCGTCGAGCACGTCACCGACCTCGTCGTGAACGCCACCGGCTTCCGGCCGAACCTCGACATGCTCCGCGAGATCCGCCTCGAGCTCGACGACATCGTCGAGGCGCCCAGGCGACTGGCGCCGCTCATCGACCCGAACGTGCACACGTGCGGCACCGTCGAGCCGCACGGCTTCGCCGAGCTGCAGCATCCCGAGCCGAACTTCTTCCTGGCCGGCATGAAGAGCTACGGCCGCGCGCCGACGTTCCTGCTCGCCACCGGGTACGAGCAGGTGCGCTCGATCACCGCCTGGCTCGCCGGCGACACGGCGGCGGCCTCCCAGGTCGAGCTCGAGCTGCCCGCCACGGGCGTGTGCTCGACGAGCCTCCCCGGCGACGGGGCGTCCTGCAGCACCGACGCGACAGCCGCGTTCACCTGCTGCTCGTAAGATGCCCGCGAACCCGCGCACCGCCTCCCCCGAACCCGCCTCCAGACATCACGAGGACTCATGACTCCGACCGACACCCCCACCGTCCTTTTCGTCTGCGTGCACAACGCCGGTCGATCGCAGATGGCCGCCGGCTACCTGAAGGCCCTCGGCGGCGACCGCGTCGAGGTGCTCTCGGCCGGCTCCGAGCCGAAGGACGAGATCAACCCGGTGGCCGTCGAGGCGATGGCCGAGGAGGGCATCGACATCGCCGGCAACACGCCCAAGATCCTCACCGTCGACGCGGTCAAGGAATCCGACGTCGTGATCACCATGGGCTGCGGCGACGCCTGCCCTATCTTCCCCGGCAAGCGCTACGAGGACTGGGAGCTCGACGACCCGGCGGGCCAGGGCATCGACGCGGTGCGGCCGATCCGGGACGAGATCAGGCAGCGCATCGAGGCGCTCCTGCGCGAGCTGTTCCCCGAGGCCGCATCGGCCTGACCCGCTCACGCGGGGATCAGCTGGTTGCCGCTGCGCAGCACCCTCGGGTCGCACACGGCCTCCGCGTCGAGCGCGTCGACGCCACGCACGTGGAACGTCCACGACTCCCCCGGCAGCAGCGTGACGAGCCCCGAGTCGACGGATGCCGCCGGTTCGACCTTGTCGATGAGCAGCGTCACGTCGCGCACGAGCACCGCGCCCGCGGTCACCGTGACGGCGAAGCCCTCCTCCTCGGCATCGACCTCCACCTCGAGCTGCGGATCGGCGAGGGCGCTGTCGCGCGGCTCGGCGAAATACCAGAGGCCGCGCACGCCGCTCAGCTCGGCGATGAGCAGCTCGCCCGCGGCATCCGTCGCCTCGGCGAGCCCATCGGGCACCTCCACCGTCTCGGACGACCGGGGTGCGACCGCGACGGCAGCGAACGCGCGTCGACGGACCGAGCCGTCGAAGCCGCGCAGCTCGAAGTCGAGCCGGCCCTGCCATTCGTCGTCCGTGTCGTTGCCGATCACCGCGGCCAGGCCGTCGCCCCGCGGCTGCACGGTGACGACGCGCGGCGCGAACGCGTTGCGCACGGCGTGGAACAGCGGCTTCTCACGGCCGTCGCCGTCGACCGCGGCCCACGACGTGACCGGCCAGCAGTCGTTCAGCTGCCACACGACGGCGCCTGCGGTGCGCGGCGCGTGCGAGCGGTAGTGCTCGAGCGCGCACGAGATCGCATTGGCCTGGTTCAGCTGCATCGCCCAGTGCCAGGTCTCCATGTCGGCGGGCACGCGGTAGTGCCGAACGAGCCCGTCGGTGAGCTTCACGTTGCCATCGATCGCCTTCTGGTGCACGATCACGCCGGGCGAATCGGGCGTGAGCGGGTCGTCGCTGATCGCACGGGTGAGCGTCGACCAGGCCGGCGGGCCCTGCCATCCGAACTCGGCGACGAAGCGCGGAGCGGTGTCGCGGTAGTGCGGCCAGTCCTTCTGGTTCCAGAGATCCCAGACGTGCATGGTGCCGTGGCGTTCGTCGTTCGGGTGCTCGCCGCCGGGGCTGAACGGGCTGCCGGGCGCGTACGGCACGTGCGGCGCGAGCTCCTCGATGAGGCTCGGGAACAGCTCGTGGTAGTAGTAGGCGCCCCACGTCTTCCCGTCGAGCCGGAGCTTCCAGCCCCAGTCCTCGTAGCCCCACAGGTTCTCGTTGTTGCCGGTGAGCAGGCACAGCGAGGCGTGATGCGCGAGGCGCACGATGTTCTCGCGGGCCTCCGCCGCGACCTCCGAGCGCAGCGGCTCCTCCTCGGCGTACGCCGAGCACGCGAAGAGGAAGTCCTGCCAGGTGAGCAGTCCGAGCTCGTCGCAGAGCTCGTAGAACGCGTCGGCCTCGTAGATGCCGCCGCCCCAGACCCGGACGAGGTTCAGCCCGGCGGTGCGCGCCTGCTCGAGCCGCTGGCGGTAGCGGGCACGGTCGACCCGCACCGGGAACGCGTCGTCGGGGATCCAGTTCGCGCCCTTCACGAACACCGGCCGGTCGTTCACGATCAACTGGAACGGGGTGCCGTCGGCATCGGGCTCCGTGTTCCAGCGCAGGTCCCGGAAGCCCACGGTGCGGTGGGTCGCGTCGATCACCTCCTCGGAATGGAGCCGCACATCCACGACGTACAGGGGCTGGTCGCCGTAGCCGGCGGGCCACCAGCGCTCGACGTTCCGAAGGTCGAGGCGCACACGCGCCCGGCCGCCCACGACCTCGACGACGGCCGAGGGAACCTCCTCGAGGCCCGGGCCGGCCACGGCGACGGACACGAGCAGCGGTGATGCCTCGACGATCCCTGGCGCGTTCGCAACCGCGACGTCGGCGACGACGTACCCGCCCGGTCCGTCGGCCTCGGCCCGCACCCGCACCTCACCGAGCCGGGCGACCGACCATGACTCGAGCCGCACCGGCCGCCAGATGCCGCTCGTCGACGTCGCGATGCCCCAGTCCCACCCGAAGCTGCACGCCGACTTGCGGATCGCGTCGAACGGCGTCGGGTACGGACGCGGGCGCGCGCCGAGCGCGAGGCTCTGGGCGTCGGCGTACTTCACCGGGCTGCGGAACGCCACGACCAGGCGGTTCTCGCCCTCGCGCAGCAGCCGGGTCACGTCGAAGCGGTAGCCGCGGTGCTGGTTCGCGACCTCGGCGATCACGGTGTCGTTCAGCGACACCGTCGCCACGGTGTCGAGGCCGTCGAAGACGAGGTCGTGCACGGATGCCGCGGCGAGCTCGTCGGCGCGAAGCGTGAACGTCGTCTCGTACGTCCAGTCGACGAGCCCGATCCAGTTGAGCGCCGACTCGTTGTCGTCGAGGTACGGATCGGGGATCAACCCCGCGCGCATGAGGTCGAGGTGCACGACCCCGGGCACGACCGCCGGAATCCCGTGGCCGGCGCCGCCGGCGGCATCCGTCGCCCCCGTCATGCCGGCCGCGACGGCGTCGGGTACGGGCCCGGACCCCGCCCGGACCCGCCACCCCGAGTGGAGGGGTCGCCGCACCGCGCTCATGATGTGCTCCATTGTGGTCGGTTCGATCGTCTGCGTCACGTGATGCCGCCCCCGACAGCTCGATCAGGGCGAACGAGGCGAGGTGCGGTCACGAGCGCAACCCGCCGGAATGGGGCGTCCGGGAACGACGACGGCCCGGCACCTCAGTGAGGTCCGGGCCGTTTCGGGATGGTGCGCGAGGGGGGACTTGAACCCCCACACCCTTGCGAGTACTGGCACCTGAAGCCAGCGCGTCTGCCAATTCCGCCACTCGCGCACGTGCGGATGCACCGAAGTGCGTCCAGCCACGAGAGCCTAACATCTCGCAGCCCACAGCACCATTCGAGGCCGCGCTTGGCGCGGGTACGTCGAGCGGATGCCGCGAGGACCCTCCGTGATTCCTCAGAGTCCGACTCCGGCCTCGCGCTCCCCCGCCGCCGGGAATAGCATCGATCTGCGGTACCGGTGCCCTGACCGATTCGACGAAAGGACGGCGGTGACCTCGCCAGACTCCTCCCCCATTCCCCCCTCGCCCGAAGGGCAGTCCGCCCGACGCGGCCCGATCCATCCGGCTGACGTCGACCTCAGCGGCATCCGCGGCTGGCTCTTCGACCTCGACGGCGTGCTCACGCCCACGGCGGTGGTGCACATGCACGCCTGGTCACGCCTGTTCACGCCGTTCCTGGAGGCGCACGACGCCGCCCCCTACTCCGACGACGACTACTTCGCCTACATCGACGGCAAGCCGCGCTACGACGGCGTGCGTTCGCTGCTCGAGAGCCGCGGCATCGTGGTCGACGAGGGCGACGTGACGGATGCCGCGACGCTCGACACCGTGCACGGGCTCGGCAATCGCAAGAACGACGCCTTCAACGCCACCCTCGCCGAGGAGGGCGTCGAGCCGTACGCCACGAGCGTCGCCCTGCTCGACGCCGTCATCGCGTCCGGAGCCGAGGTCGCCGTCGTCTCGAGCTCGAAGAACGCGCCCCTCGTGCTCGCGGCCGCCGGGCTCGCCGACCGCTTCCAGGTCGTCGTCGACGGCGCGGTCGCGGCCCGCGAGGGCCTGCCCGGCAAGCCCGAGCCCGACACGTTCGAGCGGGCCGCCGAGCTGCTCGGCCTGCCGACCGAGGCGTGCGCGGTCGTCGAAGACGCGGAATCGGGCGTGAAGGCCGGCGCGGCCGGAGAGTTCGGTATCGTCATCGGCGTCGATCGCGGCGTCGGCCGCGAGGCGCTCGAGGAGCTCGGCGCCGACGTGATCGTCGACGAGCTCGACGAGCTGGTCCCGGCGGTCGAGCGCGCCGCCGCGGCATCCGGAACCGACGACACCACCCCCACCCCTGCACCCGGCTCCACCCGAGAGGACCGTCCATGAGGTTCGCCGACCACGACCCGCTGAACCGGAACCGGTTCCCCATCGACGAGTGGGCGCTGACCGAGACCGAGTTCGGCGTCGCCGACATGGGTCGCACCGAGACCCTCTTCGCAGTGGGCAACGGGTACCTGGGCCTCCGCGGCAACGTGGAGGAGGGCCGCGACGGCCATATGCACGGCACGTTCGTGAACGGCTTCCACGAGACGTGGCCCATCCGTCACGCCGAGGAGGCGTTCGGGTTCGCGCGGGTCGGGCAGACCATCGTGAACGCGCCCGACGCGAAGGTCATCCGCCTCTACGTCGACGACGAGCCGCTCGTGCTGACGATCGCCGAGATCCTCGCGTACGAGCGCCGGCTCGACTTCCGCCTCGGCTCCCTGCAGCGCTCGATCGAATGGCGTACCCCGTCGGGCAAGCGGGTGCTCATCACCAGCCGGCGCATGGCGTCGTTCACCGACCGGCACCTCGCGGTCATCGACTACGAGGTCGAGATGCTCGACGCCGACGCGGCGATCACCATCTCGAGCCAGATCCTGAACCGCCAGGACGGGCGCGACGAGTACCGTTCGGGCGTGAGCGAGGCCCCGGCCGGCTTCGACCCCCGCAAGGCGGAGCAGTTCATCGACCGCGTGATGCAGCCCCGGGTGAAGCGTGCCGAGGGCTCCCGCTACATGCTCGGCTACCAGACCACCAACTCGGGCATGACGATCGCGGTCGGCGCCGAGCACTCGATCACGACCGAGAACGACTTCTCCGAATCCGGCTCCATCGGCGACGACCTCGCCAAGCACATCTATCGGGTGCACGCCAGGCAGGGCAAGCCGATCCGCATCACGAAGACGATCAGCTACCACACCGCCCGCACCGTGCCGGCGCGCGAGCTCGCGGACCGCAGCGACCGCACCCTCGACCGCGCGGCCGAGCTCGGTGTCGCCGAGATCTTCGCGCAGCAGCGTGCCTGGCTCGACGACTTCTGGGCGCGCTCCGACGTGCAGATCACCGACCAGCCCGAGCTGCAGCAGGCCACGAGGTGGAACCTCTTCCAGCTCGCGCAGGCCACCGCGCGCACCGACGGCGACGGCGTGGCGGCGAAGGGCGTGTCGGGTTCGGGCTACGGGGGCCACTACTTCTGGGACAGCGAGGTCTACGTCCTCCCGTTCCTCAGCTACACGGCCCCGATCGTCGCGCGCAACGTGCTGCGCTTCCGGCAGCGGATGCTCGACGCCGCCCGCGCCCGCGCGATGGAGCTGAACCAGCTCGGGGCCCTGTTCCCGTGGCGCACGATCAACGGCCAGGAGTCGTCGGCCTACTACGCGGCGGGCACCGCGCAGTACCACATCGATGCGGACATCTCCTATGCGCTGTGCCAGTACGTGGCGGCCACCGGTGACGTGGACTTCCTCGCCCGCGGCGCGATCGACATCCTCGTCGAGACCGCCCGCATGTGGGAGGACCTCGGCTTCTGGCGGTCCACCAACGCCGACGACGTGTTCCACATCCACGGCGTGACCGGGCCCGACGAGTACACCACCGTCGTGAACGACAACCTGTACACGAACGTGATGGCGCGGTTCAACCTCGCCTCCGCGGCATCCGCGGTCGACAACCTGCAGGTGAACGATGCGCTCGCCTATCACAAGATGGTCGCGCGGCTCGGCGTGACCCCCGCCGAGGTCGCGAGCTGGCGGCGTGCTGCGGCCCACATGCACATCCCGTACGACGAGCAGCTCGGCATCCACCCGCAGGACTCGGCGTTCCTGCAGAAGGAGCTGTGGGACCTCGAGAACACCCCCGAAGACCGCCGTCCGCTGCTGCTGCACTACCACCCGCTCGTCATCTACCGCTTCCAGGTGCTGAAGCAGGCCGACGTGGTGCTCGCGCTCTACCTCCAGGGCGACCGGTTCACGACCGAGATGAAGCGCGCCGACTTCGAGTACTACGACCCGCTGACCACGGGCGACTCCACGCTCTCGGCGGTCGTGCAGTCGATCATGGCCGCCGAGGTCGGCTACCACGAGCTCGCGATCCGGTACTTCCGCTCCGCGCTCTACGTCGACCTCGCCGACCTGCACCACAACGCCGCCGACGGCGTGCACGTCGCCTCGACGGGCGGCGTGTGGAGCGCGCTGGTGTCCGGGTTCGGCGGATTCCGCGACCACAACGGCGTCTTCACGTTCGACCCGCGCCTCCCCGACGAGTGGAAGGAACTGGTGTTCCGCATCACGCTGCGCGACACCAGGGTGCGCGTGACCCTGCGCCCGCAGTCGATCGAGTTCACGGTCGAGGTCGGCGACGAGGCCCGGGTCCGGGTGCGCGGCGCCGAGGTGCTGGTGACGAGTGAGGCGCCGGTGACGGTGCCGCTCGAGGGCCAGGGGCCGCGGCTCTACGGCGCCCCGACGATGCGCGACGTCACCGGCTCGCGGCGCGCCGACGGCACGTATCTCACCGCGTCGATCCCGACGCTCTCACTCGACGTCGACGAGGAGGAAACGGCGATTCCGGTCGACTGAACGAGGGGGTTCTCAGCCGCTGCGGCTAGCATGTCACACAATCACGGAACGGGATCGGGAGACCTGTGGGCCTACTGGACAACTTCGAGAAGGGTCTCGAACGCGCGGTCAACGGCGCCTTCGCGAAGACCTTCCGCTCGGGGCTGCAGCCCGTCGAGATCACCGCGGCGCTGAAGCGCGAGATCGACACGAAGGCCGCAGTGGTGTCACGCGACCGCGTGCTCGTGCCGAACATGTTCACCGTGCGGATGTCGCCGACCGACCACGACCGCATGGCCGGCCTTGGCCCGGCCCTCATCGACGAGCTCACCGACCTCGTGCAGAAGCACGCCGCCAGCCAGCGCTTCCAGTTCGCGGGGGGCATCTCGATCAGCCTCCGGCCCGACGAGGGCCTCGCCGAGGGCATGGTGCAGGTCGACTCGAGCAACGTGAAGGGCCAGGTCGCGTGGACGCCGGTGCTCGACGTCGCCGGCAAGCGCTATCCGATCCTGAAGGGTCGCACCGTGATCGGGCGCGGCAGCGAGGCCGACGTCACCCTCGACGACTCGGGCGCCTCGCGGCGGCACGTCGAGGTGCAATGGGACGGCACCCGGGCGCGCGTCCGCGACCTCGGGTCCACGAACGGCACCCAGTTGAACGGCGCTCCCGTGAAGGACGCGGTGCTCGAGCCCGACTCGGTGATCACGATCGGCCGCTCCCGCATCGTCTTCCGCGTCCTCGCGCAGGCTTCCGGGCCTGCCGCGGGTCGAGCCGCCGCCGACCCGGCCACCCAGCGCCACGACATGGGCGGGTTCTGGGGGCCCGGCGAATGAGCGAACTCACCCTCCTGGTCCTCCAGCTCGGATTCCTGCTGCTGCTCTGGGTCTTCATCTTCGCGATCGTCTACTCGCTGCGCAGCGACCTGTTCGGCCAGCGCGTGCGAAAGCTGCAGCCGGATGCCGCGGCCGCGTCGCCTGCGCCGGCTGCGGCGTTCCCCGTGGCCGCCGCGGCGCCGGTCGCTGCTGGCGCATCGCCGTCCGCCCCGACCGCGGCCGTGTCCCATCCGGCCGCGCCCGCATCCGTCGGAGGCAACGAGACCGCGTCCACCGAGAACGCCACCCGCCTGGTGATCACGAGCGGGCAGAAGGCCGGCGCCGAGTTCCCGCTCGGGCGCGACGAGATCACCATCGGCCGCTCCAGCGACTCGGCGATCATCATCCGCGACGACTACACCTCCACGCACCACGCCCGACTCATGCTGTGGAACGGCCGCTGGATGATCCAGGACCTCGACTCCACGAACGGCACCTTCCTCAACGGCTCCCGAGTGACCGTGCCGACGCCAATCCCGCTCGGAGCCACCGTCAAGGTCGGAGCGACGACGTTCGAGCTGCGGCGGTAGCGCCCATGGCCACGGTCAAGGCGAGCGCTGCGGTCTCGCACGTCGGACGGATCCGCGCGAACAACCAGGACTCCGGCTACGCCGGGCGCAACCTGTTCCTCGTCGCCGACGGCATGGGCGGGCACGCCGGCGGCGACGTCGCGAGCGCGATCGCCACGCGGCGCATCGCGGAGGCCGACGACGACTACGAATCCGCGCCGGTCGCCGCGGCCGCGCTCGAGGGCGCCCTGATCGCGGCGAACCGCCAGCTCGCCGAGACCGTCGCCGAGCACTCCGAGCTCACCGGCATGGGAACGACCGTGAGCGCCCTGCTGCTCGACGGCGATCGCGTGGTCATCTCCCACATCGGCGACTCGCGCATCTACCTCCTGCGTTCGGGCGAGCTCAGCCAGATCTCGATCGACCACACCTTCGTGCAGCGACTCGTCGACGCCGGCCGCATCACCGCCGAGGAGGCGATGGTCCACCCCCGCCGGTCGGTGCTCATGCGCGTGCTCGGCGACGTCGAGGCCTCCCCTGAGATCGACTCGATGGTGCTCGACACGCGCGCCGGCGACCGGTGGATGCTCTGCTCCGACGGTCTCTCGGGCGTCGTTTCGTTCGACGAGATCCTCGAGATCATGGCGTCCGACGCCGGTGCCAAGCAGGTGGCCGACCGCCTCGTGAAGGCGTCGCTCGACGGCGGAGCCCCCGACAACGTCACCGTCGTCGTCGTGGACATCGGCGACCCGCCCGCGCCCGCGACCCCGCCGCTCGTGGTCGGCTCGGCGGCGGCCCCGCTCGCGTTCGGTGCGGCGGCCGAGCCGGCGCGTGCCCGCGGCATCCGTCTCGCGCCGTTCCGGCCGCACCCCGTGCAGGAGACGCACTTCGAGCCCGACTCGGCCGACTACTTCGACGAGCTGATCGAGGAGGACGCCCGCCGTCGCCGCCGCCGCCGCCTGGTGTGGAGCTTCTGGATCGTGCTGCTCGTTGCGGCGATCGTGGCGGTGTTCGTGCTCGGCTACCAGTGGACGCAGACCCGGTACTACGTGGGCGAGTCCAACGGCCGGGTCGCGATCTTCCAGGGCATCCAGCAGGACCTCGGCCCCATCTCGCTGCACGAGCTGCACACCGAGACCACGGTCGACGTCGCCGATCTGCGCACCTACGACCAGCAGCGCGTGGAGCAGACGATCAGCGCCGGCTCGTTCTCCGAGGCCTACCGCATCGTGCAGCGACTGGAGGACTCCGTTGACTGACCGCGCCGGCCGCATCGCCGAGGCGTCGCCCGCCGGAGGGCCGCCCACGACTCCCGTGCGCCGCATCCGCATGCCGCAGAAGCTGCGCAACATGGAGCTCTGGCTGCTCATCGTCGCCTGCTTCATCAACGCCTCGGCGATCGTGCTCGTGCAGCTCGGTGCGATGGGGCGCGTCGACACGCAGCTGGTGCTGCTCGGCGCGGGGCTGTCGGCCCTCGTCTTCGGACTGCACATCGCCATGCGATTCGTCGCGCGCGACGCCGACCCGTTCCTGCTGCCGATCGCGACCGTGCTCAACGGGCTCGGCATCGCGATGATCTATCGCATCGACATCGCCGACGGCGAGACCGGGTGGGAGAGCGCCTCGGTGCGGCAGATCGCCTGGAGCGCGATCGCGATCATCGCCGCCATCGTGACCATCCTCGTCATCCGCAATCACCGGGTGCTGTTCCGCTACACCTATGTCTCGGGGCTCCTCGCGATCGTGCTGCTCCTGCTCCCCCTCGTGCCAGGCATCGGCCGCGAGGTGAGCGGGGCGAGGGTCTGGATCGGGTTCGGCGACATCGCGACCTTCCAGCCCGGTGAGATCGCGAAGATCGCCCTCGCCGTGTTCTTCGCAGGCTACCTGGTGCGCAACCGCGACTCGCTCTCGATGGTCGGACGTAAGTTCCTCGGTATGCGGTTCCCGCGTGCTCGCGACCTCGGGCCGCTGCTCGTGGTGTGGGCCCTGTCGATGGCGGTCATCGTCTTCCAACGCGACCTCGGAACGGCGCTCCTGTACTTCGGACTGTTCCTCGTCATGCTCTACGTGGCCACCAGCCGGCTCTCCTGGGTCGTGCTCGGGCTGAGCCTGTTCATCGGCGGCGCCCTCGTGGCCAGCCAGACGCTCGACTACGTGGGCAACCGCTTCGCGAACTGGCTCGACCCGTTCAGCCCCGAGCGCTTCGACCAGGAGTTCGGCGGCAGCTACCAGCTCGTGCAGGGCCTGTTCGGCCTGGCGAACGGCGGCCTCATCGGCACCGGATGGGGCGAGGGCCGGCCCGACATCACGCCCGTGCCGCAGAGCGACTACATCATCGCCAGCCTCGGCGAGGAGCTCGGGCTCGCGGGCGTGTTCGCGATCCTCGCGCTCTACGTGCTCTTCGTCGCCCGCGGCTTCCGCATCGGGTTCGCCGGACAGGACGACTTCGGCAAGCTCCTCGGGGTGGGCCTCGCCTTCGTGCTGGCGCTGCAGGTGTTCATCGTGGTCGGCGGCGTCACCCGCGTGATCCCGCTGACGGGCCTCACGACGCCCTTCCTCGCGGCGGGCGGCTCGTCGCTCGTCGCCAACTGGATCATCGTGGCGCTGCTGCTGCGGCTGTCCGACACCGTTCGCAACCATCCGAGGCTGGTGATCGACGGATGAATCGTGAGCTCAAGCGCGTGACGATCGTCGCGCTCCTCATGTTCCTCGCCCTGTTCGTCTCGTCGACGATCATCCAGTACGTGCAGGCCGACGCCCTCGCGGCCGACCCGCGCAACTCCCGCACGTTGTACGAGAGCTACTCCGTGGAGCGCGGGCCGATCCTCGTGGGCGGCGAGCCCATCGCCTACTCGACTCCCACCGACGACAACTACAAGTTCCAGCGCGTCTACACCCCGGGCGCACTCTACGCGGCCGTGACGGGCTACATCCCGGTGAACGGTGAGGCCACCGGCCTCGAGCGGTCGCTCAACTCCTATCTGAGCGGGCAGTCGTCCAGCCAGTTCTTCGACTCGCTGAACCGCATCATCTCCGGGCAGGACCCGATGGGGGCATCCGTCGAGGTGGCCATCGACCCGGTCGCCCAGCAGGCCGCGTGGGACGCCCTGGGCGACTACACCGGCTCGGTCGTGGTCACCGAACCGTCGACCGGGCGAATCCTCGCCATGGTCTCGAAGCCGACGTACGACCCCAACACCCTCGTCGTACACGACGCCGAGCAGGTGCAGGCCACGTACGACGCGCTCCTCGCCGACCCGAGCGACCCGCTGACCAACCGCGCGACGGGCGGCGACATGAACCCGCCCGGATCCACGTTCAAGCTCGTCGTGGTGGCGGCCGCCCTCGAGTCGGGCAAGTACACGCCCGAGTCGACGTTCCCCAACCCTGCGTCGCTGACGCTGCCCGGCACCGACGCAGTGGTCCGCAACTCCGGCGGTGGCACGTGCGGCCCTGGCGCCGAGGTGACCCTCGCCGACGCGCTGCGGCTGTCGTGCAACATCCCCATGGCCGAGCTCGGCATGGAGCTCGGCGACGCCGCGATCCGCGAGCAGGCCGAGAAGTTCGGGTTCAACCACGAGTTCGAGATCCCCACGGCGACCGAGCCAAGCGTCTACCCGCGCGCGCTCGACGAACCGCAGACGGCGCTCACCGCGTTCGGACAGGGCGACGTGCGTGCGACCCCCCTGCAGATGGCGATGGTCTCGGCCGCGATCGCCAACGGCGGCATCGTCATGGAGCCCGATCTGGTCGACGCGATCACGGCGCCCGACTTCTCGCCGCTGCAGGAGTTCGAGCCGGTCGAATACGGCCGTGCGATCAGCCAGGAGACGGCCGCCACCATGGTGCAGATGATGACCAACGGCGTCGAAAACGGGGCTGCGAGTAATGCAAGAATAGACGGCGTCAGCGTGGCCGGTAAGACCGGTACCGCAGAGAACGGAGAGAGTGACCCCTACACTCTCTGGTTCACGGGTTTTGCCCCCGCCGACGACCCTCAGTATGCGATCACGGTACTCGTGGAGGATGGCGGGGGACTTGGTCAGGAGGGGTACGGCAATCTCATCGCCGCACCCATCGCAAAGCAGGTACTAGAGGCGGTGCTGAACAAATGAGACCGAGCGCAGGGCTCACCTTCGGAGGGCGCTACGAGCTGCAGTCCCGGATCGCCATCGGCGGCATGGGCGAAGTGTGGCAGGCCACCGACCTCGTGATCGGCCGCCAGGTGGCGATCAAGATCCTGAAGGATGAGTACCTCGGCGACCCCGGATTCCTCGAGCGCTTCCGCGCCGAGGCCCGGCACGCCGCACTCGTCAACCACGAGGGCATCGCGAACGTCTTCGACTACGGCGAAGAAGATGGCAGCGCCTACCTCGTGATGGAGCTCGTGCCCGGCGAGGCGCTCTCGACCATCCTCGAGCGCGAGCACGTGCTCTCGACCGACAAGGTGCTCGACATCGTCGCGCAGACGGCGGCGGCGCTGCAGGCCGCGCACGCAGCCGGCCTCGTGCACCGCGACATCAAGCCCGGCAACCTCCTCATCACGCCCGATGGGCGGGTGAAGATCACCGACTTCGGCATCGCCCGCATCGCCGACCAGGTGCCGCTCACCGCCACCGGCCAGGTCATGGGCACCGTGCAGTACCTCTCGCCCGAGCAGGCCTCGGGTCACCCTGCCTCGCCGACCACCGACATCTACTCGCTGGGCATCGTCGCGTACGAGGCCCTCGCGGGCCGTCGCCCCTTCACGGGCGAGTCCCAGGTCGCCATCGCGATGGCGCAGATCAACGAGACGCCGCCCGACCTCCCCGTCACCGTGTCCGAGCCGGTGCGCAACCTCGTCTACGCCTGCATCGCCAAGAACCCCGCCGACCGTCCGCAGTCGGCGGCCCACCTCGCACGCGCGGCCACAGCCCTGCGGCGTGGCGACGTGCAGGGCGCTGCGGCCGCGGTGCCCGCGGTGCTCGGCGCTGCGGGCCTCACCGCGGCGACCATGCTCATGCCCCAGTCGGGTGCGACCGCCGCCACCACCGTGTTGCCGTCTGCCGCTGCCGGCGGGGTGGTCGACGCCGAGGTCATCGAGGACGAGCCCGCGAAGAAGAAGCGCAGCCCGTGGACCTGGCCGCTGATCGTGCTCATCGCGATCCTCGCGATCGTCCTGATCGGCACCATCATCGCCCTCGCCATGAACAACAACGGCGGCAAGGACCCCGCATCCACGTCGAGCCGCCCGACGGCGAGCACGACGACGACGACCCCGCCGACGAGCGCGCCGCCCACGACCGAGGCGCCGCAGACCATCCAGATCGACCGCAACTCCTACATCGGCATGAACGTCGACGATGCAGCGGCGCAGATCGAGGCGCTCGGCCTGCCCGTCGTCCGCGAGGCCGGCGGCGCCGCGACCGAGCCCGGACTCGCGAACACCGTCTCCGAGGTCAACCCGAGCGGCCCCGTGCAGCCCGGCACGACCATCACGCTGACGTACCTCACCGAGCCCGAGGCCCCGAGCGCGCCGACCGCCGCGCCCACCACGACGGCGAGCAACCCGGTCAAGCCGAACGTCGGCCAGATCACGGTCAACTGGACGACCCAGTCGTGCCCGGCCGGCCAGACGCTGAGCGGCTACGAGGTCTCGGTCACCGGCGACGCCACCGTGCCGAACAACCCGGTCTTCGGTCCGGGCACCACCAGCGCACAGGTCAACGTCAACAACACCCCGGGCGGGTCGTTCGACGTGACCTACCGCTACTTCTGCGGCCAGCTCGACTCGCCGTTCTCCCCTGCCCTCACGGTCGAGATCGAATAGCATCGGCGTTCGACCCTGACGGGCCCACGAGACGACACGAGGAGGGAGCTGCACGGTGAGCGATGAAGGACGCGTGCTCGCGGGGCGCTACCGCGTGGGCGCGCTCATCGGTCGCGGCGGGATGTCCGACGTCCACGTCGGAAGCGACACCCGGCTGGGCCGGCAGGTCGCCATCAAGCTGCTGAAGCCGCAGCTCGCGACCGATCCGGCCTTCCGCATGCGGTTCCGCCAAGAGGCGCAGTCGGCAGCCCGCATGGCGCACCCGACCATCGTGCGCGTGTTCGACGCGGGCGAGGAGACCGTCATCGACGGCCGCGGCCACGAGGTGCAGTTGCCGTTCATCGTGATGGAGTACGTCGAAGGACGCCTCCTCAAGGACATCATCCACGACGGTCCACTCGAGCCCGTTGCGGCCGTGCGCGTCATCGACGGGGTGCTCACCGCGCTCGAGTACTCGCACCGCGCCGGCGTCGTGCACCGCGACATCAAGCCGGGCAACATCATGATCACCACCACCGGCCAGGTGAAGGTGATGGACTTCGGCATCGCGCGAGCGGTGTCCGACTCGGCGACCACCGTCGCGCAGACCACGGCGATCCTCGGCACGGCGTCCTACTTCTCGCCCGAGCAGGCGAAGGGCGAGACCGTCGACGCCCGCACCGACCTGTACTCGACGGGCGTGGTGCTCTTCGAGATGCTCACCGGTCGCCCGCCGTTCCGGGGCGACACCCCGGTCGCGGTCGCGTACCAGCACGTGAGCGAGCGTCCGGTCAAGCCGAGCGTGATCAACCCCAAGGTCTCGCCGGCACTCGACGCGGTCGTGCTGCACGCCCTCTCGAAGAACCGGGAGCAGCGCTACCAGAGCGCGGCCGAGTTCCGGGCCGACGTCGACACCGCGGCATCCGGTCGCGTTCCCGTGCACCGCCAGCCCGATGAGGCGACGATGCTCTTCGGCGCACCCACCGGCTCCCTCTCCAGCTCAGAACTGGCACTGCGCCAGCTCACCGAGGACGAGACGATGACCCGCACCCAACGCCGTCCGCCGGCCATCTGGATCTGGTCGGGCATCATCGGCGTGATCGTGATCGTCGTGGCGGTCATGTACTGGGCGTTCAACCTCCAGCCGACCGACGATCTCCCGTCGAACGCGCGTGAGATCCCGGTGCTCACCGGCAGCACCTACGAGCAGGCGGTGCAGCAGCTCCAAGAGCTGGGACTGCCGGCGACCCGCATCGACGAGTCCAACGACACCGTGCCGGCCGACCAGGTCATCCGCACGGATCCGCCGAGCGGCGAGATCGTCGACACCGGAACGGCCGTCACGGTCTACGTGTCCACCGGCAAGGAGCCCGTGACGGTTCCCGATGTGCGCAACAAGCCGCTCGACCAGGCGAAGGCCGACGTGCAGGCGGCGGGGCTGACTCCCGGCACCGAGAATCGGGAGAACTCCCCCACGGTGCCGGCCGACACCGTGCTCGGCACGACGCCCGAGGCGGGCACCTCCGCCGAGTCGGGGTCATCGGTCGACTTCCGCATCTCGAGCGGACTCGTGACGCTGACCGACCTGACGGGCCAGACCCTGTCAGCAGCGTCGTCCTACCTGTCCGCCGAGAACCTGCAGCTCACGCCGGTGCCCAAGCCCGACGCGTCGTGCAAGTCGCAGCCGGGCTCGCCGGTGACACAGCAGTCGCTCGCGCCAGGGGACGTGCCGCAGAAGTCGTCGGTCGAGCTCACCTACTGCGCGGGCTGACCCACGCGGTCGAGCCGGATCAGCTCGCCCGCATCAGCGGGTTGAGGTGCTCCGCGCGCTCTCGCGCCGAGGGCAGTCCGGCGACGGCCAGCCAGTTGCCGAGCATCCGGTAGCCGCCCTCGGTGAGCACGGACTCGGGGTGGAACTGCACCCCGAAGATGGGTGCGCTCTCGTGGCGCAGGCCCATGATCACCCCACCCTGCGTGCGGCTGGTGATGACGAGGTCGTTCGGCACGGTGCCGTCGACGACGGCGAGCGAGTGGTAGCGCGTCGCCGTGAACGGCTGGGGGACCCCGTCGTAGAAGTCGCTGTCGTCGTGGGTGATGCGCGAGGTCTTGCCGTGCATGAGCTCCTCGGCGTTCGTGACCGTCGCACCGAACGCCTCCGCGATCGCCTGGTGTCCGAGGCACACCCCGAGGATCGGCTGCCCCGAGGCCAGCGCCGCGTTCACCACCGGGATCGAGACGCCGGCGTCCGACGGCTTGCCGGGCCCGGGCGAGATGAGCACCGCGTCGTACTCCGCGATGCGCGCGGGCACGTCGGTCACGGCGATGTCGTCGTTGCGCACCACCTCGGTCTCGGCACCGAGCTCCTGCAGGTAGCCGTTCAGGGTGTAGACGAAGCTGTCGTAGTTGTCGACGACGAGTACTCGGGTCATGTGTCCACCGTGACTTCGATCGGGTTGATGATGGCGTCGACCCAGGGGAACACCCAGGTGAAGAGGACGAAGACGACGGCGACGAGGAGGATGAGCACGAGGAGGATCCGCACCCACACCGGTCCGGGAAGCACACGCCACAGCGCACCGTACATGGCTCAGGACCCCCAGGTGGCGACGACGTCGGCGATCTCGGCCGGCGGACCGGCGGTGCTCGGCTGCCACGATTCGAGCACGCCGTAGGCGATGATGCGCTCCGCCGTGGAGTAGAGCGGGTTGCAACTCGTGAGCGTCACGATGCGATCGGTCGGCTGCAGGTCGGGATGGTGCGGCACCGGCGCGAGCACGTCCACGGTCGAGGGGGTCACGTACTCGAAGTCACGGAAGCGGTAGGTGTACCAGCCGTCGGCGGTCTGGATGTAGATCGCGTCGCCCAGCTGCAGCTGTTCGATCTCGTGCATGCCGCCGCCGTAGGCGCTGCGGTGCGAGGCGATCGCGAAGTTGCCCACCTGGCCGGGCATCTGCGTGCCCGGGTAGTGCCCGATGCCGAGCTCGGTGCTGTTCAGCACGTTCAGGCCGGTGCCCTCAGCCACGCGTCGCTGGGAGTCCTCGCCGAAGCGCGGCACGTACATCACCGCGAACGCCTCGCCGTCGCCGTAGGTGGCGGGCCCGACGACCGGGTCGCCATACGCCGCGGGGTCTGGGGCAGGGGCGTCGCCGCGTGCCGCCTTGCCCTCCTCGAGCCATTCCGCGCCGAGGTCGGATGCCGCGGCCGACTGCTGGCTCGCCATGATCGCGTCGTTCCACCACAACTGCCAGCCGAGGAAGAGGAGGATCAGCGCGCCGGCCGTGAGCAGCAGCTCACCGAGGATGCCGACGACGCTCACCCGCCGAGGGCGCGCTGCACCCTCGTCGCGCGCGGCCGCGCGCGACGCGTGGCGCGGCGGCGGTTCGGCGGACATGAGGACGATTCTATTCGTCGCGGGCGACCCTCGGCTGGGAGTACCCGTCCGGCTCGGCTAGAATCGCCCGCATGGCACGTACGAAATCATCGAAGCCCGCGCGCGCGGAGCAGGCGAGCGGCGAAGAAGCCCCCAATCCCGTCTGGTTCAAGCCCGTCATGTTCGGCTTCATGCTGCTCGGGCTCGCCTGGATCATCGTCTTCTACGTGAGCCAGGGCCGGCTGCCCATCGCCGACCTCGGTTCATGGAACATCCTCATCGGCTTCGGCATCGCGTTCGTCGGGTTCCTCATGACGACGCGCTGGCGCTGACTCACCAGCACTGAGAGCGGGCGGATGCTGCGGCATCCGCCCGCTCTGTGCGTGTTCTCCACAGGTTATGCACACCCTTGAATGTGCCCGTGTCCCCTGTATTGGCGTCAACTACAGCCGTGTAATTCTCCCCAGCTGTGGATGCGGCTGTGGATAACTAGAAGGCGCCGATCTTCCACCGGGCGACGACCGTGCCGATGACGAAGAGCACGACGGTGAGCCCGATGAGCAGGCCGATCTGCAGGCCGCGCCGCGATCGGTTGCGGGTCTCGAGGAGGATCAGCCCCACGAGGGCGCCACCGATCAGACCGCCGAGGTGCGCCTGCCACGAGATGTTCGCGCCGGGAATGAACCCGATGGCGAGGTTGATCGCCAGCAGGATGTACAGCTGCGTCATGTTGCCGCCGAGGCGGCGCTGGATGACGACGAACGCGCCCATGAGGCCGAAGATCGCTCCGGATGCCCCGAGCACCTGCGTCGTCGGCGCGGCGAACACGACGACCCCGACCGATCCGGCCAGCCCGCTGATGAGATAGAGCGCCAGGAATCGGATGCGGCCGAGCATCGGCTCGAGCAGCCGCCCGAAGATCCACAGCGTGTACATGTTCAGGATGATGTGCACGAACAGCGACGTTGAGTGCAGGAACACCGACGTGATCGCACGCCATGGCTCGGGCAGCACCTCGGTCATGAAGACCGGGCTGAAGAACAGCGCGTTCGTCACGCCGAGCCCGGGGATCCACTGCAGCAGGTAGACCAGCGCGGTGATGCCGATGAGGGAATACGTGACCACCGGAGCACCGCGCCCGGCGGCCGAGCGCACGCGCGTCCATGCCGCGGGCTTGGTGCGCGGGGCCGTCGCCCGCTGCTCCCGCATGCACTCGGGGCAGATCACGCCGACGGGCGCCTGCGTCTGGCACTCGGGGCAGATGGTGCGCCCGCACCGCTGGCAGAGGATGTAGCTCTGCCGGTCGGGATGCCGGTAGCAGAAGTTCGTGCGATCGGTTCCCGCGTCACTCACCGGAGCGTCAGGCCTGCTCGATCGTGATGCTCTCGATGACGACGTCCTCGAGCGGGCGGTCACGACCGTCGGTGGGCACCGAGGCCAGCTTGTCGACGACGGCCTGGCTCGCGGCATCCGTCACCTTGCCGAAGATGGAGTGCTTGCCCTGCAGCCACGTGGTGGGGCCGACGGTGATGAAGAACTGCGAGCCGTTCGTGCCGCGCCCGCCCTGGATGCCGGCGTTGGCCATCGCGAGCACGTAGGGCTCGGTGAAGTCGAGCTCGGAGTTGATCTCGTCGTCGAACTGGTAGCCGGGGCCGCCCACGCCCTGGCCCAGCGGGTCGCCGCCCTGGATCATGAAGCCGGGGATGATGCGGTGGAAGACGACGCCGTCGTACAGCGGGTCGTTCGACTTCTCGCCCGTGGCGGGGTGGGTCCACTCGATCTCGCCGGTCGCGAGGCCGACGAAGTTCTTGACGGTCTTCGGGGCCTGGTGCCCGTACAGGTCGACCTTGATGGGTCCGAGGTTGGTGTTGAGGGTCGCGACTGCGGTGGGAATCGGCATGCCCTTATTCTGTCACGCGTGGATTCGTCAAGCGGCATGAAGGATTCCGACTCCCACCCCGTTTCCAGCCGTTTCGGTGGCAAGATGGAGGGGTTCGCTGCACAACGATGGAGGTCGAGATGAGCCTGTCACGCAAGCGCCGGAAGGAACTCAAGCGGCTGCGCAGCAGTGCGGAGGAACTTTGGGGGGTCCAGCAGGATGTGCTGGAGCGCGCCAATGACGTCGCACAGGAGGCCAAGCGTCAGCTCGGCTATCTGACGCGCGAGGAGGTCGTTCCGCGCGTGCGCACCGGCTACGAGAGCTACGTGCGTCCCGGAGTGGAGCAGGCCAAGGGCTACGTACGTGTCGCCGGCGGCTCTGCCGAGCGCACGCTGGGCAACGCACTCGGCTCGGTGCTCTCCATCGGCGACATCGCCAACGACGCGCGCGTTCGCCGTGCCGTCGAGCGCATCTCGCCGCGGGCCGCTGCCGTCGTCAAGGAGAAGAAGGGCACCGGGGTCGGCACCTACCTGGCGATCGGCGCGGGCATCATCGCCGCGGCGGGCGTCGCGTACGCCGTCTGGCAGACCTTCCGCGCCGACGACGAGCTGTGGGTCGCCGACGATGAGCCGACGCCGTCGACAAGTGCGACGACGAGCAGCTCGACGACGCCGACGATCTGAGATGAATCTCGAAGGCCCCGCCTGTGACGCAGGCGGGGCCTTCGTCATGCCCGGATGCTGCTCGCCGGAGCGCCGAGCCGGCACCCACGCTCAGGGCTGACACTGATTTCCGACGAATCTGGGAAATCGCCTTGCGTCGGGCCTGAATTCCCCGCTAGTCTCAACTCTCGGTCAGACACACGCAGAACCTGAGAGGAGTTGATACCCATGATGCAGTCACAGCAGCCCATCTTCACGGCGCGGCGCACGGGAGTCCTCCTCACGCAGCCGGCCTGCTAGTTCGCCCCGTCGTCACGCGCTCCTGCGCCTGACCGGCACCGCGCCTCACTCGGCGTGACCGCGCGGCATTCGTGCCGCGGCATCCGTCGCCTCGCGATCTGTTCGATCGTCGGGCCCGCGGTCGCCACCGCCAATCGGGATCCTCCGATTGCCACTCCACACTCCGCCATCGCGCCCTCGCGTGCCCGGAGTCTTCGACGTGCGTTGCTCGCGACCGGTCCGTCCGCGAGCCGCCGGCACCACCGCACACCGCACCACCGACGGACCGTTCGCTCGCTCGGCACCGTGTCGACGGGCTTCATCACCCGCACCACCATCCAACGAAGGAATCACCGTGAACACGAGTTCTCTCACCGCCGGTTCGGCTCACCAGGGCCAAGCCACCGAACTGCGTGCCCAGGCACGCCAACTGCACGAGCGCCTCGCGCGTCGTGCGGGTCTCGCGCTGCTCGCGTGGACCCGCCGACAGGACGAGCGCCGTGCGCATGACGCGGTGCACCTGCGCCGTCACACCGCTCGGTCCGCCGAGCGTGCACACCAGGACCAGTACCGTCTGGTCACCCTCGCCACCCCGCTCGCCTGATCATGGGTGGCGGCATCACCGAGCCCCCCGCGGAGCGACCTCGTCTCGAGGAGAAGATCCGCGGGGGCCTCGGCTGCACAGGCCGGCGTCGAGAGCGCATCGGCGGGCCTCGCCGCTGCGTTGTCGACGCCGGCCTGCGCGCGTGAGGCGACCCGTCGCTCGTCAGTCCTCGGCCGGAGGGGCCGGAGGGGCCGGGGGCGCCGGGGGCGCCACGCCGTCGGCGGGCTCGGCTTCGTTGAGCCGAAGCCCGACGTCGAGCAGGCTCACCCGGTGCAACCGGGGCACCTCGGCGACCGGGAACCAACGCGCCTCGTCGCTCGAGCCGCCGACCTCGTTGCGGAGGTCGCCGCCGACCACCGTCGCGCGGTACACGATCCGCATGGCGTAGAGCGGATCGGTGCCCGAGTGGCGTCGGGCCGCGGGCACGACCATGGTGTCGATGCCGAGCAGTTGGTCGATGGATGCCTCGTAGCCGGTCTCCTCGAAGATCTCGCGCTTCGCCGCGGCGACGGGATGCTCCGCTTCCTCGATGCCACCCCCGGGCAGGGTCCAGCCCGACCGTCCGTGCTCGTTCCAGTGCGAGAGCAGGATCTGCCCGTCGCGGATGATCACGCCATACGCGGCGATGCGGATGTCCATCCCGACACTGTACCCGTGGCCCGTCGCAGCCCGTCCGCGTCACCCGCCCCAGAAGATCCCACCGCCGTGGGGCAGCAACGGTACGGCGAGGAACCGGAAGTCCGCGTGGGCGACCCCGAGCGGTTCGGCGACGCTCGAGTCGCCCGGCAGCAGCTCACCGGGTTCCCCTGCGGAGTCTCCCGGCGCCCGCGTCTGCGACCAGACCGCTCGCGCCTGGGCCGGACTCAGCACGAAGCAGGCCGTCCCGGGACCTCGTTCGATGTGATGGCCGTCCTGCCCGAGGTAGGGGCTGGTGTCGTCGGCCGCATCGACCGCGAAGCTGAGGACGCGGCCGGCACGGAAGAGCGCCTGCTGCTCGGCAGGCAGGCGACGCCAGATCGATCCCACGTCTCCCAGCACCTCTCCGTGCTGGGAAGTGCCGTCCGCGTCGATCTTGCACACGGCATACCGCTCGGGCAGGACGACATCGGGGATCGGGTCGGACCACGCCGAGGCAGGCACGGTCATGCTCAGGTACAGCTCCAGATCCTGTGGCTCGAGAATCCCGCGGCGGATGAGGTCGACGCCGTGGAGGCTGAGGTGGCGTTCGAGGATGGGGCCGACATCACGATGGGAGAGCACCCGTCCGTCGTCGTACACGAAGATCCAGCCCTGGTGCATCCTGGCCCACACGGCGACGACGTCGGGCGGGTCCGTGGTGGTGGGAGCCGCGGGTATCCCGCCGTGCACGACGACGACCTCTGGCGTGGCCATCGTCGTGCGAGCCGCGGATGTCCCGCCGCCGTGCGCGTCAGGCCCGTCCGCCGGAGGGCCGGCCTGCCCCGCTATGATCCCGATCGCACCTGCCGCCAAGGCGAGCGCCGAGGCTGCGGCGATCCGCGCCAACCGGGCTCGGCCCGGTCGTCTCGGTGGTTCAGCGGTGGTCATCGTCGCCTGCTCCAACCAATGAAGATTCTTCATCAGTAGCACCATCAGATGTGAACCACGACCGAACGGTCTGACGAGGTGCTGCGAGTGATGCGCCGGCGCCGGGAATGCCGTGAATACTGTGGAGCCTAGGAGATTCGAACTCCTGACATCCTGCTTGCAAAGCAGGCGCTCTACCAACTGAGCTAAGGCCCCGGAGCGGATGCCGTGACATCCGCGGCTTTGGAATTATCGGAGTGGGGATACGAGGACTTGAACCTCGGACCTCTTCGTTATCAGCGAAGCGCTCTAACCGCCTGAGCTATATCCCCGAATTTCGGCCGAAGGAAAGACTACCTGACGCTGCAGGAATCTCCGAATCGAGCCGAGCCTCGGGTCAGTTGTTGGTGAACCCGACGAGCAGGCCGCCGGTGATCTTGACACTGAGGTTGTAGAGCACGGCGATGATCGCGCCGAGCGCGGTGGTCACGACGAGGTTGAGCAGGGCCGCCACGACCGCGAAGCCCATGACGTTGCCGAGCGAGAGCACCGACGTGAGGTCGCCACTCGAGCCCGCGACATCCTGCACCAGCGAGTTGACCTGCTCGAAGATGCCGGTGGAGCTCAGCACCGTGTGGATGAGGAACGTCACGACGATGCTGATCACCGCGAAGCAGACGGCCACGAGGAACGAGAGCTTCACCGCCGACCAGAAGTCGATGTAGACCAGGCGCAGGCGCACCTGCTTTGCCGGGGGCCGGCGGTTGGACTTGCGGGCCAGCTTCTCGGCGACGCTACTCATAGACGGTTACTCCTCTCCCGCGGGCTCGGCCGCTTCGGACTCTGCGGCCTCCTCCACGAGATTCCGTTCGGAATTCTTCGCGATGGCGATGATCCGGTCGTCGTCCGCGAACTTCGCGAAGACGACGCCCATCGTGTCCCTGCCCTTGGCGGGAACCTCGGCGACGTCAGAGCGTACCACCTTGCCGCTGGCAAGAACCACCAGCACCTCGTCGGCCCGCGAGGCAATGAGCGCGCCGGCGAGATCGCCGCGGTCGTCGCTCAGCTTGGCCACCTTGATGCCGAGTCCGCCGCGCTGCTGCTTGCGGTAGTCCTCGACGCGCGTGCGCTTCGCGAAGCCGCCCTCGGTGACGACGAACACGTAGGTGTCGGATGGGCTGAGCTTCTGGCCGGCGTCGTCGGGGCCGGATTCCGGGGTCTCGACCTCGGTGTCACCGTTCGAATGCGCGACCACGGATGCCTCGAGCAGGCTGTCTCCGTCGCGGAAGCTCATGCCCTTCACGCCCGACGTCGAACGGCCCATGGGCCGCAGCGCCTCGTCGGTCGCCTCGAAGCGGAGTGACATGCCCTTCTTCGACACGAGCAGGATCTCGTCGTCCTCGTCGGCGAGCATCGCCGAGACGAGCTCGTCGCCCTCGCGGAGGTTGATCGCGATGACCCCGCGCGAGCGGTTCGTGTCGTAGGCGGTGAGCTCCGTCTTCTTCACGAGGCCGTCGTGCGTGGCGAGCACCAGGTACTTCGCCACCTCGTAGTCGCGGATGTCGAGGATCTCGGCGATCTGCTCGTCGGGCTGCATCTCGAGCAGGTTGGCGACGTGCTGGCCCTTCGCGTCGCGTCCGCCCTCGGCGATCTCGTACGCCTTCGCCCGGTACACGCGGCCCATGTTCGTGAAGAAGAGGAGCCAGTGATGCGTCGTGGTCACGAAGAAGTGCTCGACCACGTCGTCGGCGCGAAGCTGAGCGCCCTTCACGCCCTTGCCGCCGCGGTGCTGCGAGCGGTAGTTGTCGCTGCGAGTGCGCTTGACGTAGCCGCCGCGCGTGACGGTGACGACCATCTCCTCTTCGGGGATGAGGTCCTCGACCGACATGTCGCCGTCGTAGCCCGGCAGGATGTGCGTGCGCCGGTCGTCGCCGAACTTCGCGACGATCTCGGCGAGCTCGTCGGACACGATCGTGCGCTGGCGGGCAGGCGAGGCGATGATCTCGCGGTAGTCCGCGATCTCGGCCTCGAGCTTCTCGGCCTCCTCGATGATCTTCTGCCGCTCGAGGGCCGCGAGGCGGCGGAGCTGCAGCTCGAGGATCGCGCGAGCCTGGAGCTCGTCGATGTCGAGCAGCTCGATGAGGCCGTCGCGGGCCTCCTCGACGGTGGGCGAGCGGCGGATGAGCGCGATGACCTCGTCGAGCGCGTCGAGCGCCTTGAGGTAGCCGCGCAGGATGTGCATGCGCGCCTCGGCCTCGCGGAGGAGGAACTGGGTGCGCCGCACGATGACGTCGATCTGGTGGTCGACCCAGTGCGCGATGAAGCCGTCGATCGAGAGTGTGCGGGGCACGCCGTCGACGATCGCCAGCATGTTCGCGCCGAAGTTGTCCTGCAGCTGGGTGTGCTTGTACAGGTTGTTCAGCACGACCTTCGCCACCGCGTCGCGCTTCAGCACGATGACGAGGCGCTGGCCGGTGCGGCCCGAGGTCTCGTCACGGATGTCGGCGATGCCGCCGATCTTGCCGTCCTTCACGAGGTCGGCGATCTTGATCGCGAGGTTGTCGGGGTTCACCTGGTACGGCAGCTCGGTGACGACGAGGCAGGTGCGACCCTGCAGCTCCTCGACCGAGACGACGGCGCGCATGGTGATCGACCCGCGGCCGGTGCGGTACGCGTCGGTGATGCCCTTGACGCCGAGGATCTGGGCGCCGGTCGGGAAGTCGGGCCCCTTGATGCGCTGCATGAGCGCTTCCTGCAGCTCCTCGCGGGAGGCCTCGGGGTGCTCCAGATACCACTGGGCGCCGGATGCCACCTCACGGAGGTTGTGCGGCGGGATGTTCGTCGCCATGCCGACGGCGATGCCGACGGAGCCGTTGACGAGGAGATTCGGGAACCGCGAGGGCAGGATCGACGGCTCCTGCGTGTGGCCGTCGTAGTTGTCCTGGAAGTCGACGGTGTCCTTCTCGATGTCGCGCACCATCTCGAGCGCGAGCGGGGCCATCTTCGTCTCGGTGTACCGGGGGGCGGCCGCACCGTCGTTGCCCGGCGAGCCGAAGTTGCCCTGTCCGAGCGCGAGCGGGTAGCGCAGGCTCCAGGGCTGCACGAGGCGCACGAGGGCGTCGTAGATCGCGGTGTCACCGTGCGGGTGGAACTGCCCCATCACGTCGCCGACCACGCGAGCGCACTTCGAGAACGACTTGTCGGGGCGGTATCCGCCGTCGTACATCGCGTAGATCACGCGGCGGTGCACAGGCTTCAGGCCGTCGCGCACGTCGGGCAGCGCGCGCCCGACGATCACGCTCATCGCGTAGTCGAGGTACGACCGCTGCATCTCGAGCTGCAGGTCGACCTGGTCGATCCGGCCGTGGATGCCGGGGCCCTCGTCGTTCGCGTCGGTGCCGGGGTTCACGGTGTCAGATGTCAAGGAAGCGCACGTCCTTCGCGTTCTTCTGGATGAAGTTGCGGCGGCTCTCGACGTCCTCGCCCATCAGGGTCGAGAAGATCTCGTCGGCGGCGGCCGCGTCGTCCATGGTCACCTGGAGCAGGGTGCGGGTCTCGGGATTCATCGTGGTCTCCCAGAGCTCCTGGTGGTTCATCTCGCCGAGACCCTTGTAGCGCTGGATCCCGTTGTCCTTGGGGATGCGCCAGCCCTTCGCCGTGCCGTCGGCGAGCAGCGCGTCGCGCTCCTTGTCGGAGTACACGAACTGGTGCTCGGCGTTGGTCCACTTGAGGCGGTACAGCGGCGGCTGCGCGAGGTACACGTAGCCGAGCTCGATGAGCGGGCGCATGTAACGGAACACCAGCGTGAGCAGCAGCGTCGTGATGTGCTGGCCGTCGACGTCGGCGTCGGCCATGAGCACGATTTTGTGGTACCTGGCCTTCTCGGGGTTGAAGTCCTCGCCGATGCCGGCGCCGAACGCCGTGATCATGGCCTGCACCTCGTTGTTCGCGAGGGCCCGGTCGAGGCGCGCCTTCTCGACGTTGAGGATCTTGCCGCGCAGCGGCAGGATCGCCTGCGTCTCGGGGTTGCGGCCCTGCACGGCCGAGCCGCCGGCCGAGTCGCCCTCGACGATGAAGATCTCGGAGACCGAGGGGTCCTTCGACGAGCAGTCCTTCAGCTTGCCGGGCATGCCGCCCGACTCGAGCAGGCCCTTGCGGCGCGTGGCCTCGCGGGCCTTGCGCGCCGCGAGGCGCGCGGTCGCCGCCTGGATCGCCTTGCGGATGATGTCGCGGGCTGGGCCGGGGTTGCGCTCGAACCAGTCGGTGAGCTGGTCGCCCGTGACCTTCTGCACGAACGACTTCGCCTCGGTGTTGCCGAGCTTCGTCTTGGTCTGGCCCTCGAACTGCGGCTCGGAGAGCTTCACCGAGATGACCGCGGTGAGGCCTTCGCGCACGTCGTCGCCCGAGAGGTTGTCGTCCTTCTCCTTGAGGATGCCCTTCTCGCGCGCGTAGCGGTTGATGAGGGTGGTGAGCGCCGCCCGGAACCCCTCCTCGTGCGTGCCGCCCTCGTGCGTGTTGATCGTGTTCGCGTACGTGTGGACCGACTCGGTGTAGGCCGTCGTCCACTGCATCGCGACCTCGAGGGCGATCTTGCGCTCCGTGTCCTCGGTCTCGAAGGAGATGATCTCCTCGTTCACGAGGTCGGACTTCTTCGAGCGGTTCAGGTACTCGACGTAGTCGACCAGTCCGCGCTCGTACAGGAAGGTGTCGGTGCGCGGGGCCGCGGCCTCACCCTCGGTCTCTGCGGTGTCGTCTGGATCGATGTCGACGTGGCCGACGCGCTCGTCGGTCAGCGTGATGCGCAGGCCCTTGTTGAGGAACGCCATCTGCTGGAACCGGGCACGAAGCGTCTCGTAGTCGAACTCGACGGTCTCGAAGATGTCGGGGCTCGGCCAGAACGTCGTCATGGTGCCGGTCTCGTCGCTCGGCTCGTCCTTCGAGAGCGGGGCGTCGGGCACGCCGACGGTGAACGACTGGCGCCACACGTGGCCCTGGCGGCGCACCGCCACGTCGAACTTGGACGAGAGCGCGTTGACGACGGATGCCCCGACGCCGTGGAGCCCACCCGAGACCGCGTATCCGCCGCCGCCGAACTTGCCGCCGGCGTGAAGCACGGTGTGCACGACCTCGACCGTGGAACGACCCTCGGTCTTGTGGACGTCGACCGGGATGCCGCGGCCGTCGTCGATGACCCGGACGCCGCCGTCGGCCAGGATCGTGACGTCGATGGTCGTGGCGTGGCCCGCAAGCGCTTCGTCGACCGAGTTGTCGACGATCTCGGAGACGAGATGGTGCAGGCCTCGGGGACCCGTCGAGCCGATGTACATACCCGGCCGCTTGCGAACCGCTTCGAGGCCCTCGAGTACCTGGATCTCATCAGCACCGTATGCCGGCGACTGTTGGGCCTTCGTGGGTTCGGCTGTCATGTGTGAATCGGGCTCCTGACCGTCATTCTGGCGACCCTTCATCCTATCAAACGGAGGGTGCTCACCGACCCGGAAGCGCCGATCTGAGGCGATCGAACAGGCGAAGTGACCGAATTTGCCGTGTCAGCCGTAGGTATCGCGCGGACCACGCCCTGGAACCGATCTGGGACCCCTTTTCCAGGTGGGGGCATCCGGCCCTTGGAAGCGGATCATCTCGACCCCCGCGCCGGGGTACCTGTCGAGGATGCGCGTGAGCAGGTCGGTGCGCATCAGCCGCAGCTGCGTGGCCCAGGCGGTGGACTCGCACCGCACCTGCAGCACCCCGCCCTCGATGGCGATCGCGTCGGAGTGCTTCGCGATCTCGTCGCCCGCGACCTCGGCCCACGAGGCGAGCACCTCATGCTGGGAGAGCGGTGCCGACCATCCGAGCTGCGTCGTGAGTCCGTCGATCGCCGCCGCGAGCGGTTTCGGGTCGCGGCCGGGGGTGAACGGCTCACTGCCGGATACCTCGCGGGTGCGGGCTCTGGCCCGGCCGGGTCGCGGCCGGGCGTCGCCGAAGATCTCGCGGAAGTGCTGGTAGACCCGGGCGGCCTCGGACCGGGAGGCGTCAGACATCGGTCGTCGCCTCGGACTCGACGATGCCGGCGGACTCGACGATTCGGCCGGACTCGATGTGCACGATGCGCGCCGTGAGCGGCTCGGGCACGTCCTCGAGCACCGCGGCGGTGACGAGCACCTGCTCGAAGCCGACGATCGCCTCAGCCAGTCGCTGCCGGCGCAACCGGTCGAGCTCGGCGAAGACGTCGTCGAGCACGAGCACGGGATCGCCGGTGGACGAGTCCCGGCGCAGGAGCTCGGCGGACGCGAGGCGCAGGGCGAGCGCGAATGACCACGACTCACCGTGACTCGCGTATCCCTTTGCCGGCAGTCCGTTGAGCAGCAGCAGCACGTCGTCGCGGTGCGGACCCGCGAGGGTGATGCCGCGCTCGAGCTCCTTCGGGCGCAGCACCTGCAATGCCGACGTGAACCGGGAGCGGGTGTCGGATGCCGCGGGCGCGTCGGCGTCGGGTGCCGACGCCGACCCCGATGTCGAGACGGATGCCGCAGGGGCGTCGTCGTCGGGATCGGCACCGTCGATCGACAGCGACGGTTGCAACGACGGCGCGTGGTCGGCGTCGACGATCGAGTGGTAGGCGGCGGCGAGCGGCCCGGCCAGCTCGTCGATGAGCGTGAGGCGCTGGTCGATCAGCTCCGAGCCGAGGTCGACGAGCCGTTCGTCCCAGATGTCGAGCGTGGGCAGCCGCTCGGCCGAGAGGCCTCGGGCCCGGGCGCTCTTCAGGAGCGAGTTGCGCTGCTTGAGCACGCGCTCGTAGTCGGCCATGACGCCCGAGAGCCGGGGTGTGCGCTGCACGAGCAGCTCGTCGAGCATGCGGCGGCGAACCGAGGGCTCGCCTCGGACGATCGCGAGGTCCTCAGGCGCGAACAGCACGCTGTGCGCGTAGCGCGGGAGCTCGCGCGTCTTCACGGGAGAACGGTTGAGCTGGGCGCGATTGACGCCCTGCCGGTTGAGCTGCAATTCGACGAGCAGCTCTCGCTCGCCGTGGGCGAGCAGCGCCCGCACGATCGCGGCATCCGCCCCGGCCCGGATCAGCGGCTGGTCGCTCGACACTCGGTGCGAGCCGAGCGTCGAGAGGTAGCCGATCGATTCGACCAGGTTGGTCTTGCCCTGGCCGTTGCGGCCCACGAGCACCGTGGCACCCGGCCCGAGCTCGAGCTCGGCGCGCTCGTAGTTGCGGTAGTCGGTGAGGGAGAGGCGGGCGACATGCACGCGGGGCTCCCTTCGAATCCGAACGAACCAACGCTACCCCGCGCCACCGACGGCGAGGCGGGGTCGCCTCGTGGCGCCGCGACCGGACTCAGCGCAGCAGCAGGTTCGGCTGCAGCAGGTAGCGGTAGGTGTCGGCGCCGGCCTGCTCGCGCGAGGTCTGGCTCGTGATGAGCACGGGGCCGGGCTTGTTGGGGTTCTCGGTCTTGGTGAACGAGATGCGAACGAACTCGGAGTGCACGGCGCCGAGGCCGTCGAGGAGGAACTGCGGCTTCAGCGACACCACGGTGTCGTCGCCGGTGAGGATCGCGTCGATGGTCTCGGACGCCTGGGCCTGCTCGCTGCCGATCGCCTCGAGCGTGAGCCCGTCGGCCGAGAAGCTGTAGCGGAGGGCGGCCTCGCGCTCGAGGACGAGGGCGACACGACGGGTCGCCTCGATGAGGTCGGCGGTGTTCATCACCGCGTAGTTGTCGACCGTCTCGGGGAAGAGGCGGCGCACGGGTGGGAAGTTGCCCTTGATGAGCAGTGAGGTGACCGTCTTCTTCTCGGCGCTGAACGCGATGAGCTCGCGGTCGTCGCGGCTCGTGATGGCGACCGAGATCGTGCCGGAGTGCCCGAAGGTCTTGCCGACCTCTTGGAGGGTGCGGGCGGGAACGAGCGCGGTGACGGTGTCCTCGCTACCTCCGACGTTGCCGCCGTCCCAGTCGATCTCGCGGACGGCGACGCGGTAGCGGTCGGTGGCGACCAGGCTGAGGTTGTTCTCACGGACCTCGAGCTGCACGCCGGTGATGACCGGGGTGACGTCGTCGCGGGATGCGGCGACCGCGACCTGCGCGACGGCCGAGGCGAACTCCTCGGCGGGCACGACGCCGGACTCGGCGCCGATCTCGGGAAT
Source organism: Agromyces sp. P2_B3 (assembly GCF_056404815.1). Lineage (NCBI taxonomy): Bacteria > Bacillati > Actinomycetota > Actinomycetes > Micrococcales > Microbacteriaceae > Agromyces > Agromyces sp. P2_B3. The sequence goes on along the minus strand of NZ_JBFUDH010000004.1, from coordinate 200,581 downwards.
CGACGGGTATTCCTCGACGGGCATCGAGAGGAGGGTGAAGCTCGCCGAGCCGCAGCTCACCTGGATGCGCGACTCCTCGGTCGCCACGCGCACCGGCGCATTGGGAAGGCGACCCGCGATCTCGGCGAGCAGCCGGCCGGAGACGAGCACGGTGCCGGGCTCCTCGACATCGGCCTGGATCTCGGTCTGCGACGAGACCTCGTAATCGAAGGAGGAGAGGACCAGGCCGTCGGCGTTCGCCCGGATGAGGACGCCGGAGAGGATCGGGAGCGTGGTGCGCTGGGGCAGGAGTTTGACGGCGAAGGAGACGGCCTCACTGAAGACGTCGCGATTGACCTGGAACTTCACGGTTCTCCCGTCGTGGATGTCGCTGGGTGGCTCCCATGCTAGCGGGCCTGCTTCGCGCGGCGCGGGGACATTCCGCCGCGCAGAGCGCCGAGCGCTCCCCGATCTCGATGTTGTCGGGATCCCCCGGTTAACCAGTTCTCTCTTAACGGTGTTAACCGCTGTGGAAACTGTGGATGGTGTTCAGTGATCCGCGGAACGACGCCCGAGTCGACCCATTCCATCTGTGCACAGCGTGTGGGTTTGGAGGCCGATGCCGTTGGCCGGCCATCCGGCGATCCGGCGGTTGTGCACAGGCTCACCGCCCGTCTCAACAGGCGTGGCGGGGTTGCTCGTTAACAATCCACAACTTTTCCACAGCTGTGGGAATCGTCGCCGAACGGTCGCCACAGGGCGCTGAGGGGGCGTCTGAGCGCCCCGATCGAGCCGAGCGGATGCCGCGGCGGCGGCTCGCGGCATCCGGAATCGACGTCGGGATCAGCGGTAGCGGCTGACCTGCTTGATGCGCGCGGTGAGCTCGGTGACCTGGTTGTAGATCGACCGGCGCTCCTTCATGAGCTCGGAGATCTTCTTGTTCGCGTACATCACGGTCGTGTGATCGCGGTTGCCGAACAGCTGCCCGATCTTGGGGAGCGAGAGGCTCGTCAGCTCACGGCACAGGTACATCGCGATCTGGCGGGCGGTGGCGACGGCCTGCGAGCGGCTCGAGCCGTAGAGGTCGTCGACGGTGAGCTTGAAGTAGTCGGCCGTCGCGGTGATGATGTCGACCGGAGCCACGACGTTGTCCGTGTCATCCGTGATCAGGTCCTTCAGCACCGTCTGCACCAGGGGCATGTCGACCGGAGTACGGTTCAGGCTCGCGAACGCGGTGACGCGGATGAGCGTGCCCTCGAGCTCGCGGATGTTGCTCGAGACCTTGGACGCCATGTACTCGAGGATCTCGTCGGGCACCTGGAGCCGCTCGGACTGCGCCTTCTTGCGCAGGATCGCGATGCGGGTCTCGAGGTCGGGCGCCTGCACGTCGGTGATGAGTCCCCACTCGAACCGGCTGCGCATGCGGTCCTCGAAGCCGGTGAGGTGCTTCGGCGGCACGTCGCTCGTGATCACGACCTGCTTGTTGTGGTCGTGCAGGGTGTTGAAGGTGTGGAAGAACGCCTCCTGCGTCTCGGCCTTGCCCTGCAGGAACTGGATGTCGTCGATCAGCAGGATGTCGATGTTGCGGTACCGCTGCTGGAACAGCGAACCGCGGTTGTTCGCGATCGAGTTGATGAAGTCGTTCGTGAACTCCTCGGAACTGACGTACCGAACGCGGATGCCGGGATACAGGCTCATCGCGTAGTGGCCGATGGCGTGCAGGAGGTGGGTCTTGCCGAGCCCGGAGTCGCCGTAGATGAAGAGCGGGTTGTAGGCCTTCGCCGGCGCCTCGGCCACGGCGACGGCCGCGGCGTGCGCGAACCGGTTCGACTGCCCGATCACGAAGCTGTCGAACGAGTACTTCGGGTTCAGGCGCGAATCACGTGGCCGATCGGGGCTCGTGTTCTCGAACACCGACTGCGGAGAGGCGTGCAGCTCCACCGGGTTCGGGTAGTCGTCGAGGGCCGGCGACTGCGGCTCGGGAGCGCGCGCCTCTTCGAGCTCGGGGTTCACGACCACGTAGAACGACGTGACCGAGGACGGCGAGTCGATCGCGCTCATCGCCGTGAGGAGCGACACCCGCATGCGCTGATTGAGCATGCTCGCCGTGAAGTCGTTCGGAACCTCGAGGTAGAAGGTGCCGGCCGCGATGCCCTTCGGCTCGACGAGGTTCAGGAAGCCCTGCAGCATCGGGGTGATCGCATCGTCATGGGAGAGGCGGTCGAGGACGGTGGCCCATGTGTCCGAGATGGGCTGCTCTGTCATCGTTCCCCGCATTCGTTCGGTGCCGTTGTGTGTGCCGCTGATCGATCCCCCGATCGACGATGCAAGCGGCGCGAGGCGAAGTGTTCACAGCGTTATCCACCGCCTGTGGGCAGAATTGCGACGACGCCCGGGATTCCGCGTGCGAGGCTGGGGATAACTGGTCTCAAACGGTAGCGAATGTCGCCCCCGGGGACAAATGCCCGTGCAGGGATTCGACCGCCCTGGCGTGTCGTTCCACAGGCTTTCCCGAGGAACGCGGGATACTGTGTCGTTTGCACTCCGGCGTGATCGAGTCGTGCCCGGTTTGACCACGGCCCTTCGAGGCCGTAGTTTTAATAGGTTGACCCCAGCCCTTTGGGCACCCAGTTTTCCCGCCGCACCATCGCATCATCAGCACGGCGCGGAGATCCGACAGTCGGAGAAGAAGAATGAGCAAGCGTACGTTCCAGCCGAACAACCGTCGTCGCGCCAAGAAGCACGGCTTCCGCCTTCGCATGCGCACCCGCGCAGGCCGTGCCATCCTCTCGGCACGCCGCGCCAAGGGTCGCACCGAACTCTCCGCGTAGCCGCTCCGGTGCTCGCCAAAGCCAATCGCATCACGAGCGCCGACGACTATCGAGTCATCGTGCGCCGCGGTGCGAAGGTCGCCGGTGCCCACACCGTGAGCTATGTGCGCTCACGCGAGTCGGGCACCGACGCACGCTTCGGCTTCATCGTCTCGAAGAAGGTCGGCAACGCGGTTCGCCGCAATCTCGTGCGCCGTCGACTCAAGGCCGTCTGTCATGACGCCCTGGTCGGCGGCGTTCGCGGTGTCGACGTCGTGGTTCGCGCACTGCCCGGTGCCGCGGATGCCGAGTTCGGCACCCTCCGCAGCGAGGTGCTCGACGCGTTGGCCCGTCGTGCTCGACCGTCGGTCGCCGATCATGCCCCGCTCATCGACTCCCGGGTGGGCTGACATGCGCGACCTCGCCCTCTTCGTCGTGCTCCTCCCCCGCAACCTGGGCGTGCTGCTGCTCCGCGCATATCGCGCCGCGATCTCACCGCTCTACGGCGACGTCTGCCGCTACTACCCGTCGTGCTCGGCCTACGGGCTCGGCTCGGTGCAGCAGCGCGGACTGGTCGTGGGCACCGCGCTGACGGCATGGCGCATCATCCGCTGCAATCCCTGGACGGCCGGCGGCATCGACGACGTCCGGCCGGCGGGTCACGACCGGTACCGCACCACCTCGTTCGGATGGGTGGTGCCGAAGGGCATGTTCCCGAAGGCCGAAGCGGATGCCGCGGCCGCGCGTCGCGCCCACGAACTCGCTCATCGGGCCGACGACGGCATCGCCCGCCACTCCACGCTCCGCCCGCTCACCGCCGAGCCGGCGACCATGACCTCGACCCCCGCACTGTCCCGAAAGGACTGACCCCGCACATGCCTGATCTCATCGGCTTGATCCTCTGGCCCATCAAGTGGGTCATCGAGTTGATCCTCGTCGCGTTCCACTCGATGTGGACGTTCTTCGGGCTCGACCCCAACGCGGGCGTCACCTGGGTGCTGTCGATCGTCGGCCTCGTCATCGTGGTGCGTGCCGCGCTGATCCCGATCTTCGTCCGCCAGATCAAGAGCCAGCGCCGCATGCTCGAGGTCGCGCCGCAGCTCAAGAAGATCCAGGACAAGTACAAGGGCAAGAAGGACCAGTTCTCCCGCGAGGCGATGTCGCGCGAGACGATGGAGCTGTACAAGAAGACCGGCACCAACCCGCTCTCCTCCTGCCTGCCGCTCCTGCTGCAGATGCCGGTGTTCTTCGCACTGTTCTCGGTGCTCCAGGACGCGCAGCACGACAAGGCCGGTGTCGGCCTCTTCACGCAGGAGCTCGCCAACTCGTTCGCGAATGCCGAGTTCCTCGGCGCACCGCTGAAGGCCACGTTCATCGAGCAGTGGAACCTCATGACGGCCAGCGAGCCGTTCAGCATCAACGTCATGGTCATCGCGCTCACCATGATCGTGCTCATGACGGCGTCGCAGTTCATCACGCAGCTGCAGATCGTCTCCAAGAACATGTCGCCTGAGACCAAGGCGAGCCCGATGTTCCGTCAGCAGCGCATCCTCCTGTACCTGCTCCCCCTCGTCTTCGCGTTCTCGGGTGTCGCCTTCCCCCTCGGCGTGATGTTCTACTGGCTGATCTCCAACTTCTGGACCATGGGGCAGCAGTTCCTCGTCATCCGGAACATGCCCACGCCCGGCAGTGAAGCGGCTCGCGCCCGCGAGGCTCGCCTCGCCAAGAAGGGCAAGCTCGTGGTCGAGGACAAGCCCGAGACGATCGTCGTCGAAGAGAAGAAGACCACGCAGCGTCAGCAGCCAGTCGGCAAGACGCGTGCGAAGAAGCAGGGTGGAAAGTAGACCATGACCAACGTGCAGCACGAGACGGACGACCGCTCGATCGCCCAGCTCGAAGAAGAAGGCGACATCGCCGCCGACTACATCGAGGAACTCCTCGACATCTGCGACCTCGATGGTGACATCGACATCGACGCCCGCAACGGCCGGGCGTACGTCTCGGTGAATGCCGGCGAGGGTGCCAACCTCAACCTGCTCTCGAAGCCCGACACGGTGAGTGCCCTCCAGGAGCTCACCCGGCTCGCGGTGCAGACCAAGACCGGTGCGTTCTCCCGTCTCATCCTGGACATCGGCGGCTCGCGCGACGTGCGTCGCAGTGAGCTCGGTGGCCTCGTCAGCCGCGCGATCGAGCGCATCGAGGCCGGTGCAGCCGAAGCGGCACTGCCGCCCATGTCGTCGTACGAGCGCAAGCTCGTGCACGACCTGGTCAGTGAGCAGGGGTTCCACTCGGAGTCCCGCGGTGAGGGCGCCGAGCGTCACACCATCATCACGCGTGGGGCGTGACGTTTCACGTGAAACGATGACCGACGGACTCGAGCCCGAGCCCGCGGCTGCGGCCGCGATCTTCGGCGAGCACCTCGACACGGGCCGACGCTTCACCGAGTCGCTCGCACGGCACGGTGAAGAGCTGGGACTCATCGGGCCGCTGGAGCTGCCGCGGCTCTGGACCCGTCACATCCTCAACAGCGCGCTGGTCGCTCCGCTCCTCCGCCCCGGCCGTGTCGGAGATGTCGGCTCAGGCGCCGGGCTGCCCGGCCTCGTGCTCGCGATCATGCGACCGGATGTCACGTTCACGCTCATCGAGCCGATGGAACGACGTGTGGCATGGTTGCGGCGCCAAGCCGACGAACTCGAGCTCGCGAACGTCGAGGTGGTTCGCGCGCGCGCCGAAGAGGCGAAGCTCAACGGAGCCCTCGACCAGGTGACCGCGAGGGCCGTGAGCGCGCTTCGCACCCTGATCCCTGTGACCGCTCCCCTGCTCAGGCCGGGGGGTGAGCTCGTGCTCATGAAGGGCGCAGGAGTCGACGGTGAGATCACGGCGGCCGAGAAGGTCATCCGCAAGTTCGGTGTTCGGAATCCCGAGGTGCTGGTACTCGGCGAGGGCGTGGTGTCGGAAGTGACCCGCGTGTTCCGCGCGACCGTCCGCTAGTCACCGCTCACCTGGCGCGCTCGGCGGCGTTGGGCATGCCAGCACCAACGGGTTGGTGAATCACGGCGTGCGCGGCCCCCGATGCGTCGCGGATGTCGCACCCGCGCGTGACCGGGGACGCCGCCGGTGGGTCACCCCCACTCGGGGTGATCGTCGGCGTTCGCTGCCGCTTGGAGAGCGGCGGTAGGCGATCCGACGATCGCGTGCAGTTGGCACGGGTCGCAGAAGAAGGTCTCTGTTTCTGGTGGACGTCGATTGCTGCGCAAAGCCGCACGCCACGCAACCCGGCACCCGCTGCCACTCGTGATGCTCCTCGCATCGGTTGCCCTGCTTGTCCTGCCGGGAACCACGGATCTCGGGCGGCGCTCCGCTCCCCACACCGGTTTCACGTGAAACGCTCACGCGCCAACTTGGTGGCACTCCGGTTTGTCGGCCGTCACCGCGGGCCGTATTACGCCGCTTCCGGCATTCGATTCGACCAGGGTGCAAGGCAGCGACCGCAGGCCGGCCGAGAACGGGGATGTAGGTGTTCATCGGAGTCCGCCGATCAGTCGAGCCTGGATTCGTCTGGGCGCACCAATTCCAAGTGGCCGAGCTGGTGCAGGGTTCTGAACTACCGCGACGCCGTCTTCGTCTGCCATCGTTCGGCGAGCACCGCCAGAAGCACCTTCTAGGACTGGGCGCTGGGCGCTGGCTGCGACCAGCCGGGTGCCTTCCGCCGACTGAGGGAATTGTGCGTGCGACGCCGCTCATCGGGGAAGCTGCACGGGCCGCGCCCGGTCGACTGGGTCGTCCACTGAACCGGCTGGAATGGCTCTGCGAACCCGGCGTCGAAGACGTCCACCACCTCGCTCCGAACTCGGCGTTGTAGGTCCCGCGGTCTCCGTGAACCGGGGAGAGATCTGTTCGGACCACACATCACAAGTCCCCGCCGGTATGCAGCCTCAACGTGGGTGGTTGAGGCGTTCCGTCGGGATGGCCGGTGGAATATCGATGGCTTGATCCTGCGTCTTGGCCCCCCGACGCGAGAGGCTTCGGACGCAGGCGCTCACCGTGCCACAGCGGACAGGCTCCAGTCTCATGCTTGGTTATCTGAGCTCCGCCGAGGCACAGGTCGGTTCCCTGGTAGCCGTCGGCCCCGCTCTGAGGGATGCCGCGCCAACCCGCCCACTGTGCCCACCCCGGAGTGAGGGCCACCATTCGTACCAGCGGGCGCCCGAACGTCAGCGGGTGGATCAGGGCGTTCACCCTGCTCATGTCGAAAAGGAGCCGTCGTCATGCCAGAGTGCGCGGCCGATACTCGGTGCCGTTTCACGTGAAACACCGCTCACGCTCGCGGTTCTGGTTCACGCGCGGGCTCCACTCCCCTGCGGGGGCGAGGACGCTCACCACTTGGTGTGCGCGACCGAGTCCTGAGAACCTCCGTCCTCCTGCGCGATCCGTCGGCCCACGGACGCTCTGACGCACCGAACGAATTGGCCGGGTCTGACTCCTCCCGAACCGGCACGCCAACGCCCCCGCGCCCGCGCCGGAGCTGCGCCGTGGCGGACCACCGTTCGCTTCGGCCTCCGCGCGAGCGCAGAATCCCTTCCGCGCAGTGACGGGCGGATGCGCCCCGTTTCACGTGAAACATCCGTATGGAGATGGCCACGCAGCCTCGATTCAGGGCTCTGCGGGTGGACCGGGGGTCATCGCTTCGGCCTCCGGCAACCCCGATGAGGCCCCTGAGCATGAAAGGGGTCCCGGGGTGGGTCCCCCTCGCGTCAGGCCCGCCCCGAGCGCCCGGACGCGCCTTGGTTGTGACAAGCGCGTTGCCGCGTTTCACGTGAAACATGACGATTGAGGGCGGGTGTGCTGCGGATGAGTCGCACCCACGCCCTCCGATCCATGATGGGCCGGACGGCGCAAGGTTCGCCGGCTGGTCCATCGTGGGACCGGTACAGCGGCGTGGACCCAGCCGATGCGCACCGCGTGGTCATCCCAGATGAATCGAGCCCCGTCCGGCCCTCCTCCCGCATGTTGGGTCCGGGCCGAGCCGAATCGCGTCCGTCTGACTTATACGCGCCGGAGTCGGTTCAGTGAAGTGAATAGCGCGCCGCGACGACAGGAAGCAGGGTGGTGGCGGTTAGGCTGGAATCCCAGGTCGTCGACCGCGACCGGGATCCGTGAGCACCGCATACCGCGTGACGTTTGGAGCAGTCAGCATGGCCCAAGGGGGAGGACGCGGATGGTTCCACCGAAAGCGTCACCAGCCCGAGGTCGACTCGCAGAACGGCACCACTCACGCGTCCGCTGGCTCCAGTTCCGCCGCAGCGGCTGAGCCGATCGCGGTGCCGTTCGGCAGTGATCGTGACGACCGGGCGCGATGGAGTCCCGAGGCGCGCGCGACGCCGCCGCTCTCATCCACTCCGCCGTCGCCAGCCGTCTCCACCGCTCCTCTCACGCCTGGCAACTCCGACGAATCGACAGCACACCCAGAGATGCGCGTGTCGCCGACGACGCAGGCTCAGCCGGAAACAGGGCAGGCCGCATCCCCGCTCACCAATCCGCTGGTCGCGGTGTCGGACGCAGAATCAGCGCGAAGGGTCGACGAACACAGTGGCCAACGTGTGCCCGATGTGGTAGATCAGTCGGTCGCGCGAGTGGAGCCGGCGGGCGCAGTACCGACGACGGAGGAGTCCTCCCCCCAGCCCTCGCCCGGCGATTCCGGGCGGCCTACGGACCTCGTCGGGGTCGATCGGACCGCTCAGGCGGTGCCGAGTATCGACTGGGATGTCGCGACCGCAGCCGCGCTGGCTGATGACCCCGAGGCCACGGCGGCGGCGACTCCGCATGCCGGCAGCACTGCGTCCGCCGACCGCTTGCTCGAAGACCTGATCCGCGAGATCGTCGGCGATGCCGCCGCCGACACCGTGTCATCACTGCAGCCCACTCGCGCCGCTTCCGCAGCCGCTGCTCCCGGCGCTTCCGCCGCGGCGGCGTCAACCGCGGCTCCTCCAGCCCTGGCCCCGTCGACACCGGTCCCATCCCCTTCAACCTCCCCGAACTCGGCCGAGTCCACGCTCGTCGGCGATGGATCGCCTACGACCGCGGTCACGAGGCCCCCTGTCGAACCGCGCTCCGACGAGGTTTCCGGCGTAGCGCCGCTCACCGATGGAGGCGTGGCGGCGATCGGACGAAATGACCACGACAACGTGGACGCGTCCTTCGCCCAGGGCACGGCCGCCCAGGGCGCGACCGCCCAGCGCGCGACCGCCGCAGTCACGGGGTTGTCCCCCGCGGTCGATTCAAGCGAACCGGATTCGGGCGAGCGCCTCCAAACAGACGTCGACGCGGATGGTGAACGGGTGGCCGCTACGCTTGATCTCCGGCTCCGGGTCCCCGCCGATGGCACCGCATCCACGGACACCTCGCCGACCGTTTCACGTGAAACGGACGCTCCCACTCTGCCACCCATCCCCGTTTCACGTGAAACGGACGTCCAACACGGAGGAACTCCCCTGGCCGATCAACTTGCCGAAGAGACTCGGCGCCGCATCGCCCTGGACGAAGCGGTGCTTCCCCTGCCGGCAAGTACCCGGGTCCTGACCATTTCGAACCAGAAGGGTGGCGTCGGCAAGACGACGAGCGCGGTCAACCTCGCCGCCGCACTCGCCCGTTCCGGCGCCCACGTGCTCGTCATCGACCTCGATCCTCAAGGCAACGCCTCGACGGCGCTCGGGGTCGACCATCGCTCCGAGCAGCAGAGCGTGTACGACGTGCTCGTCGCGGACCTCCCCCTTGCCGATGTCGTGCGTCCATCGACCGAACACGAATCACTCGACTGCGTACCCGCGACCATCCACCTCGCCGGCGCCGAGATCGAGCTCGTGTCTCTCGTGGCGAGGGAGCAGCGACTTCGCAGGGCACTCGATCGACACCTCGCCGACATGGAGCGTCCGTACGATTACGTCTTCATCGACTGCCCTCCGTCATTGGGCCTTCTCACCATCAACGCCTTCGTCGCGGCCCGAGAGGTGCTCATTCCCATCCAGTGCGAGTACTACGCGCTCGAGGGACTCTCCCAACTGCTGAGCAACATCGAGTTGATCGAGAAGCACCTCAATCCCGAATTGCGACTTTCGACGATCCTGCTCACGATGTACGACTCCCGCACCAATCTGGCGCAGCAGGTCGCGCAAGAAGTACGCGACCACTTCCCCGCCCAGACGCTGGAGACGATCATTCCGCGGTCCGTCCGAGTGTCGGAGGCACCGAGCTACGGCCAGAGTGTGATCAGCTACGACTTCAGCTCGAGCGGATCCTTGTCGTACCGCGAGGCAGCGGCAGAGATCGCGCTTCGCGGCGCAGTGAACCAGAAGGACGACCACTGATGGCAACCAAGCGAACCGGACTCGGCCGTGGCATCGGCGCACTGATTCCCACGGGCGAGGACATGCCTCGCCCGAACCGACCGGTCGACGTCTTCTTCCCCGACTCCGACTCCCAGTCCCCCACCGCGGTTGCGGTGGTCGAGCAAGCGGCGGCGAGCGAGGGACTCCTCGCTGTCCCGGGGGCACGACTTGCCCGCCTGAATCCCGACGACATCGTGCCGAATGCGCACCAGCCGCGCAGCGTGTTCGACCCCGAGGATCTTGCCGAGCTCGTGCACAGCGTGCGCGAGTTCGGTGTCCTTCAGCCGATCGTCGTGCGCCCCCACCCCGACCAGCCCGGCAAGTACGAGCTGGTCATGGGCGAGCGACGTCTGCGCGCCACGAAGGCAGCCGGCCTCGACACGATCCCCGCGGTGGTCAAGGACACGGCCAATGAAGCCATGCTCCGCGACGCGCTGCTCGAGAACCTGCACCGGTCGCAGCTCAACCCGCTGGAAGAGGCATCGGCGTACCAGCAGTTGCTGGCCGACTTCGGCATCACCCAAGAGGAGCTGGCGTCGCGCATCGGACGATCACGTCCCCAGATCTCGAACACGCTTCGCCTGCTGAAGCTCCCCGAGCCGGTCCAGCTCCGCGTCGCCGCCGGAGTCCTCAGCGCAGGTCACGCCCGGGCGATCCTCGCCTCTGGTGACGACCCCGAGGCGATGCAGCGCTTCGCCGACAAGATCGTGAACGAGGAACTCTCGGTGCGCGCGGCTGAGGCGATCGCGTCGAGCGAGCCGAAACCGTCGCGCGCGAAGCCGGCGGCGGGCAAGCGCCAGGATTTCCTCGACGATCTTGCCGGCCGCATGGGTGACCGCCTCAACACCCGCGTCCGTATCGCGCTCGGGGCTCGGAAAGGCCAGATCAGCATTGATTTCGCGACGGTCCAAGATCTCCGTCGCATTCTCAGCGACCTGGGTGAGGAACTCGAGGGCGTCTAGGACGAGGCTGGCCGCAGAATCGTTCCTGGCGAACTGAATCGCGCCGTTTCACGCTCGAATCGAGGGTCGACTCACGCGGCGCGAGCGGATGCGGCTCGCACGAGCCCGCTGTACACAGTGCTCGCATTCGTGCCCGACGCCTCGATTGCGAGAGGCAGCAGCGACGTCTCGGTGAGGCCGGGGATCACGTTCGCCTCGAGGAACCATGGGGTGCCGTCGGCGTCGACGATGAAATCGACGCGGGAGAGGTCGCGGAGTCCGAGGGTGCGGTGCGCGAGCACCGCGGCATCCGACACCGCATCGGCCACCTCGTCGCTCAAGCGGGACGGCGCATAGAAGGTCGTCTCGCCGGCGTTGTACCTCGCCTGGAACCCGTAGACCCCCGCCGACGGCTCGATCTCCACCGGGATGAGCGCCTGCGGGCCGTCGCCCGTATCGATCACCGCGACGGCGATCTCGGTGCCGACGATGCGACGTTCGACCACGGCGACATCGTCGTAGGTGAAGGCCTCCACCATCGCTCGGGGCAGTGCGTCGGTGTCGTCGACGATGGTGACGCCCTGCGCTGAACCGCCGGAGCCTGGTTTGACGACGAGGTCGCCCTCGAGGGCCGAGCGCACGACCCGGAGCACGCTCGCCGCACCGAGTTCCCGGAAGGCCTCATGGGACAGCACGATCGACTGGGGAACCGCGAGTCCCGCCTGAGCGACGACCGAGCTCGCCAAGGGCTTGGACCATGCCCTCCTCGCTGCAGCACCCGTCGAGCCGACGGTGGCGACGCCGAGGCCGGCCAGCAGCTCGAGCAGTGAGCCGTCCTCACCGCTCGAGCCGTGCAGGGCGGGGAACACCACGTCAGGTTGCTCGGTCGCGAGGAAGGGCAGCAACGACGCATCGGGGTCGCGCAGCACGACTCGGTGCCCGGCAGACACCAGCGCGTCGGCGACTCGCCGCCCCGACCGCAGTGAGACATCGCGCTCGTGGGAGATGCCGCCCGCCAGGACAACCACGTAGAGACCGTTGGAATCGCTCATGATCTGGGGTTTCTCCACTACTTGAGGTCGGACGGCGGGGCGGATTCGTAGCCGGAGCTGGGCGGCAGTTGCAGCGTGCCGGTGCCGGCGAAGGTGTCGAGGAGGTCGAGTTCGCCGTTGACGACCGTAGCGAGCCGACGGATGCCGACGCGGATGGCTTCGGGCGTCGGATAGCAGAACGAGAGCCGCATGGCGTGCCGCCCTCGACCGTCGGCGAAGAACGCGGTGCCGGGCGTATAGGCGACCAACTCTCGCACCGCCCGCGGCAGCATCTGCTTCGAATCGAGCACATCTGGCATGGTGACCCACACATAGAAGCCGCCGTTCGGATTCGTCCAGCTGAGTTGCGGGAGGTACTCCCCCAGCGCCTCGATCATCGCGTCCTTGCGCTCCCGATACACACCTCGGAACGTGTCGATCTGCGCGCGCCAGTCAGTGCTCGACAGGTACTCCGACACGACGAGCTGGCTGAACGAGCTCGGCGAGAGGATCGCCGATTCGGCGGCGAGGATGAGCTTCTCGCGGATGGCGTGCGGCGCGAGAGCCCAGCCGACGCGGAATCCAGGGGCGAGCGTCTTCGAGAACGAGCCCAGGTAGATGACGCCGTCCTCGTCGAGCGAGCGGAGCGCGTTCGGTGCCGGCTCATCGAAGTGCAGCAGGCCGTAGGGATTGTCCTCGAGCACGAGGATCTCGTTCTGGCGGCAGATCTCGAGGATCTCGGGCCGACGCGACGCCGCGAGCGTGACGCCGGCCGGATTGTGGAAGTTCGGGATGGTGTAGAGGAACTTGATGCGCCGACCCTGCCCGCGCAGGTGTGCGATCGTCTGTCGGAGCGCCTCGGGGATGAGTCCGTCCTCGTCCATCGCGACATGCACGACGCTCGCCTGGTACGACCGGAACACGCCGAGGGCACCGACATAGCTCGGCGACTCGGCGAGGATGACATCTCCCGGATCGATGAAGAGCTTCGCGACGAGGTCGAGGGCCTGCTGCGACCCGGTCGCCGTCACCACGTTGTCGACCGAGCCGCGAATGCCCTCGAGGGACATGACGTCGAGGATGTGCTCGCGGAGCTCGGGGATGCCCTGGCCCGACCCGTACTGCAGCGCCGTCGGACCCTGCGTGCGCATGACGCGCTCCATCGACGAGACGATGAGCTCCTGCGGAAGCGCCGAGACGAACGGCATGCCGCCGGCGAGCGAGACCACCTCGGGACGCGACGCGACGGCGAACAGGGCTCGGACCTCGGAGGCGGCCAGGCCGGCAGCTCGCTCGGCGTAGTTCGCGTACCAAGGGTCGAGGTTGTTGCCGGTCCGCTGGGGGACGCCGTCAGAGGTCACGTCACTTCCGTTTCTGCTCAGGATATTCATGCTAGTTGCTGGGTTCGGGCGGGCCGTTCGAGATGACGACACGTGCGGCCGCGGCATCCGGAGCCCCGATCGCGATCGTGGATCGACGGATGGAACCCTGGAAACGCGAAAGACCCGCCCGGCGTGTGCCGGGCGGGTCTCTGCGTATGCGAGGCGGCCGACTACGAGATGTAGGCGGCGAGGTCGGCCTCGAGTGCGGGCTTCGGCTTGGCGCCGATGACGGTCTTGACGACCTCGCCCTTCTCGAAGACCTTGAACGCGGGAATCGCGGTGATCTGGTACTTCATCGCGAGCTGCGGGTTCTCGTCGACGTTCAGCTTCACGATGTCGAGCTTGTCGGCGTGCTCGGTCGCGATCTGGTCGAGGATCGGGCTCACCATGCGACACGGGCCGCACCACTCGGCCCAGAAGTCGACCAGGACGGCCTTCTCACTGTTGAGGACCTCCTGCTCGAAGGTGGCCTCGGTCACTGCGCGTGCAGTCATTGCGTTCTCCTTTTTGGTGAAGCGGATGTCGCGTCGGGTCAGTCGACCGCGACGAATTCGTTCTCGAGCAGCGCCTCGGCGGCCTGCTCGTTGCCGAGGGCGGCGAGGTAGTGCTCGGCGTCGAGCGCGGCGACCGTGCCCGAACCGGCGGCCGTGATGGCCTGCCGGTAGTGCGGGTCGATCACGTCGCCGGCCGCGAAGACACCCGGCACCGAGGTCTTCGACGTGCGACCGTCGACCCAGATGGTGCCTTCGGGCGTGAGGTCGAGCTTGCCGTGCACGAGGTGCGTGCGCGGGTCGTTGCCGATGGCGACGAACAGGCCGTCGAGGTCGAGCGCGCGCTGGTCGCCGGTCACGGTGTCGCGGAGCGTGACTCCCGTGACGGCCGTGGTGCCATGGATCGCGGCGATCTCGGCGTTCCAGACGAACTCGATCTTCTCGTTGTCGAACGCGCGCTGCTGCATGATCTTCGACGCCTTGAGGGAGTCGCGACGGTGGATGACGTAGACCTTGTCGGCGAACCGCGTGAGGAAGGTCGCCTCCTCCATCGCGGAGTCACCGCCGCCGATCACGGCGATCGTCTTCTGGCGGAAGAAGAAGCCGTCGCAGGTGGCGCACCACGAGAGGCCGTGGCCCGAGAGGATCTCCTCCTCGGGGAGGCCGAGCTTGCGATAGGCCGAACCGGTCGCGTAGATGAGCGTCGTGGCCTCGTGGGTCTCGCCGTTGCCCAGCTTGACGCGCTTGACCGGCCCGTCGAGCTCGAGCTCGACCACGTCGTCGTACACGACCTCGGTGCCGAACCGCTCGGCCTGCGCCTGGAACTTCGCCATCAGGTCGGGACCCATGATGCCGTCGGGGAACCCGGGGTAGTTCTCGACCTCGGTCGTGTTCATCAGCTCGCCGCCGATCTCGACGGAGCTGGCGATGAGGAGGGGCTTCAGCTCGGCGCGCGCGGCGTAGATCGCGGCCGTGAATCCGGCCGGCCCAGAGCCGATGATGATGATGTCGCGCACTTCCACTCCTGTCGTCACATTGCTTCGGTGGATCGGGCGAGCCGAAGAACCACCGTCATGGTGAACACAGTCTAGGCGGCGCGTATTCCTTCACCCCCGGTGCGACGGCGAGGGTCGGATGCCGCGGGCTCAGCCTCGACGGAGACGCGCGACGAGCGGCGTGGCGAACCCGCGGAGCTCGGGCGAGCGCAGCAGCCACAGGCCGCCGAAGTAGAGCACGGCCATGACCGCGCCGATGATGGCCATCGAGACGACGGCGCCGAAGATGCCGGAGACGGCGAACCCGCCTTCCACGGTGCCGCCGAGCAGGATCAGGAGTCCGACGCCCGCGAGGAGGGGCAGCACGAGCGCTGCGAGCGAGCGAGCGAAGCCGCCGAGGATGCGCCGCCCGTCGAGTGTGTGGAGGCGACGCCGCAGCAGCCACGCGGCAACGGTGAGCTGAGCGATGCACGCGATCGTCGTGACCAGGGCGATGCCGGCAGCCAGCAGGTCCTTGGGGAGCAGGAGACATGAGAACGCACCTGCCGTGAACACGATGACCTGGAAGAGCGTGAATCGGAACGGCGTTCGGGTGTCGCCGAGTGCGTAGAACGTGCGTTGCACGACGAACAGCATCGAGAACGGCACCAACCCGAGGGTGAACGCGATGACGACGTTGCCGAGGGCCGCGGTGTCGGGGAAGCTGCCGGTCTCGAACACGGCGGCGAACGGATAGGCGATGACGAGCAGCACCGCGGCGGCGAGGTTGATGATGAGCGTGATGCCGCGGATCGCGCTGGACACGTCGTCGCGGACCTTGTCGTGGTCGTCGCGCGCGGCGTGCTCGCTCATGCGGGTGAAGTACGCGGTCGCGATCGACACGGTGATCACGGAGTGCGGGAGCATGAAGATGAGCCAGGCGTAGTCGACGGCGGCGACCGATGCGTTGCCGCTTCCGGATGCCGTACCGAGGACGAGTGTCTGGACGATGCCCGCGAGCGTCGTGAGCAGGAGCATGCCGAACGTCCAACCCGCCATGCGGCCGGCGGTGCCGAGGCCAACACCGCGCCACGCGAAGTCGGGGCGGTAGCGCAGGCCGATGCGGCGCCAGAACCAGAAGAGGATGAGCGCCTGCGCCGCGATGCCGGCGGTCGCCGAGCCCGCCAGCACGGCGACCATGCCGGGCGTCCAGGCGTCGGCCGACCTCGTGCCGTCGGGATCGACCCCGAAGAGCGCGGCGAACACGAGGAGTCCCGCGATCGCCACGATGTTGTTGAGCACCGGAACCCAGGTGAACGGCCCGAAGCTCCGGCGGGCGTTGAGCACCTCGCCGAGGAGCGTGTAGAGGCCGTAGAAGAAGATCTGGGGAAGGCACCACCACGCGAAGGCGATGGCCAGGTCGAGGGTGGCGGGCGGCAGGGTCGCCCCGTACAGCAGGGCCAGGAGGGGTGCGAGCGCGGTGGCGATGATCGTGGCGCCCGCGAGGATCACGAGCGCGACCGTGAGCAGCTTGTTGATGTAGGCGCCGCCGCCATCGGCGTGCGAGCCGGCGCGCACGATCTGGGGCACGAGCACGGCGCTCAGCACGCCGCCCGCGACGATGACGTAGACGGTGTTGGGAAGCCCGTTGGCGACCGCGAACGCGTCAGCCCCTGCGGACCCGACCACGCCGATGGTGGCGGCGACGATGATCGCCTTCACGAACCCCAGCACGCGCGAGACGATGGTGCCCGATGCCAGGAACGCGCTGGCGCGGCCGATGCGGTCGTCGTCAGCCACGGTCGCTGCCGGTCGGGTCGTCGCCGGCGTCGGGTGCGACTCGGGCGGGTTGGCTGGGGTCGGCATCGGTGATCGCCTCGGTCTCGGGTTCGGCCGTCTCAGGTTCGGCGGTCTCGGGAGCCTCGCCCTCAGGACGGGCGTTCTCGGGACCGGCAGTCTCGGCAGCCGCGGCCCGGTCACGGCGTCGTCGCCGGATGTTGCGCCAGACGCCGAGGCCGAACACGACGACCGCGATCGCCGCGAGGATCGCGGCGCCGAGCCCCTCCCAGTCGGCCTGCACGTTGACCGGGATGTCGACCGGCGTGCCGATCGGGACACCGGACGTCGAGGCGAGCGACACGGTCAGCGTGACCTCGCCGTTGCCGACGCCGGCGGCGACGGGCACGCGTACCGTGGAGCGGGACTGCGGCTCGACGGTCTGCTCGACCTGCTCCTCGACGATGAGGCGGCCGTTGGACGGGCTGACGTCGACCACGACGGTGACCGGATAGGGCAGCGTGTTCTCGATGGTCGTGGGCACGCCGGTCTCGGTCGAGACGACGTTGATGGTGCTGCTCGGCACGACGGAGATGGACCCGAGCACGCCTCGCTGGGCGATGAGCCAGTCGGTGGCGACGCCGTTCCACGCCTCGAGGTCATCGAGCCACGCCACGTCGAGCAGTGAGAGCAGCTCGCGTCGCACCGGGCCGGTCAGCAGCGCCGGATCCGTGAGGACGGTGGAGAACTCGGTGACCTGTGCCTCGACCTCGGTCAGCCGCGACACCTGCGCCCGGCGCTCGTCGGACTCGGGCTCATCGATCAGGGTGCGCGCCTCGGGGGGTGCCCCGATCGCCTCGGAGAGCCCGGCCAGGGTGGACCACGGCGAGTTGCCGATCTCGTCGATGAGCGCGGAGACGCGAGCGACCTGCGAGACCGAGCCACGGTCGAACGTCGCGAACACCGTCGTGCGCGCCGTGCCAGCATCGAGCGCGAGCGAGGCGAGCACCTGGCCGGTCGCCTCGCGCCACTCGGTGTCGGTCGAGGCGGTGGCTGCCGCTCGCAACGGCTCAGTGAGCGCGCCGTCGGCGACGAGGGCGGTCGAGCCGTCGATGGTCGCCGAGGACGGGGCGACGCCGCCCACCGGCTCGACGTTGCCCGGGGCCAGGATCGAGGTGGTGAGCCCGGATGCCGCGAAGAAGCCGAGGTCGCCGGTGGCCACCGTGTCGTCGCCCGGCCACGCGAGGTCGGTGCGCGTGTACGGCCACGACAGGAGCTGTTCGTTCGTGGGCAGGGTGCCCGGGGTCGGCTGCGGCGTGGGCGCATCGGTCGCCAAGGCCGTGGGCGTGCCGGTCGCGTCCTGCTCGGCTTCGGCGCCGACGCCGATCGAGCTCCCGCCCGCCGGGAAGTTCGCCGGATCCATCGCGTCGGCGAACGACGTCGGGCCGAGCAACGCGGGGAGTCCGACCTGCGCCTGCACCGCGACGTCGGCATCGGAGTAGGCCAGCGGGAAGATCTCGTTGGGCAGCTCGGCGAGGCGCTGCAGCCACGCGGTCGCGGTGGGCGGCGCGGTCGTTCCGAGCACGCGGATCGACGCGATGATGCGCGGGTCGATGCCGATGGCCACGCGGCGGCCGGCGAGTGCGTCGAGCTGTCGGGTGAGGAGCCCGGTGGGGCTCGTCCAGTTGATGAGCTGGTCGACGTCGATCAGGCCCGCGGCGCCGCCGGTCGTGGGCGTCGTGACAGGTGCGGCGAGGGCCACGGCGACCGAGCCCGATGCCGGCACGTCGGCGTTGGCGTAGGCCGACGTACCCGAGGCGACGACCGTGTCTCCCACGAGGAGCTCGGCGCCCAGCCCGATCACGGGCGAGTCCGCGAGCTCGGCGAACGCGTCGGCGGGGATCGTGAACGACACGACGGTGGCTCCCCCTGCGGGCAGCCCCCGCGCCTCGCCGTCGGCGATCGGCACCATGCCCGCGGCATCCGAGTCGCCGGCCTGGTCGCCGCCCTGCTCGGCGGCGAGCCACTCGTCGAGCTCACCGGCGTCGTCGATGTCGGCGTCGGCGCGCACGAGGCGCACGACGCCGGGAGCGAGGGCCTCACCCGTGGCGTTCTCGATCTCGACGGAGATCGCGACGGGCGCACCGAGCGAGACGGTGCTCGAGATGGTGGGCGACACGCTCACGCGCAGTCCGCTGTCGTCGTCGACGGCCCGCGACGGCCCCGCCGGTCGTATGCCGTTTGCGGCATCCATGTGCGAGGAGGCGTCCGGAACGGGCAGCACCGCCTGCAACGCGGCTGCCGGGTCGACGCCGGCGTTGGCGGCGATGGGCGCCCCGACCATGGTGGCGACGGCCAGGAACGCGGCGCCGCCGAGGGCGAACCGGGCCGGCCGGGAAAGCGGGCGAGTGCGTCGGGTGGGAGAGTCGGCGCGCGGGCGCGCAGGGATCGACTCGTCCACCATGCAGGCGATTCTACGGCGTGGCCCCGGGGCATCCGCTCGGCTTCCACAGGCGGGGCCGCGCACGGACGCGCTCGACGGGTCCGCTTAACATAGGGGCATGCAGAGTGTCGCGGCGGCCCTCGACCGATTGGGCGAGCTGGCTGCTTCGCCGACCGTGTCGAAGCTGGCGGCGGCGTTCGATGCGGCGGGCCACGAGCTGGCCCTCGTCGGCGGCCCGGTGCGCGACGCCTTCCTCGGGCGGGCCACGAACGACCTCGATTTCACGACGGATGCCACGCCCGACGAGATCCTCGCCATCGTCAAGCCGATCGCCGACGCCCACTGGGACATCGGCCGGGCGTTCGGCACGATCGGCGCGAAGATCGCCGGCGAGACGGTCGAGATCACGACGTACCGCGCCGACGCCTACGACGGCGAGTCGCGCAAGCCCGAGGTGGTGTTCGGCTCCAGCCTCGAAGACGACCTCACGCGGCGCGACTTCACCGTGAACGCGCTCGCACTCCGGCTCCCCCAGCTCGCGCTCGTCGACCCGTCGGGCGGCGTCGAGGACCTGATCGCGAAGACCCTGCGGACCCCGGCGGCTCCCGAGCAGTCGTTCGGCGACGATCCGCTGCGGATGCTGCGTGCAGCACGCTTCTCGGCCCAGCTCGGCTTCGACGTCGAGGAGGGCACTCGCGACGCGATGGCCGCGCTCGCGCCCGAGATCGACCGCATCTCCGCGGAGCGGGTGCGCGACGAGCTGTCGAAGCTCCTCCTGACGGCGTCGCCCCGCGGCGGCATCCGTCTGCTGGTCGATTCGGGCCTGGCCGACCGGGTGCTGCCCGAGATCCCCGCGCTGCGGCTCGAGGTCGACGAGCACCACCACCACAAGGACGTGTACGAGCACTCGCTGACGGTGCTCGACCAGGCGATCGACTACGAGGTCTCGCGCGGCAACCTCGACTCCCCCGACCTGGTCATGCGGCTCGCGGCGCTGCTGCACGACATCGGCAAGCCGGCGACGCGCAAGCTCGAGGCGGGCGGCCTCGTGTCGTTCCACCACCACGACGTGGTCGGTGCCAAGCTCGCCCGCAAGCGCCTGCGCGCGCTGCGCTTCGACAACGACACGATCGCCGCGGTCTCCCGGCTGATCGAGCTGCACCTGCGGTTCTTCGGGTATGCGGATGCCGCGTGGAGCGACTCGGCAGTGCGCCGCTACGTCCGTGACGCCGGCGACCAGCTCGAACGCCTGCACATCCTCACGAGGGCCGACGTCACGACGCGCAACCGGCGCAAGGCCGACCGCCTCGGCTTCGCCTACGACGACCTCGAGGAGCGCATCGCCGTGCTCGCCGAGGAGGAGGAGCTCGCCGCCGTGCGGCCCGAGCTCGACGGCGAGCAGATCATGCGGCTCCTCGACGTGAGGCCGGGTCCGGTGGTGGGCGAGGCGTACCGCTACCTGCTCGAGGTGCGGCTCGACGAGGGACCCATCGGTCCGGATGCCGCCCGCGAGCGCCTGCTCGACTGGTGGGCGGCGCGCGACGCCTGACCCTGCCCCGCCTTTTGAGCCCGTCAGTCGTCGACGGGCGCGAACTCGGTGATCAGGCAGCGGTACTCGGGTGCGCCGCCGTTCGAGCGGAGCTCCCACTCGGCGATGCGGCCCGCGACGAATCCGGATGCCGCGGCGAGCCGCTCGAGCGCCTCGGACGACCCGAACGGCGCGTGCGCCTCGGCCGGCGAGTGCCCGGGTTCGGGTGCCGGGCCGTGCCACGAGGGGCTGTCGTCGGCGAAGGTCGCCAGCACGAGGCATCCGCCGGGTCGAAGGACCCGCCGCCACTTCCGCAGCGCCGCGGCCGCATCGGGCAGGAGATGCACCATCGTGACGCACGTGACGAGATCGATCGACGCGTCGGGGAGGTCGAGGGTCGTGGCATCCGCGACCTCGAATCTCGCGCTCGGAAGAGCTGCGCGCGCGACCGCGAGCATGCCGGGCGACAGGTCGACGCCCGTGAGGCTCCACGGGCCGGCCGGCAACGACCGGAGCACCAGGCCGGTACCGGTGCCCACGTCCAGGATGTCGCGCACCCCGCCGAGTCGCACGAAGTCCGCGACCGCCTGGGCGAGCCCGCGATGCATCGCCGACCCGTCGTAGTCGGGGGCCCGTCGGTCGAAGCGTTCGGCGAGCTCTGCTGCGGTCTCCACGGGGCCAGCGTGGCGCGCCATCGCGCGGCGGTCAAGGCCCGGAGGCCGCCGCCCGGTTCGCGGAGAATGTGAGGAATCCGCTAGACTGTCAAGGTTGCCCGTGCGCCGCGATTGCGCGGCCTCCTCGGAGCGACGTATGCACAACCCTCCTGCTGCAGAAATACTGCAGCCGTTTGAGTCCGAAGGAGGTGGGTTAGTCATGCACCAGTACGAGCTGATGGTCATCCTCGATCCCGAGATCGACGAGCGCACCGTTGCTCCCAGCCTTGACAAGTTCCTCAACGTCATCCGAAACGATGGCGGCACTGTCGACAAGGTCGACATCTGGGGACGTCGTCGCCTGGCCTACGAGATCAACAAGAAGAACGAGGGCATCTACGCCGTCGTCGACTTCACCGCCGAGTCCAAGACCACCAATGAGCTCGACCGCCAGCTGAACCTCAGCGAGGCCGTCATGCGCACCAAGGTGCTCCGCGCCGAAGAGGCCATCGCCCAGGTCGCCGCTCACGCGAAGGCCCAGGAGGAGAAGGCTGCCAAGAAGGCCGCCGCTTCCGCCAAGGCCGGCGCGAAGGCTGCTGCCGCCGCGAAGGCCCCCGCCTCGAAGGACGCCTAGTCCTCATGGCCGGCGAGACCATCATCACCGTGGTGGGCAACCTCACTGCCGATCCCGAGCTGCGCTACACGCAGAACGGCCTCGCGGTTGCCAACTTCACCATCGCGTCCACTCCTCGCACGTTCGACCGTCAGGCGAACGACTGGAAGGACGGTGAAGCGCTGTTCCTGCGCGCGAGCTGCTGGCGTGAATTCGCCGAGCACGTCGCCGGTTCACTCACCAAGGGTTCCCGGGTCATCGCTTCCGGGCGTCTCAAGCAGCGTTCCTACGAGACCAAGGAAGGCGAGAAGCGCACCAGCATCGAGCTGGAGGTCGACGAGATCGGCCCCTCGCTCCGGTACGCGACCGCCTCGGTCACGCGTGCGCAGTCGAGCCGCGGTGCGGTCGGCGGTGCGGGCGGCTCCTTCGGGGGCGGCCAGTCCGACGACGCGTGGGCGCCCAGCGCTCCCGCAGCCCAGTCGGGCGGCGGCGGCGACGTCTGGAACACGCCGGGCACGAGCTACGGCGACGAGACCCCCTTCTAATATTCAGCGGGCCGGTCCACGCATCGAGCACGACCGACCCGCATCCACAAGACAGGAAAACCAATGGCTGGAAAGAGCAGCGGCGACCGCCGCAAGCCGAGCCGCGGGAAGGGCGCGAAGAACGCCGCCCCGGCGAAGTCGATCAAGGTCGGCGTCATCGACTACAAGGACGTTGCGACCCTTCGCAAGTTCATCTCGGAGCGCGGGAAGATCCGTGCCCGTCGCATCACCGGTGTCTCCGTGCAGGAGCAGCGCCTCATCGCCCGTGCCGTGAAGAACGCACGTGAGATGGCGCTCCTCCCCTACTCGGGCTCCGGCCGCTAAGGAGCACGACAATGGCAAAGGTAATTCTCACGCACGAGGTCACCGGCCTCGGCACCGCCGGCGACGTGGTCGAGGTCAAGAACGGCTACGCGCGCAACTACCTGGTTCCCCAGGGCTTCGCGACCCCGTGGACCCGTGGCGGCGAAAAGCAGGTCGAGCAGATCAAGGCCGCCCGCACGGCTCGCGAGCTGCACTCCCTCGAGGACGCGCAGGCCCTCAAGGCCAAGCTCGAGTCGACCAAGGTGAAGCTGACGGTCAAGGCCGGCAACGGCGGCCGGCTCTTCGGCTCGGTCAAGACGGCAGATGTCGCGGCTGCGGTGCAGGCCGCCGGCCTCGGCGAGGTCGACAAGCGCAAGATCGAGATCTCGACGCCGATCAAGTCGATCGGCGAGCACGAGGCGACGGTTCGCCTCCGCGACGAGCTCTCCGCCACGATCACCCTCCAGGTGGTTGCCGCGAAGTAGTTCGCATCGGCACGCAGACGGCGGCTCGGGCTTCGGCTCGGGCCGCCGTTCTCGTCCGGCGGCGCATCACGTGGCCGCCATGGTCGGGCCGCCGGAGCATGCGTTCCGAGCGTCGTCCGACGCCCGACCGTCCCCCTCGACGACCGGGTTCCCCCAGGTACTGCCCGCACCGGTCTACCACTCCGGAGCACTCGCCCGCAAGCTGAGCTTCGGAGTTTCCTGAGATGGTTGTGCACAGGTGTGCATGCGGCATCCGTGGACTTCTGAAGAAGTTTTCCCCCACAGGTGTGGAAACAGGGAATGCCTGATAGATCCAGAATTCAACCCGTGTAATTCACAAGAATTCCACAGTTCTCCACAGGCTGGGTGCACAGCTTCTGTGGCGTTTCGCCCAGATTGTCCCCAGACTTATCCACAGGCCGGGTTGTGCTGTGGGCGGGGCTTCCATATCGTGAAGCAGCGTCCGAATCAGCGGGTGTTACCCGGCCCGCGATCACAATGTCGGCTCCTCCCATCACACTGAGGAGTGGGCGCTTCGCACGCCCGAAGACCACTGGGAGGTCATGAGTTGTCGATCGCGCACATCGGACTCGCCGAGCCGCACGACGACGGTGACCGCCGGGGTGAACGCACACCGCCGCACGACCTCCTGGCCGAGCAGAGCGCCCTCGGCGGCATGATGCTCTCGAAGGACGCGGTGGCCGACGTCATCGAGACCGTGCGCGGCGTCGACTTCTACGTGCCGAAGCACGAGGTCGTCTTCAACGCCATCCTCACGCTCTACTCGCACGGCGAACCGACCGACGTGATCGCCGTCACCGACGAGCTCACGAAGACGGGCGAACTGCAGCGCGCCGGCGGCGTCGAGTACCTGCACACGCTCACCAGCCTCGTGCCCACCGCCGCCAACGCGGGGTACTACGCCTCCATCGTCGCCGAGCGCGCACTCCTGCGACGGCTGGTGGAGGCGGGCACCCGCATCGTGCAGATGGGCTACGCCGGCGAGGGCGAGGTCACCGAGCTCGTCAACCACGCGCAGGCCGAGATCTACGGCGTCACCGGCTCCACCGAGAGCGAAGACTACGTGCCGCTCACCGAGGCCGTCACCGCGGCCATCGACGAGATCGAGGCCGCCAAGCACACCGACGGCAAGTTCACCGGGGTGCCCACCGGCTTCGCCGACCTCGACGACCTGACCAACGGCTTCCATCCCGGGCAGATGATCATCGTCGCGGCGCGTCCCGCGATGGGAAAGTCCACGCTGGCGCTCGACTTCGCGCGCGCCGCCTCCATCGGCCACGACCTGCCGTCGATCTTCTTCTCGCTCGAGATGGGCAAGAGCGAGATCGCGATGCGCCTGCTCTCGGCCGAGGCATCCGTGCCCCTGCAGATGATGCGCAAGGGCACCGTCGACTCCCGCGACTGGACGACCATCGCGGCGACCCGTGGCCGCATCAACGACGCGCCGCTCTACATCGACGACTCGCCCAACATGACCCTCGTCGAGATCCGGGCGAAGTGCCGACGACTGAAGCAGCGCGTGGGCCTGAAGATGGTCATCATCGACTACCTGCAGCTCATGACGAGCGGCAAGCGCGTCGAGAGCCGTCAGCAGGAGGTGTCGGAGTTCTCGCGTGCGCTGAAGCTGCTCGCCAAGGAGCTGCAGGTGCCGGTGCTGGCGCTCTCGCAGCTGAACCGTGGGCCCGAGCAGCGCGCCGACAAGATGCCGGCGCTCTCCGACCTGCGCGAGTCGGGCTCGATCGAGCAGGACGCCGACATGGTGATCCTGCTGCACCGCGAGTCGGCCTACGAGCGCGACAGCCCCCGCGCGGGCGAGGCCGACCTCATCGTGGCGAAGCACCGGAACGGTCCGACCCGCACGATCACCGTGGCGTTCCACGGACACTTCTCGCGGTTCACCGACATGGTGCAGGTGTAGCGGGTCGGTCGCCTATCGCTGGTTCGCGGTCTCGAGGAACTGGGTGAGTTGGTCGCGGGTGGCGTCGAGTCGACGGGCCTTCTCGTCCATCTCGTCGCGGATCTCGCTGACACGCTGCATCAGGGCGCTGCACTCCCCGGCGATGGGGCCGGCTTCTCCGGTGCAGGGGAGCACGCGGGAGACGAGTTCTGAGGGGAAGCCGAGTTCGAAGAGGGTGCGGATCGTTGTGACGGTCTGGATTGCGGTGTCACCGAACTCGCGGTATCCGTTCGACTGCCGTTCGGACTGCAGCAGACCGGTCTGTTCGTAGTAGCGGATCGCGCGGGGACTCGCCCCGGTCTGGCGACTGAGCTCTCCGATTCTCATAACGCCGCACCTTCCGACTTGACCTTGACGTTAGCGTCACACTTTACCGTCGTTCCTGTCCGGGCACTGTCCCGCACGGAAAGGATGAGAGATGAGGATCTTCCTCACAGGCGGCACCGGGTACTTGGGCTCGGTTGTTCTGGAGCGACTACTCGCCGCAGGGCACGAGGTCGACGCGCTCGCGCGTACCGCCGCGGGTGCACAACGGCTGACCGATGCAAGCGCCAACGCCGTGCGCGGTTCGCTCGACGACACCGACGTGCTTCGCGCTGCTGCCACGTCGGCGGATGCGGTGGTGCATGCGGCATTCGACGGGAGCGCGTCCGAGGCGGCGGCCGCGGCGGAGCTCGCCGCGGTCACCGCCCTTGTCGCAGGTGCGGGTGCGTCTGGAATCGACAAGCCGGTGCTGTACACGAGCACGGGGCTGGTCTACGGGATCGATCCCGGGCAGCCTCGCGACGAAGACGCACGCCTGCCGGAGCGCAGCGCGCAGCCCGTCAAAAGCCAGGCCGAGCGTGTCGTGCTGAGCACTGCGGGCATCACCCCGATCGTGATCCGGGCCGCGCTCGTGCACGGACGCGCAGGTTCGGGCCTCGTGACCGGCCTGATCGGCGCCGCCGCAACGACGGGTGCGGCCGCGTACGTCGATGACGGCGCCCAGCCCTGGGATGCGATCCACGTCGACGATCTCGCCAACCTGTACGTCGCCGCCCTCGAGCGGCCGACCCCCGGCGTGTTCAACGCGAAAGGGGAGCATCGATTCACGATGCGGGAACTCGCTGAAGCGATCAGCGCGATCACCGGCGCCCAGACGGTCTCCCTTCCCCGCGAGAGCGCGACAGACGTGCTCGGCCCTCTCGCGCTCATCCTCGGCGCTCCCGGCACCCTCGCCGGTGACAAGGCGAGGAAGACGTTCGATTGGGCACCGGCCGGCGGGTCGATCCTCGACGACATTCGGACCGGGAGCTACCACGAGTCCGGCGCTGCGACCGTGAACGTGGGGGCGTGATGTCCAAACCGGAACCGTTCCACCCGGACGTCCGCGCTGCACGCTGGTTCCCCCGCGCTGGCGTCTCGCGCCGCACCCTGCGCCTGTTTCGCAAGCCACCCCGTCCACGTGCATCCACCGCCGATGTCGACGTGTCGACCCTGCCCATCCCGACCACAGGCGGCGAGCTCGCCTACCGGGTCTACCGGCCGCGTGCCGCTGGCGGGAGCGGTCCAGCGTTCTTCTGGATCCATGGCGGCGGGCTCGTGATGGGTTCCCCGCAGCAAGACGACCGCTTCCTCATCGGACTCGCACAGCGTCTCGGCATCGTCGTGTTCGCCGCCTCCTACCGGCTCGCCCCCGAGCACCCCGCCCCGGCAGCCCTTGAGGACCTCTCCGACGGGTGGCACGAGATCCGTGGCCGCGCCGCCGAATGGGGTATCGACCCTGACCGGATCGCGATCGGCGGAGGCAGCGCGGGCGGCGGCCTCGCCGTAGCCCTCACCCAACGACTCCACGATGAGGGCACGGCGGAGCCCGTCTTCCAACTGCTCCTGTACCCGATGCTCGACGACCGCACCGTGCTCCGCACCGATATCGACACCCGACACGTCCGCATCTGGCCGCCCTCCAGCAACCGCTTCGGCTGGGAGTCCTACCTCGGCGCACCCGCCGGCAGCCCGAACGTGCCACGGTACGCCGTACCCGCACGACGCGACGATCTCGCCGGCCTGCCGCCCTCCTGGATCGGCGTCGGAACACTCGACCTCTTCCACGACGAAGACCTCGCCTACGCGAAACGCCTCCGCAACGCAGGCGTGACCACCGAAGTCTTCGAGATCCCGGGAGTCTTCCACGGATTCGACGCAGTCTTCCGCAACGCCCGCGTAACCAGCCAGTTCCATTCGGCAGCCGCCGAAGCGCTCCGGAAGGCCCTCGAACCCTAGGCGATCAGGTCGTTGGCAGCGCGACAGTGGAGACCCGCGGGACTGATCACACCGGGTCGACCCTCCAGCGCATCAGCACGTTCCCCGACTCCTGCCACGCACGGGTCTCCAGGAGCTTCAGCGCGACCGGCGGCCGCGAATCGAAGAGGGAGACGCCACCGCCGCCGATCAGTGGGAAGGTCACGATCTGCAACTCGTCGACCAGCCCGGCCCGCATCAGGTCGTTCCAGAGGATCCGCCCGAGCAGGATCAGGATGCCGCGCCTATCCGCCTGCTTGAGCGTCGCGACCTCGGCGCGCGCGTCGGCCACTGCGACGATCCGCGTGCGCTCGTACGGCTCGAGGTCGGCCGCGGTGATGGTATCGGACACGATGACCTTCTCTACCTGGTCGAACAGCTCCGCAAACCGTCGGCGGATGGCGGTGGCGTGGGGGTCGTGGCGGACGCCGGCCCAGTACTCGAGGTTCCCGAGCGACGATCGGCGCCCCGAGAGCAGGAGCGTGTCCGCGTCGGCGAGCAGGCTCGTGGTGTGGTGATCGAACGTGTCGGCCCCGTGGTAGTCGGGGTGCTGGTGCTCGAAGAACGAGACGATGTCGTGGTCGTCGTCCTCGTACCGTCCGTCGACGGTGACGAAGTTGCAGACGGTCAGCGTACGCATGAGGGCAACGCTAGCGCCGGGTCATCACCGGGTGCGACCCAGGTTCCTCGCGCTCGATCAGACGGTGTCAGTCATCCCGCCCGTCGCCTGCGCCGCGTCGGTGAACGCGCGGACGATCGGGGCGGTGCGACCACGCCGACGGATCAGCGCCCACCGCACCGGCGCGGCGTCGCCGAAGGGGATGTACTCGACGCCCGGCCACGGGAAGTAGCGCCGTCCCTCGTCGGGGACGGGACAGACGACGTGGCCGGAGGCCACGAGGGCGAGGAGTTCCGGGTACGTCGAGACCCGCCCCGCGCGTGGGATCGGCCGCCCCGAAGGAGTGGAGAAGGGGACGACGCCCGACAACCAGTCGGCTGACCCAGCGATGGCCGGAACCGCGAATTCGGCGAGCTCCTCCAAGTCGACGGAGGAACGACCCGCGAGTGGTCCGCGCGAGGAGACGATGAGGTTGAGCGGCTCCTCGCGCAGCACGCAGGCCACGGCCAGGTCGGGTTCGTCGACGGGCAGCCACGCGGTCACGAGATCCACCTCGCCCCGGCGGAGCAGCTCGAACGGGTCGGTGAAGAACACCTCGCGGAAGCGGACCTCGGCGAACGGATGCGACGCTCGGAACGCGTCGAGCACGGGCGCGAGGTCGTGCACCTGTGCGCCCATGGCGCCGATCGTGACGGTGCCCACCGATTGACGGGCGAGTGCCGTGGCCGCAGCGACGGAGTGCCGGATGCCGTCGAAAGCCGGCCGTAGGCCCTCGAGCAGGACCTCCCCAACCTGAGTGAGCTCGACACGCCGGCTCGTGCGGGTGAACAGCGGCGCGCCGATGGCGGTCTCCTGGACGCGGATGGCATGACTGACACGCGACACCGAGACGTGCAGGCGCTCGGCGGTGCGACCGAAATGCAGTTCGTCGGCGAGCGTGAGGAAGATCTCGATCTCGCGAAGCTCCATCGCCCTCCCTCCATCGTGAACCCAGAGGTCAACGAGCGTACCGCGATCGCTCGTTGATCCGCGTCTCGACGCCGATCAGGCTGGACGTGGCCGCCGATCGGTATTCAGTGTTGCTATCTACCGGTACTTGTGCTTACTATGTACCGGTAGTCAGCAACACCGAGTAGTTGAAGGAGGGGTTCATGGGCAAGCAGTCGACCGAGATGCTGAAGGGCACGCTCGAAGGCATCGTCCTCGCGATCCTGGCCGTCCGCCCGGCGTACGGGTATGAGATCACCGCGCGCCTGCGCGACGAGGGCTTCACCGACATCGTCGAAGGCACCGTGTACGCGCTCCTGGTCAGGATCGAGCAGCGCGGCCTCGTGGACGTCGAGAAGGTCCCGTCCGAGAAGGGGCCGCCGCGCAAGGTGTACTCGCTCAACGCACAGGGCGGCGAGTACCTCGACGAGTTCTGGAGGACGTGGAGCTTCCTCGCCGAACGGATCGAACAGCTCCACCACCGCATCGAATCAGTCACGGAAGAAGGAGAGTAGTCATGGCCGCGAAGTGGTACGAGATGATCACCGGATCGCTCGACGACAAGAAGGCGTACCGCCAGTACAAGGCCCGCATCGCGGCCCTGCCCGAGCCCTACGGCACCGCCGCGAAGGCCTTCGAGCGGTACTTCATGTACAACGGCGGCATCACCGACGGCGACTCCGCCGTGATGATCACGATGCTGAACGACTCCGCCGATCTGTGGGAGCGGGCCGCCGTCGACGGGACGCCGGTCGAGGACATCGTCGGCGACGACCCGGTCGAGTTCGCGGAGGCATTCGCCTCGGCCTACGCCGGCAAGCGCTGGATCGACAAGGAGCGCAGCCGCCTCACCGAAACCATCCAGAACCTCGAAGGAAAGGAAGAGCGATGACGACCGAGACAGCGATTCGGGTACAGGGCATCGAGAAGTCGTTCAAGGACCTGCACGTGCTGCGAGGCGTCGACTTCGACGTGAAGGCGGGCAGCATCTTCGCGCTGCTCGGCTCGAACGGCGCAGGGAAGACCACCCTCGTGCGGATCCTGTCGACGCTGCTCCAGGCCGACGCCGGCACAGCCACGGTCCACGGCTTCGACGTGGCAGCCACGCCCGGGGACGTCCGCGAGTCGATCAGCCTGACCGGCCAGTTCGCGGCGGTCGATGAAGTGCTGACCGGCCGGGAGAACCTGGTGCTGGTCGCGAAGCTCCGTCACCTGAAGAACCCAGGGGCGATCGCCGACGACCTGCTGGCCCGGTTCTCCCTCACGGATGCCGGTGGCCGGCGCGCGGGGACGTACTCGGGTGGCATGCGACGCCGCCTCGACATCGCGATGAGCCTGATCGGCAACCCGCCGATCATCTTCCTCGACGAGCCGACCACCGGCCTCGACCCGCAGGCGCGCATCGAGGTGTGGCAGACGGTGAAGGAGCTCGCGAACGGCGGCACGACCGTGCTGCTCACGACCCAGTACCTCGACGAGGCCGAGCAGCTGGCGGATCGCATCGCGATCCTGCACAAGGGCACGATCATCCAGAACGGGACCCTGGCCGAGCTCAAGCAGCTCCTGCCCGCCACGACCGTCGAGTACGTCGAGAAGCAGCCCACCCTCGAGGAAGTCTTCCTCGCCCTCGTCGGCGACACCGGCGAGACCGAAACCGCACACACCGACCGTGCCGACGGCACGGTTCCGGCAGGAAAGGAACCCCGATGACCACGCACGTCCTCGGCGACACCCGGGTCCTCACCGGCCGGTCGCTGACCCACATCCTCCGCAGCCCCGACACGATCATCACCACCGCGGTCACGCCGATCGCGCTGATGCTCCTGTTCGTGTACGTGCTCGGCGGGGCGATCAACACCGGGTCCGATGAGTCGTACATCGACTACATGCTCCCCGGCATCCTGCTGATCACGATCGCGTCGGGCGTCGCGTACACCTCGTACCGGCTGTTCCTCGACCTGCAGGGCGGCATCTTCGAGCGGTTCCAGTCCATGCCGATCGCCCGGTCGAGCGTGCTCTGGGCGCACGTGCTCACGTCACTGGTCGCGAACCTCATCTCGATCGCGATCGTGATCGGCGTCGCCCTGATCATGGGCTTCCGCACCGGGGCATCCGTGGGCGCCTGGCTCGCGGTCGCCGGCATCATGGTGCTGTTCACCCTCGCCCTGACCTGGCTCGCCGTGGTCGCGGGGCTCTCCGCGAAGACCGTCGACGGGGCGAGCGCGTTCAGCTACCCGCTGATCTTCCTGCCCTTCATCAGCTCGGCGTTCGTGCCGACCGAGTCGATGCCGGGGCCGGTGGCCTGGTTCGCCGAGAACCAGCCCGTGACCTCGATCGTCGACACGACGCGTGCGCTGTTCGCCGGCCAGCCCGTCGGCAGCGACATCTGGGTCGCGCTCGCCTGGCTCGTCGGCATCCTGGTCATCGCCTACATCTGGGCGGTCTCGATCTACCGCCGCAAGTTCAGCTGAGCCGCGATCGATCGTGAACGTCGCGACCGAGTGACGGATGCCGCCCACCTCCCCTGGGGATGCGGGCGGCATTCGTCGTAGTGCAGCGAGGACTAGAACCCGCCGACCGTGGGCACCCAGTCGGGGTTGCGGTCGTCGACATGGAACCGGGCGTAGTAGTCGCCGTGCTCCTCGAAGTACCGCTCGTACTTGTCCATCTTCTCGGGGTCGAGCTCCACCCCGAGCCCCGCGCCGGTCGGAACGGCGATCGATCCGTCGCGATACTCCATGAGGCCGCCGGCGATGATGTCGTCGGTGAGGTAGTGGTAGTGCGCGTCTCCGGCGGTGATCATCTCGGGAATGGTGCTCGCCGTGTGCAGCATGGCGGCCAGCTCGATGCCGAACTCGGTGCCCGAGTGCATGGCGACACCGAGTCCGAAGGTGCGGCAGACAGCCGTGAGGTCCTTCACGCCGCGCGGTCCCTCCCAGTAGTGCAGGTCCGTCAGCACGACGTCGACGGCCCCCAGGCGGATCGCAGGGCCGAGATCGTCGAACTTCGCCGGGTACATGTTCGTCGCGATGGGGATGCGCACCTGTTCGCGGACCGCGGCGTTGCCGACGAGACCCCAGGCGGGATCCTCGAAGTACTCCGGCGCAACGGCCTCGAGCCGGCGTCCGATCCGCACGGCGGTCGGGACCGACCACACCCCGTTCGGATCGATGCGGAGGCCGAACCCGTCGCCGAGCCGGTCGCGGCACAGCTCCAGGACCCGGGCTTCCTCCTCAGGCCGCTCGACGCCGGCCTTCATCTTCATGGCGTTGACGCCGAGGCGTTCGTGCAGCGCCTCGCATTCGTCGGCCAGGTCCTCGGCCGTGGTGTCGTCACCGCCGCCCGGCCGGTCGTAGCGCCAGAACAGGTAGGCGATGAAGGGGATCTCGGCGCGCACCGACCCGCCGAGCAGGTCGCTGAGCGGCCGCCCGGCGGCCTTGCCCTGGATGTCGAGGCAGGCCATCTCGATGGCGGCGTAGAGCCGCGCGTTCGAGAGGTAGTAGATGGAGCGGAGGACCTTGAGCTTGATCACCTCGAGGTGGAACGGATCCAGCCCGAGGATGCGCGGCTTCAGCTTGAGCAGGGCACCGCGCTGGTCGCCGCCGCCCACCTCGCCGAGCCCGACCAGGCCTTCGTCGGTGATGAGCTCGAGGATCGTGCGGATGAAGTACCCGGGGTGCACGCCGCTGCTGTGCCGTAGCTTCGCGTCGGTCGGGATGGCGACGGTACGCACGCGCAGGTCGACGATCTTCATGCTGTTCCTCCGTCGCCGAGCATACTTGTTTTGTCAGTTGCAACGCTAGTAGCATCAAGTGCAACGCTTCGGACCTCCGCGGCCGCGATGATCGAGGATGCTCATGCCGAACCCCTATGCCTATCCGCTTCCGGTGCCCGAGCTCATCGCGCGCTTCCGCGACACCTACTCGGGCGCGGTGTACGACGTGCTGGACGAACTGGGGTTCCCGAACCAGGCGCTCGCGCCCGACATCAAGCCGGTCGACCCCGAGTGGACGCTCGCCGGGCCGGCCTTCACCATGAAGGGCATCCCCGAACCGACCGGCGACCCCGACCTGCGGGCGCGCCGCATCCACATGTTCGAGGCGATGAAGGCCACGGGCGTGCCGATCATCGACGTGCGCGATTGCAGCTTCGACACCCAGGTCGCGCACTACGGCGAGATGAACGCCACGGTCGGATCTGCGTGCGGAGTCATCGGAGCCGTCGTGGACGGCGGATCCCGGGACACCCGCTTCCTCCTCGAGCGCGGCTTCCCCCTGTTCTGCCGGTACCTCTCTCCGGTGGAGGCGGTCAAGCGGTGGAGCTACTACGACTGGCAGAACACCGTGTCGTTGCGTGGGGCACTGACCACGACGGTCTCGGTCTCACCCGGCGACTTCCTCGTCGGCGACCTCGACGGGGTGGTGGTCGTGCCGCGCGAGCTCGTCGTCGAGGTGCTGCAGCGCACCGAGGAGCTCATCGCCCACGAGGACGTGGTGCGGGCCGAGTTCCTCGTGAGCGACGACCCCGTCGGGGTCTACCGGCGTCACGGCCGGCTCTAGCCGGGCGGCGCCGCCTCCGCTCTAGGCTGGCGTCGATCGCGCCGAGCGCACCGTGGCCGAGCGCACCGTGGAGGGAGCCCAGATGGATGCCGCGTCGAAGCCGCCTGTCGACGGCCGTACCGCGCTCGTCACCGGGTCGACGAGCGGCATCGGCGCCGCGATCGCCGACGCGCTCGAGCGAGCCGGGGCGCGGGTCATCCGTCACGGACTGGAACCCGTCGGCCATGCCGGTCGGCCGTCGCTCGCCGAGGACCTCGCCATCGTCGGGGCCGGTGCGCGGCTCGCGAGCGCGGCGCGCGACGTCGGGCCGGTGGACATCCTCGTGCACTCCGCGTCGGTGCAGATCCGGGAACCGTGGCTCTCGATCACCGCCGAGCAGATGGAACGGCAGCTGCGGGTGAACCTCGTCGCATTCCTCGAACTGGTGCAGGGCATCGCGCCCGACATGGCCGAGCGTCGCTGGGGTCGCATCCTGGCCATCGGCAGCGTGCAGCAGGCGCGACCCCATCCTGAGATGGCGGCGTACGCGGCATCGAAGGCCGCGCAGGCGAACCTCGTGTCGAACCTCGCCAAGCAGTTGGCGCCGCGCGGCGTGACCGTCAACAGCCTGTCACCGGGCGTGATCGACACCCCCCGCAACCGCGACGCGCTCGCATCCGACGAGTACCACCGCCGGGTCGTCGGCCAGATCCCGCTCGGGCGCATCGGGACGCCGGCCGACTGCGTGCCGCTCGCGCTCCTGCTCTGCTCCGACGACGGCGGGTACATCACCGGCCGCGACCTCGCGGTCGACGGCGGCTACCTGCTCTAGCGGCGCGACCGCCCGCGAGGGCGGCGGCGGTCAGTGCCCGAGGGACTCGCTGACCGCGGCCGCGGCCGCCATGACCTCGTGCCCGAGCCGGTCGATGTCGGGCTCGACGCGGTAGGTCGGCCCGGAGAGCGTGATGGCGGCGATGGGCTCCCCGGCCGCGTCGACGATCGCCGCCGCCAGGCGGGTGACGTCGTCATGGCGGTCGACGGCCGCCCAGCCCCTCGCCACGGCCATCTCGACATCGGAACGGATGAGGGCGAGGTCGAACTCGTCGCCGGCAGCCGCCGCTTCGTCGTGCAGCGAGGTGAGCAGGATCTCGCGTTCGGCTGGTTCGAGGGCTGCGAGGATGGCCCGCCCCATGGCGGTGCGATGCAGCGGGAGCCGGGAACCGACCGCGGATCGCACGCGGATCGACCGGTCGGGCTGCTCCTGGGCGATGAAGACCACGAAGCTGCCCTCGCGGATGGCGAGGTGCACGGTCTCGTGCGTGACGTCGCGAAGCGCTGCGAGGAACGGCCTGGCACGGCTGCTGAGGTCCTCCTGACGCGAACCGTACTCGCGAGCGAGCCACAGGCACCGACTGCCGAGGACGAAGCGCCGGTCACCGGCCCGCTGCTGCACGTACCCCATCTGCCGCAGGGTCGAGAGCAGTCGCGAGACGGTGCCCTTGTCGAGGCCCGCCGCCGATGCGATCTCGGTGACGCCGATGCCGCCGCCCGCTTCGGCCACGATCTCGAGGATCGAGAGGCCGCGCACGAGCGTTCGTGAGGTGGCCGCGACCGCCGGCGGTTCTGCGAGCGTCACCACGCTCTCCCTTCGTCGATGAATGGGAATGCAACCGAGACTACTCGGCCCGGTCTCTTGACTTTGCGGGCGTCACGACTCATCCTTGATTCATTCTACACAACGTTGTTTTAGCGAATGCAACGTACGGATGGCCGGCTCGACGATGAGAGACAAGGGGTCATGGCGATTCTCATGGACTCGACAGTGGATCCGGGAGTGCCGGATCCACGATCGCAGGTCTCCGGGCATCGGTCCACGCGGCCGGCCGCAGACCGGCCCCCGCGTCGCGGCCACCTGCGTCGCGTCGACGCGGCATACGGATACGCCTTCATCGCCCCCGCCGTCCTCGGATTCCTGGTGTTCGTCGCCCTGCCGATCGCCGGGGTCTTCCTGTTCAGCTTCCAGGACTACAACAGCCTGTCCGGCCGCTCGACCTACGTCGGCATGGAGAACTACGAGCGGCTGCTCACGAGCGACGTGTTCGGCACCGTGCTCCGCAACACGGCGGTGTTCTCCGCCTTCGTGATCCCGGCCAACCTGGTCATCGGGCTCCTGATGGCCGTGCTGGTCAACCAGCGGATCCGCGCGATCTCCATCTTCCGCACCGCCTACTTCGTGCCGGTCGTCATCTCGCTCGTCGCGTGGTCGCTCGTCTGGGACGTGATGCTCCAGGACTCCGGCGGCATCAACGGATGGCTCGCGATGATCGGCATCGAAGGCCCGAACTGGCTCGCCGACCCTGACTGGGCGATGACGTCGATCATCTTCGTCCAGGTGCTCAAGGGAGTCGGCGTGAGCATGGTGCTGTTCCTCGCGGCGCTCCAGGAGGTGCCCGGTGAACTGCTCGAGGCCGCGAAGATCGACGGCGCGGGCCCGTGGCAGTCGTTCCGCAGCGTCGTCGTGCCCCTGATCACGCCGACGATCATGATGGTCGCGATCCTCGCCACCATCAACTCGCTGAAGGCCTTCGCGCAGGTGTTCCTGCTCACGGAGGGTGGTCCGGGGCTGTCGACGAACATCCTCGGCTACTTCATCTACGAGCAGGCGTTCAAGGCGTTCCAGGTGGGCTTCGCGAGCACCGCCGCGGTGTTCCTCTTCCTCATCGTGCTGGTGCTCACGCTGCTGCAGTGGTGGTCGCGGAAGCGGTGGGTCTTCAATGAGTCCTGAGCTGACCACGGCCGCGGTCGTCGCACCGCCCGGCACACGGGTCCCTCGCCGCCGCGTCCCACGAGCGGGTGGGGTCGGTGGACGGGGACGCCTCGGCACCGTCGGCATGTACCTGCTGCTCGTGCTCGTCGCCGTGCCGTTCGTGTTCCCCGTCTTCTGGATGTTCTCGACCGGACTCAAGGCCTACGGGGACGTGTTCGAGAGCCCGCCGGTGCTCTGGCCCGAGGACCCGCGATGGGGCAACTACCTCGTGCCCTTCACCACGGGACCGTTCCTGCAGCAGTTCCTCAACAGCATCTACATCGCATCGGTGACGACGATCGGCGTGCTTGCCGTCGCCTCGCTGGCCGGATACGCGTTCGCCCGCATCGAGTTCCGCGGCAGGTCGGTGCTCTTCGTCATGCTGCTGAGCGCGCTGCTGATCCCGCCGGAGGTGACGATCATCCCGCTCTTCCGCATCGTCTCGGCGTTCGGCTGGATCGACACCCACCTCGCGCTCATCGTGCCGGCGATCTTCGGCGTGCCCGCCGTCCTCGGCGTCTTCCTGATGCGCCAGTTCTTCCTCGCCCTGCCGATCGAGCTCGAACAGGCCGGTCGCGTCGACGGACTCGGCCGCTTCGGCCTGTTCACGCGCGTCGCCCTCCCGCTCGCCAAGGCTCCGCTCGCCGCCCTCGCGATCCTGACGTTCCTGAACAGCTGGAACGACTTCCTCGAACCGCTCGTCTTCCTCCGCACCCGGGAGCTCTGGACGGTGCCGATCGCGCTGCAGTCGTTCACGGATCCGATCACCGGCATCCCCATCTGGAACATCCAGATGGCGGCCACCACCCTGAGCGTCCTGCCGGTGCTCGCGGTGTTCTTCGTCGCGCAGCGCCAGTTCGTCCAGGGCATCGCCGGCACCGGCATCAAGTGACCCCGTCCTCGCGGCCGCAGAGGCGCCCGCACCCTCGATGAAGAGAGAGGCACCACCCATGAGAAGCACACAGCGAGCGGGCATCGCCGCGGCATCCGCCGCAGCACTGTTGCTCGTCGGCTGCTCGCCGAGCGCCGGCACCCCCACACCGACGGAAGTCGAGTACGACGAGCCCGTCGACCTCACGATGACGGTCTGGACGGCCGACGAGAAGATCATCGGGCAGTTCCAGGCGCTCGCCGACGAGTTCCGCGAGGACAACCCCGAGCTCGGCGAGCTCACGATCGAGACCATCCCGTTCGCGGAGTACAACTCGCAGCTCGCGATCCGGCTCAGCGGCGGTGAGGCGCCCGACCTCGGCTGGATCGTCGAGTCCGCGACGCCGGCGTGGGTCGACTCGGGTGCGCTCGCCGACGTCAGCTCGCTCGAGGGCGACGAGGACTGGGCGTACGACGACATCATCCCCAACCTTCTCAGCGCGCTGGAGGGCGAGGACGGAGAACTCTACGGTTACCCGTTCGCCGGCACGACGCATCCGATCATCTACAACAAGACCGCCTTCGAGACCGCCGGACTCGAGACGCCCAACGAGTTGCTCGCCAAGGGCGAGTGGACGTGGGATGCGCTGCGCGAGCAGGCGAAGGCGCTGGTCGACGCCGGGGTGGTGACCTACGGGTTCGACATCCCGCAGTGGGGGTACACGAGCTATGCGCTGTTCACGCCGTTCCTGAAGGGATTCGGTGGCGAGGCCTACCCCGACGGGACGTCCTGCGGGTACGCGGACGACGCGTCGGTCGACGCCTTCCAGTTCGTGCACGACATGGTGTTCGAGGACGGCTCGTACCCCGCGCCAGGCTCGGCGTCGAGCTTCCCGACCGGCGACACCGGCATGTACCTCGGCGCGCCGAGCACGCTCGCGCAGCTCGCCGACTCCACCTTCGAGTACGACATGGCGCCGCAGCCCGAGGGTGACGTCGACTACAGCCCGTTCATCGGCCAGGCCTCGATGGTCGTCTTCGCCGACGGACAGGCTCCTGAGCTGGCGACCCGCCTCTTCGCGCACCTGACGAGCGAGGAGGGGTCGGCGTCGCTGCCCTACGTCGCGCCCCGGTCGTCGCTGCAGACCGAGGAGTTCGTCTCGGGCCTGTACCCCCAGGTGCCGCCGGAGTCGGCGAAGGCGTCGCTGCTCGACACGCTCGACTCGGCACAGCAGGTCGACTATCCGGTGTCCTTCCCCGAGTTGGAGACGGCGACCAAGCCGGTGTTCGACGGGCTGTGGCAGCCGGATGCCGATGTCGAGGCGGTGCTCGAGGACGTCTGCGCGGTCGCGGACCCCATCCTGGAATCGCAGTGACCGCCGGCGCGGGAGTCGAATGGGACTTCCGCGCCGGCCTCGGCGGCCTGTCGGATCGGACCGGTCACGGTCTCACCCTCTCCGGCCCGCATCCGCCCCGCTGGGAACCCGATCCGGTGGTCGGCGGGGCGATGGTGTTCGACGGCGTGCGCGACCACCTCCGGATCGAGTCATCGCGATCCGGTCCGCTCGACGCGGCGCGCTTCGGAGACGAGGTGTCGGTCTTCGCGCTGGTCCGACGGGACACCACCTCGACCGGTTTCGTGGCGGGCATGTGGCAGGAGGACGATCGCGATCCGCGCCGCCAGTACGGCCTGTTCCTCAGCCTGCCGACGTACGGCGGCGCGCAGCAGGTCATCGGACACGTCTCGCACGACGGCCGGCCGAGCCCGGGCCTCCCCTACAGCCGCGACTATTCCGCGAGTGCCCGCCTGGTGGCGCCCGGCACGTGGCGGGTGGTCGGCTTCACGTACGACGGATGCCACGTCGTCTCGTTCCTCGACGGCACCGCCGACCGCCGGCCGGCCTTCACCGAGGTGGGGCCTCCGCTCGGTGCCGGACTGGTCTATGCGAAGAACCCGTACCGCTTCGGTCACGGGCTGAACCGCAGCGCGCGCGCCGAGTTCACGGTGGGCGCGGTGCGGCTGACCACGGGGATGGGCAATCATCTCGCCGGAGCGGTCGCGCGATTGGCCGTCTGGCCGCGTGCGCTCCCACCCGCAGAGGTCGTCGCGCTCGCCGCATCGTGGACGCCGCCCGCTCGACCGCTCGTCGACCTCGACCTGTTCAGGCCGGCGGCCGTGCCCGCGACCCAGGGCGGTGCGGGGTCCGGCCGCGGCGGCGTCGGCGGCGCGTGGCCGCTCGGCACCCTCGGGTGGACGGACCTCGCGACCACGGCCCGACGGCCGTCACCCGTGATGACCCTGCGCGGCCTCGTGATGCCGGCATCGACGTGGCCGCGCCTGGTCGCGTTCGACTCGATCGACGGTGTCGCCGCTCACGGCGTCACCCGCTTCGGCGTCGAGGTGCGCCGGGGTCGCGGCCTTCGGCTGGCGGTGCGCATCCGCGACGAGTGGTTCGCGTCGACGCCGCTTCGCGTCGGCGGCAACCGCATCGTGCGGGCGGGCGGCTGGACGCGGCTGCGGTCGTCCGGCCACGCGGCATCCGCCTGGCGTGCTTCGAGACGGATGCCGCTCCCGCCCGGTGCCATCGGCGGCATCGGGGTCCTCCGACCCGCGGCATCCGACATCGCCGTCGTGCGCCGCCTCACCATCTGGCGGTAGGGCGCGGGCGACGTCGTACGCCTGTCAAGCCCTTCACCATGCGAGCGCTCGCCCCTATGGTTGCGACGACCCTCAGCCGATGACCCGATCGTGCCGCCGACCCGAATGCAGGGCACGCTCGATGGCTCTGCCCGAGAGCCCGGTCGCCGGTGTCGCCGCCCCCAGAGGAAGTCCCGACCGCAGCGTGGCATGTGTCGGGTGGAGATGTCATGCATCCAGTTCGCGCCGATGAAGGCCCGTTCCTGTCGATACCGCGAATGATGGCGCGCACGCCGCTGCCGGTCTACGCGTCCGTCGTCCTGCCCGTGGTGGTGCTGCTCGCCGCGGCAGCGTTGCAGCCGTGGCTACCGCCGAGCGACCTGATGCGCGACAGCCAGGTGATCGCTGCGCGGCATCATGCCGTGAGCCCCGCCTATGGACTGGTGTCCAACCTCGGCATCGTCGTGCTGGCGCTCTCGAGTGGCGCGGCGGTGACGGCCCGGCTGGTCCTGCGCGAGGCCCGCGCACCCTGGCCCAGGCTGCTGCTGTGGATGGCCGTCGTGAGCCTCGCGCTCGTCCTCGACGACCTCCTCCTGCTGCACGAGGCCGCGACGTTCGCGTCGTGGATCGGTGCGGTGGTTGCGGCCGCGTACGGATTCGCGTTCCTCCGCTTCGTCGTGGAATTCCGTACCCTGATCGTCCGCGACCTCGAGGTCGGGCTCCTCGCGCTCGCGGTCGGATCGTTCGGGGTCTCGGCAGCGACCGACCTCCTCGTGGCGGCGACGCAGGCCTCCGTGCTCGTCGAGGACGGCGCCAAGCTGCTCGGACTCGTCGCCTGGTCGGCGTTCGTGCTGCGGACCGCCCTCGCCGCCTTCCGGCATTCCGGTGCGAGCACCGGCGCTGCTCCGGCGTCTCCACGGATGACCGTCGCCGACACGGCTTCCGGCGCAACGATCGTGCGCGACTCTTCCGCACAGGTGAAGAACCGCTGATCTTTCGGCCCTGACACGGGCGAATCATGGCTCGGATGCCGCGGCGGCAGGTACGCTCGCCACACGTGCAGCAGTGCCGCGGCATCGAGGTTCCTCCATGCGGGCGGCGCCGCTGCACTCCCGTGTGAGAGGAGCGACCGTGAGGGTCGGCATCGCGAGAGAGCGACGAACTGGCGAGCGGCGCGTGGCCGCCACGCCCGAGACCGTGAAGCAGTTGGCCGGCCTCGGGCTCGAGGTGCTCATCGAGCACGGTGCGGGCGAGGCATCCGGTCACTCGGATGCCTCCTACGAGCAGGCCGGGGCCACGGTGGTCGACCCCCTGGGGCTGGGCGACCTCGACGTGCTGCTGCACGTGCGTCCCCTCGAACCCGAGACGCCGGGGCGCCTGCGCCGGGGCGCGGTGACGATCGGGCTCGGCTCGCCCTCGACCGAGCTGGCCACGGTGCGCGCCCTGCGGGATGCGGGCGTGACGGCGTTCGCCCTCGAGCTGGTGCCGCGCATCTCCCGCGCCCAGTCGATGGATGCCCTGACGAGCCAGGCGCTGGTCGCCGGCTACCGGTGCGTGCTCGAGGCGGCGATGCGCCTGCCGAGGTTCTTCCCGCTCTACATGACCGCGGCCGGCACGATCCCGCCGGCGAAGGTGCTCGTGCTCGGCGCGGGCGTGGCGGGCCTGCAGGCGATCGGCACGGCGAAGCGCCTCGGCGCCCGCGTGTCCGCGAACGACGTGCGAGCGGCATCCGCAGACGAGGTGAAGTCGCTGGGCGGCACGTTCATCCACCTCGACCTCGACGCGGCCGATGCCGGAGGCGGGTACGCGAAGGAGCTGGGGGCCGATCGCGCGGCGCGGCAGCGCCAGCTGCTCGCCCCGCACGTCGCCGACTCCGACGTGCTCATCACGACTGCGGCGATCCCCGGGCGCCCGGCCCCGCTGCTCGTGACGGCAGATATGGTCCGCGCGATGCGACCCGGGTCGGTCGTCGTCGACCTCGCCGCCGAGTCGGGCGGCAACGTCGAGGGCTCGGTGGCCGGGTCGGACATCGC
The DNA here is from genome assembly GCF_056404815.1 of Agromyces sp. P2_B3. Classification (NCBI taxonomy): domain Bacteria; kingdom Bacillati; phylum Actinomycetota; class Actinomycetes; order Micrococcales; family Microbacteriaceae; genus Agromyces; species Agromyces sp. P2_B3. The sequence goes on along the minus strand of NZ_JBFUDH010000004.1, from coordinate 158,493 downwards.
GGTGCCGACCGCCGACGGCGGAGGCACGATCACGCTCGTCGGCATGAAGGATGCCGCTTCGACGATGCCCGCCGACGCGTCCCGCCTCTACGCCAAGAACGTCGCCAACCTGCTCGCCCTGATGTCGCATGACGGCTCGGTCGAGCCCGACTTCGGCGACGTGGTGGTGCTCGACGCCTGCCTCACGCATGACGGCGTCGTGCGGCATCCGGCCACCGCCGAAGCCCTTGAAGCCCTCGACGCGGAAGGAGCCCGCTGATGGACGGCGTCGCCCTGCTCACCATCACCGTGCTGTCGGTGTTCGTGGGCTTCGAGGTGGTCTCGAAGGTGTCGAGCACCCTGCACACCCCGTTGATGTCGGGGGCGAACGCCATCCACGGCATCATCCTGGTCGGTGCGATCATCGTCGCAGGCCAGGCCTCCGACGGCTGGACGCTCACGATCGCCCTGGTGGCCGTCGTGCTCGCGACCGCCAACCTCGTCGGCGGGTTCGTGGTTACCGACCGCATGCTCGAGATGTTCCGCGGGCGCAAGGGGGCCGGTCGATGATCCTCCTCTCCCCCACGTGGACCGCGATCCTCTACCTGGTCGCCGCCGTCTGCTTCATCCTCGCCCTCAGGGGGCTGAGCTCGCCGAAGACCGCCCGCCGCGGCAACCTCATCGGCGCGGCCGGCGCCCTCATCGCGGTCATCACCGTGTTCCTGTCGTCGAAGCTCGACAACATCCCGTGGATCCTCGCCGCGATCGCGGTCGGCTCGGCCATCGCCGCGCCCGTCGCCCGACGCGTGCAGATGACGCAGATGCCGCAGCTCGTCGCCCTGTTCAACGGCGTGGGCGGCGGTGCGGCCGCACTCGTGGCACTGCTCGAACTCGCGCACACGGATGACGCGTGGGTGCGGGTCGCCATCGTGTTCACGCTGCTCGTGGGCGCCGTGTCCTTCGCGGGCTCGCTCGTGACCTTCGCGAAGCTGCAGGAGCTGATGACGACGCGACCGGTCGTCTTCCCCGGACTCCCGGTGCTCATGACGGCGGCCCTCGTCGCGGCCATCGCGGCGGCCGTCGCCGTCGTCGTCACGGGCGCGGCCTGGCTCGCCGTCGTGCTGCTGGTGCTCGGGCTCCTGACCGGCGTGCTCCTCGTGCTGCCCGTCGGCGGCGCCGACGTCCCGATCGTGATCTCGTTGCTCAACGCCTTCACCGGGCTCGCGGTCGCCGCGTCGGGGCTCGTGCTCGGCAACGTGCTGCTCGTCGTGGCGGGCACGCTCGTCGGCGCATCCGGAACCATCCTCACCAGGGCAATGGCCTCGGCGATGGGACGCAGCGTGTCGGGCATCATGTTCGGCGCGTTCCGCGGCGGGTCGACGGCCGGCTCCACCGAGGCATCCGACCGGCCGGTGCGCTCGTCGAGCCCCGAAGACGTGGCCGTGCTCCTCGGCTACGCGCAGAAGGTGATCATCGTGCCGGGCTACGGCCTGGCGGTCGCGCAGGGCCAGCACACCGTGGCGGAGCTCCAGTCCGAGCTCGAGTCGCGTGGCATCGAGGTGGTGTTCGCGATCCACCCCGTGGCGGGGCGCATGCCCGGGCACATGAACGTGCTGCTCGCCGAGGCGAACGTGCCCTACGAGTCGCTGAAGGAGATGGGCGAGGTGAACCCCGAGTTCAAGACGGCGGATGTCGCGCTCGTCGTCGGGGCGAACGACGTCGTCAATCCCGCCGCGAAGTCAACGCCCGGCTCCCCGATCTACGGCATGCCGATCCTCGAGGTGGCCGACGCCCGCCAGGTCGTGTTCCTGAAGCGCTCGATGCGGCCCGGCTTCGCCGGCATCGAGAACGAGCTGCTGTTCGAGCCCCAGACCACGCTGCTGTTCGGCGATGCCAAGGACTCGCTCGCGAAGGTCCTGGGGGCGGTCAAGGCGCTGTAACCGGTCGGCGGGGTTGCGCGTTGCCTGGCTGAGCCCGCCGCGGTCGCTGTGCCGCCGTCGGCCTCGGCATCGTGCGCCTCGGGCGCGTGCTCATCGAACGCAACGCGGAGGGCCGCCTGCTCATATGAGCAGGGGTCTTGTCCGGTGGACGGCGGGATGATCCAATGGCCGGGAGCGAAGCATCCTCACCCGCGTTCATTCCGGTCGGACGCTGCGTTCATCATCCCGAAATGTCCAAGCGAAAGACTGGCGCACATGTCCACAGCTCGCCGCATCGCCGCCGGGGCCGTCGGTCTCGGCCTCATCCTCACGGGGTTGTCCGCCGCACCGGCGTACGCCGCACCCACCGAGGTGCAGATCCTCGCCACCAACGACTTCCACGGTCGCATCCTCAACAACGCGACGAACGGCGAGGCCGGCGCGGCCGTGCTGGCCGGCGCGGTGGAGCAGCTGCGCGCGAGCAACCCGAACACGGTCTTCGCCGCGGCGGGCGACCTCATCGGCGCCTCGACGTTCGAGTCGTTCATCCAGCACGACAAGCCGACGATCGACGCGCTCAACGCCGCCGGGCTGGAGGTGTCGGCCGTGGGCAACCACGAGCTCGACCAGGGCTACGACGACCTCGTCAATCGCGTCATGGCCCCCTACGACGCGACGACCAACCCCTACGGCGGAGCCCAGTGGCAGTACATCGCCGCGAACCTGAAGATGAAGGCCACCGGCGACGACGCCGTGCCCGCCACCTGGATCAAGAGCTTCGGAGACGTGCAGGTCGGCTTCGTCGGCGCCGTCACGGAGGAGCTGCCCTCGCTCGTCAGCCCCGGCGGCATCGCCGACATCGACGTCAAGGGCATCGTGACGTCCGTGAACGCCGAGGCGGCCGACCTCGTCGCCGAGGGCGCCGACCTCGTCGTCATGCTCGTGCACGAGGGCGCGCCGACGACGAACTGCGCCACGATGAACACACCCGGCACGACCTGGGGCGACATCGTCAACAACATCTCGCCCGACGTCGATGCGATCGTCTCGGGCCACACGCACCTGGCCTACAACTGCTCGTTCCCCGTCTCGGCATGGGCCGGCCGCGCAGTGACCGACCGCCCCGTCGTCTCGGCCGGCCAGTACGGCACGAACCTCAACCAGCTCGTCTACACCGTCGACGGCACGACCGGCGTGGTGTCGGCGAAGACGCAGGCGATCCTGCCGCTCGAGAACTCGTCGAACGTCGCGCTGTACCCGGCCGACCCGGTGGTCGCGCAGATCGCGGCCGACGCCAAGGCCGCCGCCGACGTGCTCGGCGCGCAACCCCTCGGCCAGATCGGCGGTGCGTTCAACCGCGCGAAGCTCGCGAACGGCACCACCGAGAACCGCGGAGGCGAGTCGACCCTCGGCAACCTGGTCGCCGAGGTGCAGCGCTGGGCGACGGAAACCCCCGAGTCCGGCGCGGCGGAGATCGCGTTCATGAACCCGGGCGGTCTGCGCGACGACATGGCGGGAACCGGCACCGACCCGTTCCCGCGCACCCTGACCTACAAGCAGGCGGCCGTCGTTCAGCCGTTCGCCAACACGCTCGTCAACATGCAGCTCACCGGCGCACAGATCAAGACGGTGCTCGAGCAGCAGTGGCAGCCCCGAGACTCCCTGAACCGACTGCTCACCCGGCCGTTCCTCCGGCTCGGTGTCTCGCAGGGCTTCGAGTACACGTACACCGAGCGCACCGCGATCGAGTACCCGCTCGACAACCCGGCGACCCCTGACATCAACGAGTCGCTGACGCCGTACGAGGCGAGGTACGGCACGATCACCGGCATGTGGTTGAACGGGGTGCCGATCGACCCGGCGGCGTCGTACTCGGTGACGGTGAACTCGTTCCTCGGCACCGGCGGCGACAACTTCTTCGAGTTCGCCAACGGCACGGGCAAGCGCGACACCGGCAAGATCGACCTCAACGCGATGGTCGACTACATGGCCGCCTTCGGCGGAACGACGCCGCTTCCGGTCGACTACGAGCAGCACGCCGTGGAGGTCGAATTCCCGACCGGCGCGCCGGCCACGTACCTGCCGGGTGCCACGGTCGCGTTCAACGTGAAGTCGTGGGCGATGTCGACGGCCGCCGACGTGAAGGATGCGTCGCTAGTCGTGTCGCTCGGCGACACCGCGCTGGGCACCTTCCCGGTCGACAACACCATCGGCACGGCGCCCTACGACGAGTACGGCACCGCCTCGGTGTCGGTGCAGTTGCCTGCCGGCACTCCGGTCGGCGCGACCGAACTGACCCTCACGGGGGCCGCGACGGGCACGTCGATCGCAGTGCCGATCACGATCGCGAAGGCCGTGTCCACGGTCACCGCGACCGCGCCCTCGGTGATCAAGCAGAAGAAGGAGACCGCGCCGATCTCCATCGTCGTGACCTCCACCGGCCCGCAGGCGACCGGCACCGTGCAGGCCGTGATCGATGGCAAGGTCGTCGACTCCGCCACGCTCGCGAACGGCAAGGCGACGCTCGAGGTCGGACCGTTCAAGAAGGGCACGGTCGACGTCGAGGTGCGCTACCTCGGCGACGCGGTCACCGACGGCGACACGACCGAGGTGAGCATCTCGGTCACCGCCAGCGGGAAGGGTGGGAACTAGGCCCCAGGCCTGACTGATCCGGTCCCGAACGGGGTGGAGGTCGCGCGAGCGGCGTCCACCCCGTTCCGCGTCCCCTGTGGACTCCGTCCCGCCGGAGCACCGGTCGCACCGATCGGAGCCCGTTCGAGCGCACAGGTCGACCCACGTAGGATGGATCGGTACCCCCCTCCGATGTGAAAGAGGTCGCCGTGGCCACCGCCCGCGATACTGCCCCGGAGCGCACCCAGTACTGGGTCGTCCCGGTCGTCCGCGGACTCCTCGCCCTCGTGCCCGCCGCGGTCATCACGTTCTCACCGAACCACTCCCCCGAGCTCGGGCTCCTCGTCTTCGGGGCGTGGGCCATCGCGTCGGGCCTCGTCGTGGGGGCCCTGACCCTGCGGCTGATCGACGATCGCGGCATCCGCTCGCTCTTCCTCGTCACCGCGATCGCCACGGTGGCGGCGGGCCTGCTCGCGGTCACCGTGCCCGGTGCGCTGCCGTTCCTGCTCTACCTCGTGAGCATCTGGGCCGCCGTCACCGGGTTCGTGGAGCTCTACGCCGGGCTCCGCGCCCGCGGCCGCACCCCCGCAGCGCGCGACTGGATCGCCGCCGGTGCCTTCACCGCGATCCTCGCGCTCGTCTTCCTGCTGCTGCCGCCCGACCCCGTCACCGCGGTCGGCCTGCTGGGCGGGTACTTCGTGATCCTCGGCGTCTATCTCGTCATCGGTGGATTCTCGTTGAAGTGGGCCGTGGCGCCTGGCGCCGCGGCATCCGGATCGGAGCAGCACCCGTGACCCAGCCGAACGGCGACTACAAGCCCTCGAAGCGCGAGATGCTCCGCCCGGTCGAGTACGTCGGCGGCGCCGCGATCGCGGCGATCTTCACGGGCGTCATCACCCTCGTCGCCACTCGTGAGTGGAACCTGGCGCTCATCGCCACCGGAGGCGTGTTCATCATCGTGCTCGTCGGGCTCGCGCTCTTCTCGATGGCGGTGAAGCCCGACGCGATGGAGTCGGCCGAGATCCACGAGGCCGACCGTGCTCCCGGCACGTCGACGGATGCCGCAGGGCCGGCGTCCGATGGGCGCGAGACCGGTGTCGACCCCGACGACGACCGCGGGGCGCCCCGGGGCCACTGACCCGCGGCGGCGCGCCGCCGCTCAGAGTCGGTCGACGAGCTCCGACGCGAGGCCCGTGTACGTCGCGGGCGTGAGCGCGAGCAGGCGCTGCTTCGCGTCGTCGCCGATCTCGAGCCCCTCGACGAACGCGGCGAGGTCGGCCGCGCCGATGCGCTTGCCGCGCGTGAGGTCCTTCAGCAACGCATAGGGGTCGGCGATGGTCGAGCGCCCGGCCACGACCTCGGCGCGGATGACCGTCTGGATGGCCTCGCCGAGCACCTCCCAGTTGCCGTCGAGGTCGGCGAGGAGCAGCGCGCGGTCGAGGTCGATCTCACGGAGGCCGCGCTCGATGTTGTCGAGCGCGAGCAGCGAGTGCCCGAATCCGACGCCGATGTTGCGCTGCGCGCTCGAGTCGGTGAGGTCGCGCTGCAGGCGGCTCGTCACCAGGGTCGCGGCGAGTGAGTCGAGCACCGCCGACGAGAGCTCGAGGTTGGCCTCGGCGTTCTCGAAGCGGATGGGGTTCACCTTGTGGGGCATGGTCGAGGACCCGGTGGCGCCGGCCTGCGGAATCTGCCGGAAGTAGCCGAGCGAGATGTAGGTCCAGATGTCGGTCGCGAGGTTGTGCAGCACCCGGTTGGCGTGGGACACGCGGCCGTAGAGCTCCGCCTGCCAGTCGTGCGACTCGATCTGCGTGGTGAGGGGGTTCCACGTGAGCCCGAGCGACTCGACGAACTCGCGCGACACGTCGGGCCACGCGACATCCGGTGCCGCGACCACGTGCGCCGAGAACGTGCCGGTCGCGCCCGAGAACTTGCCGAGGTACTCCGTGCCCTCGACCTGCTTGGCGATGCGCTCGAGGCGGTGCACGAAGACGGCGAGCTCCTTGCCCATGGTCGACGGGGTCGCCGGCTGGCCGTGGGTGCGCGAGAGCATCGCGGCGTCGCGGTGCTCGACGGCGAGGGCCGCGATCGCGTCGATGACGGTGCGGTACTTCGGCAGCCACACCTCGCGCACGGCGTCGCGCACGGTGATCGCGTAGGAGAGGTTGTTGATGTCCTCGCTCGTGCAGGCGAAGTGGGTGAGCTCGGAGATCGCGTCGAGTCCGAGCAGCTCGAGCCGCCGGCGCACGTAGTACTCGACGGCCTTCACGTCGTGGCGGGTGGTGGCCTCGAGCGTGGCGAGCTCGTCGATGTCGGCCTGGCCGAACTCCGCCACGATGGAGCGCAGCTGCGCCTTCTGCTCGGCGGTGAGCGGCGACGAGCCGAAGAATCCGCGGTCGGTCTGCGCGATGAGCCACTCGACCTCGACCTGCACGCGCGCCCGGTTCAGGCCTGCCTCGGAGAGGTGCTCGCCGAGTTCGCCGACGGCGGCGCGATACCGTCCGTCGAGCGGGCTGAGCGGCTGGGGAGGCAGCGAAGTCATCGGATTCCTTGTCTGAGTGCGGGAGCGAGTTGCCGGAAGAGCGCCGACGTCGACCGCTCTATCATCCCAAGAACTCGATCGAAGGTCGCCTCGTCGGAGTAGTAGGGGTCGGGCACGTCCTGCAGTGGCGCCAGGTCGGAGTCGAATTCGAGCAGCAACCGCACCTTGTCCTGGTCGAGCGACGACGGCGCCCAGTTGCGCAGGATGCGCGCCTGGCCGCGGTCGAACGCGACGATGAGGTCGAGGTCGGGGAAGTCGCCGGCCTCGAACTGGCGCGCGCGATGCTGCGAGCCGTCGTACCCCGCCCGCTCGAGCGCGTCGATCGTGCGCTGGTCGGCACGCTCGCCCACGTGCCAGTCGCCGGTGGCCGCCGACTCGATGGCGAGGTGGTCGCCGAGCCCGGCGCGTTCGGCGAGGGAGCGCAGCACGACCTCGGCCATCGGTGACCGGCAGATGTTGCCGGTGCAGACGAACGACACTCTGAAGGGCTGCGCGGCGTCCCCCGCGGGTTCCGCTCGCGTCATGGTCCCATTGTGGACGAGAACGGCGCCGGGCACAGCAGGAAAATCGCGCCGACGATACGCTGGTCGACTCCCCCTCCGAGCGAGTCCGCTCCTTTCGAGAAGAGGCGCAGATGACGGATGCCGCGGCGAACGATGCCCCGCCGGCCGACTTCCTCGTCGATGAGTCCCTCGCGGCGCGCCTCGTCGCGCAGCAGCACCCCGACCTGGCGGCGCCGGTGCGGCTCGTGGCCAACGGGTGGGACAACGCGCTCTTCCGGCTCGGCGACGACCTGGCGGTCCGGATGCCGCGGCGGAAGGCCGCGGTCGGGCTCATGCGCAACGAGCAGCGGTGGCTGCCCGAGCTCGCCGCACGCCTGCCGGTGGCCGTGCCCGCGCCGGTGCGAGACGGACGCCCGGCACCCGAGCTCGGCTACGACGTGCCGTGGAGCATCGTGCCCTGGTTCGACGGGCAGCACGGGCTGGCGTTGGATGCGCGGTCGCGCGGTGGCGCAGCGCCGGCGCTCGCCGCGTTCGTGGCCGAGCTCGGCGCGATGGTGGCTCCGGCGGACGCCCCGGCCAACGCCTACCGCGGCGTGCCGCTCGCGAACCGGGCGGAGGAGATCCGCGCCCGGCTCGTCGGCGGGCGCATCCCCGACGCCGATCGGCTGCTCGCGGTGTGGGAGCGGGCGCTCGCGGCATCCGCCTGGACCGGACCGGCAGTCTGGCTGCATGGCGACCTGCACCCGGCCAACCTCGTCTTCACGCCGACGGGCTCCCTCGCCGCGGTGATCGACTTCGGCGACCTCACGGCGGGCGACCCGGCCACCGACCTGGCGACGGCGTGGCTCACGTTCGACGCCGCTGGCCGTCGCGCCTTCCGCGCCGAGCTCGAGCGCCGGCGGGACGTGGATGCGGCGACGTGGGACCGCGCGCGCGGCTGGGCGCTCGTCATCGCCTCGGCCGTCGTGGAGCAGGCCGGCACGGAGAGCGCCTTCGGCAGCGCCGGCGTCCACGTGCTGCGGCAGGTGCTGCTCGACTGAGACCCGGTGGCTCGTCCTCCCCAGGCGAGCCGAGACGATTCGACCGCACGGATGCCGCGACGAGCGGCCGCGCAAGGCAGGAAGCTCGGCACGATCGTGCCATGGACTCCGCCGCACCCTACGTCGCCGTGGTCACGGGCACCGCCACGGCCGACCGCCTCGACGCGGCCCGCCGCCATCTGCTCGTGCTGGCGTCGCTCTCCGACGCCGTCCGATTCGATCAGGCGAGGCTCATCCCGGCGAATCCCACCGGTTGGCGCTCGGACGCGACGATCGGGTACGTCGAGCGGCTCGACAACCTGCGCGCGGGGCTCGCGAAGGCCACGTCGCTGCTGAGCGATGCCGAGTCGTCCCTTCGACAGCACGTCCGCAACCTCGAGTTCGAGCTGGCGGGCCTCGAACGCGCCGGCACGAGATGACGTCGGCGCATCCGGGAGCCGATGGTCTCCTCATCGCCAGAGGCGGATCCACGGCCGTCGAGGTGGACGAGCTGTTCGTGCACGCGGCCAAGCTGGCGGCCGCCGCCGCGATCGTCGCGGACTGGCTCGATCGCCTCGACCGCATCTCCCGCGGGCTGGAGACGATCGACCTCGACGGCCTGTCGGGATTCGGCGCCGGCGGCTCGCCGCTCCCGAGCCTCGGGTTCGCGCGCCAGTGCCTGGGGCACGTCGAGCGCCTGGCGCGTTCGCTGCCGTCCTCGCTCCTCGACGCGGCCGAGCGATACGGCGACGCCGAGCGTCGCGTCGAGGCGCTGTGGCAGCTCGGCGCGTTCATCGCGGCTCCGTGGGTCGGGGCCTTCGCTCCCATGGTCGTGGCCAACGGCGTGCTCGCGGCGGGCGGGTACGCCGTGGGCTCGGGCATCGGGCGCGCCTTCGGCATGAACCAGACCCCGCTCGAGTCCTGGCTGGCCGAGCACCGGGGGCTGCTGTCCGATCCCGAGTTCGTGCGGCTCGTCCGGATCGCCGCCGACCACGCCGACGAGGCCGTCATGGGGCCTGGCCCGGTGTCGTCGGTCCTCGGGCCGCTCGTCCGAGCTCCCGAGAGCGCGTCGGTGCTGCTCGGCGCCGCAGGCCTGTTCGGGCTCGCCGGCAGCCGCGTGCTCGTCGACGGGCCGGTCACGGTCTCGCGTGTGATGCGGGTCGACCCGGCCGTCGCCGACCGCGAGTGCCTTCCCGGCACGCGGACCCCGACCGCGGCGCGCGGACCGCATGGGCACCCCGCGGAGGCGTCCACGCACCTCGGCGAGGTGGTGGCGCCGCCCGACGGATACGGGGACCTCGCCGAGCGGGTGCCCAGCCCCGAAGACGGCGGCGCACAGATCCGGATCGAGCGGTACGGAACGGCCGACGACGCCAGCTGGATCCTCTACGTCGGCGGCACCGTCGACCTCGGGCTCAACGCCGGCGAGCAGCCCGCCGACATGACGAGCAACCTGCACGGCATCGCCGACGACACCGCCATCGACGCCCTGCGGCTCGCGGGCGCCGACTCGGGGAGCGGCGAGCGTGCGGTGCGGGCGGCACTCGATGGAGCGGGTGCGGCTCCCGGCGACCGCCTCCTCGCCGTCGGCTACTCGGGCGGCGGCGTGATCGCGGCGAAGCTCGCCGGCGACGCCGACCTCAACGTCGTCGGTGCCCTGAACCTCGGGGGGCCTGTCGCGTCGGCGCCCCTCCGCGACGGCGTCGGCGTGGTCTCGCTCGAGCACGAGGAGGATCTCGTGCCGGCGACCGGGGGCGCCGGGCACGCGTCGCCCGAGCTCCTCACCGTCTCGAGGAGCGTCCTCGATAGCGAGCGGGAGTACGCCGGCATGCTGCCGGCGCACGAGTTGGCGCGCTACCGCGCAACGGCCGCCGCCGTCGACCGATCGGAAGACGAACGGCTCGTCGCGTTCCGGAGGCTCGTCGGCGAGGTGACCGGAGGGACGCCCGGGTTGCGCAGCGACTGGCTGGCGACGCGCGATCTCAGTCGCGCGACGGACGCACGATGAGGCCGATGAGCCAGCTGATGAGGCCGAGCACGAGCGCGCCGAGCACGCCCCACCAGAAGCCGTCGACCACGAGGCCGAACCCCATGAGGTCGCTGATCCAGGCCACGAGCAGCAGCAGGAGTCCGTTCACGATGAATGAGATGAGCCCGAGCGTGAGCACGTACAACGGGAACGCGATGATCCGCACGAAGGTGCCGACGAAGGCGTTCACGAAGCCGAAGATCAGGCCGACCAACAGGTACGTGAGCACGGTCGCGAGCGTCGTGTCCTCGTACGGCACGACCTTGACGCCGGCGACGATGAGCGTCGTCAGCCAGAGGGCGAAGGCGACGACGATGACCTTGACGATGAAGCGCATTCCTCAACTCTGGCAGACAGGCGGTCGCCGGTCACGGCAGATCGCGCCGTGGCGCGAAGGGGTACGGTGGAATCCGTGACCGCAGCCGAGCCGATGAGGGCCAGCGTGCGCCTTCGCCCCGAGATCGCCGCCCTCCCCCCGTATCGCCAGGGCCGCCCGGCGCCCGCCGACGGCTTCAAGCTCTCGAGCAACGAGAACCCCCACGCGCCGCTGCCGGGGGTGGCCGATGCCGTGGCCGCGACGGCCGGCGAGATCAACCGCTACCCCGACGCCACGGCACTCCCCCTGCGCGAGCGACTGGCGGAGCGATTCGGCGTCACGGCCGACGAGGTGATCGTCGGCGCCGGGTCGGTCTCGCTCCTCGCGCAGTTCATCGCCGCGGCCGCCGGTCCGGGCGACGAGGTCGTGTACTCGTGGCGGTCGTTCGAGGCCTATCCCGGCCTGGTCACGGTGTCGGGCGCCGCGAGCGTTCGGGTGCCGAACCGCGCCGATCACGGCCACGACCTCGACGCGATGGTCGACGCCATCACCGAGCGCACGCGCGTCGCCATCGTGTGCTCGCCGAACAACCCCACGGGCACCATCGTCACGGCCGCCGAATTCGACGCATTCATGGCCAGGGTGCCGGGCGACCTGCTCGTGCTGCTCGACGAGGCCTACATCGAGTTCGTCCGTGACGCGGCATCCGTCGACGGCCGCTCGCTCATCGGCCGTCACCCGAACCTCGTGATCCTCCGCACCTTCTCCAAGGCCTACGGGCTCGCCGGCCTGCGGGTGGGCTACGCCGTCGGCCCCGAGGCGATCCTCGACGCCGCGCGCGCGACCGCGATCCCCCTCGGGGTCACCGCCGCGTCGTCCGCCGCCGCGCTCGCCTCGCTCGAGCCCGCCGCCGAGGCCGAACTGCTCGCCCGCGTCGACACGATCGCCCAGCGCCGAGACGCGGTGCGTGCGGCCCTGCTCGCGCAGGGCTGGGGCGTGCCCGAGGCGCACGGCAACTTCGTGTGGCTGCCCACGGGCGACGCCACCGTCGAGGTCGCCGAGCGCCTGTTCGACGCCGGGCTCGTCACCCGGGCGTTCCCGCCGGAGGGCATCCGCATCTCGATCGGCGAGCCGGAGTCTGTCGAAACCCTCCTCCGCATCCTCGGTGAGCTTGTACCGGCTTCACAAGAAGGGCGTACCTCGTAGCGGGTACCGTGGAACGGTGGCAGCCCGCGAGAGAGATTTCACCGCGCCGACGGTCCAGCTCCTGACCCCGTCGGGCGAGCTGCGCCCGACGCCCGAGGCGGAGGAGTACCTGCCCCTCGTCGAGGCGCTCCCCGACTCGATGCTCGAGCAGTTCTACCGCGACATGGCCGTGTCCCGGCGCATCGACATCGCCGGGGCGAACCTGCAGCGGCAGGGCCAGCTGGCCCTCTGGGTGCCGAGCCACGGGCAGGAGGCCGCCCAGGTCGGGTCCGCTCGCGCCGCACGGCCGCAGGACCACCTCTTCCCGTCGTATCGCGAGCACATCGCCGGCATGATCCGCGGGCTCGACCCCGTCGCCATCCTGTCGCTGCTGCGCGGCGTCACGCTCGGCGGGTGGAACCCGGCTGAGAACGGCAACTTCCACCTCTACACGCTCGTGCTCGCGTCCCAGACGCTGCACGCGACCGGCTACGCCATGGGCATGCAGTTCGACGGCGCGGTCGGCACGGGCGATCCCGAAGCGGATGCCGCGGTGCTCGTCTACTACGGCGACGGCTCCACCTCGCAGGGCGACGCCAACGAGGCGCTCGTCTTCGCCTCGAGCTACCAGACCCCCCAGGTGTTCTTCGTGCAGAACAACGGCTGGGCGATCTCGGTGCCCGTCTCCCGGCAGTCGCGCAGCCCGCTCTCGCTGCGCGGGGGTGGGTTCGGCATGCCCGGCGTGCGCATCGACGGCAACGACGTGCTCATCAGCTACGCGGTCACGCGGCAGTCGCTCGAGGAGGCGCGCGCCGGCGAGGGACCCAGCCTCATCGAGGCCGTCACCTACCGGATGGGCGCGCACACCACGGCGGACGACCCCACCAAGTACCGCACGGACGACGAGGTCGCGTTCTGGGCCGAGCGCGACCCCATCACGAGGTACCGCACCTGGCTCGAGCACCGTGGCGCGTCGGCGGCGTTCTTCGCGGACGCCGATACCGAGGCGGCCGACGTCGCGTCCGACATGCGCCGGCGTGCGCTCGACGTCGCGGGGCCCAGCCGCGACAAGATCTTCCGGCACGTCTACAGCGAGCCGCATCCGCTCATGGCCGAGGAGTCCGCGTGGCTCGAGGCGTACGAGTCCGGCTTCGAGGGAGGAGCGGCATGAGCTCACGCACCGACGACGAGCGCCTGATGGACGAGGCGGTCGCGACGTCTGCCGAGGTGGGGGCGACCCGCGAGCAGGCCGCGCCCGCGGCATCCGTCGCACCCGCGGTGCACGCCGAGGCCGAAGCAGGCATGCGCGGAGTGCAGACCCTCTCGATGGCCAAGGCCATCAACGCCGGGCTCCGCGAGGCGCTGCGCGCCGATGACAAGGTGCTCCTCATGGGCGAGGACATCGGCCCGCTCGGCGGCGTCTTCCGGGTGACCGAGGGCCTGCAGGCCGAGTTCGGCGACAAGCGGGTGCTCGATACTCCCCTCGCCGAGTCGGGCATCGTCGGCTCGGCGATCGGCCTCGCGATGCGCGGCTATCGGCCGGTGGTCGAGATCCAGTTCGACGGATTCATCTTCCCGGCCTTCGACCAGATCACCACGCAGCTCTCGCGGCAGACGGTGCGGCACGACGGCACGGTCTCGATGCCCGTCGTCATCCGCGTGCCCTACGGCGGCCACATCGGCTCGATCGAGCACCACCAGGAGAGCCCCGAGGCGTACTTCGCGCACACTCCCGGCCTGCGAGTGGTGAGCCCCTCGAGCCCGCACGACGCGTACTGGATGATCCAGGAGGCCATCGCCTCGAACGACCCTGTGCTGTTCTTCGAGCCGAAGAGCCGCTACTGGCCGAAGGGGCCGGTCGACCAGGACCACTCGGGCATGCCGCTGCACGCGAGCCGCGTCATCCGGCAGGGCACCGATGTCACCGTCGTCGGACACGGCGCAATGGTCTCCACCCTGCTGCAGGCGGCCGACATCGCGGGCGGGGAGGGCACGAGCATCGAGGTCGTCGACCTGCGGTCGCTCTCCCCCATCGACTACGGCCCGCTGCTCGACTCGGTGCAGCGCACCGGGCGGCTCGTCGTCGCGCAGGAGGCGTACGGCTTCGTCAGCGTCGGCTCCGAGATCGCGGCCACGGTGGCCGAGCGCGCCTTCTACTCGCTCGAGGCGCCCGTGCTCCGCGTCTCGAGCTTCGACACCCCGTTCCCGCCCGCCTCACTGGAGACCGAGTTCCTGCCGAGCCCCGACCGGGTGCTCGAAGCCGTCGACCGCGCCCTGGCGTACTGACGGCCGCGCACCACATGACGCCGACGGCATAGATCGACTGCGAGGGTAGACAGCATGAGCGAGATCCGATTCCCCCTCCCCGATGTCGGTGAGGGACTCACCGAGGCCGAGATCGTGCAGTGGCGCGTCGCCCCCGGCGATCGCATCGTGCTCGACCAGGTCTTCGTCGAGATCGAGACGGCGAAGTCGCTCGTCGAACTCCCGAGCGCGTTCGAGGGCGTCGTGTCCGAACTGCTCGTCGACGAGGGCAAGACGGTCAACGTCGGCACCCCCATCCTCGTGATCCAGACGGATGCCGCGGTGACCGCCGCGGGGGCGCCCGCCCCGGCCGCGCCGTCGACCGCTGCGTCGGACGCCGGTGCCGCGACGACATCAACTGCGGCTCCCGCCCCCGCCTCGCCCGCCGCGGGCGCAACCGTCGCGTCGCACGCACCGGCCCCCTCGGAGGGCGGCGGCGCGGTGCTGGTCGGCCACGGCTCGTCGGGCCCGCACGCGACGCGTCGCACCCGGCACCCCTCACCCGGCGGCGCGCACGAGCACCTCGCGGCCACTGCTCCCCCGGCGCCGGCCGTGACCGCGCCGGCCATCGGCGCCGCTGCAGGCGGGACGGCACCCACGCCCGCTTCGCGGCCCGACTCGGGCATGCCAGTCATCGCGAAGCCGCCGATCCGCAAGCTGGCGAAGGACCTCGGGGTCGACCTCTCGCGGGTCATGCCGACCGGCCCGATCGGCGACGTCACCCGTGACGACGTGATCCGCGAGGCCAGTCAGGCCAGCGTGTTCCGCAACATCCAGACGCCCGAGGCTCCCGCCGACCGCGAGACCCGCATCCCTGTGAAGGGCGTTCGCAAAGCGATCGCCGCCGCGATGGTGCAGAGTGCATACTCCGCGCCGCATGTATCGGTCTTCGTCGACGTCGACGCCAGCCGCACGATGGAGTACATCAAGCGGCTGAAGGCGTCGCCCGACTATGCCGGCGTGCGCGTGTCGCCGCTGTTGATCATGGCGAAGGCCATGATCTGGGCCGTACGTCGGAACCCGTCGGTCAATGCGCAGTGGACCGACGAGGAGATCATCGTCAAGCACTTCGTGAACCTCGGCGTCGCCGCGGCCACGCCCCGCGGCCTGCTCGTGCCGAACGTCAAGAACGCCCAGGCGATGACGATGGTGGAGCTCGCGACCGCCCTCGAGCAGTTGACGCTCACGGCGCGCGAGGGCAAGACCCAGCCGGCCGAGATGCAGGGCGGCACCATCACGATCACGAACATCGGCGTGTTCGGCATGGACACCGGCACGCCGATCCTCAATCCCGGCGAGGTCGCGATCGTGGCGCTCGGCACCATCAAGCAGAAGCCGTGGGTGGTAGACGGTGAGGTGCGGCCGAGGTTCGTGACCACGATCGGGGCGTCCTTCGACCACCGCGTCGTCGACGGCGACGTGGCGAGCCGCTTCCTCGCCGACGTCGCCTCGATCATCGAGGAGCCCGCGCTCCTGCTCGAGTGAGGCCGGTCAGAACCGGATCTCGTAGATGATCGAGTCGTCGCTGCGACCCGCTTCGACGAGCCCGGCGTTCTCGAGCACGCGTCGCGCCGGAAGGTTCGCGATCTCGCACTCGGCGCGGGCCGCTCGAGCGCCAGTCGTGCGCACGAGGTCGACCACGGCGATCACCGCGTGGATCGCCAGCCCCTGCCCGCGCACCGCCGGGACGAGCCCGAAGGCGAACTCGACCGAGCCGTCGGCGGCCGGCGGCCCGAACACGTTCACGCCGCCGATGGTCGCGCCGTCGTTCGAGCGTCGCACGAGGTGCGGCCCGAACGGGGCCGGGTCGCCGGTCTCGCGCACGGCGCGAACGTATTCGCGGAGGAGCTCGGGCTCGTCGGTGAAGGCGTAACCCCCCTCCCAACCGTCGTGCGGATCGACCTCGCCGGAGAGGAGTCGCTCGGCATCGCCGACGGTGAAGGGATGCAACGTGAGCGGGGCCGTCGTCGTATCCACGTGCTTCATGCTTGCACGTCGGTGTGACACTCGTCGCATCCGTCCACAGGCGCTCGGTGGTTCGTCACGAAGAGTTCACGGGAGGCCGGCCGATGACGCGGCTAGATGGTTTTGACAATCATTATCAATAGCGGATAGCCTCGCATCATGATCTCCCGACGATCCGGTGCTCGCCACCGGCTGCGCACGGCGCTCGCAACGATCGCAGTGGCGTCCGCGGGTGCGCTCGCGCTCTCGTCGTGCGCCAGCCCCGCGGCATCCGACGAGGGCAGCAGTGGGCCGTCGATCGTGGCGACGACGACGCAGGTGGGCGACTTCACGCGCGAGCTCTTCGGAGACGACGTCGAGGTGACGCAGCTGCTGGCGCCGGCGCAGAGCGCGCACAGCTTCGACCCGTCCGCCGCCCAGCTGCTCGCGCTGAGCGAGGCGGATGCCCTCGTGGTGAACGGCGCCGGCCTCGAGAGCTGGCTCGACGACGCGGTGAGCGCCTCGGGGTTCGACGGCGTGCTGATCGACGCCAGCACCGGCATCGAGCTGTTCGGCACCGATGAGCACGATCACGCCACGGATGCCGCTGACGAGCACACGAGCGACGAGCACGGTGGTGAGCATGCCGACGAGGCATTCGCTCATGAAGGACACGACCACGGCGCCGGGAACCCGCACATCTGGACCGATCCGGCGCTCGCCGTGCACATGGTGGAGACCATCGCCGCGGGCTTGGCCGACGTGCCCGGCATCGACGCGGCAGCGGTCGAGGCGAATGAGCAGGCCTACGTCGCGAAGCTCGACGCGCTCGACGCCTGGATCCGTGAGAACGTCGACACGGTGCCGCCCGCCGAGCGGCTGCTCGTCACGAACCACGACGCCTTCACCTACTTCATCGACGCGTACGGGCTCACGTTCGTCGGCAGCGTCATCCCGAGCTTCGACGACAACGCCGAGCCCAGCGCGGCCGAGATCGACGCGCTCGTCGAGAAGATCCGTGCGACTGGGGTGCAGGCCGTGTTCTCCGAGGCGTCGATCTCGCCGAAGGCCGCGGCCACCATCGCCCGCGAGGCCGGCGTGACGGTCTACTCCGGTGACGACGCGCTCTACGGCGACTCGCTCGGTGTCGCGGGGTCGGCCGGTGAGACGTACCTCGGCAGCCAGGTGCACAACGCGACCCGCATCCTCGAGTCGTGGGGCGTCACACCTTCCCCCCTTCCGGCACTGCTGCGAGGATGACCCCATGACCGAGTCGCCCGTGCTGCGCCTGAGGGGTGCCGCCTTCACCCATCCGGGCGGCTCGGGGGTGTCGGGGCTCGAGCTCGACGTCGCCCCCGGCGACGCGGTCGCCCTGATCGGTCCGAACGGCGCGGGCAAGTCGACGCTGCTGAACGGCGTGCTCGGGCTGGTTCCGCTCACCGCGGGGAGCATGCAGATCGCCGGCCCGGGCGAACATGCCCGGAACGGAATGATCGGGTTCCTGCCGCAGTCCACCGAGCTCGACCCCGACTTCCCGATCAGCCTCGAGCAGGTCGTGATGCAGGGCCGGTATCGACGGCTCGGGTTGTTCAGGTGGCCCGGTCGTGCCGATCGGGGCGCGGTGAAGGCCGCCCTCGACGCCGTCGGACTGGGCGAGCTCGCGAAGCGTCCGTTCGGCGAGTTGTCGGGCGGCCAGCGGCAGCGCGGATTGCTCGCCCGGGCGCTGGCGGCCCAGCCCCGGCTCCTGCTGCTCGACGAGCCCTTCAACGGCCTCGACCAGCCCAACCGCGACGCGCTCATCGCCACCATCCGCACGCTGAAGGCCCAGGGCGTGGCGATCCTCGTGTCGACGCACGACCTCGAGCTGGCCCGCGTCGTCTGCGATCGCGTGGTGCTGGTCAACGGCACGCAGCTCGCCTTCGGCCCCGTCGACGACGTGCTCACGCTCGGCAACGTGCAGGAGTGCTTCGAGGGCGTCGAGGTCGAGATCGACGAGCACACGCTGGTCGTGCCCGGCCACGAGGGCCACTGATGCCGCGTTCGGCATATGCACGTGCCGGCGTGCGTGCACGGTGGGGGAGTGGGGCCGCGTGAGCCTCGGGGAGGCGCTGTTCACGGCCTTCACGGTGCCGTTCATGGCTCGAGCGCTCTTCGTCATGCTCGTGCTCGCCATCGTCGCGGGCATCGTCGGTGTGCTCGTCAACCTCCGTGGTCTCGAGTTCATCAGCGACGGGCTGACGCACGCCGTGTTCCCGGGGCTCGCGATCGGCCTGGCGGTGGCGGGCACCGCCGGGCTCCTCCCCGGCGCGGCGATCGCGGCACTCGCCGCGGCGGTGGTGCTCACGCTCCTCGACCGGGCCGGGGTCACCTCGGATGCCGCGATCGCGATCGTGCTGACCGCCGCCTTCAGCGTCGGCGTCATCGTCGTCTCGCGGAGCGACGACTACGCCGGCGAGCTCGAGGCGCTGCTCTTCGGGCGAGTGCTCACGATTCCGCCCGAGGAGGTGGTGCCGCTCATCGGCGTCTGCGCCGTCGCCCTGCTCGCCGTCGCCCTCACCATGAAGCAGCAGCTGTTCCGTGCGTTCGACGCGCGCGGCAGCCTCGCCTCGGGCGACTCCGCCCTGCGCCTCGACCTGCTGCTCAACGGCGCCGTGGCACTCGTCGTGGTGGCCGCCGCGAGCACGGTGGGCACGCTCCTCGTGCTGGCGCTGCTGATCGTCCCCGGTGCTGCCGCCCGGCTGATGACGCGGCGGCTCTGGCTGCTCTTCCCGGCGGCCGCCGTGTTCGGCGCGGTCTGCGCATGGCTCGGCTTGGCCGTGGGATTCGCCGCCTCCGTCGGCGGCGGCGTCGACCTGCCCGCCGGCAGCACGATCGTCGCGGTCTTCGTCGGCGCCTACGCCGTCGTGCTCGTCTGGCGCTGGGTGGCCGATCAGGCGGGCAACCGCCGTCAGGCCGTGACCGGCGCGCCGATCGAGCCTGCGACGGGCGTGTCCACCCCGGCGGGGGAGGAGCGCTGATGGGCTACTTCGAGCGGGCGCTCGTGGCCGCCGTGGTCATCGGCGCCGGTGCGGGCTTCGTCGGTTCCCTCGTGGTGCTGCGCCGGCGCACGTTCTTCGCTCAGGCCCTGACCCACGGCACCTACCCCGGGGCGGTGGCGGCCGCCGCGCTCGGGGTGAGCGTGCCGCTCGGTGCGGCCGCGGCATCCGTCGTGCTCGTGGCCGTGATGTCCGTCATCGCCCGCGTGCGGCGTCAGGGCGCGCAGGTCGCCGCGGGCATCGTGCTGACGGGCGGCTTCGCGGCGGGCGCGATCCTGCAGGCCGTGATCCCCGGACTCCCGGTGCGCGCCGAGTCGCTGCTCGTCGGGTCGATCCTGACGGTGACCGACGCGGATGTCGCGCTCGCGGCATCCGTGGCCCTCATCTCGGTGCTCGCGGTGCTGGCCTTCGGCAAGGAGATCGCGTTCTCGACGTTCGATCCGTCGGGGTTCCGCGCCGCCGGCTATCGCGAGTGGCCCATCGAACTGCTCGTGCTCGGCCTGACCGCCGCGACCGTGGTGAGCGCCCTGCCCGCGGTCGGGGCGATCCTGGCGATCGCGCTCATCGCCGCCCCGGCGGCTGCGGCGCGGCTCGTGGTGCCGACGTACCGCGGCATCCTCTGGACGGCACCGCTCATCGGTGCGGCATCCGGAGTCATCGGCGTGCTCGTGTCGCGCGCGTTCGTGGTGGCGGCCGGGCCCAGCATCGTGATCGCCGCCACCGCCTTCTTCGTGCTCGCGCTGGGCATCTCCAAGCTGCGCGCACTACCGTGGAACCGGGTCGCCATACCCGTGGAGACCGCAGAGGACGCACGCATCGCATGAAGCGCAACACCTGGCAACGCGAAGCCGTTCGCGAGGCCCTCGACGAGACCGAGGGGTTCATCAGCGCGCAGGCGCTGCACTCCTCGCTGCACGCCAACGGCTCGCCGATCGGGCTCGCCACGGTATACCGGGCGCTCGGCGACCTCGCCTCGAACGGCGAGGCCGACTCGCTGCAGTCGCCCGAGGGCGAGGCCCTCTACCGGGCCTGCAGCACGACCGGCCACCATCACCACCTGATCTGCCGCAACTGCGGCCTCACCGTCGAGATCGCGGCCGACGAGGTCGAGACCTGGGCGAAGCGGGTGGCGGCCGAGCACGGGTTCACCGGCGCGGCCCACGTGGTCGACGTGTTCGGGCTGTGCGCGAACTGCACCGTGCTGCTCGGCGGCGGCGCCGGCGCGGGCGCGGCGGACCGGGGCTGACCGTGAGCGCAGCCTCCACCGCCGATCGCGAACCCCTGCGCCTGCGCCACGAGGCGTGGGGCTTCGCGATCGGCTCCCTCTGCTTCATGGCGGGGGCGCTCCCGTTCTACGCCGAACGGGTCGGCGCCGTCTGGGTCGGCATCACGTTCTTCGTCGGATCGCTGTTGTTCACCGCCGCAGGGTTCATCCAGCTCAGCCTCAGCGGCCGCCGCCCGCCGCGCCGGCACACCAATCTCGCCGACCGAGCCGACTGGTGGTCGGCGGCGATCCAGTTCGTCGGCACCCTCTGCTTCAACGTCAGCACTGGTGTCGCGCTCGCCGCCGCCATCGCCAGGCCCGACGTGATCGGCGCGGGGTGGCGCCCCGACGCCTTCGGATCGATCGCCTTCCTCGTGTCGAGCGGGCTCGCCGTGGTCGCCACCCGGCACCGACTGCTCCTCTGGGACCGGAAGGCCCGCACCTGGCACGGCACGTGGCTCAACATGCTCGGCTCGATCGCCTTCGCGGTGTCGGCGGTCGGCGCCTACGTCTCGCCCGTCACCGACGACTTCGTGAGCCTGTTCTGGGCGAACCTCGGCACACTGCTGGGTGCGCTCTGCTTCTTCACCGCCGCCGTGCTGTCGCGCCGCCCGCTCCACCGGCGCGAGCGGGTGCTCGGTCCGGTGCTCGACCGGGGCGCCTAGTCGACGTTGTCGCGCAGGTACTCGCGCACGAGCTTCTCGGGCGCGGCGGCCGCCCAGGCCTCGGCGACGAGTTCCGAGAGCCGGCGCCGCAGGATGCGGTCGAGGTGCACCAGCACCGTGGCGTAGCCGTCGAAGTGCGGCGTGGTGAAGAACACGGTCGGATCCTCCGCGACGAGCGCGAGCTTCACCGCCTCGTCCTCGGTCTTCGCCGCGAGCACGGGGCCGGCCTGTTGGTCGATGCCGAGCGCGACGAGGTCGGCGCGCCGCAGCGGGCGCTCGAGCACGAATGCCTTGCCGCGCACCTTCCACTCGAGGTTCCCGCGCGAGACGTGCTCGCTCGCCTCGGGCAGGCCCAGCGCGAGCTCGCGCACGTCGTCCCACGTCGCCATGCGCGTCAGGCTACGCCTCCGGATGCCGCGGCGCAGCCCCGCGACCGGTGGCGCGGTCGACCAACGCGGCCGCGAGCAGGCCGCGCACGCGGCATCCGCTCGATTCGGCCCGCGATCAGGCCGTCTGGTAGACTCGACGTTTGGCTGGGCACTTCCACTGCCCAGACCGCGACATTCCCACCACGAGAACCGCGAGAAATCGCGGAATTCGGCGTGGGGAACGTCAGCAGACAAGAGACCTTGGGAGGGGCATCCGCCCCTCGGTATTGGAGGAAAGACCAATGGCAGCAGTGTGCCAGGTGACCGGAGCCGTTCCCGGCTTCGGACACAACATCTCGCACTCGCACCGCCGGACGAAGCGCCGCTTCGACCCGAACGTGCAGAAGAAGACGTACTACGTGCCCTCGCTTCGTCGTAACGTCACCCTGAACGTGTCCGCCAAGGGCATCAAGGTGATCGACGCTCGTGGCATCGAGGCCGTCATCAAGGACATCCAGGCTCGTGGGGTGAAGCTCTAATGGCGAAGCAGCAGGACATCCGTCCCATCATCAAGCTCCGTTCGACGGCCGGCACCGGGTACACCTACGTGACCCGCAAGAACCGTCGCAACAACCCCGACCGTCTCGTGCTCAAGAAGTACGACCCCGTGGTGCGCAAGCACGTCGACTTCCGAGAGGAGCGCTAAGACATGGCGAAGAAGAGCAAGATCGCGCGCAACGAGCAGCGCAAGGTGATCGTCGACCGCTACGCGGCGAAGCGCCTCGAACTGAAGAAGGCGCTCGTCGACGAGAACGGCACCGACGAGAGCCGCGAGGCCGCTCGCGTGGGTCTGCAGAAGCTGCCCCGCAACGCGTCGCCGGTTCGCGTCCGTTCGCGTGACGCCATCGACGGCCGCCCCCGTGGCGTGCTCACGAAGTTCGGCGTCTCGCGCGTCCGCTTCCGTGACATGGCCCACCGTGGCGAGATGCCCGGCATCACCAAGTCGAGCTGGTAGGCCACCGAGCCTCACCGCTCCACCGCTTCACCGAGAGGGGCGTCCCGGGTTTCCGGGGCGCCCCTCTCGTCGTCCCCGGCGACGGATGCCGCGTCCGCGCCTGCACCGCGCAAGGGGCCGCCCGCGGCATCCGCTCGGCGACACGCCGGGCCGAAGGTGCCCCAATGGGCTCGAAATCCGCGTCATTCCGGGGATCTCTGCTACATTCGAGGCGGCCCGATCGGCCACGGGGGCGGTTGAACGATCGTTCCCGAGAATTCACAGATAGCTGTACCGAAACAGCGGAAGTCCGAGGAGGACATTCAATGGCTGACAAGTCGCTGAACAAGACCGAGCTCGTCGCGAAGATCGCTGCGTCGACCGGGCAGAGCCAGGCCACCGTCGACGCCGTGCTCGGCGGTCTCTTCGACGCGCTCGCCGAGTCCGTCGGTTCGGACACGAAGGTCTCCATCCCGGGTTGGCTCGCCGTCGAGCGCACCTCGCGTGCCGCTCGCACCGGCCGCAACCCGCAGACGGGCGCGACCATCGACATCCCGGCCGGCCACTCGGTCAAGATCTCGGCGGGCTCGAAGCTCAAGGCTGCCGCCAAGTAGCATCCGAGACTCCCGAAGGGGCATGTGGCCGAGCGCCGCATGCCCCTTCGTGGTTCCAATGCGAGCGGATGCCGCGGGCGCCGGGATGCCGCGGGCGCACGCTCCGGGCGGGCACACGGGAAGCGGCGTCTAGGCTGGTTCGGTGCCCCGCTCCGTCCGCGTGCTCGGCCCCGCCGTGCTCATCCTCGTCGCGCTCCTCGCGACGTTCGCGGGCCTCGCGTACGGCGGCGGCGCCGCGCCGTACCCCATCCAGGATCCAGGTCCGATCGCCCGCTTCGGACTCCCGGTCGCCAAGCTCTTCGTGAACCTCGGCGCCGCGGGCATGATCGGTGCGCTCGTGATGGCGGTGTGGGCGCTCAGCCCGAAGCGGCCCGAGTTCGACCTCGCGCTCGATGTGGCCGCGGCATCCGCTGCCGTGCTCACCGTCGCCAGCGCTGCGACCGGCCTGTTCACGTTCCTCGTGGTGACCGGGGAGCCCCTCGATCTGGGCGAGGCGTTCGGGCAGAAGCTCGGGCAGTTCGTCACGTCGATCGAGCTCGGCGAGGCGTGGCTGACCACCACGCTCGTCGCGGCGGCGGTCACGGTGCTGTGCTTCGCCGTGCGCAACCACACGGCGCTGATCTTCGTCACGGTGCTCGCGGTGACCGCGCTCGTGCCGATGGCGCAGCAGGGGCACGCCGCCGGCGCCGCGGGTCACAACGCCGCGATCGCGGCCCTCGGACTGCACCTCGCGTTCGTCGCCGCGTGGGTCGGCGGCCTGCTCACGATCGTGCTGCTGCGGAACCGCCTCGACGCCGACCGGCTGCCGGTCGTGCTCGCCCGGTACTCGACGGTGGCGCTCATCTGCTTCATCGTGGTGGCCGTCTCGGGCTACACCGGCGCCGCGCTCCGCATCGGCACGTGGGACGAGCTCGGCACCCCCTACGGCGTGCTCGTGCTGGTCAAGGTCGCCGCGCTCATCGCCCTCGGCCTGTTCGGCGCGGTGCAGCGCCGCTTCCTCATCGGCCGGATGTCGCGGCCCGGCGCCTCGCCCGCGCGCGACTTCTGGCTGCTCGTCGTCGTCGAGCTGGCGTTCATGGGGCTCGCGTCGGGTGTCGCCGCGGCGCTCGCCCGCACGGCCACGCCGGTGTCAGAGGATGCGGCCGGCTCGCTCGCCCGCACGCCGGCCGAGATCCTGACCGGCCAGCCGCTGCCGCCGTGGCCCGAGTGGACGCGGTACTTCACCGAGTGGAGCCCCGACCTCATCTGGGTGCTCGCGTGCGGGTTCGGCATCTTCTTCTACCTGGCCGGCGTGTGGCGGCTCCGCAAGCGCGGCGACCACTGGCCGATCTACCGGGCGGTGCTGTGGGTGTGCGGCCTGCTGCTGCTCGCCTACATCACGAGCGGCGGCGTGAGCGTCTACGAGGAGTACCTCTTCTCGGCGCACATGGGCGCGCACATGGCGCTGACCATGGCGGTTCCCGTACTGCTCGTGCCGGGCGCGCCCGTCACGCTCGCGGCGCGGGCGATCCGCCCGAGGAAGGACGGCTCCCGCGGCGGCCGCGAGTGGATCCTGCTCGCGGTGCACTCGAAGTTCGCGTCGATCATCGCCAACCCGCTCGTCGCTGCCGCGCTCTTTGCCGGGTCGCTCTGGGTCTTCTACTACTCGCCGCTGTTCCGGTGGTCCATGGTCGACCACATCGGCCACGAGTGGATGGTGGGGCACTTCCTCATCACCGGCTACCTCTTCGTGCAGTCGCTCATCGGCATCGACCCTGTTCCCTACCGACTGCCCTACCCGTTCCGCCTGGTGCTGCTGCTCGGCACCATGGCCTTCCACGCGTTCTTCGGCCTCGCGATCATGTCGGGCACGGGCCTGCTGCTCGCCGACTGGTACGGCGCGATGGGCTGGGGCACCGATGCGCTCGCCGACCAGCAGATGGGCGGCGGCATCGCGTGGTCGGTGGGCGAGATCCCGACCGTCGCGCTCGCGATCACCGTCGCGGTGCAGTGGTCGCGCAGCGACGAGAAGGAGTCCCGCCGGAGCGACCGGCACGCCGATCGCACGGGCGACGCCGAGCTCGAGGCGTACAACGCGCGGCTCGCGGCCATCGCCCAGCAGGACGCGAACCGCAGCTGACCCGGATGAGCGGATGCCGCGGCATCCGCTCATCGTCACTTCAGCTGGATCGCGATACTGCCGTCGGGCCGGATCGTCGCGCTGAGGGCGAGCAGGAACGGCTCGTCCTCCTCGAACTGCGAGATGTCGCCGTCGAAGAGCGACTGCACCTCGACGGAGATGTGGGCGACGCCCTCGGTCGGCGGCATCTCGAACGCGGTCTCGCCGGCGGTGAGCGTGACCTGCGGACTGGTGACGATGGTCCACACGGGGTCGCCGATGACGCGGTCGTCGATCTCGACGCCGAAGGGGCATCCGGCCGGCTGGAGCACGGCCTGGGTCGTGCACTGCTGCAGGTAGTCGTCGACCTTCACCTGCACGCGCTGCACGAACGTCTCGGTGGGCTCGGAGTCGACGGTGACGGCCGGCCGGCTCGACGGCTCGACGGTGAGCGGCGCGGGCACCGCCTCGAGCAGCGTCGAGGTGTAGCCGAACTCGTAGACCGCGGGGGCGATGGCGAGGTACGGCGCGGTCTGCGTGAACGCCGTGAGCTCGTCACCCGTCTTGTTGGCGCGCGTGTCGAGCGTCAGCGTGCCGACGGTGAAGAGCGGGTTGTGCGCCGCCGTGACGTCGATGACGGCCAGCGGACTGACCGCGAACTCCCAGCGGTTGAGCACCCCGTAGAGCGGCTCGATGGGGCGGACGTCGAATGTCGTCTCCACGATCGCCAGGTCGAGGCGGTAGCTCGCCGTGACCGAGTGCGTGCCGTCGTCGCCCGCGACGTCGCTGAGGATGCGCACGTCCTCGGGCCCGGCCTCGACCACGCCGGAACGGAACATCGCGGTGGAGACGTTCGCGGGCAGGCCGAGCGCGGCGAGCTCGTCGGCGTCGAGTGCGACGCCGGGGGTCGTGGATGCCGCGGCGATGTCGTCGTCGGCGATGGCCTCGAGGTAGCGCTCGACGAAGCTGGACGCGCCGTAGATGGTCTGGTTCAGGGCGCCGAGCGCGGCGAGGAACGCCCCGACGACGAGCACGGCGAGGCCGAGCCACCCCGCGACGGCCGCGAGGGACAAGCGACCCTCGCGCACGACCGAGCTCCCCACCCGCACAGTCTATGTGGGGAGGGCCGCGCGACCCGTCCTCCACCGCAGGGCCCGCGGGCGGTGCTGATCGGACCGTCGGGACCGGTACGCCCGCGGCCGCCCGCCGCGCGGTTACAGTGGGAGCGCGCCCGCTCGGGCGTCGTCGCCGCGAGAGCCGCGCGCGGCATCCGCTCGCCGAAGGCAACCAGTGCAGAACGTCACCCTCACCCGCGAACAGGCCGCGGTGTTCCAGGCCATCGAGGGCACCCGCGAGCACGTGTTCGTCACCGGGCGCGCGGGCACCGGCAAGTCGACCCTGCTGAACCACCTGAACTGGCACACGGCCAAGCAGATCGTGATCTGTGCGCCCACCGGGGTCGCCGCGCTCAACGTGGGCGGGCAGACGATCCACTCCCTGTTCCGCCTGCCGATCGGGGTCATCGCCGACCACGACATCGACCAGAACGACGCGGTGCGCAAGATCCTCAACGCCATGGACACCCTGGTCATCGACGAGGTCTCCATGGTCAACGCCGACCTCATGGACGCGATGGACCGGTCGCTGCGCCAGGCCAGGCAGCGGCCGTTCGAGCCGTTCGGCGGCGCGCAGGTGGTGCTCTTCGGCGACCCCTACCAGCTCGCGCCGGTGCCGGGAAGCGGCGACGAGCGGCGCTACTTCGCCGACACCTACCGGTCGATGTGGTTCTTCGACGCGAAGGTGTGGAACGAGGCCGACCTGCGCATCTACGAGCTGGGCGAGGTGCATCGCCAGCACGACGACGAGTTCAAGGTCATGCTCAACGCCGTGCGGCACGGCGCCGTCACCGCCGAGATCGCCGGCGTGCTCAACGACGTCGGCGCCCGCCGGCCGTTGCCCGAGCAGGGGGCGATCACCCTGGCGACCACGAACGGCACCGTGAACCGCATCAACCACTCGCAGCTGCATCGGCTGCCCGGCCAGTCGATCGCGAACGAGGCCGAGGTGAACGGCGACTTCGGCGGGCGCACGTTCCCCGCCGACGAGCGGCTCGAGCTGAAGCTCGGCGCGCAGGTGATGTTCCTGCGCAATGACACCGCGGTGCGCGGCGACGGCCCTCGCTGGGTGAACGGCACGATCGGCACCGTCACGTCGCTGCAGCGCGAGGTGCGCGTCGACATCGACGGCGAGGAGCACGAGGTCGAGCCGGTCACGTGGGAGAAGTACCGCTACTCATGGGACGCGACGGCCAAGAAGCTGCACCGCGAGATCGTCGCCGAGTTCACCCAGTACCCGCTCCGACTGGCGTGGGCGGTCACCATCCACAAGTCGCAGGGTGCGAGTTACGAGACCGCGATCGTCGACCTCGGCCCCCGCGCGTTCAGCCCCGGCCAGACCTACGTCGCGCTGAGCCGGCTCACGGCGCTCGACGGGCTCTACCTCAGCCGTCCGCTGCGCCCCAGCGACATCATCGTCGACCGTGACGTCGAGCGGTTCATGGCCGGCGCGCTCCGCGAGATCGGGGCGGATGTCGGCGCCACGGACGCGGCGGACGCGGCGGGAGGCGCGGCCGGCTGAGCAGGGGCCGGCCGAGCAAGGGCCGGCTGCGCACAGGCCGGCTGAGCGGAGGCCGGCCGACGGGGGGCGGGGCGACGCGGGATCCTGCTCCCACGCCGCCCCTGGGTGCGACCGGGAGCGTCATCGCCACGCACTCCCGGCCGCGGTCAGTGGGCCGTCGGTGGGCCGTCGGGTGAAACCGTCAATGGTGGTGTGCCGGGTCGGGCGTCGACGACGAGCCCCCACCGCCGTGCTCGCCGTGCGGCACCGCGAGGCGTCCCGCCTCGGTCGCCGCGAGCGCCGGGGTCGCCAGCCCGGCGACGAGCAGCGCCCCCGCCACGAGTCCCACGAGTGACCGGCGGCCGTCGATCGCTGGGCGGCCGGCGGCATCCGGTGCCCCGTTCACCGCGGCACCCGGGCCCATGCCCCGAGCCCGGCGGCGCACGGCCAGCGCGGCGTCGCCGGCGACGACCGCGGCGAACACGGATGCCGCGAGCAGGGGACCGGCCGGGACGCCGGCCGTCCCGGCGAGGCCGGTGCCCACGAGCACGGCGGCACCCACGAGCAGCGCGACCCCGACCCCGAGGGTGGCGCCGGGAAGGACGGGCCGGCCGCGGTGCAGCGAGAGGACGCCCCACGCGAGCGCGGCGACGCCGACGGCTGCGAGGACGCCTCCCGCTGCTCCCCCTGCACCGGCGGAGAGGGCGAGCAGCACGAGGCCGGCGCCGAACGCCGCCAGCATCGGCCACGTTCGCGCCATCGTCGCCAGTGCGGTCATGGCCCGGCTCCCTAGGCCACGGCCACGCGTGCGGAGCGCTCGGCTCCGAGCCCGACGCCGAGCAGCACGATCGCGCTCGCGAGGTGCAGGAAGTGGTCGGCGGTGTTGAGCGCCAGGATGTTGGCCGAGGTGCCGGCCAGGAAGAACCCGACGATGCCGAGCAGCAGGTAGGCGCCGCCCACGATCGAGTTCACGGCCTTCGCGGCGGTGACCCCGACGAAGCCGGCGATCAGCAGGGCGGCCCCGATGAGCAGGTGCGCGACGTTGTGCAGCGGGTTCACCTGGAAGACGCCCAGGAGGAGTCCACCCTCCGTGGCGACGAATCCGACGCCGCCGGTGACGGCGAAGCCGAGCAGGCCGACGAGCACGTAGACCGCGCCGAACACGGTCGCGACGATGCGGTTGGGCGAGTTGCGCATGGGTGTGCCTCCTTCGTGACCCCGGTGGTCGGGGTGCACGGGTGGTTCGCTGCCGCACCCTTCGCGGATTGGAGGCCGGCGTCGGCGGATGCCCCATGCGGCATGATCGTGGCCGCAGATCCTGCCGCGCGGGCACCGAGGCCGCGCTTGCTGTGCGGGTTACAATCAGGTCTGACACAGCAAGGGGGGCTTGCGTGGGTGAACGACAGGGACCATCCCGGCGTCGACGGGGATTCCCCGCCGTCGCCACCGCGGTGGTGCTCGCGTTCGGCCTGAGCGGATGCTTCGGCGCCAGCGTCAGCCCCGTCGCCAAGTTCGACCCGGTCGACGCCCCCCTCGCCGACGACTTGGCCGAGCGGCTCGACGCCGTGCTCGACCAGGCCGTGGCACTCAGCGGGTCGAGCGGCGGCATCGCCGGAGTGTGGGCGCCGTGGGCGGGGGAGTGGACCGGGGCATCCGGCACCGTCGGCTTCGGCGAGAAGGCCGCGGCGGCGAGGGTCGACGACAGCTTCCGGCTCGCCACCGTCACCACCGAGGTCACCTGCACCGTGCTCCTGCGCCTCGTCGATGCCGGCACCGTGCAGCTCGACGACGAAGTGAACCAGTACGTCGACTGGATCCCCTCGCTCGACGGCATCACGCTCGAGCAGCTCTGCCGGGACACGTCGGGCCTCGCCGACTACTATCCCGTGCTGCGGAGCACCTTCATCTCGAACCCTGAGCGGATCTGGCCTCCGAACGAGCTCCTCTCCAACGGCCTCGCCCTCACCCGCGTCGGCCCGCCGGGCGAACAGGTGCGGGAATCGCGCACCGGCATCCTGCTGCTCGCCTTCGCACTCGAGCGGGCGAGCGGGCGATCGTGGGCCGACCTCGCCGCGCAGTACGTCTACGACCCGCTCGACCTGGAGCAGACCCGCATGCCGCAGGCGTCGGTCACCGAGCACGCCGGGGTGCTCGGCGCCTACTCGGCGGCCATCGCGCCGACCGGCGGCCCCGACTGCGCCGTGCTGGTGGACGACTCGACCCAGTCGAGCTCGATGGGGGGCGCGGCGGCCGGCGCGATCTCGACCCTCGAGGACACGCGCACCCTGAGCGAGGCGTTCGCCACGGGGGCGCTCCTCAGTGAGAAGGCCGAGAAGCAGCAGTGGACCACCATCCCGCTCGGCGGCAACGCGCCCGCCTGGCAGTCCGCAGGGATCGGCGGGCTGCAGTACGGGCCGATGCGCGGCACGGCCGGCGAGGTGCCGGGTGCGCTGACCGCGGCGTTCACCGATCCCGACAACGGCCTCACCGTCGTGGTCGCCCTCAACAACTCGACGCCCGGGCCTGATTTCGTGCGCGAGACCGCGTTCGCCCTGGCCTCCATCGCGTCGAAGGCGGATGCCGCGGAGGGGCGCAAGCGGCCGCTCACCGAGCTGCCGTGGTCGGTCGACCAGGCCACGGCCAACATGCAGGCGCTCGGCATCTGCCCGAAGGCCTGACGAAGGAGGCGCCGCATGGGTGCACTGATCTGCGCGGGCATCACGTCGCTCGACGGGTACATCGCCGATGAGAAGGGCGACTTCAGCTGGGGCAGGCCGGACCCCGAGCTGCACTCCTTCGTCAACGAGCTCGAACGACCCATCGGAACCTACCTGTACGGCCGTCGCATGTACGAGGTGATGCGGTTCTGGCAGGACGCCGACACCGAGCACGAGCTTCCCGGCCCCGAGCGGGAGTACGCGGCGATCTGGCAGGACACCGACAAGGTCGTGTACTCCTCGACGCTCACCGACGTCACGACCCCTCGAACGCGACTCGAGCGGGCGTTCGACGCCGACGCGGTGCGCCGCATGAAGCAGGAGGCCGAGCGCGACCTCTCCGTCTCCGGCCCGCACCTGGCGGAGCACGCGTTCCGGGCCGGCCTCGTCGACGAGGTCCACCTGTTCGTGCACCCGGTCGCCGTCGGCGGGGGCACGGCGCTGCTGCCCCGCGGCATCCGGCTCGACCTGGAACTCCGTGACGAACGGCGGTTCGCGACCGGCGTCGTGTACCTCCGATACGGGGTGCTCGGCGTTCGATAGCGCTCTATGCCGCGACGCCGATCGGTGGGACGATCGGCAGAGGTGAGCAGTGCCTCGCCGCATCCGCAGATCGCCTGGGGTCGGGCGGGATAGAGGTCCGAGTGAAGAACTGGCCGGTCATCGCGATCCTCGCGAGCGCGCAGTTCGTGATGGTGCTCGACGGCACGGTCATGAACGTGTCGATCTCCACGGTCGTGGAGGATCTCGACACCACGGTCGACGCGATGCAGGCCGCCATCACCTTCTACACGCTGACGATGGCGGCGTTCATGCTGCTCGGCGCGAAGCTCGGCGACATCTGGGGCCGACGTCGGGCGTTCGTCATCGGCTCGATCGTGTACGCCGTGGGCTCGCTCACCACCGCGCTCAGCCCCAACGTCGTCGTGCTCTTCCTCGGGTGGTCGATCGTCGAGGGTCTCGGCGCCGTGCTCGTCATCCCGGCCATCGCCGCACTCATCGCCGACAACTACGTCGGGCGGGCGAGGGCGGCGGCGTACGCGATCATCGGCGCCGCGTCGGGTGCCGCGGTCGCCGCAGGCCCGCTGATCGGCGGCTACATGACGACGTACCTCAGCTGGCGCTACGTGTTCGTCGGCGAGGTCGTCATCATGGCGGTGGTCGTGCTGTTCGCACGGAGGATCGCCGACCCCACCGGAGCCCGGCCGTCGCGCATCGACCTGCTGAGCGTGGTGCTCTCGGCCGCCGGCCTGGTGCTCATCGTGTACGGGATGCTGCAGAGCAAGACGTGGGGCTGGATCATCCCACAGCATCCGCCCGTCGTCGCCGGCGTCGAGTTCGCACCGCTCGGCATCTCGCCCACGACCTGGTTCATGCTCGCCGGCGCCGCGCTGCTGTGGTGGTTCGTCAGTCGCCAGCGGCAACTGGCGGCAGCCGGCCGGGCACCGCTCGTCGACATCACCCTGTTCCGGATCCTCCGCCTGCGGAGCGGCCTCACCGTGCTCCTCGCCCAGTACGCGATGACGGCAGGGCTCTTCTTCATGATGCCCGTGTACCTGCAGATGACGCTCGGCCTCGACGCACTGCAGACCGGCATCCGGATCTTCCCGCTGTCGATCTCGCTCATCCTCTTCTCGATCCTCGGCACCCGCCTCGCCGTGGTGTGGTCGCCTCGGCGGATCATCCGCGTCGGACAGCTGCTCCTCGTGCTCGCGTCCTTCGTGCTCCTCGGGGCCGTCGACATCGAGCTCAAGAGCCCGGCGTTCGGGCTCGGCATGTTCGTCGCCGGCGCCGCGCTCGGCCTTCTCGCCTCCCAGATCGGCAACGTGAACATGTCGAGCGTCGGCGAGGAGCAGTCCAGCGAGGTCGGCGGCCTGCAGGGCGTGTTCCAGAACCTCGGCTCGTCGCTCGGCACCGCCCTCATCGGCTCGGTGCTCATCGGCACCCTCGCGACGTCGTTCGCGTCGGGCGTCGCGACGAGCGACCTGCCCAAGGACACCCAGGTCGTGGTGGCGGAGGCCACCCAG
This sequence comes from Agromyces sp. P2_B3, assembly GCF_056404815.1. Taxonomy (NCBI): domain Bacteria; kingdom Bacillati; phylum Actinomycetota; class Actinomycetes; order Micrococcales; family Microbacteriaceae; genus Agromyces; species Agromyces sp. P2_B3. Next base: position 125,727 of record NZ_JBFUDH010000004.1, on the reverse strand, counting down.
GGCGGCGTGGACATCGTGCCCGCGGCATCCGTGCCCGACCTCGCCCGTGAAGCCGGCCTCGACGACGCCGAGGCGGCCGAGCTCGAGCGCGTCTACGCGAACTCGCAGATCGAGTCGCTGCGCGTCTCGCTCGTGGCCCTGATCGTGATCGCCCTGCTGTCGCTGTTCTTCTCACGCGGGATCCCGACCGACGTCGCCGGCCGGCCGCGCACTGAAAGCCCTGGAACGGATGAGGGAGCGGAGGTCGTGACATGAGCATCGACGAGACGACGGCGGCAGGCGGTGGGCGAGGGGTCGAGGACCTGGCGCCGCCGGCGCCTACCGACTTCGCAGCGAGGGCCGAATACGGCAAGGAGGCGCGACGGCGCTCGCCGCGGTCGTCGCACGCGGGCTGGACGCCTCCGGCGGGCCGCGCCGACCCGGTCGCGCTCCTCGAGGAGCAGGCCACGACGCGGGTGCCCGAGCTGGTGCCGATCCGGCACGCACGCATGCTCGTGTCGCCGTTCACGTTCTATCGCGGCGCCGCGTTGGTCATGGCCGCCGACCTCGCAGGCACCCCGATCTCGGGCATCACGACGCAGATCTGCGGCGACGCGCACCTGTCGAACTTCGGCGTGTTCGGCACGCCCGAGCGCCGCATGGTCTTCGACATGAATGACTTCGACGAGACCCTGCCCGGCCCGTGGGAGTGGGACGTGAAGCGCCTCGCGGCGAGCTTCGAGGTCGCCGGGCGCAACAACGGCTACACCGATGAGGAGCGCCACGAGATCAACCTCACGGCGGTGCGCGGGTATCGCGAGCGGATGCTCCAGGCCGCGGGGGCGCGCGTGCTCGACGCCTGGTACGACCAGCTCGACACCGAGCGCTTCCTGGCGTTCGTCGAAGCGGAGCGGCAGCGCAAGCAGCTCGGCTCCAAGCAGGTGAAGAACGCGGATGCCGCGCTCGCGAAGGCACGCACGAAGGACAGCATGCGCGCCGTGTCCAAGCTCACGGAGGTGGTCGACGGGCAGGTGCGGATCAAGGCCGACCCGCCGCTCATCGTGCCGATCGAGCAGCTCGACCCGGTCGGGCGCACGAGGGAGCAGGAGGAGGACTGGATGCGGGAGGTGCTGGCGTCCTACCAGTCGACCCTCCAGCTCGAGCACCATCCGATGCGGGAGTTCTCCTACGTGCACCTGGCCCGCAAGGTCGTGGGCGTCGGCAGCGTCGGCACCCGGGCGTGGATCGTGCTGCTGCGGGGTCGAGACGACCAGGACCCGTTGCTCCTGCAGGCCAAGCAGGCCGAGGCATCGGTGCTCGAGCGGTTCCTGCAGCCCAGCGCGTACGACAATCACGGCGAACGCGTCGTGCGCGGCCAGCGGCTGATGCAGGCGGCGAGCGACATCTTCCTGGGCTGGCACCGCCAGGCCGGGTTCGACGGCGTGGACCGCGACTTCTACATCCGCCAGCTCCACGACTGGAAGGGCGCGGCCGACGTCGAGTCGCTCGTGCCGTCGGGAGCACGCGTGTACGCCCGCGTGTGCGGGGAGACGCTCGCGCGGGCGCACTCACGTGCGGGCGACCGGGTGGCGATCGCCTCGTACCTCGGGAACACCGACCGGTTCGACCGGGCCGTCGCGGAGTTCGCCCGCGACTACGGCGACCAGAACGAGCGCGACTACGCGGCGTTCGCGGCCGCGGTCGCGTCGGGGCGGCTCCAGGCTGCGGCCACGGTCTAGCGAGGCGGTGCGCCGGCGTCGCGCCGTCCGACCCGCTGGGCGACGCGCCGCGCGATGCGTCGTGCGGTCGAGCGTGCGTCGGGGAACACCGTGGTCGTCTCGAGCTCGACGTGCGAACCCTCGAGCTCCACGGCGACGGTGCAGGCGAGCGGATGCCGCGGCCCCACGAGTGCGGTGCGGGCGGCGTCGAGGCGCCAGACGACCCGACCGCCGCGCGCTCGCCGCCGCGTGCGCACCAGCGCCCCGTCGCGACCGCGCGCGGCGAGCGTGATCACCACGAGGGCACCCGGAGGCACCTCCGCGAGGCGCACCGAGACGCGCAGCCGCCCGCGCAGGAACCGGACGCGCAGCCGCTCCACCGTCGCGTCCACCCGTGGCACCGGCCGAGCATGGCGGCGACGCGCCTGCTCGAGCACGCGAGCCCAGTCGTGGAGGATGCGCTCGTCGTCGAACCGGCCGGCCGATGCGCGCGCCGCGTCGCGCATCCGTTCGCGCGCCTCGGACGGAAGCGACGCGATGCGGGCGATCGCGGCTGCCGCCGCGTCTCGATCGCCATCGGGCACGAGGGCCCCGTCGACCCCGTCGGTGATCACGTCGGCGGGGCCGTACGGGATGTCGTAGGCCACCGGGATGCACCCGCGCGACATCGCCTCGGCGAGCACGAGCGGCGCTCCCTCCGACGTGCTCGTGAGCAGCGTCCACGAGGCGCCGCCGAAGGCCTCGGCGGCGTCGCGACGGTGACCGGCGAAGGTCACGGCGTCGCCGAGCCCGGTCGCGCTCGCCCTCGATCGCGCGCTCGCGGCATCCGGCCCATCGCCGAAGACGTCGAGCGTGACGGGCATGCCGCGTGTCCGGCACCCGGCGACGATGTCGAGGGCGTGATCGACGCGCTTGCGACGGGTGAGCTGCGCGACGACGACGCCCGCGGCCGGGTCGCGGTCGATGTCGGCGAGCGGCGGACGCCGCGGGGCGTCGATGCCGTTCGGCACGACGAACAGGTTGCCCGGGTCGGACAGCAGCGCCGCGGCATCCGCTCGCTGCCGCTCGGTGAGGAACACGACGCCGTCGAAGCGCTCGAGGTGCGCGAAGACCGGCCGACGTGACGGGCGCAGCACGCCGACGGGACGGGCGGAGCCCTGCAGGTGCGAGTTGTGCACCACGTGGACCGTGGTGACGTTCGGGCGCCGGTACCCGGCCATGAACCGCGCGGTGGTCTTGCTGTCGACGATCGCGAACGCCGGCTCGCCGCCGATGAGGGCGTCGAGCCAGTCGGCGTAGCAGTCCCAGGCGCTCGTCCACTGCCGGGCGGGCGTGCCCGACGCGTCGAACCAGGTGATCAGGCGCCGGGGGCCCGAGTCGCGCACCCGCTCGTCGAGCACGGCGATCGTGCCGTCGGCGCGACGGTGCTCGAGCGCGATCGGTCGTCCGTCCCGCCACGACTCCACGAGCGTCGAACCGTCGGATGCCTCGGCGACCGTCGTGCGGTCCACGCCGACCGCGCTCGGCTCGACGGCGACGGCCGCGGCCTCGACCGTCACGTCCGCCCCGCCGGCCGAGGCCGCTCGCGGGGTCCCGGTGCGGAGGTCCTCGTAGAGGTTCCGGAGCCGCATGCCCGGACGGAGCTCGCCCGAACGCTCGAGCCGTTCCCGCACGGCCGGATAGTCGGGGCGCCCGTCGAGCGTGAGGATGTCGACGGGCCGGCCGGCGATCCGGGCGAACGCGCGCGAGCGGTGCAGCAGGGCCGACGTCATGCCGCCGAACTGGTCGGGGACGGTCCACGTGACGGTCAGCAGCCGGCCGCCGGGAAGCGCACGCCCGGTCCCGGAGTTCGCATCGGCGGCCGTCATTCCTCCAACGCTACCCATCCGCCCTGCCGGAGCGGGACGTTGACGTGAGGCCCCCTGTACCCCGTTCGCTCGGGTTTTCACGCGATGTGGACTATTGACCGTCCACGGGGTCGGGTTCAGACTGGCGAATGGATCGCCTGGGAGCCGACACCCCTACCTCTGCCGTCTCGCGATGGTCCGGCGGTATCGATGCGCAACGAAGCAGATGCAGGGGGAACACATGACCGATCTCAAGCCACGCTCGCACTCCGGTTCCGGTGACGGAGCGGGACCCATCACACCCGACCAGTCCACCCACGCGTTCGCGGGGATCACGGGGCGCAACCAGCTGAACCCGATCTTCGCGCGGGAGGGCGAGGCCACGGACTTCCCGCTGGACCGGCTGCCCGACGCCGAGTCGCTGCCCGAGACGGCGTACCAGATCGTGCACGACGAGGCCATGCTCGACGGCAACGCGCGCCTCAACCTCGCGACCTTCGTCGGCACCTGGATGGACCCGTACGCGTCGAAGCTCTACGCCGAGTCCGCCGACAAGAACATGATCGACAAGGACGAGTACCCGCAGACCGCGGCCATCGAGACGCGCTGCTGGAAGATGATCGCCTCCCTCTGGAATGCGCCAGACCCCGAGAACGCCATCGGCACCTCCACGATCGGCTCATCGGAGGCGTGCATGCTCGGCGGCCTCGCCCTGAAGCGCCGCTGGCAGGTCGCCCGGCGAGCCGCCGGCAAGTCGACCGAGAAGCCGAACCTCATCCTCTCGAGCGCCGTGCAGGTCTGCTGGGAGAAGTTCTGCAACTACTGGGACGTCGAGGCCCGGTACGTGCCGATCAGCGACGAGCACAAGGTGCTCGACGGCCACGACCTCGACAAGTACGTCGACGAGAACACGATCGGCGTCGTCGCGATCATGGGCGTCACCTACACCGGCATGTACGAGCCGGTGAAGCAGATCTCCGAGGCGCTCGACAAGATCCAGGCCGACACCGGGCTCGACGTGAAGATCCACGTCGACGGGGCATCCGGCGGCATGATCGCGCCGTTCCTGCAGCCCGACCTCGAGTGGGACTTCCGGGTCGACCGGGTGGTCTCGATCAGCACGTCGGCCCACAAGTACGGCCTCGTGTACCCCGGTCTCGGCTGGGTGGTCTGGCGCACCGTCGACGACCTGCCCAAGGACCTCGTGTTCGACGTGACGTACCTCGGCGGGCACATGCCGACGTTCGCACTGAACTTCTCGCGCCCCGGGGCCCAGGTGCTGCTGCAGTACTACCTGTTCCTCCGGCTCGGCTGGGACGGGTACCGCAAGGTGCAGCAGGCGTCGCAGGATGTCGCGGTCTACCTGTCGGGCGAGATCGGGAAGATGGACGCCTTCGACCTCTGGAACGACGGCACCGACATCCCCGTCTTCGCCTGGCAGCTCACGCCGGGCCACACCGACAAGTGGAACCTCTACCACCTGTCGGAACGCCTGCGCCTCAAGGGATGGCTCATTCCGGCCTACCCGATGCCCGACAACATCTCCGACCTGGTGGTGCAGCGCATCGTGGTGCGCAACGGCCTGAGCCGGAATCTCGCCGAGTCGCTCGTGCTCGACATCCAGGAGGCCGTCGCCTACCTCGACGACCTCGACGCACCGATGCCGCACGAGGGCCAAGTGTCCTCCTTCACGCACTGAGGGGCTGAACCATGACTCAGATCAAGGAGCCGGCGAGTACGCCGGCGAGTTCCGCAGCACCGAAGCGGGCCGACGGCACGCCGGCGCCGTCGCCCGAGCACGTCAAGCCGCACCCGTTCGACAAAGTGCCGCACAAGCCGGCGATCGGCTCACCGGGCGTGACGTCGCAGAAGTTCATGTCGCTCATGCAGCTGGCGATCCTGACCGTCGTCGCGGTCGCCTCGCTGCGGAGCCTGCCGGCCATGGCCGGCTACGGGCTCGGGTCGATCACGCTGTTCATCATCCCGGCGATCTTCTTCCTCATCCCGACGGCCCTCGTGGCCGCCGAGCTCGCCACCGGGTGGAAGGGCGGCGTGTTCACGTGGGTGCGTGAGGCGTTCGGCGAACGCTGGGGCTTCCAGGCGATCTGGCTCCAGTGGGTGCAGAACGTCGTCTGGTATCCGACCCAGATCGCGTTCATCGCCGCATCCCTCGCGTTCGTGTTCCTCGATCCGAACCTGGCGAACTCGGGCCTGTACACGGCCATCATCATCCTGGTGCTGTACTGGTTCTCGACGTGGATCACGCTGAAGGGCGGCAACCTCTTCGCCAAGGTGGGTTCGTGGAGCGGCCTGGCGGGCACGATCTTCCCGGGACTGCTGCTGATCATCTTCGGCATCGGCTGGGTCGCGACCGGCCAGACGAGCCAGATCCCGCTCACCGCGTCGTCCATCATCCCGCCGTTCACCGGGATCGCGTCGATCGTGCTCATCGTGTCGAACGTGCTCGCGTACGCCGGCATGGAGGTCAACGCCGTGCACGCGAACGACCTGAAGAGCCCCGGCAAGCAGTACCCCAAGACGGTGCTGCTCGCCTCGATCCTGATCCTCGGGATCTTCATCGTGCCGACGATCGCGATCGGCCTCGTCGTGCCGTCGAGCCAGCTCGGGCTGACCACGGGCATCAACCTCGCGTTCCAGGCGTACTTCGAGGCCTTCGGGGTGCCGTGGCTCACGCCGGTGCTGTCGCTGCTCATCGCCCTGGGCGCCTTCGCCTCGGTCGTCACCTGGATCGCCGGCCCATCGCGAGGACTCCTCGCCGCGGCCCGCAGCGGCTACCTGCCGGCGTTCCTGCAGCGGCGCAACAAGGCCGGCGTGCAGGTCGGCATCCTCACCGTGCAGGGCATCGTGGTGACGCTGCTCGCGTCGCTGTTCATCTTCGTGCCGAACATCAACACGGCGTTCATCCTGCTCGTCGACATGGCGGCGGCGCTCTACCTCATCATGTACATGATGATGTTCGCGGCGGCCATCCGGCTGCGCTCCAAGCGGCCCGAGGTCGTGCGCAGCTACCGCGTTCCGGCCATGACGGTGATCGCGAGCATCGGGTTCCTCGCGTGCCTCGCGGCGTTCTGCCTCGGCTTCATCCCGCCCGAGGGCTTCGCGGAGGGTGCGCCCGGGTGGGCCTATCCGCTGCTCGTGGCGCTGGTCGTGATCGCGCTCGGCGTGCCGCCGCTCATCTTCTACGCGGTGCGCAAGCCGAAGTGGGACCAGCGCACCGCCGAGGAGAAGGCGACGTTCGACGACGTGCTGGTGAACCCGCCGGCCTCGTCGACGACCGCGGCGGCGACGGATGCCGCGGGCGGGCAGCCCGCGACGACCGGGTAGTCCGGACCGGCGACGAACGAGGGGTCGTGGCGCGCGCATCGGCGCCACGGCCCCTGTCGCGTGCGGCGAGAACGCGGGCTCTAGCAGGTTCCGACCGGTCGTGCAATGCTCCCCGTCTCGCTACGGCGGGGCGGCGCCTGGGCATACTGTGGAGGAGCCGAACCCGACCTCCCCCGCGGGCGCCGGCGGAAAGGCCTCACGATGACGGAGACGACGGAGCGACCCGGCCGGTTGCGGCGCTTCCACGAGAGGTTCATCGTCGAGGAGCGCGTCGTCCCGGCATCCGCCAAGCGCAATCTCTACATCGTCGCGATCGTGCTGATCGTCGTCGGACTCGCCGCGTTCCTCTTCATCTTCGACTCGGTGCTCGAGGCTGACGACATCTCGACCGTCGACAAGCCGATCGAGCACTGGCTCGACGGTACCCACGCCGAGTGGCTCACGACGGTGATGATCGTGCTCGCCACGGTGTTCGGGCCGATCGCGATGCCGATCATCATCCTCGTCACGACGGTGACCTGGGGCATCCTCGCCAAGCACGCGTGGCGGCCGCTGCTGCTCGCCGGTGGCATGCTCCTCGGCGTCATCATCGTGCAGGTGCTCGCGCCGATCATCTCCCGCGAGCGTCCGCCCGTCGGCGACATGATGCTCGAGATCGACCACACCTCCTCGTTCCCGTCTGGTCACGTGATGGGCGTGGCCGACTTCCTCTTCATCACGACCTACCTCGTCTTCTCCCGGCACCGCAGGCCCGTCATCATGGTGCTCGCGTTCATCGGGGCATCCGTCATCGTGCTGTTGACCGCGGCCTGCCGGATCTACCTGGGCTACCACTGGGCGACCGACGCGCTCGCCTCGATCGCGCTGTCGCTCGTGGTGCTCGGCATCGTCATCGCCGTCGACACCTGGCGCACCGTGCGGGTCGGCACCCCGGCCGAGGTGGATGCGTCGGAGGCGGACCAGGAGGAGTGAGCGGCATGGACGAGCACGCGCAGGCGGACACCGACCAGGTCGACCGCGAACCGCACGCGCTCGATCCGGCCTCCACCGCTCCGGCGCCGGTGAAGGTCGCCCGGCTCTGGCCCGTGGTGTCGGGCGGCGCGGCCCTCGCACTCGTCGTGGTGCTCGCCTTCGTCATCTTCTACCGGGAGCGCGACAAGCCCTTCGGCTTCGAGGTCGAGTACATGTCGGGGCTCGCCGCGAACCGGGCCGACTGGCTGACGACGCCCGCGCTCGTGTTCAACGCCATCGGGGGCGGGCTCCTCTCGACCTTCGCGGTGCCGGCCGTGATCATCGGCGGGCTGCTGCTGTTCCGAAGGCCGTGGGGCGCCGCGTACTACCTCGCGGCCACCATCGCGAGCGCGACCGTGACGCGCGTGATCAAGGTCATGGTGGCCCGGCCGCGCCCCGAGGAGATCCTCGTGCAGCCCGACTTCGGCTCGTTCCCGTCGGGGCACAGCGCCAACGCGGCGGTGACGGCGGCCGCCTTGGGCCTCATCTTCCTGCGCACCTGGGTCTGGGTGACCGGCGCGATCTACACGCTGCTCATGATGCTCAGTCGCACGTACCTCGGTGCCCACTGGATCTCCGACACGATCGGCGGCCTGCTCGTCGGTGCCGGGGTCGCCGTGATCATCTGGGCGCCGTTCGCGAACAAGCTCTACCGAGAATATCGGATGCCGCACCCGCCCATCTGGGTGCGGGCGCGGCACCCCTCCGAGGCCGTCTCGCCGCCCGCGGGTGTGCCCGACCAGAGCTGATCACCGGGTGATCGCGATGCCGATCACCGACTCCGAGGAGTTCGGCGAGCGGCATCCGGAGCCATGGGCGTAGCCTGCTCGACAGGGGGTGCGTGATGACCGACAGAAGCACGAACGCAGGCTGCCTCGCGGGCGGCGGAGCGTTCTACAGTCTCGGGATCTTCGGCGCGTGGGTCTACTTCTGGCAGCAGGCCGATGGCTTCTGGGAGTACGTGGGCGCGATCTTCCAGGGCCTCGTCTGGCCGGCGTTCATGGTCTACGACCTGTTCCACGTGCTCGGCACCTGAGCGGGGAGGCCCGCTCCCAGACGCAGAGTATCCCTCAGGTAGGTATTGACGTATGGGCACCTATCTTCCTATAGTGTCGATATGCCGCGACGACGACCCGGGGTCCTTCTGCCACTCGAGCTGGCGATCCTCGATGCCGGGTCGACACTGCAGGCCGAGGAGGGCTCGTTCTTCGGCTTCGGGTTGGCGCGGGCGCTGGCGAGTCGAGACGGAGCTGCGCTCCTCGCGCACGGCACCCTGTACAAGGCGCTCAACCGCATGGCCGAGGCGGGACTGCTCGAAGCCGAATGGGAAGCACCCGAGCCGGCCGAAATGGCCGGGCGGCCCCGCCGCCGGCTGTATCGGGTGACCGGCGCCGGAGAGGCGGCGCTCCGGGCGTCCGAGCGTGCTGCCTCGACACCGAGCTCGGTGACGAGGCCGGTGATCGCGTGAACGTCGAGTCCAGCAGCGAGTTCCACCGCGCCGCGCGCGGGGTCCTGCGATGGACGATGACGTACACCCGCGGCCTCGATGCCGCGGTCGCGGCCGCCCGGCAGGACGAGATCGCCTCCGACCTGCATGAGCACGCGGTCTGGGCACGCGAGACCGGGGTGACCACGAGGCGCCTCGCGTGGTCGATCCGGCTGCGAGCGCTCCGGGGTGTCCCGGCGGACCTGGCCTGGCGGTCGACCATGCTCCAGGGCGTCGATCCGGGAGTCCGGCTGGCACTGCGCGCCGACGCGGCCCTGTTCTCCGCCGTGGTGATGATCGGCGTCCTCGATGTCGGGCTCGGCGGGTTCGTGCTGTTCCGCCTCGTGCGGGCGTTGCTGATCGGCGACGTGCAGAGCGTGCCCGGTGCGGCGCTCGGGGCGGTCGCCCTGGGTCTCATCGCACTGATGGCGTTGATGGCGATGGTCGGAGAACAGCAGCGCGCTTGGGCAGCGTTTGCACTCGCCGTTCCGACGAGTCTCATCATCGCCGAGACCGGGCGAGCGCTGTACTTCGTCAGCGCGAGCGCGGGCGTCCTGCAGATCCGCCTTCCGTGGTGGGAACCGGCCACGTACGCCATCGGCGGTGCGCTCGCCCTCGTCTGCCTCACCGCCGCGATCCATTGGCTCCGCCTGCCGACGAGAAGCCGGGGCGGTCGTGCAGCCGACATCCAACGTCAAGGAGTGCCACGTGCCTGAGGTCGATGACCTGCTCGCCGCCGAACGAAATCGGCCACGCCGTGCCGCAGGCCGGGCCAGATTCGCGTTGATCGTCGCTGGTGTCGCCACCGTCGTCGCGGTCGGCACGGCCGCGACGCTCGTGGCGGTGGGCGCGAACTCACTCGCCGAGCACGAAGCGGAGTCGTCTGCCGCCGACGCCCTCGTCTCGTCCGCGTACGAGCGGATCACCCGAACGGCGGAACCGCGCGCGAGCGCCGGCGAGCCCGCGTCCACCGTGCCGACGCCGAGCGAGCCGTCGCTCACTGAGCCGCCCGACGCGGCCCAGACTGCCCAGAACGAGTTCGGCCTCCCCACTTACGACGCGTCCACCGACATCGCGACCATCCCCCGGCCCGTCGACGACCCGGACCCGGCGGGTACCGAGATCTGGCTCGCACAGCAGGGCATCACCGCCGACTGCATGCAGGAGAAGGGCTTGGAATATCGCTTCACGGCCCCTTGGCTCCTTGCTTGGGGTCCCACCCGCGAGCAGCAACTGGCGGCATTCCAGGCTCAGCCTGGGACAGCGGAGTTCGAAGCGCTGTACGGCGTCCCCGAGTTCGGGCCCGACGATCCCGAGGTCGCACCGGAGTACCGGTGGGAGGATGCCGGTTGCGTCGGCTATGCCGTGCATGTCACCGGCATGGACGACGCTCACTGAGCCCCGGCATTCCAGGGCTTCCAGGGCGATCAGTTGCGGGCTGCGGCTCGCGCCTCGGGGAATGTCTGGGGCTCGGAGGATGACTCCGGCAGCGAGAGCGACCCTGATTCAGAGAACGATGCCGGTATCGTGAACGATTCGGGCTCGACGTACGATCCGCGAGTGGTGGTCGGCCGTGCCCAGTCGGGTTCGCCGACCTGCTCCTCGACCGGCTCGGCAGTGGTCGCGGACGTGGCGAGCTCCGCATCGTGTTGGGGCAGGCTGCCGAGACGATCGACCTGCTCGGTCAGGGCGTCGAGCACCGAGCGGAGCTGGATCTGGGCGACCTTGGCGTAGGTGCGCACGTACTCGATCTCGGGAACGCTCGGACCCTCGGTCACGGTCGCGGTGGCCAGCGCCGTGGCCACGTGGCCGGCGCTGCGTTCGGCGCGCTCGAGTACCTCGCGGTACTGGTCGCGAGCGGCCAGCACCATGTCGCGTGCGTACTGTTCGGCGTCGGCCACCGCCCGGTCCGCGATCAGCTGCGCCTGCGAGAGCAAGCCGACGGCTCCGGCGGCGATCTCCTGCTCGAGGTCCGCGCCGGTCGCCGCGCTGAGCTTGGCGTTCTCCGCGCGCAGACTCGCCAACTCCTGGCGGCTGCTGTCGAGGGCGGCACGTACCTCGCTCACGGTTGCGGCCAGCTGCTCCAGAAACGCGTCGACTTCGACCCGGTCGTACCCGCCGCCGATGTGCCGGACGCTGAAGTTCACGTCGCCCACCTCGGGGAGGCGGCCCACCGCACCCGCCAGGGCACCCTCGTGCAGGGCGGCGGGCGGAGCTTCGGGAAGGCTGTCCTCGTCGGACCAGGTGGGCGTCATACGGGGGTCCCCACTCGCTCTACGGCAGCCGTCGCCGGCTGCAGGTTCTGGGTGTGGTGATGCGGTGCGTGGCTGTCCTCGTCGAGCGTGGCGAACTGCTCGAACCGGATGTCGGTCGACGGCATGCCGGCGTCACGCAGACGCGACACCGTGTGCCTGACCATGTCGGGCGATCCGCACACGAGGGCGAGAAGGCCGGGCCGGGCGACCTCGTCGGCGGCGATGTCGCCGACCAGGCCCTTGCGACCGGGAAAGCTCGGGTCTCCGGAGATCACCGGCGTGTACGTGAACCAGGGGCGGCTCGCGAGGTCGCGGAGCAGCTTGTTCTCGTAGAGGTTCCAGGGCACGCGGGCCCCGTGGAACAGGTGCACGTTGGGGGCGACGCCGCTCGCCTGCCAGTGCTGGTCGATGCGCTCGAGGTGCGCTCGGAGCGGCGCCAGGCCGGCGCCGCCGGCGACCATGAGCAGGTCGCGCGCGCGCTCGTGGTCGCCGAGCGTGAGCTCCTGCCCGACCGGAGCGCCCAGGCGCAGCGTCTCGCCGACGGCGAGCAGGCGCACCATCGCGCCGCTCCACTGCCCGCCCGGGACCAGCTGGACGTGGAATTCGAGGGTTCCGTCGGAACGCGGCGCGTTCGCCGGGCTGAGGTAGCGCCAGAGACGGGGTCGCGACGGATTCTCGACGGCCATCGCCTGGCCCGGCTCGAAGGGCAGCGCCGGCTCGGGCCGGACCTGGATGACCGCGATGTCGAGGCTTCGCCGCTCCACCGCGAGCACGTGCCCAGCCCAGGACGCCGGGCTCGTCTGCTCGGACTCCTCCGCGGCCTGCACCATGACGGTCGCGATGACGCCGTACGCCGCGGCCCAGTCGGCGGCGAGCTCCTCGGTCCATCCTTCGCCGAGGAAGTGCTTCAGCGTGGCGAGCAGCGAGACGCCGACCGCGTCGTAGTGCTCCGCGATCACCTCGAATCGCCGGTGGTCCCGGCCGAGCTGCTGGATGAACGCGGTGACCTCGTCGAGTTGGTCGACCCTCGACACGATGCGGCCGAGCGCGCCGACGAGTCGGTCGCGCTGCGTCGCCATCGACACCGGGAACATGCTCCGCAGCTCGGGATGGGTGAGGAAGAGGTGCGAGTAGAAGTAGAGCGGAACGTCGTCGCCGAGGGATTCGGCCGCGGCCCAGGTCTCCTTGAGAGCGGCGGTGTTCACCGAGTCAGGCTCCCGTCGAGGGCACCTCGACGATGTCTGATTCGGTCGCACCGAGCGCGGCGCCCACGCGACCGATGATCTCCGACGGCACGCCGGCCTCGGTCAGCGCCGTCACGAGGTGCTCGACGACGACGGCGAAGTCGTCGGTGGAGATGCCCATGCCCTCGTGCGCCCCGCGCAGTTCACGGCCCGAGTACTCGACCGGGCCGCCCATGACCTGCGAGATGAGGGCCACCTGGTGACGCTTGAGCCGAACCATCTCGACCCCCTCGAAGTAGCCGGCGAGCCGCTCATCGGCCACCACCAGCTCGTAGAACCTGCCGACCACCGCGGTGATCGCCGGCGCCCCTCCGACGGCCTCGTAGTCGCTCCGCTCGAGCACATCCGACTGCTGGTCACCGCTGGGAGTCGTCATTGTCATCCAATCGCTGGGGGGACTTGGCTACCCTTTACTAGCAGACGGAGCAGTCGCACGGCGAATGTTGTAGAAAGCTCAAGATCTCCCCCCGTTCGGGGGGCGACCGAACGCACTCGCATCGGGGCTTCCCTCGCCACCGGGGTGCGGTCGAACATTGGAGCGGATGACGGGAATCGAACCCGCGCTATCAGCTTGGGAAGCTGAAGTTCTACCATTGAACTACATCCGCATGCGGCATCCGCCCGCCCGTTTCTGCGGGTGACGGTGCAACGGAAGCCATCCTAGCAAGCGTTGCTACGCTGTCAGCGTGCTTCTCTCGGATCGCGACATCAGGGCCGAACTCGACCGCGAGCGCATCGGGCTCGAGCCGTACGAACCGGCGATGATCCAGCCGTCGTCGATCGACGTGCGCCTCGACCGGTACTTCCGGTTGTTCGACAACCACAAGTACCCGTTCATCGATCCGGCGGAGGACCAGCCCGAGCTCACGCACCTCATCGAGGTGCGGCCCGACGAGCCGTTCATCCTGCACCCGGGCGAGTTCGTGCTCGCGTCGACCTACGAGGCCGTCACCCTGCCCGACGACATCGCCGCCCGCCTCGAGGGCAAGAGCTCGCTCGGCCGGCTCGGGCTCCTCACGCACTCCACGGCGGGCTTCATCGACCCCGGGTTCACGGGGCACGTCACCCTCGAGCTCTCGAACGTGGCGACGCTGCCGATCAAGCTCTGGCCAGGCATGAAGATCGGGCAGATGTGCTTCTTCCGGCTGTCGTCGCCGAGCGAGCGGCCCTACGGCTCGGCCGAGTACAGCTCGCGCTACCAGGGGCAGCGCGGACCGACCGCGTCGCGCTCGTTCCAGAACTTCCACCGCACGGATGTCGGCGTGACCGAGGCGGGCTCCGCCGGCCACTGACCCGAGCCGAGCGGATGCCGCGTGCCGGCGCCGACCGCGCCGTGCGCGCCGCGCCGCCCCATCACATCGAGTGGTCGCAAATCGCCGGCTCGCGCGACCCCGAAGCGGCCGATCGTGACCACTCGAAGCGCGGTCCCGGCGCGGCGTGCGGATCAGTGCGCGGCGACCTGCGGCGGCAGCGCCGCCACGAGCGGGTGGTCGAAGTCGAGCGCGCCGACCTTGGCGGCGCCGCCGGGTGAGCCGACCTCGTCGAAGAACTCGACGTTCGCCTTGTAGTAGTCGGCCCAGACGTCGGGCAGGTCGTCCTCGTAGTAGATCGCCTCGACCGGGCAGACCGGCTCGCACGCACCGCAGTCGACGCACTCGTCGGGGTGGATGTAGAGCGAGCGCTCACCCTCGTAGATGCAGTCGACCGGGCACTCGTCGATGCAGGCGCGGTCCTTGACGTCGACGCACGGCAGCGCGATGACGTAGGTCACGAGCCGACCAGTGCGCCGGCGCGCGAGATCTGCACCTGCTCGTCGCGCGGCACGACCTTCACGCGCTCGCGAACGATGTCGGCGTGCGCGGCATCCGCCGGCTCCCACGCCTCACCGAGGCCGCGCTCGTGCGCGTCGAGCTCGAGCCATCCGGCCCAGGTCGTGAAGCGGATGCCGCGGGCCTCGAGCAGCTCGAACACCTCGCCGCCGTCGGGCCCCGCCGACACGGTCGGCTCGGGCAGCGCGCCCGCCGCGGCATCCGACAGCAGGTTCGTAATCGTCTCGAGGGCGTCGCCCTTCGTGTGCCCGATGAGTCCCACGGGGCCGCGCTTGATCCAGCCGGTCGCGTAGACGCCTGGGATCGGCGCGCCCGCGGCATCCGTCACCCGGCCGCCGTCGTTGGGGATGACCGCGCGATGCTCGTCGAACGGCACGCCCGGCAGAGCCGAGCTCGCGTAGCCGACCGCGCGGTAGACCGCCTGCACGGGCACGTCGACGAACTCGCCGGTGCCCTCGACCGAGCCGTCGCCCACCGGGCGGGTGCGCTCGAAGCGCACGCCCTCGACGCGGTCGGAGCCGAGCACCTTGACGGGGGCGTGCAGGAAGTGCAGGTGCAGGCGACGCGACGCGGTCGGCGCCCAGTCGGCGGGCTTGCGCCAGCCGTTCAGCGTGCGGGTCATGACCTTGACCTGGTTGTTCGAGGCGAGCAGCTGGTCTGCGTGCGGGTCGCCGGCGGCGCGCTCGAAGTCGTCGTCGTAGACGATCACGTCGACGTCGGGCACCTCGCCGAGCTCGCGCAACTCGATGGGCGTGAACTTCACGTGGGTGGGGCCGCGGCGCCCGAAGACGTGCACGTCGGTCACGGGCGACGCCTCGAGGCCCGCGACGACGTTGGCCGGGACATCCGTCGACAGCAGGTCCTTCGGATGCTTCGCCAGCACACGCGCGACGTCGAGGGCGACGTTGCCGTTGCCGATCACGGCGATCTGCTCGGCCTCGAGGGCCCACTCGCGCGGGACGTCGGGGTGACCGTCGTACCAGGCGACCACGTCGGCGGCGCCGTAGGAGCCCGGAAGATCGATGCCCGGGATGTCGAGCGGGGCGTCCTTCAGCGCGCCGGTCGCGAAGACCACGGCGTCGTACCGCTCGCGCAGCTCGTCGACCGTGACGTCGCGGCCGACCTCGACGTTGCCGATGAGCCGGATGGTACCCGCGTCGAGCATCTCGTGCAGCGAGTTGACGATGCCCTTGATGCGCGGGTGGTCGGGCGCTACGCCGTAGCGGATCAGCCCGTAGGGCGCGGGGAGCGACTCGAACAGGTCGATCGCGACCTCGCCGCCGGCCTCGGTGACCTGGCGGTTGAGGATATTGCCGGCGTAGATGCCGGCGGGGCCGGCGCCGACGATCGCGACGCGGAGATGACGGGGCATGGCAGCAAGGCCTTTCGGTGGGGGACCGGGAGGTCGGTGTGTCGGAGTTCAGTGCGCGGTGCGCGCGGCGGCGTGCTCGCCGATCGCCGCGGGGGCGTAGGGGCTCAACGTCACGACGTCGCCGACGACGACGACCGCGGGCGAGTGGATGCCGCGTCGCGCCGCCTGCAGTGCGATCGAGCCGAGCGTGCCGACCGTGACCCGCTGGCGCGGCCCGTAGCCGTCCTCGATGATCGCGACGGGGCAGTCGGCGCCGCGCTCGCCGCGGGCGAGCGTGATCGCGGAGTTCGCGAGCGTGCCGATGCCCATGAGGAGCACCACGGTGTGGTCGCGTCCGCCGCCGAGCGACTGGATCTGGTCGTGGCCGGTGACGACGGTGAACGTCGTCGCGAGGCCGCGATGGGTGAGCGGGATGCCCGCGATCGCCGGTACCGAGATGGCGCTGGTGATGCCCGGCACGACCTCGACGTCGACGCCGGCGTCTCGGCAGAAGGCGACCTCCTCGCCGCCGCGGCCGAAGATGAACGGGTCGCCGCCCTTGAGCCGCACGACCTGCTTGCCGTCGCGTGCGAGGGTGACCAGCAGCGCGTTGATCGCGTCCTGCGGAACGGCGTGATGACCGGGCAGCTTGCCGACGTCGACGACCTCGGCGCGCAGCTCGACGCCCTCGGCGGCGAGTCCGTCGAGCACGCCGCGCGCGCCGAGCCGGTCGGCGACGACGACGTCGGCGGCCTCGAGCGCACGCAGCCCGCGGATCGTGAGGAGTCCGGAGTCGCCGGGTCCGGCCCCGACGAGCGTGACGCGGCCGGTGACGGACTCTCGAGTGGGCGATGTTGGCGATGACGCGGGGTGCGCTGCCGCCAACTTCGCCCACTCGGTGGCGGTGCGGGAGCCGGAGCCCCGGTCGTTCGTGGGCGCGGTCATCGCGTGCCTCCCTGGAGCAGGCCCCGGCGGCGCAGCATCCGTCGCTCGAGGGGGGCGAAGAAGACGAGCTCGATGAGGATGCCGATGAACAGGATCACGAGCACCGTCGCGAGCACGCCGCCGATGTCGGCGAGCTCCCGGCTCTGCTGCAGCATCGAGCCGAGCCCGAAGCCGATCGTGCCGCCGACGGCGATGATCTCGGCGGCCATGAGCGAGCGCCACGAGAACGCCCAGCCCTGCTTGAGGCCCGCGACGTAGCCCGGCAGCGCCGCGGGGAGCACCACGAGGGTGGCGAGCCGCGTGCGGTTGGCGCCGAGCACCGTGCCCACGCGGCGGAGCTGCGGCGGCACCTGCTCGACGCCCGCGATGAGGCCGTTCACGATGGAGGGCGTCGCGCCCATGAGCACGACGAAGTACACCGTGGCATCCGTCAGCCCGAACCAGAGAATCGCGGCCGGCACCCACGCGACCGACGGCAGCACCTGCAGGCCCGAGATGATGGGGCCGATAGCTCGGCGCAGCGGCTTCACCTCGGCGAGGAGCAGCCCGAGGGGCGTGCCGACGATGACGGCGATGAGGAAGCCGACGACGCCGCGCTCGAGGCTCGTGATCACGGCGAGCTGCAGGCGACCGGACTCCCAGCCGGCGAGCATCGCGTTGAACACGTCGACCGGGCCGGGCACGATGTCGGGGCGCGGCTGGGCGATCACCACGTAGAGCTGCCACGCGGCGATGAGGGCGACCACGAAGAGGATGGGCGGCAGCACGCTCGTGGTGAAGCGGCGCCAGGCGCTCTGTGCGCGCTCGGGGGAGGTCTGCAGGCGGTCGAGTCCGGCCTCGAGGCTGCGCAGGTCGTCGTGGTGCTCACGGGCATCGTGAGCGGATGCCGCGGGCGCGCGCTCGGAGTCGGTCGCCGCCGCGGCGGCGGCGCGGGCGGCGGCCGCGCGGGCGGCGGCCTCGCGCTCGTCGAGGAGAGTGGCGTCATGCGGCATTTCGGCGGATCTCCTTCCGGAGCTGCTCGGTGATCTCGATCGAGAGCGCCGCGACCTCGGGCGACTCGATGCGTCGGCCGGCGGTCTCGGCGATGCGCCACTCGCCGGCTACCCGACCGGGGCGGCTGGAGAGCAGCACCACGCGCTGGCCCAGCCGCGCCGCCTCGCGCACGTTGTGCGTGACGAACACGATCGTGCGGCCGGTCCGGCGCCACACGCGCTCCAACTCCTCGTGGAGCAGGTCGCGCGTGATCGCGTCGAGCGCGGCGAACGGCTCGTCCATGAGGAGCACGGGCCGGTCCTGGGCGAGGGCGCGGGCGAGGGCGACGCGCTGTCGCATGCCGCCCGACAGCTCGTGCGGGCGCTTCTCCGCGGCATCCGCGAGGTTGACGACGTCGAGCAGCTCGAGTGCCTCGCCCCGGCGGGCGGTGCGCGGCACGCCCCGGAGGCGCAGCGCGAGCTCGACATTCTGCCTGGCGGTCAGCCACGGCATGAGCGCCGACTCCTGGAACATCACCGCGGCGCCCTCGGCGGGCACATCGATCGAACCGCTGGTCGGCGCATCCAGCCCCGCGATGAGGTTGAGCAGCGTGGACTTGCCGCAGCCCGAGGCGCCGAGCAGGCAGACGAACTCGCCCGACTCGATCGACAGGTTCACGTCGTCGAGCACCAGCGGGCCGGCGCCGAAGCGCTTGCCCAGCCGGTCGATGCGGATGGCCGTCTGCCCGCTCATGGGTGGCTCCTACTCCTCGCCGAGGCCGCCGGCGGAGACCGGCTCGGCGTCGTCGGACTCGAGCAGCTCGTTGAGGAGGCGCAGGTCGAACAGCCCGTCGATCGAGCCGTCCTTCTGCGTTCCCGCCTCGAGGCCGTTCTCGACGAGCGTCTCGAAGGTCTCGGCGTGCGGGTCCACCCCGAACGTCACGTGCTCGAGCGCCCGGGTGATGACCGCCTCGTCGAGGGTCTTGCCGGTGTCGGCCTCGAGCGCGGCGTTGATCACCGCGGGTGCCTCGTCGGCGTGCTCGTCGAGCCAGGCGACGGATGCCACGTGGCCCTCGAGCAGCGCCTTCACGGTCTCGGGGTGCTCCTCGAGGAAGTCCGCGCGCACGAGCAGCACGGTCGTGGGGAACGCGCCGTCGTCCCAGAGGTCGGCCTCGTCGACGAGCACGTGCGCGCCGCGGCCGCCGTCGGCGAGGAGGCGGGAGACCCAGGGCTCGGGCAGCCAGGCGCCGTCGAGGCCGCCCTGCTGGAAGAGGGTGAGGGTCTGCGCGTTCTCGGTGGGCGTGATGTGCACGTCGCCGCCGCCGGTGGTGTCGGTGGTGTAGCCCTCGTCGGCGAGCCACGAGCGCAGCGCCACGTCCTGCGTGTTGCCGAGCTGCGGCGACGCGAGCGTGGTGCCCTCGAGGTCCTTCGCCGAGTCGATGCCCTCGCGCACGACGAGCGCCGCACCGCCGGTGGCCGCGCCGGCGACGACATGCGCCGACTCCCCGCCCGACTGGATGAACGTGTTGATCGACGGGTTCGGCCCGATGTAGGTCGCGTCGATGGCTCCGGCCGAGAGCGCCTCGATGGCGGCGGGTCCGGCGTTGAACACCTGCGTCGTCAGCTTGGTTTCGCCGAGCGCGTCGGCGAACAGGCCCTCCTGCAGTCCCACGAGCGCAGGGGCGTGCGTGACGTTCGCGAAGTAGCCGAGGCGCAGCTCCTCTGCGGGAGTGGTCGACGCCGAGGCATCCGCCGCCGCCGTCTCACCCGCCGCGGACTGCGGGGCGCAGCCGCTCAGCGCGAGCACCGCCGTGGTGACGATGGCGGCCGCGAGCATCATGCCCGCGACCAGGCCGAGGCGGGAACGGGCGCGTGAGGTTGCGGTCATGCTGCTACTCCTTCGGTGTCGGTGGTTGTGCGGGTGGTGCTGGTGCTGCCGGCGTCGCCGGTGGCCGGCGTCACCGGTGCGGTGACGATTCCGGCAGCGAGCGTGGCGCCCGACTGCGGGTCGATGACGAGGAACGCGCCGGCGCGACGGTGCGCGGCGTACTCCTCGACGGGCAGTTCGGCCGCGAGGCGCACGCGCACCTGGCCGATGTCGTTGACGGCGAGGCCGTCGGCGGGCTCGAGGGCGAGCGAGTCGAGGTCGCGGCGGCCCACGATCTCGGGCACGAGGGCCTGCACCGTGCTGGTGCCCGACTTCACGAGCACGCGGGCGCCGGGCCGCAGCGGCTGGGCGCCGAGCCAGAACAGCGCGGCGTCGAGCTCGCGACGCGGCTCGGGCAGCGCACCGGCCGCCACCACGACGGCACCGCGGGCGGCGTCGAGCTGGTCGGCGAGCCGCAGCGACACCGACTGCGGGGCGGATGCCGCGTCGAGCTCACGCGGGCCCGCGTCGATGCCCGTCACGGTCGTGCTCGCGCCGCCCGGGAACACCTGCACGCGGTCGCCGACGCGCACGGTGCCGGAGGCGATGCGTCCGGCGAAGGCGCGGTAGTCGCGGAAGCGTTCGGGGTCGGCCACGTCGGGTGCCAGGGCGCCCTGCGGCCGGATGACGAGCTGCACCGGCATCCGCAGTGCCTCGAGCTCGGTCTCGAGCTCGTCGACCGACGGCAGGGTCTCGAGGAGCTCGAGCAGGCTCGGGCCGTCGTACCACGGCGTGTTCGCCGAGCGGTCGACGACGTTGTCGCCGGCCAGGGCCGACACGGGGATGACGTGCGCCTCGGGCAGGCCGAGCTCGCGCGTGAGGGTCGTCACCTCGTCGGCGACCGATACGAACGCCGCCTCGGAGTAGCCGAGCAGGTCGATCTTGTTCACCGCGACGATGACGTGCGGCACCCGCAGCAGCTGCACCACGGCGAGGTGGCGGCGGGTCTGCTCGAGCACGCCGTTGCGGGCGTCGACGAGCACGACGACCGCGTCGGCCGTGGTCGCGCCGGTCACCATGTTGCGCGTGTACTGCACGTGGCCGGGGCAGTCGGCGAGGATGAACGACCGGCGACCGGTCGAGAAGTAGCGGTAGGCCACGTCGATCGTGATGCCCTGCTCGCGCTCGGCGCGCAGGCCGTCGGTGAGGAGGGCGAAGTCGATCGCGCCGGGCTCGCCGCCGAAGCCGCGTTCGGCCGACGTGCGGGCCACCGACTCGAGCTGGTCGGCGAGGATCGCCTTCGAGTCGTGCAGCAGGCGGCCGACGAGGGTCGACTTGCCGTCGTCGACGGAGCCTGCGGTCGCGAAGCGGAAGAGTGCGTCGCTCACGCGCGCATCGCTTCGTGCGTCGCCCAGGGCGCCAGTCAGTGCGTCGCTCATCAGAAGTACCCGTCCTTCTTGCGGTCCTCCATGGCGGCCTCCGAGATGCGGTCGTCGGCCCGGGTCGCGCCGCGCTCGGTGAGGGTCGACGTGGCCACCTCGGCGACGACGTCGGCGACGGATGCCGCGGCCGACTCGACCGCGCCGGTGCAGCTCATGTCGCCGACCGTGCGGTATCGAACCGTGCGACGCTCGACGACCTCGTCGGCCCGGGCCGGCGAGACATCCGACACCGCGCGCCACATGCCGTCGCGCCGGTACACCTCGCGCTCGTGCGCGTAGTAGAGCGGCGGGAGCTCGATGCCCTCGCGCTCGATATAGCGCCACACGTCGAGCTCGGTCCAGTTCGAGATCGGGAAGGCCCGCACGTGCTGGCCGACGGTGTGCCGGCCATTGTAGAGGTCCCAGAGCTCGGGGCGCTGGTTGCGCGGGTCCCACTGGCCGAACTCGTCGCGCAGGCTCAGGATGCGCTCCTTCGCCCGGGCCTTGTCCTCGTCGCGGCGGGCGCCGCCGAAGACGGCGTCGTGGCGGCCGGCGGCGATGGCGTCGAGCAGGGGCTGCGTCTGCAGCGGGTTGCGGGTGCCGTCGGCGCGCTCCTGCAGCCGGCCGTCGTCGAGGTAGTCCTGCACGGCGGCGACCTCGAGGCGCAGGCCCAGGCGCTCGACCGTGCGGTCGCGGAAGTCGATGACCTCGGGGAAGTTGTGGCCCGTGTCGACGTGCAGCACCGGGAACGGCACCTTGGCCGGCCAGAACGCCTTGGCGGCGAGGTGCAGCACCACCACGGAGTCCTTGCCGCCCGAGAAGAGCAGCACGGGGCGCTCGAACTCGGCGACGACCTCGCGGATGATGTGGATCGACTCGGCCTCGAGGGTGTCCAGCGCGTCGAGGCGCGTGCCCCGGGCCAGGGTGTCGGTGACGCTCATAGGTGCAGCCCGCATTCCGTCTTGGCGAGGCCGGCCCAACGGCCCGACCTCGGGTCCTCGCCCGCGGCGACGGGCTTCGTGCACGGTTCGCAGCCGATCGAGGGGTAGCCGTGCGACATCAGGAGGTTCACGGGCACCTGGTGCGCGCCCGCGTGGTCGAGGAGCTCGTCGAAGGTCCACGCCGCCAGCGGGTTCACCTTCACGAGGCCGTTGCGCTCGTCCCACTGCACGAGCGGGGTGTTCGTGCGGGTCGGCGCCTCCTCGCGGCGCACGCCCGTGAACCACACCTCGTAGCCCGAGAGCGCCTGCTGCAGCGGCGCGACCTTGCGAAGCGCGCAGCACTGCGCCGGGTCGCGCGAGAACAGCTGCGCCCCGTACTCGGCGTCCTGCTGGGCCACGGTCTGCTCGGGCAGCACGTCGACCACGCGCACGTCGAGGGCGCGGGCGACCTCGTCGCGCGTCACGTAGGTCTCGGTGAAGTGGTACCCCGTGTCGAGGAACAGCACGTCGACGCCCGGCAGGTCGGCGGCGACCACGTGCGGCAGCACGGCGTCGGCCATCGAGCAGGCGACGGCCGCGGCATCCGGCGAGAAATTGCGGGCCACCCAGGCGATGACCGCGGCGGCGGATGCCTCGTGGTCGGTGAGGCTGCCGAGGTCGGCGTTGCCCGCCTCGGCCAGGGCGCGCAGCTCTTCGTGCGACCGCAGGGTCGCGGCCCGCGGTGCGAGGGACACGCTCATTGCAGGGCCTCCTCGTCGGCTCGGTGCGCCCACTCGGCGAACGTCTCGTCGGAGGCCGCCTCGCGCTCGGCGAGGAAGCGGCGCACGACGCGCTCGACGTAGTCGGCGAGGCCGTCGGCGGTGACCTTGAGGCCGCGCACGGTGCGACCGGTGCCGGCCTCCTCGCGGGTGGCGGAGGCGAGGCCGCCGCCGAGGTGCACCTGGAAGCCCGGAGTCTGTCCGCCGTCGCCGTCGGGGAGGAGCTGGCCCTTCAGCCCGATGTCCGCGGTCTGGATGCGGGCGCAGGAGTTGGGGCATCCGTTCACGTGCAGGCTGATCGGGTGCGGCAGGTCGATGCCGGCGAGTCGCTCCTCGAGTGCGATGACGGCGTTCGTGGCCGTCTGCTTCGTCTCGACGATCGCGAGCTTGCAGAACTCGATGCCCGTGCACGCGATCGTGCCGCGGCGGATGAGGCTCGGGCGAGCCTGCAGCCCGATGGCGTCGAGCTCGGCGATGACCTGCTCGACCTCGGCCTCCTCGATGTCGAGGAGCACGAGCTTCTGGTGCGGCGTCGTGCGCAGGCGGGTGGACCCGTGCCGCTCGAGCACGTCGGCGATGGCGGTGAGGATCGATCCCGAGACGCGCCCGACGAACGGGGTGACGCCGATGTAGAAGCGTCCGTCCTTCTGGCGGTGCACGCCGACGTGGTCGCCCTGCGTGAGGGGCTTCGGCGCGGGCGGTCCGTCGGGGAGGGGTGCGCCGAGGTACTCGGTCTCGAGCACCTCGCGGAACTTCTCGGCGCCCCAGTCGGCCACGAGGTACTTCAGGCGAGCCTTGTTGCGGAGGCGCCGGTAGCCGTAGTCGCGGAAGATCGACGTGACGCCGAGCCACACGTCGGGCACCTGCTCGGGCGCCACCCAGGCGCCGAGGCGCACGGCGAGGTGGGCCGCCGTCGAGAGGCCGCCGCCGACCCAGAGGTCGTAGCCGATGCCGAGTTCCGGGTGGTCGACCGCGACGAACGCGACGTCGTTGATCTCGTGCACGACGTCCTGGCTCGGGTGGCCCGTGATCGCCGTCTTGAACTTGCGCGGCAGGTTCGCGAGCTCGGGGTCGCCGATGTAGCGGGCGGTGATCTCGTCGATCGACGGCGTCGGGTCGATGAGCTCGTCGGCGGCGATGCCCGCGACCGGCGAGCCGAGCACGACGCGCGGCACGTCGCCGCACGCCTCGGTGGTGCCGAGCCCGACGGCTTCGAGGCGACGCCAAATCTCGGGCACGTCCTCGACGCGCACCCAGTGCAGCTGAATGTTCTGCCGGTCGGTGAGGTCGGCGGTGTCGCGGCCGAACTCGGTCGAGATGCCGCCGATCACCCGCAGCTGCTCGGTCGTGAGCTGCCCGCCGTCGATGCGGACGCGGAGCATGAAGTACTCGTCCTCGAGCTCGTGCGGCTCGAGCGTCGCGGTCTTGCCGCCGTCGATGCCCGGCTTGCGCTGCGTGTAGAGCCCCCACCAGCGGAATCGGCCGTGCAGGTCGGTGGGGTCGATGCTCGCGAAGCCGCCGGCGGCGTAGGTCGACTCGATGCGCTCGCGCACGGCGAGGCCGCCGTCCTCCTGCTTCCACGCCTCGTTGGCGTTGAGCGGGGCCGTGCCGTCGACCTTCCACTGCCCGTGCGGGCGCGAGGCGGGACGCGGCGGGCGTGCGGGGCTGTCGGCGCGGGCGGTACGGTCTGCGCGCTCGGCGCGGGCGGGGCGCTCGCCGGCGTCCGAGCGGGCGGGCGCGGCATCCGTCGTCGTCGGTGTGGTCATCGGCGTCTCCTCTCCTCGTCCGGCGCAGCACACCTGGGGCAGTGCGCTTCAGGTGGGGTGTCCGGTCGAAGCTAGGCGAGGTCGGCGGCATCCGACAGGGCGCGTGTCATGCCCGGTCATGCCGTGTCGCATTGCGTCACACGACGTCGTGTTTCGACACAGGCGGTTGCAGGGCGTCGGTGGACGGTAGAGGGCGACGGATGCCGCGTGGCGCGGGTGCGCGGGTGCGCGGGTCGCCGATCAGGCCAGGCGGGCGGACGCCGCGGCGTGGCGGTCGAGCACGATCTCCACGAGCTCGGCGGGTGCGGGTTCGTCCTCCACGAGCAGCGGGCGTGCGGTCACGTCGGCGCCGGCCGCGCGGGCGAGGTCGTCGAAGTAGCCGGGGGCGAGCAGGTAGTTCGCGACCACGACCCGGGCGCCGTCGGCGGCGGCATCCGCTCGGGCCATCGCGACCGCCTCGGGCAGGCGCGGCTGGGCGGCCGAGAGGAACCCCGCCGTGACCGCGCGTCCGGATGCCGCGGCGAGCCGCTTCGCCATGTCGAGGCAGTCGACGACCGCACGCCGGTCGCTCGACCCGGCGACGGCGAGCACGATCCGGTCGTCGTCGCGGAGTCCCGCTTCTTCGAGCCGCCGCAGCAGCACCGTCGCGAGCCGGTCGTCGGGGCCGAGGGCGCCGGCGAGCACGACCGTCCGCCCGCCCTGCTCGTTCTGGTGGTCGACCGCCTCGGTGAGGTCGACGTACACGTGGTACCCGGCCGACAGCAGCAGCGGCACGACGACCGCGGGCTCGTCGGGCTCGAGCGAGGCGAGCGTGGCGGCGACGTCGGGCTGTTCGACGTCGACGTGTCCGAGCCGCACGCTCGGCGGGGCATCCGGATGCCGCTGCACCACCGCCGCGGCGACCGCGTCGTGCAGCCCGCGCACCGCACGGCGGCCTTCGTCGGACGAGGTGCCGTGCGAGATGCCCACGAGGGCAGGGGTGCGAGCGGCCATGCCCCCATCGTCGCAAATCGGGGCGGCCCGCCGCACCCCGGCGACGTCGCGTGACCGGGCCGCGCTGGTGCCGGGGGTCTCGCCGTCGCGTGGCTGGGCCGGGCGTGCTCGCCGCGCCTGGTGGCGTCGGGGCCGCATGCCCCACGGAGTAGATCCGCACGAGCGGAGGTGCCCGCGCGACGTGGCGACCTCCCGCGGCGCGGATCTCCTCCCGCGGGAGTCGGTTCGAGCGGGGTGCGCGAGCGCCCCTCAGGCAAACGGCCGCCGCTCAGGCCGATTCGGGCGGAAACCGCCTGAATCCCGGACGATCGCCTGAACCACCGGCGCGTGCAGGGGTGCACGGGCGGCGCCGAGCTGCCGTGCGGGGTGGATGGGGGCGGCGCCTCCGCCACGGGAGGGATCCGCGCAGGGGGAGGTACCCGTGCGGCGTGACGACCTCCGGTGTGGCCGATCTCCTCCCGCGGCGCCCGGCGCGTCAGGCGGAGGCGGCCGGCACGCCCTCGGCGCGCAGCCGGTCGAACGCGGACAGGCCGCCCACCGTGAACGCGGTGACCGCGTCGAGCGTCGCGTCGGCGCCGAGCACCATGGAGTGTCCCGCGCCCTCGGTGACCACGAGGCGTGAGTGCTCGCCGTGCGCGGCGTGCAGGCGCTCCGACTCGGCGACGGGCACCTCGCGGTCGGTGCGATCGTGCACGAGCAGCAGCGGCACTCCGGCGGGCAGCGGATGCCGCACCGCGTCGAACCTGGCGTAGACGTCGGGCACGTCGGGCAGCACCCGACGGGCGAACCGCCCGGCCAGCACGCCTGCGGTCGCGGGGCCGACGCCGACCCGCGCGGCGAACGAGTCGACGAGGAAGCGCGCGTCGGCCATGCCGGCGATCGCCACCACGCCCCCGGCAGCAGTGCCCTCGTGCACGGCGGTGAGCGCCGCGAGCGCGCCGAACGAGTGCCCGATCACCGTGCGGAACATGCCGTGACGGTGCTGGAGCTCGTCGATGGCACCCAGGTAGTCGCGGATGTCGGTGCGGCGTCCGTCGGAGTCGCCGTTGGCGGGCGCGTCGAAGCCGACCACCCGGTAGCCGGCGGCGCGAAGCTCGCGCACGATCGGGCCGAACTGCGAGGCGCGGCCGCGCCAGCCGTGCACGACCAGCACGGTCTCGGGCCCGTGCCCCCACGAATACGTCGTGATCGAGCGGCCGCGCACGGAGATCGTGCCGCGATCGGCGTGCTCGTGCACGGCCCGGTCGGTCGGCCGCACGGGCAGCGGCGGCCCGACCCGTCGGAACAGGGGCAGCGCGAGTCGCCCGGCGAGGGCGGGAGAGACGCGATCGGCCGCACGCACGGCGGCGACGAGTGCGGTGGTGGCGGGGTGCATGTCGGCCTCCAGAATGGTGCCCGGTGCGGCATCCGATGAATGAGTACGAACGATCGTACTTACACTATACGAACGATCGTGCGTAAACTGAAGCCCATGAACGATATCGACGGCCGGCGGGTGCGCGGCGACGCTTCGCGACGCATCGTGCTCGAGCGCGCCGCCGACCTCGCGTCCATCGACGGACTCGACGGCCTCTCGATCGGGCGCCTCGCCGCGGCCGCCGACGTGAGCAAGAGCGGCGTCGCCACGCTGTTCGGCACGAAGGAGCGCCTCCAGCTCGCGACGGTGGAGGCCGCCACCCAGCGGTTCCGCGAGGCCGTGCTCGAACCGGCGCGGGTCGAGCCACGCGGCATCCGTCGCATCGCCCTGCTCCTCGACCTGTGGATCGCCTACTCCCGCGACCGCGTCTTCCCCGGCGGGTGCTTCTTCGCGGCCGCCGCCGCCGACCTCGACGCGAAGACGGGGCCCGTGCACGATGCGGTCGCGCAGGCCTTCGACAGCTGGGGCAGCTACCTCGAGGTCGCGATCGGCTATGCGATCGATGCCGGCGAGCTCGACGGCCACGCGGATGCCGCGCAGCTGGCGTTCGAGGCGACCGCACTGCTCGACGGTGCGAACGCGCGGTCGGTGCTCTCGGGATCCCGGGAGCCCTACCTCCGTGCCCGGCGTGCGCTCACCGATCGGCTGCTGGCCGCGGGGGCCGAGCCCGGGGCGATCCGCGCGCTGACCGAGGGCGACGACCTCGCCTGACCAGCGCGGCGCAACCTGCCCGGCCGGACCGGGCCCGGGATCTCAGGCCTCGAGCACGAGGGCCAGCGACGTGTCGCCGCACGGCAGCACGGCTTCGCCGCCCGGCAGGCTCGCGGCATCCGTCACGGCGACCGCGTCACGCAGCGGGGTGAGCGCCTCGGGGAGTCCCTCCAGTCGCAGCAGGGCGCCGGTCGCGCGCCTGGCGTCGGTCGAGGCGACGATGCGGCCCGACGCGTTCACGAGGGTGCACGGATGCCCCGACTCGCGGATGACCGGGAGCAGCACCTGCTCGAGGCGGGCGACGTACAGGTCGGTGCCGATGAGTCCGACCATCTCGCCGTCGACGCGCACTGGCGTCGTGATGGTCACGGTGTAGTCGTCGGTGCACAGGTAGTCGACGTAGGGACCGGTGAGGTGCCGGCTGCCCGTGCGAGCGGGGACGCGCCACCACTCGAGGGTCGTGTAATCGCGGAACTGCTCGGAGTCGGGGTCGCTCACCGCCTCGAGGCGGCGGAGCTTCGGGTCGGGGCCGGCGCCGAAGGTGTTCGAGCCGCTCAGCCACCACGCCAGATGCCAGGGCGCGTCCGCGAGGAAGCCCGGCGCGGCGACGAACCCAGCGCCCGTGATGAGGGTGCCGTCGCGCTCGAGCTCGGTGCTCACGAGGGCGGCCACGATCGGGTCGAGGGTCTCGGCGGTGGGCTCGGTGGAGCCGGTGAGGGCGCCGGCCAGCGGGCCCGACAGCTCTCGCTCGAGCACGTCGCGCCACCCGTCGATCATGGCGAAGACGGGGTCGATCGTGGAGGCGATGCGCCGTGCGATGTGCTCGGCGGCGACGTCGACGGTGACGCTCATGGCCTCGCTCCTTCCGATGATGCGACCGCGGGTGCTGCGACCGCGGATGCCTCGGCCGCCGGCGTCTCGGCGTGGGACGGGCTCGCCTGCTCGAGGCGCACCTTCTCGTCGATGAGCCACTCGACGGCCGAGGCGATGTGCTCGGTGGTCGCGCGTCGTGCACGTTCGGGTTGCACGGTGCGGATCGCCTGGATGACCTCGAGGCGAGCGGTGCGACTGCGGTCACGAGAATCCTGCTCCCTCAGGCACAGCCAGAGCAAGGGCCCGGCCTCGGCCTGCAGGCGCAGCTCCTCGTGCACCAGCCGCGGGGACTGGCTGACCGCCGCGATCTCGAGCTGGAATCGTCCGACCGCGCGCCGCGCGCCGCCCGGGGTGGTCAGGTCGGCGCGGGCGTCGACCTCGACGAGGCTGGCGAGGTCGTCCTCGCTCGCGCGGTCGGCCGCGACCTCGGCGGCCATGCCCGCGATCGCGGCGTAGTGGAGCGACAGGTCGCGCAACTCGATGCGGCTGAGCGAGCGCACGCGCTCGTCGATCATGCGCATCGCCGCATCCCGGTCGTGGGTGATGAAGCTGCCGCCGTCGCGTCCGCGCCGGGTCTGCACGAGGCCCTTGTCGCGCAGCGCGACGAGCGCCTCGCGGGCGGTGACGACGGCCACGCCGAGGCTGCGTGCGAGCTCGGATTCGCTCGGCAGGCGCTCGCCGTCGCGGAGCACGCCCGCGACGATCGCGTCGGTGAGGCGCTGCTCGACGAGCTCCGCGCGGCCCGCGCCGTCGAGCGGTGAGAAGACGACCGCGCGCGTGGCGTCGGCGCGGCCCGTGGCCTGCGGCATCCGACCTCCCGGCATGCGTCACGACGGCGTTCCGGCCCGTCGTCGGAACTGTGACACGACCGTAACACGCGGGTCTGGCGGAAAGCATCTGGATCCATATGATTTGAATCACGCACATCGAAGGAGACGTCATGACCGACCAGCAGCCGGCCATTCGGCTGACCGGGCTCACGAAGGAGTTCGGCGCCGTCACCGCCGTCGACCACGTCGACCTCGAGATCGGCGCCGGCGAGTTCTTCTCCATGCTGGGCCCGTCGGGGTCGGGCAAGACGACGGTGCTGCGTCTCATCGCCGGCTTCGAGCAGCCGACCGCCGGCACCATCGAGCTCTTCGGCCAGGACGTCACCAAGCGCGCCCCGTTCGACCGCGACGTCAACACGGTGTTCCAGGACTACGCGCTGTTCCCGCACATGAGCGTGCTCGACAACGTGGCCTACGGGCTGCGCGTGCGCGGACTCGGCCGCAGGGAGCGCAACGACCGCGCCATGCGGGCACTGGCCTCGGTGCGGCTCGAGCAGATGGCGGCTCGCAAGCCCTCGCAGCTCTCGGGCGGCCAGCGGCAGCGCATCGCCCTCGCCCGGGCCACGGTCGTGCAGCCGAAGGTGCTCCTGCTCGACGAGCCGCTCGGCGCCCTCGACCTGAAGCTCCGCGAGCAGATGCAAGTCGAGCTCAAGGAAATCCAGCGCGACCTCGGCATCACGTTCATCTTCGTGACGCACGACCAGGAGGAGGCGCTCACCCTCTCCGACCGCATCGCGGTCTTCAACGACGGTCGCATCGAGCAGCTCGGCACTCCCGCCGAGCTCTACGAGCGGCCCAGCTCGCGGTTCGTCGCCGACTTCGTCGGCACCTCCAACCTGTTCGACGCCGACCGCTCGCGCGACCTGCTCGGGCGGGAGGGCCACCACTCGGTGCGCCCCGAGAAGATGACCGTCACCCGCGACGGGCTTGCCGGGGAGGGCGTCGTGAACCTGCCGGGCACGGTCGTGGAGGCGATCTACCTCGGCAGCGGCGTGCGCCTCGTCGTCGACCTCGACGACGGCACGCGCGTGACCGTGCTCGAGCAGAACGACCGCGATCGCATCCACGACGACGAGCGCGGCGATCGCGTCGTGGTCTCGTGGCACGCCGACGACGTCGTGCACCTCGGCACCGAGGTGCTGCCGGGCATCTCCGGCTGAGGCATCCGCCCGGCCGCGGCATCCGCCCGACCGGCACCGACCAGACCACCGCCACACGGCATCACCACCGACCAGCACCACCACCACCACCACACGGCATCACCCGAAGAAGAGGAGAGAACCATGAAGCGGATTCCGCGCACGGCCCGCCGCGGCGCCACCGTCGGGCTCGCGATCGCATCGGTCGCGTTGCTCTCGGCATGCGGCACCACCCAGGCGGGCGGCTCCGGAGGCGGCGAGGCCGCCACCGAGCTCGGCGACATGGAGGGCCAGGTCTCGCTGCTCGCGTGGCCCGGCTACGTCGAGGACGGCTCGAACGACCCGGCCGTCGACTGGGTCACCCCCTTCGAGGAGGACACCGGCTGCAAGGTCACGGCGAAGACCTTCGGCACCTCCGACGAGGCGCTGAGCCTCATGAAGACGGGCGACTACGACGTGGTGTCGGCGTCGGGCGACGCGTCGCTCCGCCTCGTCGCCGCGGGCGACGTCGCGCCGGTGAACACCGACCTCATCCCGAACTACGCCAACGTCTACGACTTCCTCAAGGACCAGTCGTGGAACTCGGTCGACGGGGTCCCCTACGGCGTGCCGCACGGCTACGGAGCGAACCTCCTCATGTACAACACGGAGGTCTTCCCGACCGCCCCCACCTCGTGGGACGTCGTGTTCGACAAGGCGAGCGAGAACGCGGGCAAGGTCACGGCCTACGACTCCCCGATCTACATCGCGGATGCCGCGGTGTACCTCATGGCGCACAACCCCGAGCTCGGCATCGAGAACCCCTACTCCCTCGACGAGGAGCAGCTCGCCGCGGCCGTCGACCTCCTGAAGGAGCAGCGCGCCAGCATCGGCGAGTACTGGTCGGACTACCTCAAGCAGACCCAGGCCTTCGAGACCGGCGACTCGGTCGTCGGCACGACGTGGCAGGTCACGCAGAACGGACTCGCCGCATCGGGTGCCCCCACCGAGGTCGTGCTCCCCGACGAGGGCACCACCGGTTGGTCGGACACGTGGATGATCTCGTCGAAGGCGAAGAATCCGAACTGCGCCTACGCGTGGCTCGACTACATCGCGAGCCCCGAGGCGAACGCGGCGGCCACGTCGTACTTCGGCGAGGCGCCCTCGAGCGATGAGGCGTGCGAGTACCGCGAGGACTGCGAGGCGTACCACGCTGGCGACGCCGACTACGCGTCGCAGATCTGGTACTGGTCGACGCCGATCGAGAAGTGCCTCGACGGACGCACCGACGTGAAGTGCACCGACTACGCCGCGTGGACGCAGGCGTGGCAGGAGATCAAGGGCTGACCCGGCCCTGACGACGGAGCGCTCGGCCCGACGAGCTGCTCCACCCCCTGCGGGTCGAGGCCGCCACTCCCTCCGGCGCCTCGGCCCGCAGGATCCCCGTTCGAGATGAAGGACCACGCATGACGACGCACGCTCCCGCTCCGCCCGGCGCCCCGGCGAACGCGCCCGGCCCGGCGCGCGACGCGGTGCCGCAGCCCCGCCGCACGCCGGCGCGCGCGGCATCCGTGTTCCTCAGCACCCACCCGCGCACGCGGCTGGCCCTGCTGCTCAGCGCGCCGCTGTTCTGGCTCGGCATCGTCTACATCGTGGCGCTCGTCCTGCTGCTCGTCACCGCGTTCTGGTCGGTCGACAGCTTCACCGGCGAGATCAGCCAGACCTGGACGCTCGACAACATCATCACGGTCGTCACGGGGTCCCTGTACCAGACCGTGACCCTGCGCACCCTCGGCGTGGCGCTCGCCGTGACCCTGATCGACGTGCTCCTCGCGCTGCCGATCGCGTTCTTCATGGCGAAGGTCGCGTCGCCCCGGATGCAGCGCATCCTCGTGATCGCGGTGCTCACGCCGCTGTGGGCGTCGTACCTCGTCAAGGCGTACGCCTGGCGCTCGGTGCTGTCGCAGGACGGCATCCTCGAGTGGCTGGTGGCGCCGTTCGGCGGGCACACGCCGGGCTACGGCCTGCCGGCGACGATCATCACGCTGTCGTACCTCTGGCTGCCGTACGTGATCCTCCCCATCTATGCGGGACTGGAGCGCGTGCCCGACTCGCTGCTCGAGGCATCCGCGGATCTCGGCGGCCGCACCTGGCCGACCATCCGCCTGGTGGTCTTCCCACTGGTGCTGCCCGCCATCATCGCGGGCACCATCTTCAGCTTCTCGCTGTCGCTCGGCGACTACATCACGGTGAACATCGTGGGGGGCGCGAACCAGATGCTCGGCAACCTCGTCTACACGAACGTGGGCGCGGCGAACAACCTGCCGCTCGCGTCGGCGATCGCGCTCATCCCGATCGTGATCATCTTCGGCTACCTCTTCCTCGTGCGTCGCACCGGCGCCCTCGACAACCTCTAGGGGCGACGGATGCGACTCTCCCGACTCTCCCGCACGACACTCGGCGTCGTGACGGGGCTGATCCTGCTCATCGTGTACGTGCCGCTGTTCGTGGTGCTCGTGAACTCGTTCTCGACGTCGACCTCGCTGACCTGGCCGCCGCCCGGGTTCACGCTCGAGTGGTGGGGCCGCGCGTTCCAGAGCGCCGGCGCCATGGAGGCGGTGGCCACGAGCGTGCAGATCGCCGTGGTCGCCACGATCATCTCGCTCGTGCTCGGCACGCTCATCTCGATCGCGCTGCAGCGGTTCTCGTTCTTCGGCCGCGACGCGATCAGCCTGTTGATCATCCTGCCGATCGCGCTGCCCGGCATCATCACCGGTATCGCGCTGAACAACTTCTTCCGCACGATCATGGGAGTGCCGCTCTCGATCTGGACGGTCGTGATCGCCCACGCCACGTTCTGCATCGTCACGGTCTTCAACAACGTGATCGCGCGCCTGCGCCGACAGGGCACGAACCTCGAGGAGGCCTCGGCCGACCTGGGCGCCGGGGTGTGGACCACGTTCCGGCTGGTCACGTTCCCGCAGCTGCGGTCGGCGCTGCTCGCGGGCGGGCTGCTCGCGTTCGCGCTCTCGTTCGACGAGATCATCGTCACGACGTTCACCGCGGGCTCGGGCGTCACGACGCTGCCCATCTTCATCCTGAACAACATGTTCCGGCCGAACCAGGCGCCGGTGGTGTCGGTGATCGCCGTCGTGCTCGTGGTTGTGTCGATCATCCCGATCTACATCGCGCAGCGGCTGTCGGGGTCGGAGCAGCAACGCCGGTAGATCGAGCCGAGTGGATGCCGCGGGGCGGCGTCGGGCGTCGGCGGGCCAAGCCCGCTGCTCATGTGAGCGCGGATGTCGCGGCATCCTGCACATGTGGGCGGTTCACCGACTCTTCACGCGCTCGGGCCTTCCCCGGCGTCGGAACGCTCCCGTAGTCTGACCCCGTTCGGGGGCCGGGAGGGCTCCGTTTCCGTGAGGCAGGGAGTTCCCATGATCCACTCCGTCCGACGCGTCGCCGTCACCGTCGCCGCAGCATCGTTGCTGGCGGTCGGGGTGTCCGCGACTCCAGCGCTCGCGGCGGAACCCGCGACCGACCTGCTCATCAGCGAGGTCGTCGAGGGCAGCTCCAACAACAAGGCGTTCGAGATCGCGAATCCGACGGATGCCGCGGTCGACCTCTCGACCTACTCGGTGGCCATGTACTTCAACGGCAGCGCCACGTCGACGCTCTCGGTGCCGCTCACGGGCACCGTCGCCGCGGGCGATGTGCACGTCGTCGTCAACGCGCTGGCGGGCGCGCCGCTGCTCGCGTTCTCCGACCAGACCGTCTCCGGCAACTGGTTCAACGGCGACGACGCCCTCGTGCTCCGACACGGCGACGCGGTCGTCGACTCGTTCGGCCAGGTCGGCTCCGACCCGGGCACCGAGTGGGGCTCCGACCAGGCCTCCACCCAGGACAACACGTTGCGCCGCCTCGCATCCGTCTGCGTCGGCGACACGAACACGACCGACGCGTTCGACCCCGCCACGCAGTGGGCCGGATTCCCCGTCGACACGTTCGACGGGCTCGGATCGCACACGACCGACTGCGGCGACGTGGAGCCCGCGGCCCCGGTCATCAACGAGTTCTCGGCGAGCACCGCCGGCGACGACGTCGAGTACGTCGAGCTCCTCGCCGAGCCCGGCACCGACCTCAGTGGTCTTCGGGTCCTCGAGATCGAGGGCGACTTCGCGGCCGGCGCGCCCACCGCACCGGGCACGGTGGACGAGGTCATCTCGTTCGGCGCACCCGACGCCGACGGGCGGGCGCTGGCCACGCTCCCGGCCAACGCACTCGAGAACGGCACCGTCTCGCTCCTGCTCGTGCAGGGCTTCGCCGGAGCGCTCGGCAACGACCTCGACGCGAACGACGACGGCACGCTCGAACTGCCCGACGGCGTCACCCTCGTCGACGCCGTCGCGGTCAACGACGGCGGCGCCGGCGACCGTACCTACGGTGGCGTCACCCTCGGGGTCGCCTACGACGGGCTCGCATTCGCGCCCGGCGGCGCCTCCCGCATCCCCGACGGCGCCGACACCGACACGTCGGCCGACTGGGTGCGAAACGACTTCGACAAGGCCGGCATCCCGGGCAACACCGGCACCCTCATCGAGGGCGAGGCGCTGAACACGCCGGGTGCGGCGAACTCGACCGGCAACGACCCCGAGCCCCCCGGCGGTGCGAACTGCGAGGCGCCGACCGTGACGATCGGGTCGGTTCAGGGCGCCACGGATGTCTCTCCCGCGGTCGGCTCGACGGTCGAGCTCGAGGGCACCGTCGTCGGCGACTTCCAGACCGGCGGATTCGACGGGTACTACCTGCAGGACGCGGGAGACGGCAACGCCGCGACCTCCGACGGCATCTTCGTCTTCGCATCCGGCGGCCTCGACGTCGCCCTCGGCGACCAGGTCCACGTCGTGGGCAAGGTCAGCGAGTTCTTCGGCATGACCGAGGTCACGGCCACGGGCGCCGCGATCTGCGCCACCGGCGGCGAGCTGCCCCCGGCCACCCAGATCACGCTCCCCGCCGACCCCGCCGGCTACGAGGCCCTCGAGGGCATGCGGGTCACGCTCCCGCAGTCGCTGAAGATCGAGGAGTACTTCGAGTTCGGGCGCTTCGGCACGGTCACGCTCGGCACCGAGCGCCACATGCAGCCGACCGCCGTCTACGACGCCGGCTCGCCCGAGGCGATCGCGCTCGCCGAGGCCAACGCCCGCGACACGATCACCCTCGACGACGGCCGCAGCCAGGAGAACCCCGACCCCGCCATCCACCCGAACGGTGAGGTCTTCACGCTCGCGAACACGTTCCGCGGTGGCGACCTCGTCGCCAATGCCACGGGCGTGCTCGACTACCGCTTCGACACGTGGGGCGTGCAGCCCACCGAGGGCGCCGACTTCACGTCGGTGAACCCGCGCCCCGCGGTGCCCGAAGTGGGTGGCACCACCACGGTGGCCAGCTTCAACGTGCTCAACTACTTCACGACGCTCGACGATCGCGGCGCGAACACCGCCGAGGAGTTCGAGCGGCAGGAGGCGAAGATCGTCAGTGCGATCTCGCAGCTCGACGCCGATGTCGTGGGGCTCATCGAGATCGAGAACAACGGCGGCACCGCGGTGAACACCCTCGTCGACGCCCTCAACGAGGTGATGGGCGCCGGCACCTACGACGCCATCGACACCGGCGTGGTGGGCACCGACGCGATCACGACGGCCTTCATCTACAAGCCCGCCGAGGTCGAGCCCGTGGGTGGATTCGCGATCCTGGACACGAGCGTGGACCCCCGCTTCCTCGACGACTTCAACCGCCCGGCGCTCGCGCAGACGTACCGCGACCTCGAGACCGGCGGCGACGTGACCGTCGTCGTCAATCACCTGAAGTCGAAGGGCTCCGACTGCAACGCGGTCGGCGACCCCACCGACCCCGACGGGCAGGGCAACTGCAACGGCGTCCGCACGGCGGCGGCTGAAGCCCTCGTCGACTGGCTGGCCACGGGACCGACCGGCGCCGAGCCGGGCCGCGACCTGATCATCGGCGACCTGAACTCGTACGACAAGGAGGACCCGATCCAGGTCATCACGGGCGCGGGCTACACCGACCTCACCCTGCGCGACCAGGGCGAGTTCGCCTACTCGTACGTCTTCGACGGCCAGCTGGGCTACCTCGACTACGCGCTCGCCGGCAGCGGCATCGCCGATGAGGTCACCAAGGCGGAGCACTGGAACATCAACTCCGACGAGCCGAGCCTGCTCGACTACGACATGACGTTCAAGAAGCCCGCCCAGGACGCGCTGTTCGCGCCCGACCCCTTCCGGTCCAGTGACCACGACCCCGTGCTCATCGGCCTCGACCTGACGCCGCCCGACACGACCGCTCCCGAGCTCGTGCTCACGGCGACGCCCGATCGGATCTTCCCGCCGAACAACAAGTGGCGCACCGTCACGGTCGACGTCCAGGCGACGGATGACTCGGGCGGCCCGGTCACGGTCGAGCTGGTGGACGCGCAGGCCGCGGGTCACAAGGCCGAGGTCCGTGTCGTCTCCGACACCGAGTTCCAGGTCGTCGCTCGCATCGGCGCGGAGTACACCTTCACCTACGAGGCCACCGACGCGAGCGGCAACACCGCCGCTCAGTCGGTCACGGTGCGAGTCGGCCCCTGAGGTCCCCCGACGACTCGCCCACGATGACGGATGCCGCGCAGCCCCTGGCTGCGCGGCATTCGCCGTTCTCACGGACTCCGCCGCACCACCTGGTGCTCCATGCGCGGCGCCGGGACTGAAGCGGTCGGGTCTCAGAAGCTCGTGACGAGGTCGCCCAGCACGTCCCCGACCTTGGTCGGGTCGGTGGCGTCGTAGTAGTGGGCGCCGGTCGCGCTGGAGATCGACTGCAGCGTCGCGACGTCGGCGTCGGCGCCATAGGCGAGCGTGAAGACGAGCACCGGGTTGTGATCGTGGTGGCCCTTGAGGCCGCCCAGCATCTGGTCGGCGGAGATCGTCGGATACAGGGTCTCGTTCTTCCCGTCGCTCAGTAGCACGATGGCGTTGATGCGATCGGCGTGCCAGTCTTCCGAGCGCTCATGCACGAAGGTGTCGACGGCCGAGTAGAGGGGCGTGAACTCGACGGGCTTCAGGGCTCCAAGGGCCTTCAGGAAGCCCGCGCGCTCAGTGCCGATGTCGGCCACGGGGCTCACGAGTCCTGGGGTGATGGCGCCGTCGTCGTCAGCGGAGAAGGCGGCGAGGCCGACGTTGTCGCCCGGCGTGAAGTGGCCGAGCGCCTGGGTGATCGCATCCTTCGCTGCGGCCAGCTTGGTCTTGCCCCCGGCGATCGGCTCCTCCATCGAGCCGGAGACGTCGACGAGGAACAGCACCTCGGCGCGCTTGCGCACCTCGGGGAACGCCTCGTGCGATGCACGGATGATGCGTGCGCTCGGGAAGGGCAGCGCTCCGGTCTGGTCGGTCGCGAGCGTGCCGACCTGCGCCACGAGCGGATCGAGCGCGCCGTTGAGGTCGCGGTATCCCGACTCCCGGACGATCTGCTGCCCCTGCCTGGTCGCCGTGTAGCGCAGGAAGTCCTGGCCTGCCGCGCTCTCGGCCTCGTCGACCCACGTGCCGTTCATCACGACGGCCGGGTTGTCGGCCTCGTAGTAGCCGTCGCTCGGGTAGATCGGCACGAGCTGCTCCTCGGGAGGATCGCTCTGCACGCGCGTGACGCCGTCGCGGCTGGTGATGCCACGGTTGTAGTCCCACACCGACTTCTCGTCGACGATGACGGCGGAGAGGAAGTCGGCCACCGACCCGGCGTCCTCGGACTGGCGCGCGTGCCAGAGGAAGTGCTCGGGGGTCGCCATGTAATGGCTCGTCGAGAGCTCATGCTGCCGCACCTCGTCGGTGATGTCGGCATCCTCGATCTGGTCGACGGTCAGGTCGGCGAGCGAACCCGCCGCCGAGCCGTAGGAGGCGAGGAGCGCCGCCTCCCCGGAGCTGGCGATGAGCGGGCTGGTCTTGCCGAGCTTGAACGTGCCCCACTCGGGGTGACCGAGATCGGCCCAGGCGTTCTCGTCCTCTGATGCCGCGAAGACCTCGTCCCACGTGGGGGCCTCCGCATCCCAGCCGATTGCCGTCGCGAGGGCCTTCGGCATCGCGAGCACGATGTCCGAGGACCCGATGCTCGCGCTCTCCGCAGGTACGCTGGCGCCACCGCCGGTATTGCGGGCGATCCCGATCCACGAGCTGGCGTCGGGAATCCACACCGTCGGGCGCTGGTCCTCGGGAAGATTCTGGAAGTTGGCGGACGCATGCTCGGCGGCGATGCCGGACTTGTCCTTCGTGGGGACGATCGACACGCACCTGCCGTCGACGTCGCGCGGCTGGCCGTTGTAGCCGTCGACGAGCCGCGAGACCATCTCGGAGTTCTCGAGCGAGGAGAGCACGGTCACGGTCGTGCACGGCGCGGCGCCGGCCGCAGCAGCCGGCTCGTCATCCGCGAACACGACCGGCTCGGCCGCGACGGGCGTCTCGGTTGCCCCGCCGGCCTCGTCGGGCTGGCCTTGGCCGTTGAGCATCAGTGCCGTGGCGGTGCCGCCTGCGACGAGCACCAGGACGAGCGCGCCTGCGACGACGATCCACCGCCTGCGTGAACGGCGGCGGCGCTGCTCACGCTCTCGGCGCTGCGCGCGGCGCGGCTCGGGGGCCCCGGCACTCACTCGGTCCATCCGATCTCGGGATCGCGAGCGAACGGGGCATCGTCGATCACCGACGATCCGACCGCAAGCGGCGATACGGTCGCGCGACGAACGGCAGGGGTGGGCAACGTGGTGTCCTCTGATGGGGGGTTGGGACGAAGCCGAGCATATATCGGAGACCTGAGCAGACCCAAGGGTCTCCTTGGGTGAACACCGTGAGGAAGCTGTGCGTGGTCTGACCGCCGACTGATCCCTCTGCGGCGAGGGGCCGCGATCAGGAGGTGGAGTTGACCATGCCGATGATGACGGCAGTCCACCAGGCGACCTGCGAGACGACAGCGCTCCCGATGAACCGCGCACGAGCCCGCTTGGGAAGCGCCGCGAAGCGCATCTTCCGCGGGAAGCGGGCGAAGTACATCGTCCACCGGGTCAGTGCGACGCCGTTCAGCGAGAGCACGAGCACGGCGGCCAGCTTGACGAGCGTCGCCGGCGACGAGAGGTCGGGATGGAGAAGAGCACCGCTCGCGAGGAGGCCGATCAGTCCTGCCCAGATCGGCAGCTTCAACGTGAGGTCGACTTGGCGCAGGTCGCGTACCGATCGCCACTCCGTGATCCACAGCACGCCGTACCACTCGACCATCAGCACTGCACCGAACCCGACGATGAGGGAGGCGAGGTGCACGAAGAGCGCGACCGCGTGCAACCACGGCGGGGCCACGATGAGCTGGCTGACCCAGATCGACGCGGCCCATCCCGCTGCGATCGCGACGTAGGCCACCGCACGCCGGCGTCGCCGGTGGCGCTGCTTGGCCTTGAGGGTCGTCGTCACGATCCAGCGCCGGCCTCTCGCTCGTCCTGGGTACGCGGTCGCGTAGTTCGTCCGCCGACAGATTACCGAACCCACCGGAGACCCGGGCACGGCAGA
This sequence comes from Agromyces sp. P2_B3, assembly GCF_056404815.1. Taxonomy (NCBI): domain Bacteria; kingdom Bacillati; phylum Actinomycetota; class Actinomycetes; order Micrococcales; family Microbacteriaceae; genus Agromyces; species Agromyces sp. P2_B3. The sequence goes on along the minus strand of NZ_JBFUDH010000004.1, from coordinate 85,458 downwards.
ATGGGGCGCATGGACGCACCGCACGCCTCCACCTTCACCGCATCGCTGCCCCCGTGGCTCGTCGAGGAGCTGCCCGGGCTCGCCGCAGCGCCGCCGCTGCGCACGCCCGAGCAGCGGGTGCAGCTCGCCAATCGGCTCGCAGATCGCAACTGGCGGGCGGGCAACGGCGGCCCGTTCGCCGCGCTCGTCGTCGACGCGGCATCCGGTGCCCTCGTCTCGGTGGGCGTGAACGTGGTGCTGCAGGAGAACCTCAGCGGGGTGCACGCCGAGATGATGGCGCTGAGCCTCGCGCAGCGTCGACTGGGCCGGTGGGATCTCGGCGCCGGCGGCGAGGAACTCGAGCTCGTCGTCAACTGGCGACCGTGCGTGATGTGCTACGGCGCCACCATGTGGGCCGGCGTGCGGTCGCTCGTCATCGCGGGCGAGGGTGCCGAGGTCGAACAGCTCACCGGGTTCGACGAGGGGCCGATGCCCGAGGACTGGTCGGGGGAGTTCGAGCGACGGGGCATCCGCGTGTCCGTCGGGGTGGGTCACGACGACGCGCTCGAGGTGTTCCGTGCCTTCGGCGCGTCGGACGCGGTCGTCTACAACGCGCGCGGGGCGACCGGCTCGTAGCGCTCGTCCGCCTCGACACGACGAAGCCGGGAGCACTGGTGCGTGCTCCCGGCTCCGGTGCCTCAGTCCGGCTCAGCGGCCGGGCGGCGGCGTGCGGACCGACGGGGCTCAGGCCTCGGGGTTCGGCCCGTCGTGATGACGTCGGCCGTGTCCCTTGTGACGCCGGTCCTCGTGCAGGTGCACGTGGACGTGGACGTCCTGCACGCTCGGCTGCGGGCCGAATCCGGGACGCGGCCCGAATCCGGGGCCGAAGCCCGGGCGGTGCTCGAAGCGCCCGCCGTGACCCTCGTGGCTCTCGTGACCGGCGTGGGCGTCGGGGCCCTCGGCACCGGCAGGGGCGCCGAAGCCATGGTGCATGCGAGCGCCGTGCCATCCGCCGAAGCCGTGGCGGCGTCCGCCGTGCCCGGCGTGCCCGCGGCGTCCACCGCGATGTCCGCGGGGGAGTGGCTGCGACTCGTCCCAGCCGAGTTCGCGGGCGACCGCCTCGAGCGTGCGAAGCGTCGTCGCGAAGTCCTCGGCCGGGACCGCGCCGGCGACCCGCTCGCGGAGCGCGCGGACCTGGTCCTCCAGCCGGACGCGGGCCGCACGGCCGGCGTCGGTGACCTTGGGCGGCATGCCGTCGATCCAGCCGCGCTCCACCAGGCGGTGAAGTGCATGCGGCTTGGCGCTGAGCCGCTCGGTGAGCCGCTCGTCGCGGACCTCACCGGCGAGGAGGTTGAGGATGCGCCAGTCCCGGCGCGTGATGCCGTCGGCGGCGAACAGGGTCTCCATCTCCTCGGAGAGGCGACGGTCGACGAGCTTGAGCCAGAACCCGAACGGGCGGCCGGTGGGCTCGGACTGCTCGGGCTGGCCGGACTCGTCGGGCTGGTCGGGCTGGTCTGGGTTGATCTGATCGGTGGTCATGGTGTTCCTTTCCCGGTGCGCTCGATTGGCGCCCGGCGCGCGTTGCGCGATTCTCGTGTTGCATGTCAATGGACATGTATATGTACGATGACATGTATGACCCCGCCTCGTCAAGACGGACTCGGCGAACCCCCAGGTTCGGACCGTTCGGGCGGTTCGGACGGTTCGCGGCGCTCGGACGGATCGGGCGGCGCCGTCGGGCCGGTCGACCCCGTCGCGGCGGTCGAAGCCGCGCTGGCCGTGTTCCGCGACCGCGGGCCTGGCGGTCCGTTCGGACCCGGCGGCGGCCCGAGCGGCATGGGGCCGCGAGGATGGGGCGGCCCCGGTTCGCGAGGCGGGCGAGGCGGACCCTTCGGCGTGGGCGGGCCCGGCGGCGAACACGACCACGACGAGCCGCACCATCATGGCGATCCACGCGGTGGCGGACCAGGACGCCACGGCGGCTGGGGAGGCCCGGGCGGGCGTGGCGGTCACGCCGCCATCCGCGTCCTGATGGTGCTGGCGAACCATGGACCGAACTCGGTGAGCGACCTGGCGGCGGCGATCGGCGTCGACCAGCCCAGGGCCAGCCGGCTCGTGCAGGCCGCCGTCGACGCCGGCCACGTGCGACGCGAGGTCGACCCGGGCGACGCGCGCCGCAGCATCCTCGTGATCACGGAGGCGGGCCGCACCGCCCTGTCGGCGGTGCTCGACCACCGTCGCACCGCGATCGAGCAGGCGCTCGCCGACTTCACGCCGGCGGAGCGCGACGAGTTCGCGCGACTGCTATCGCGCTTCGCGGAGGCCTGGCGCCGCGGCTGATCGGCGCTGCCGGACCGCCAGTCCGCTGCCCAGCCGGAGGAGTTCCGCGCGCGCGAAGGACCAGTGCGGGGCTTCCTACCTCCGCTCGTGTGATGCTCCTCCGCCCGCGCGGACCGCTCCGTACGCAAGTGGTTCGGTGCGCGGAGGCGTGGCGCCGATCGCCTGAATCGCCGCAGGGCGCGCCGCCGCTCAGCGCAGCGACAGCTCCGCGGGCACCGGCAGCGGCTCCTCGCCGACCGCGCGCACCGCGGCCGGGTCGTGGCGCAGGCACGCGACCGAGCGCCGGGGGTCATCGCCTTCCACGTTCGGGTGCACGAGCTCGGGGTTCACCTTCGAGCAGGCGTCGAATGCGAATGCGCAACGGTCGCGGAAGGGGCATCCGCCGCCGAGCTTCGACAGGTCGGGCGGCGAGCCGGGGATGCCGGTGAGCTCGCGTCGAGGCCCGCGCAGCGGCGGGAACGAGTGCAGCAGGGCCGACGAGTACGGATGCCGCGGCCGCTGGTACACGTCGAGCGCGGCCGCGTCCTCGACGATCTCGCCCGCGTACATGATGGCGATGCGGTCGGCGATCTCGATGAGCAGCGACACGTCGTGGGTGATGAAGATCACCGAGAAGCCGAGTCGCTCGCGCAGGTCGGAGATCTGCTCCACGATCTGCCGCTGCATCACGACGTCGAGCGCGGTGGTGGGCTCGTCCATGATGAGCACCTGGGGGTCGAGGGCGAGCGCCATCGCGATCATCACGCGCTGGCGCATGCCGCCCGACAGCTGGTGCGGGTACGACCGCAGGCGGTCGGGCGAGATGCCCACGAGCTCGAGGAGCTCGGCCGATCGCTCGAGCGCCTCCTTCTGCGAGACCTCGGGGCGGTGGGCGCGGATGCCGTCGGCGATCTGCCGCCCGATGCGGAACACCGGGTTGAGCGAGTTCATCGCGCCCTGGAACACGATCGCGAGGTCCTGCCACCGCGAGGCGCGCAGCTGCGTGTCGTTCAGCCGCAGGATGTCGGTCTGGCGGCCGTCGCGGTCGGTGAAGAGCACCTCGCCGCCGGTGATGAGCCCAGGCGGGGGGAGCAGCCGCGTCGCCGCGTAGGCGAGCGTGGACTTGCCGCAGCCCGATTCGCCGGCGAGGCCGAGCACCTCGCCGCGGCCGAGCGTGAGCGAGACCTGGCGCAGCACGTGCACGGGGTCGCCATCGTAGCCGTAGTCGACCGAGAGGTTCTTGATCTCGAGCACCGGGTCGCTCACGGGCGTGAGCGACTGCGGGTGGCCGAGTGGCCGGCCGAGCGGGTTGCCGAGCGGCCGGCCCTGCGGATTCGTGAGCGTCATGCGCGGTCCTCCTTCGCCTCGTAGACGACCGGCGTGAAGCCGATGCGGGGTCGGATGCCGCGCTTGCGCAGCGACTTCGCGTTCAGGCCGGTGGAGCGCAGGCGCGGGTTGACGAACTCGTCGATGCCGAAGTTGATGAGCGTCAGCGACATCCCGAGCAGTGCGATGCAGAGTCCGGCGGGCACGAACCACCACCAGGCGCCGCGCTGGAGCGCGAGCTGCGACTGCGCCTGGTAGAGCACGGTGCCCCAGTTCCACTCGCCGGTGTTGCCGATGCCGATGAACGACAGCGTGATGAGCGAGAGCACCGCGAAGGCGACCGTGCCGACGAAGCCCGCCGCGATGATCGCCGTGAGGTTGGGCAGGATCTCGGCCGTGATGATGCGCCACGTGCGCTCGCCGTTGGCGCGAGCCGCCTCGACGAAGTCGCGTCGCCGCAACGAGAGCGTCTGGGCGCGCAGCACCCTCGCGCCCCACGCCCAGCCGGTGATCGCGATCACGAGGGCGACGGTCACCCCGCCGACGGTCGGCAGCTGCCCGGCGATGAGGATGATGAGCGGCAGCTGCGGGATCACGAGGAACACGTTCGCGAGCACGGACAGGGTCTCGTCGCCCAGGCCGCCCACGTACCCGGCCGTGACGCCGACGATCACGCCGATGGTCGTCGCGACGATGCCGGCGACGAAGCCGACGACGATGACGCCGCGGGTGCCGACGAGGATCTGCGAGAACACGTCCTGCCCGAGGTGCGTGGTGCCGAACCAGTGCTCCCACGACGGCGGCTGCAGGATGTCGTCGCTGCGGGCGCTCGGGTCATAGGGCGCGATCCACGGGCCGATGATGGCGATGAGGAAGAAGAACGCGAGGATCACCATGCCGGCGATCGCCTTCGAGTTGCGCAGGAAGAGGAACTTGCGCGGTCCGCGCGACGAGCGCCGCGGCGCCGCCGAGACCACCCCCGTGGCGGGCGCCTGCGACGGGCGCGCGAGCTCTTCGCCCTCCTCGACGATGCTGGTGTCGATCGTCATCTCAGCCCTCCTGTCGGGTGCGCGGGTCGAGCACCCCGTAGACGAAGTCCGCCACGATGTTCGCGAAGAGCACCGCGAGCGTGATGACGAGGAAGATGCCCTGCATGAGCGGGTAGTCCTTCGCCGCGACCGCGGTGAAGAGGAAGTAGCCGATGCCCTGGTAGGAGAAGACGATCTCCATGACGAGGGTGCCGCCCACGATGAACCCGAGCGAGAGCGCGAAGCTCGACACCTGCGGCAGCACCGCGTTGCGGGCGGCGTAGCCGAACATCACGGCGCGCTCCGACAGGCCCTTGGCCTGGGCGACGGTGACGTAGTCCTCGGAGGAGACGGTGACCATCATGTTCCGCATGCCGAGGATCCACCCGGCGATCGACGAGATGACGATCGTCATCGCCGGCAGGAAGCCGTAGTAGATCACCGAGCCGATGAACTCCCACGACCAGGTCGGCACGAGCGACCGGTCGTAGCTGCCGCTCGCGGGGAACCAGCCCAGCGTCACGGAGAACAGCGAGATGGCGATGAGGGCCAGCCAGAAGTACGGCACCGACGAGAAGAACGTCGAGATCGGCAGGAGCGAGTCCGCCCACGTGCCGCGGCGCCAGCCGATGCCGGTGCCGACGAGCGTGCCGATCGTGAAGCTGATGATGGTGGCGATGCCCACCAGCCCGATCGTCCAGGGCAGCGCCTGCTGGATGACCTCGGTGACCGGCGTCGGGAAGTAGGTGAACGAGATGCCGAGCTCGCCGTGCAGGATGAGGTTCCAGTAGTCGAGGTACTGCTGCCAGATCGACACGCCTTCGTCGAGGCCGAAGAGGTCGCGCAGCGCCTCGGTCGCGTCGGGCGAGATGCGGCCCTGGTTCTTCGCGATGAGCGCGCTCACCGGGTCGCCCGGCAGGAGCCTCGGGATGATGAAGTTGATCGTCACCGCGGCCCAGAACGTGATCACGTAGAACATGAAGCGACGCAGGAAGAACCTCATGCGCGGTCCTCCTTCGCGAGCGCCTCGACGACGGATCCGACGCGGGGGCGATCGGGGCGATCGGAATAGCCCCAGCAGGCGGCCTCACGGCCCTCGCCGACGGCCATGAGCGGCGGCACCTCGGTGCGGCACAGGTCCGTGGCGAACGGGCAGCGCGGGTTGAAGCGGCATCCGCTCGGGGGATTCACGAGGCTCGGGGCCTCGCCGCGTGCGCCGCGGGCGCGCGCCTCGAGGTCGTCGGGATCGGGCGCCGAGCGCACGAGTAGCTGGGTGTACGGATGCTTCGGGTCCTGCGTCACGGACTCGGAGTCGCCGCTCTCGACGATGCGCCCGGCGTACATCACCATCGTGCGATCGGCGAAGTAGCGCGCCGACGCGATGTCGTGGGTGATGTAGAGGATCGCGAGGTGCAGGCGGTCGCGCAGGTCCTGCAGCAGGTTCAGGATGCCGAGGCGGATCGACACGTCGAGCATCGAGATCGGCTCGTCGGCGAGCAGCACCTCAGGGTCGGCCGCGAGAGCTCTGGCGATGGCGACGCGCTGGCGCTGGCCGCCCGAGAGCTCGTGGGGGAACTTGTCGATATACCGCTCCGAGGGCGTGAGCTGCACCCGGTCGAGGAGTTCCTCGAGGGCGTCCTCGAGGGCGGCGCCGCGGAGGCGGCCGCGGTGGATCCGGATGCTTCGCGTGAGCGTGTAGCGCACGGTGTGCACGGGGTTCAGCGACCCGAACGGGTCCTGGAAGATCATCTGCACGCGACCGACGTAGGCGCGGAACGCCGGGCGGCGGCGGGCCGTGGCATCCGTGCCGTGGAGCAGGATGCGACCGCCCGTGGTGGGCATGAGCTGCGCGAGCAGCCGGGCGATGGTCGACTTGCCCGAGCCCGACTCGCCGACGAGGGCGAGCACGCGGCCGCGGTGCAGCTCGAGGTTCACGTCGTCGACGGCGTGCACCACGCCGCCGCGCCGCCCCGACCCGCGGAGCTTGAAGTGCTTCTGCAGGCCGACGGCCTGCAGCACGGGAGGCTCGGATTGCGTCATGGTCACATCCTCGTGAGGTGGGGAGCCGGTGCGGTGCGATGCGAAGGCATGCACCGCACCGGCTCGGAGCGTACTACTCGGTCGGCTTCAGCTTCGACAGGATGAGCGCCGCCTGCGGACCCGTCGGCTGCGGGTTCACGTAGGGGTCCTCGCTCGTCGGGAAGCCCGTGTAGTTCACCGTGGAGTACTGCGCCACGGCCGGACGCGACCAGATGATGATGCCGGGCACGTCCTCGACGAACCGCTGCTCGATGACGTCGAGGGCCGCCTGGCGGTCCTCATCGCTCGTCGCCGACTTGTACGTGGCGAGCGCCTGGGTGACCTCGTCGTTCTGGTAGCGGCCGAAGTTCCAGTTGGCCGTCTCACCGAGCGGGACGTAGGAGGCGCCGTCCATGATGTTCGAGTACATGTTCCACGGGGTGGTGCCGCCATCGGTCCAGTGCAGCGACGCCTGGAAGTTGCCGAACGGGATGGTGTCGTTGAACCACGTGTCCTGCACGATCGGCTCGACGGTGGCCTCGGCGCCGATCGACTCCGCACCCTCGGCGATGATGCCGAGCGCGTCGAGGTAGTCGGTCCAGCCGCTCGGGTTCGTGAGCGTGAAGGTCACGGGCTCGCCGTCGGGGTCGATGAGCTTCTCGCCCTCGTAGGTGTACCCGGCATCCGTCAGCACCTTCTTCGCACCGTCGACGTCGACCGAGAGCTCCTGGCCTTGGTACTCGTCGGAGATGAACGCGTCGCCCGAGGGCTGCGGCAGTCCGGTCACGCTCGTGATCTCGGGCCACACGCCGTACCCGGCGGTCTCGGAGATGTCACCGCGGTCGACGACCATGTTCAGCGCCTGCCGGAACGCCACGTTGTTGAACGGCTTCGTCTCGGTGTTGAGGTAGAGCACGTCGACGCCGAAGCCGCCGCCCGCGACCTGCGCGTAGTGGTCGGGGTTCTTGGCGATGAACGTGGACTCGTAGTCGGGGATGAACGTCCATCCCCACTGCGCGTCACCGGTCGTGAGGGCCGTGGTGAGGCCGGCGTTGTCGTTGAACGCGTCGTAGCGCAGCTGGCCGACCGTGGGCTTGCCGCCCCAGTAGTCTTCGTTCGGCACGAGCGTCACGGCCTGCGGGGTGAACGTCTTGAGCGTGTAGGGACCGGTGCCGATCATCTCGTCGTCGGTCCAGTTCACGGCGTCCTGGTCGGCCCAGAGGTGCTCGGGCACGATGAGGAGCTTGTAGAGCTTCGCCCGGTTGACGAACTGGCCGGTGGTGAAGTCGACGGTGACCTGGTTGCCGTCGACGCTGATGTCGCCGTACTGGTCGGGGAAGTCGATGTTCAGCTCGGGGTTGTCCTTGCGGAGCTGGATCGAGAAGGCGATGTCCTCGGCGGTGAAGTCCTCGCCGTCCGACCACTTCACGCCGTCGCGAGCGGTGATGATCGCCTGGGTCGAGTCGTCGTTCCACTCCACCGACTCGGCGAGCCACGGGATGGGGTCCTGCGTCGGGTCGATGTCGTTGACCTGCATGAGCGACTCGTACACGGCGTACGCGTAGCCGAGCGACAGCGACGCGGAGCCCGTGGCGAGCGGGTTGTGGTTGGGCTGCTGCGGGCCGTTCGGCATGCCGACGGTGAGCACCTTGCCACCGGTGTCACCGTCCCCGCCGCTGCCTGCGCTGCACCCGGTGAAAGCCAAGCCGGCGGCGACCAGTAGGGCGCCTGTGGCGAGGATGCTCTTTCGCATTTCCATGCCTCCTTGCATTTCGTGTGTGGGTTGGTGCGTGGTTCTGTGGTGCTCAGCCCGAGATCGTGTGCGTGGTCTCGAGGCGGAGGTCTCGTGAGCTGCGCCCGGCGCGCAGGCGGTAGGCGCCGACGGGCAGCGTCCAGCCGGCGGCATCCGTCGACCAGGTCTCGAACGACCGGCGTGCGAGCGGGATGTCGACGGTGGCGGTGTCGCCCGCGGCGACGTCGACGACCGCGAAGCCGGCGAGCCAGCGCACGGGGCGCGACTCGTCGTCGTCGGCCGAGAGGTAGAGCTGCACGACCTCGCGGCCGTCGCGGGCCGCGACGTTCGCGATGGTCACGCGTGCGAGCGCGAGGTGGTCGGTGCTGCCGTCTTCGCCGGTTCCGGATGCCGCGTCGACGAGATCGAGCGAGCGGTACTCCCACTCGGCGTACCCGAGTCCGTAGCCGAACTCGCGGGCGGGCGTTCGGCCGAGGCGGTCCCAGCCGCGGTGGCCGACGTCGACCCCTTCGGCGTAGTCGATGAACCCGTCGACGGGGATGCCGTTCGGCACGGGCGCGTCCGCCTCGTCGGCGGGGAGCGTCCACGGCAGGCGCCCGCTCGGCTCGATGGCGCCGCTCAGCACGGCCGCGAGCGACCGGCCGGCCTCCTGGCCGGGCAGCCACCACCAGAGCACCGCGGCGACCTCGTCGAGCCACGGCAGCAGCACGGGCGCGCCGGCGTTCACGACCACGACGGTGCGGGGGTTGGCGGCGACCACGCGGCGCACGAGCTCGTTCTGGCGGGCGGGCAGCGCGAGGTTCGGGCGGTCCCAGCCCTCGGACTCGGTCTCGGGGTTCGTGCCCACGACGACGACCGCGAGGTCGGATGCCGCGGCCGCCGCCACGGCCTCGTCGAGCTCCTCGTCCACCGTCCGGCCCGGCGCGCGGTAGCGGAAGTGCAGTCGCACGAACCGCCCATAGGACTCGCCGTCGATGACCTGCAGGTCGGCCTCGATGCGCACGGTGCGCGGGGCGGCGGTCTCGACCACCGTCTCGACGGTCGGCGGGTTGGCGTAGCTCGAGTTCAGCACGACCTCGACGCCGACGTGCGTGTCGGACTCGGCCCGGTGCACGCCGTCGACCGCGACGCGGTGCGCGCCGACGGGTGCGAGCTCGATGACGTGGCGTCCGGCGCGGTCGAGCATGACGTCGGTGATGAGCCGCACGGATGCCACGCGGTCGTCGTCGATCGGGAACCAGAGGCTCGCGGCATCCGGAACCTGCTGGGAACCGATGACCGCGCCGGCCGCGTCGAGGTGCTCGATGCGGATGCCGCGCCCGCCCTCGGGGGTCGTCAGCAGCTCGGCGGGGGTGAGGGGTGCGCCCATCGTGGTGGCGCCGCCGCGGTGCAGCTCGACCTTCGCGGCGGGGAACGCGGCGCGGATCGCGTCGAGCGGGTCGCTCACGTGGGGTGCGGTGACGAAGGCGCTGCCCCCGCCCTGCGTGAAGGGCGTGACGGCGTTGTGGCCGATGAGCGCGATGCGGGCGGGTCCGTCGGCGCCGGGCGAGACGGGGAGCAGGCCGCCGTCGTTGCGGAGCACGACGGTGGAGCGGGCGGCCGCCTCGGTGAGGAACGCGGTCACCTCGTCGTCGCCCGGATCGCCGGTGGCGCCGGTGGCGTCGAACGGGAGCGTCTCGCCGGCGAGCCCGCTGAGGGCGCCGACGCGCTCGGCGAGGCGCACGATGCGGGCGACCTTGTCGTCGATCGCGGCCTCGGGGACGCGTCCGTCGCGGACGGCGGCGAGGAGGCCGTCGGCCCAGGGGCCGCCGGGGCCGGGCATGACGAGATCGAGGCCGCCGAGGGCCGGCTCGACGGTGGTCTTCGTGGCGAGCCAGTCGCTCATCACGACGCCGTCGAAGCCCCATTCCTGCTTCAGGATGCCGTTCAGCAGGGGTCCGTGCGCCGTGGAGGTCTGTCCGACCCCATGGAGGACGAGGCCGTTGTACGCGGCCATCATCGTCCACACGCCCGCCTCGACGACCGCCTCGAACGGTGCCAGGTACACCTCGCGCAGGGTGCGCTCGTCGATGCGGCTGAGGTACTCGGTGCGGTCGGTCTCGGTCTCGTTGCCGACGAAGTGCTTGACGCAGGCCGCGATGCCCTGCGCCTGGATGGCGTCGACGAACGCGACCGCGAGGCGCGCGGTCAGGAACGGGTCCTCGGCGAGGCATTCGAAGTGGCGCCCGCCGACGGGGCTGCGCTGCAGGTTCACGACGGGGGCGAGTACGACGTCGACGGCCTTGCGCCGGGCCTCGGCGGCCATCAGCGTGCCGAGGCGGGCCTGCAGGTCGACGTCCCAGGTCGCGGCGGTGGCCGACGGGGCGGGCAGCTGCGCCGACGGCAGGCCGTCTTCGCCGGTGCCGCGCACGCCGATGGGGCCGTCGGAGACGGTCATCGTGCGGAGCCCGATCTCGGGGATCGCCCGGAGGGTCCACGTGGCGGCGCCGGTGAGCAGCGCGACCTTCTCGTCGAGGGGGAGCGTGGCGGCGACCGCGATGGCATCGAGAGCCGGGGAATCGGCGATCGTCTCGGTGCCGGCCGTGGACTTGTCGGAGTCGAGGGACTCGTTGGAGTCGAGGGCGCCGGCGGCGGTCGTCGTTGAGCTCACGCCTATACTCCATTCACGTCTCGTCGTTGAGTGACGAGGGACATGCTGGCACACTTACTGACTTGTAAGTAAGTTCGAGAACGTCACAGTTCGGTAACGTCGCGAGCGGGCCCGTATCGGGTCCGCGCCGCGGGTGCTGCACTCGACTCGCGGGCTCGCCGAGGCATCCGGCAGCGTTGCGGATGCCGCGACGACGAGCCGCACAGGAAGGAACCACCGTGGTGGACACAGCCCGAGACGACCCGCGGGGCAGGCCCGCCGCCGAGCGCGTGCAGCGGCCGCAGGCCCGCACGACCGAGCGTCGCGAGGCCGTGCTCAAGGCCGCCATGAACGTGTTCGGAGCCCGCGGCTACAACAAGGGCGCCCTCGTCGAGGTGGCCGAGCAGGCCGGCATGACCCACGCGGGCGTGCTGCACCACTTCGGCAGCAAGGAGGGCCTGCTCGTCGCGATGCTGAAGTACCGCGACGGCGAGGAGGTCGCCGGCGTGCCGGCCCGGGCGCAGACCGAGGGCCCCGCGTTCCTGCAGCACCTCGTCGACACCGTCGAGGAGAACACGCATCGCCGCGGCGTCGTGCAGGCGTACTCCGTGCTGTCGGGCGAGTCGGTCACCGACGGGCACCCGGCCCATGACTACTTCCAGGAGCGGTTCCACATCCTGCGCGCGAAGATCGCCGGCGTGCTCGGGGAGGTGTCGGGCAACACCGACGAGCAGGAGCTCAGCGACGCGGCATCCGCCCTTATCGCCATGATGGACGGTCTGCAGGTGCAGTGGCTCCTCGAGCCCGACGCGATCGACATGCCGCGCATCCTGAGCCGCACGATGGACGAGCTCGTCGACCGGCTGCGCGGCACGGCGTAGGCCGTCGACTCCATGCGCGTGACTCCCGATCGCGTCGAGGCCATGCTCGACGACCTCGCACGACTCGTGCGCGCCGAATCACCCTCCGACGATCTCGTCGCCGTCGCCGACAGCGCCGGGGTCGTGGCCGACATCATGACCGCACGACTGGGCCGGGCACCCGAAGTCGTCTCCGTCGACGGGGTGCACCACGTGATGCTGCGGGGGCGCGATCCCCGGGTGCTCGTGCTCGGCCACCACGACACCGTGTGGCCGATCGGCACCCTCGCCGAGCTGCCGTTCCGCGTCGCCGACGGGGTCATCACCGGGCCGGGCACGCTCGACATGAAGGTCGGGCTGGTGCAGGCGATCCACGCCCTCGACCTCGTGCGCGCCGAGATCGGGCTCGACGCCGTCACCCTCCTCGTCACCGGCGACGAGGAGGTCGGATCCCCCACCTCGCGCGCGCTCATCGAGGCCGAGGCCGCCCGGTGCGACGCCGCCCTCGTGCTCGAGCCAGGTGGTGGCGGCGGCGAGCTGAAGGTCGCGCGCAAGGGCACATCCAACTACCGGATCGAGGTCGAGGGACGGGCGGCGCACGCCGGGCTCGAGCCCGAGCGCGGCGTCAACGCGGGCATCGCGCTGGCCGGCATCGTGCTCGCCCTCGACGCCATCGCCGACGCCGACGCGGGCACGACCGTCACCCCCACCACCCTGGCGGGCGGGACCACGGCGAACACCGTGCCCGCGCGGGCGCACGTCCAAGTCGACGTGCGTGCGCGAACCGTCGGCGAGCAGCAGCGCGTCGACCGTGCGATCCGCGCGCTCACCACGCCCGTGTCCGGCGCCCGTATCACGGTCACCGGTGGGCCGCACCGCCCTCCGCTCGAACGCTCGGCCACGAACGGCCTGTTCGAGCGGGCGCGCGCGCTCGCCGATGTGCTGGGGCAGCCCGAGTCGGTCGGCATCGCCGTCGGCGGGGCATCTGACGGCAATTTCACCGGCGCGCTCGGCGTGCCGACCCTCGACGGCCTCGGCGCGGTCGGCGGCGGCCCCCACGCACCCGACGAGCACGCGCTCGTCGGGTGGATCGCGCCGCGCACGGAGCTCCTCGCGGCCCTCGTCGTCGACGTGGTCACGCGCGCTCGGCCGGCACCTTCACGTACAGCATGAGCACGAACCCGGCCGCGATCACGATGACGATGCCGAGGATGCCCCAGTACGTCGCGCCGAACACCGCGATGAACGTCGCCCAGAGCAGCGGCGACAGGAAGCTCGCGGCACGTCCGGTCGTCGCGTAGAGGCCGAAGATCTCGCTCTCCCGACCGGCGGGAGTGACGCGGGCGAGGAACGACCGCGAGGCCGCCTGGGCCGGCCCGACGAAGAGCGTGAGCACCAGGCCGAAGACCCAGAACACGAGCTTGCCCGAGTCATGGAGGAAGAACACGAGGAGCCCGGCGGCGATCAGGCCGCCGAGTGCCGTGAGGATGACGGCACGCGGCCCGAAGCGGTCGTCGAAGCGGCCGGCCACGATCGTGGAGACACCGGCGAGCAGGTTCGCCGCGATGCCGAAGATCAGCACCTCGTTCGACGAGAAGTGGAACGCGACCGCCGCGATGACCGCGCCGAACGCGAAGACGCCGGCGAGCCCGTCGCGGAAGACCGCGCTTGCGAGCAGGAACCAGAACGTCGGGCGCGAGCCCTTCCAGAGCGCCGCGATGTCGTGCACCAGCACGACATAGCTGCGGAAGAACGACACCCGCTCGCGGTGCGGCGCCGGCGGCGCCTCGGGTACGTACACGAGCACCGGCCAGGCGAAGAGCAGCGTCCACACCGCGCAGCCGAGCGCGATCACCCGGTAGGCGAGTCCGTTGTCGGTCGGCATCCCCCACCAGTCGAACGTCGTCGCGACGACGACGAGCACGAGCGCCACGATGCCGCCGACGTAGCCGAGTCCCCAGCCGAGTCCCGAGACCTTGCCGACCGTCTTCGGCGTCGACACCTGCACCAGCATCGCGTTGTAGTTCACTCCGGCGATCTCGCTGAACACCGTGCCCGCGGCGATCAGCGAGATGCCGAGCACGAAGTACGCCGGAGCGCCCTGCACGAAGAACAGCGCGACCATGCACGCGACGAGGGCGGCGGTGGCGCCGCCGAGCCAGAGCTTCCGACGGCCCGCGACATCCGCCCGCTGGCCGAGCACCGGCGCGAGCACCGCGATGAGCACGCCCGAGATGGTGATCGCCCAGCCGAGGGCGCTGGCGAGCTCGCCCAGCCCGCGTTCGTACGCCGGGTCGCCCTCGCCGAGCGCCGCGACGGCCGGGTCGAGGAATGTGTCGCTGGTCAGGTACAGCGCCGTGAACACGAACGTGAGGATGACCGAGTTGAACGGCTGCGTCGCCCAGTCCCAGAGCGCCCACGAGATCACCTGACGACGCGGGATGACCCGGCCCTCCTGCAGCTGCAGGCCCATCACCCGGATCGCGCCGGAATCGGCGGTCGCCGGGGGGACGGGCGTGCCGGGATCGGCCGGCGTCGTGCCGGCGGGCGGCTCGGGGGGAAGGGTCATGACGGAAGCCTCGTTCGGTCGAGTGAACGGAAGATGACGAGCCTCGGGCGGCCCGGCATCCCCGGTGGATCGGCGCTGATCCTGCTGCACTGTAACGCTCGAGAACCCCTCAGGGGAACCGCACATCCGCGACGACCGGGAAGTGGTCGGATGGGAACCGCCCGTCGACCGGTGCGTCGACCGTGAACGCGGCATCCGCCACCGCACCGGCGCCGCGCCGCACCAGCACGTGGTCGATGCGCCGGTCGATCTCCTTCGTCGCCTCGAGCGGCGCGAAGGGCACCGCGGAGCTCAACGTCACGGCCTCGGGGTCGCCGCCGGCGAGTTCCCACGTGTCGTCCGCGACGGCGGCGAGCGGGACGAACTCGGGCTGGCTCGCGTCGCAGTTGAGGTCGGCCAGGAGGAAGCGTGGCAGGCCGGACGCCGCCGCCGCGAGCAACTCGGCGAGGCGCCGGGTCTGCGCCAGGTGGTCGTCCGCGAAGTCGGGCTCCCATTCGGTCGCCGCCACGATCACCTCGAACGGGGTCTCGGGGTGATCGATGCGCGCCGTGAGCGCCGTCGGCGCGACCTGGCGGTGGCTGACGGGGAGCTCGTGGCTCCCGATGTCGCGGATCGGCCAGCGGCTCACGAGCCCGATGCCCATGAGCACGCCCGCCTGGTCGGGGTGCTCGGGCGGATCGGGCACCGGCGGCAGCGACGGCGCCACGAAGGCCGCGTGGAGTCCGAGGTGCTCGGCGACGACGTGCGCCTGCGACGTCTCGTCGGTGCCCCAGCACTCCTGCAGGCCGATCACATCGGGCTCCAGCTGCTCGAGCGTCGTCAGGATCCCGGCCTCGCGGGCCCGCCAGTCGGGCCCGAAGCGCCACAGCACGTTCCACGTCACGAGTCGCACGGCCGCGAGACTAGGCCGCGCCGCGGCATCCGGAAACCCCTTGACCCGGTGTCCGCCGTCGACTCGGTGACGACGCTCATCGAGATGCGCGGATGCCGCAGCGGCGCCGCCCGGGATGGGCGACGCCGCTGGTGGGATGACCCGTCGACTACCCGGCCGGCAGCGGATCGACGTACGACAGCGTGGTCATGTCGGAGTCGCTCTCGTCGAAGCCCTCCAGCACCGCGCTCGAACCGCTCACGAAGACGCGGAGCCGACCCTCGTCGGTCACGTCGCTCGTGATCGAGGTCGCCGCATCCGTGCCGGAGCCCGCGTCGTAGTCAGCCGACCACACCTGCTCACCCGTGGCAAGGGAGTAGGCGATGGTCTCGTAGTCTCGGCGCGACTCGACGTTGTCCACGAACCCGGTGATGATCACGTGGCGGCCATCCGGGGTCACCGTGGCCGACTGCGCGATGTCGAGCGCGTTCGCCGTGCCGGCGTGCCGGGCGACCCACAACTGCGCTCCCGTGGCGGTGTCGTACGCCACGGTGGCGTAGTCGGAGTCGGTGCCGACTCCGTCTGAGTTGCCCGTGACGACGAGGGTCGCTCCGTCGGGCGAGACGACCGACGTACGCGGGGTGTCCGTCGCTGCGCCGTCGCCGTCGTAGCGGGTCGTCCAGAGCTCCTCGCCGGTCGTGCCGTCGTAGGCGATGGTCGCCCAGTCGTTGCTCTCGGCGCCGCTCGACCCCGAGACGAACACGGTGCCGGTCTCGGCGATGGCGACGGCCGTCGGGAGGTCGATGCCGTGTGCGGGGCCGTCGTGCTGGGCGGACCACAGCTCCGCTCCGGTGGCGGCCTCGTAGGCCACCGTGCCGAAGTTGGTGAGTCCCGATCCCTCGGCGCCCGCGCTCTGGCCGGTGACCACGACGGTGCTGCCGTCGGGGCTCACGGCGATGTCGCGAGGGTCCTCGGTCTCCTGGCCAGGACCGTCGAAGTACGAGATCCACACCTGCTCGCCCGTCGTGGCGTCGTAGGCGATGGTCGCGTAGTCGGTCGACTGCTCCCGGGTGGCCATGCCGGTGATGAAGACCAGGTCACCGGTCGGACTCACCGTCAGGCCGGCCACGAAGTCGCCCACGCCCTGCTCGTCGAACCGCTGCAACCAGCGCTGCTCCCCGGTCGTGGAGTCGTAGGCGATGGTGACGAAGTCGGACTCGGTGCCCTCGCCGCCGGAGCTGCCGGCAACGAACACCGTCGAACCGTCGGGGCTCAGGCCGAACCCGGTCAGTTCGTCGCCGCCCTGGACCGGGCCGTCATAGGTGGTCGACCACAGTTCCTCACCCGACTCGGGGTCGTAGGCGGCCGTGATGAAGTCGGGTCGGAAGGTGCCGAAGCCCGCGGGGTAGCTGTTCCCCGCGACGATGAGGCGCGAACCGTCGGAGGTCACGGCCGATCCGAACGCCTCGTCGTCGGGCCGGCCTGCCGGCCCCGCAGGCCCGTCGAAGCGTGCCTCCCACGTCTCGGCGCCGTTGCGAAGGCCGCGCACGACGATGGGACTGCGCACGTCGTGATCGCCGTCGCTCCAGGTCAGCTGTCCCGCGAGCGCGCCGCTCTGGGTGCCCTCGGGAACCGTGAGGGTCAGCGCGAACTCGGCGCTCTCGCCGGGTTGGAGCGTCAGCGTGCTGGGCTCCACGGTCACCTCGAGTCCCTCGAGTCCCGTCACCTGGGCGGTGTACGTGCTCGCGGCATCGCCGACGTTGGTCACCGATCGCGTCACCGTCTGCTCCGTGCCGTTCACCCGGCCGACCGCGATCGACGCGAGGTTCAGGTCGCTCGCGTCGAGCGAATGGCCCGCCGCCTCCAGGTCGTCGCAGGATTGCTGCTCGACCCCGTTCGTCGTCCCGCACAGGAAGGCCACCCAGTCCTCCAGGCCGCTGTCATAGACCAGGCCGGGATCCACGGCGGAGTTCGGGGCGACGTGCCCCGCACCCTGCCCGTAGAGGGTGGTCGGATCGTTCGGGTCGGCGTCGAGCACGTCGGTGCCGGTGGTCATGAGCGCCGACTTGATCATCATGGGCGACCAGTCGGGGTGCCGGTCGGCCAGCAGGGCCGCCAGTCCCGCCACATGCGGTGCCGACATCGACGTGCCGCTCATCAGGTTGAACTCCATGCCGGCCTGGCCGGGAGGGGCGACCGCGGCGAGGATGTCCTGGCCGGGTGCGATGAGGTCGGGCTTGAGCAGGTCGCCGCCGGCGGCGCTGCTCGGCCCCCGCGAGGAGAACGCCGCCACGGTGGGTGCCGGTGCGTCGAGGTTCACCTCGCCCGCCGCGATCGTCGCCGTCGCGCCCGCCGTGGCCGCGTAGGCCTTGAGGGCGGCGCGCTCGGTGTCCGCCACGTGCACCGTCGGCACCGCGTGGAAGTCGGCTACGACGTTGTCGGGCGCCGTGTTCACGAGCACCATTCCGACGCCGCCGGCCTCCGCGACCGCGCGGCTCTTGTTGACGCGCGGGTTCTCGCCGCGGTCGCAGAGGACGATCTTGCCGGCGACGAGCGCAGGGTCGAGCACGGGCGTGCCGCCGTTGTCGGACGCGGACCAGCACTGCTCGACCTTGTAATCGGCAGCGCCGCGGATCCCGGCGCGGGCCGAGTCGATGAAGGGGGCGGGTCCGACGGCGGTCGGGGCCGCCGAGGCGCCGGCGTGCTCGGAGCCGTCACCCAGGGTGACCGATCCGACGAGGCTCCGGTTGTGTGTTCCCGCAGCCACCGTGGTGACCCACGGCGACGGGTGCGCGACGGTGCCCGCCGTGGGGCCGTCGTTCCCTGCCGACGCGGCGACGAAGATGCCGCTCGCGGCCGCGTTGAGGAAGGCGATCTCGGCGGGGTCGAGCAGGTCGCTCGCCGTTCCCGAGACGGAGAAGTTGATGACGTCCACCCCGTCGGCGACGGCCTGGTCGATGGCGGCGACGATGTCCGAGTTGTAGCCGTTCGCCGTCGAGCCGTCCTCGGCCGACCACAGCGCCTTGTAGGCGGCGACCCGGGCGCGCGGGGCGATGCCCGTGATCGCACCGAGCGGAGCGGCCGGCCCCGTCACCTCGACGTCGTGGTTGCCGGCCGCGGTCGACGCGGTGTGCGTGCCGTGCCCGTTGTAGTCACGGGGAGACAGGAACTCCCACGGGAGCTCCGCGGCCACGCCGGCGTCGCCGCCCCAGGCGGCATTGAAGTGGCGCGCCCCCACCAGCTTCTTGTTGCAGAGGTCGGCATCCCATGAATCGTCCCCGACGGTCTGCTCGGAGTCGCAGCGACCGGCGAACTTCAGCGGCTTGTAGGCCAGCTTGCCCTTCTCGGCATTGCCCACCCGGTCGGAGAAGCTCGGGCTGTCTGGCCAGATGCCCGAGTCGATCACGCCGATGACGATGTCCTCCCCGGCACCCGCCGTCTTCGTGGAGCCCTCGGGGCCACCGAGCTGCTCCCAGATGCCGCCGGGTGCATCGAGGCCGAGGAACGAGGCCGTGTTCGAGGTCGTCGACTCGACGAGCTCGTCGGGGGTCACCGCGACGACCTCCGGCTGCGCGGCCAGGTCGGCAGCCTGGGCCGCAGTCAGCTCGGCCGAGAAGCCGTCGAACGCGTAGACGTACTGCTGCTGTGGCGTGCCCTTGCTCACCTTGGCCAGGGCTGCGCGCTGGGCGCCGTGCAGGTGCTCCGAGTACGCCGCGACCTCCGACGCCTGGGGGTCGAGCTTCTTCCCTCGTTCGGGCCGGGTGCGGTTCAGGCCGGGCACACCGCCGTCGTACGACGCGACCGGGTCGAGGGCCAGCTGCACGATGTAGGTCTGGGGCTCCGTCTCGGCCTTCGCCTCCGCCCCTTCCGCGGGCTCCGGCGTCGCCCCGGGTACCGTCACCTCGACCTGCGCCTCATCGTCTGCCCCGGCCTGGGCGGCTCCGGCCGGGTCAGGCGCGGCGACCGCAGCCTGTGCCCCGGTCGCCAGCAGCGCCGTGGCGGCGAGCGCCGCCAACCAGCGCCGCCCCCCGCGTGATCGTGTCCAACCTGCGTGTCGCATGGTGCCCTCCGAGTCCGCCCGCCGACGCGGGTCCGCTGTGGGGACGCTATGCGGGGAAACACCGTCGGAACATCCGTGTTTTACACTGGCTTTTGCTCAGCGCACCGGGTTCGCACCACGGGCCCGCACCGTGTCACGGATGGGAGTTGCCCGAGATCAGCGCCCACCATCGCCCCCCTCCCCGGCCGTCATCGTCGGCCTCGGCGCTCGTGGGCCGCGACCGCGACCTGGATCTCCTGCGCGCCGCGCTCAGCACGACCCCGTCCCTCACGATCGTCGAAGGTGAGGCGGGCATCGGCAAGAGCCGACTGGTGCGCGAGGTGGCCGGCGACCCGGCGCTGTCCCGGATGCTCGTGCTCATCGGCCAGTGCGAGCAGTTGCATGAACCGTTCCCACTCGGCCCGGTGCTCGACGCGCTCCGACAGGCCGCGCCGGCGATCAGGCCGGAGGCACTGGGAGCGCTCACCGGAGCGCTCGCCCCCCTCATGCCCGAGCTCGCGCACCTCCTGCCACCCCCGCCGCCCGCCGTCGCCGAGCCTGGTGCCGCTCGGCACCAGGTGTTCCGTGCCGTGGCCGAACTGCTGGAGCACCTGGGGCCGGTGGCGCTCGTCATCGAGGACGCGCACTGGGCCGACGGCGGCACCTTCGACCTGCTCCGATTCCTGGCCTTCCACCAGCCGCCGAACCTCGCGGTGCTCCTGACCGCCCGAGCGGAGTCGGGGCCGCTGCCGATCGGCGAAGCCTTCGCCCGGGCCCCCGCCGGCCCGGCGACCATGCTCAGGCCGGCGCCGCTCGACACCGCCGAGGTGCGGGAGCTCGCACGGCAGGTGCTGGGAGTCGACCTGTCGGCACGCGTCGCCGAGGAGCTGCGGGAGAAGACGGGCGGCATCCCGTTCGTGCTCGAAGAGGTGCTCCGCACGCTGCTCGAGCGCCTGCCCGAGAGCCTCGAACTGCTGGACGGCCTCACCGTGCCGACCGCGCTGCGCGAGGTGGTGCTGCAGCGGCTGTCGGTGCTCGACCCGTTGGCCCGCGAGATCGTGGGCGTGGCGTCGGTGCTGTCCCGTCGCGTGGATGTCGAACTGCTCGCCGCCGTCGCCGAGCGCTCCACCCGCGAGGTGGTGGGCGCCATCGCGAGCGCCCAGGCCGTCGGCCTGCTCCAGGACGAGGATGATCGACCGCAGTTCCGGCACGCACTCGCCCAGCAGGTCGTGTACGAGAGCCTCCCGGCCACGAGTCGGCGCTGGCTTCATCAGCGGGCGACGGCGGCGATCTCGGCACGCCCCGGCCCTGCCCCCAGCGCGCGGCTGGCGTACCACAGCAAGCGGGCGGGGAACACGACCGAGTTCGTCCGCTACGCCGAGCAGGCGGCGGATCTCGCCGTCACGAACGGCGACGACTCGGCGGCCGCCCGGTTCCTCCTCGAGGTGGTCGAGTCCGGTCGGGTGCCGCTCGCCGTCCGGGTGAGGCTGGCCGGGAAGCTCGGTCGCGTGGCGGTCGACGGACTCGCGCACACTGAGGCCGTGCCCATCCTCACCCGGCTGTTGGAGGGCGGCTCGCTTGCGCCGGCGGTGCGTGGCGAGTTGCGCTTCGCATTGGGACGGATGCTGCGCCAGCAGGGGCTGGCCCGAGCCGGCTTCGACCAGATCCGGATGTCACTGCCCGACCTGCGGGACCGGCCGGCCCTGGCGGCCAGGGCGCTCGCAGTGCTGGCGGTGCCCGAGATCGCCGTGGGCGCGCACCTCGACGCGCATGCCGCCTGGGGTGAGCAGGCCGAGGAGGCGGCGCGGTTGAGTGGGGACGCCGCGGTCGACCTCGCCGTGCGGATCGCCCGTACCTCCCTGCTGCTGGAGCAGGGCGACCCCGGTGCCTGGCGCGCGATCGACGAGGACCGGAACGGCGCGGCGCTCGCATCGAATCCACGCGAGCACACCCGCGCCTGCCTCAACTGGGCGCAGGGTGCGCTGCACGTCGGACACGTCCACCGCGCCGACGCGCTGATCGCGGAGGCGAAGCAGGTCGCGGCCCGCGCCGACTACGTGAGGGTGGCTGGCGTGATCGACCTGGTGTCGCTCGCGACCGACTTCTTCGCCGGACGGTGGGCGACGATCGCCGAGCGCGTGGACGCGTTCATCGCGGAGCCGACCGAGTTCGGGGGCGCGGTGGTCGACGCGCGGCTGCTGCAGGCGGCACTCCTCGCCTCCACCGGCAGTGCCGTCGAGGCGGCTCGGGCGCTTCGGGGCGTCATCCGCGACGCCGCGGAGGTCGGCGTGGTGTGGCCGCTGGTCGCCGCTCGGACGACGCTGGCGCAGTTGCTGCTGGTGGTCGACGATCCCGTGGCGGCCCACGAGCAGGCGACCCTGGCGCTCGACCTCATCCGGGCGAAGGGGCTGTGGGCGTGGGCGGGAGAGCCGGTGCAGTGCATCGTCGAGGCACGGGCGGCACTCGGGGAGGTGGCCGGCGTCGGGCCGCTGGTCGACGAGTTGGCTGCCGGGATCTCGGGGGCGGATGCCCCGTCGGCGCAGGCCGCCCTCCTCGTCTGCCGGGCGATCGCGGCCGAAGGGAGCGAGGAGGGAAGCGACGCCGCCGAGGCCGAGCGGATGCTCGACGAGGCACTGTCGATCGTGCAGCACGCCGGAGCGCGCGTGGCGGAGGCCAGGATCGCCGAGCGCCTCGGCACGTTCCGCCTCTCGCGTGGTGACGACCGCGGGTCGGCCCCGCTCGCATCGGCGCTCGCGATCTTCGGCGAGCTCGGTGCCCGTCGGGACTTCTCACGGGTCTCACGGGAGATGCGCGAGCACGGGATCGCCATCCCGTCCCGGTGGCGGGGCGGGCGGCGCTCCCTCGGGGTGGAGCTCTCCGAGCGCGAGCGCGAGGTCGTGGAGCTCGCCGCGGCCGGCCTGACCAACAAGGAGATCGCAACCGAGCTGTTCCTCTCGATGCGCACCGTCGAGAGCCATATGTCGAAGGCACTGCGCAAGCTCGGCGCCCGCTCGCGGCGCGACCTGGCCCAGTCGCTCCAGGAGGCGGCGGCCGCGGCGGACCCGGGGCCGACGGCCGCCCGCGCCTAGAACCCCACCTCGCCGACGAGCTCACTGAACAGCTCCTCGGCGTCGCACTCGAGCCGCTGCCTGGTGAACCAGTCGCACACGTTGACGCAGTCGCGGTGCAACAGGTCGAAGCCCTGCGGGTTCGAGACGAGGTCGACGACCTGCGGCAGGTCGATCGCGACGACGCGGCCGTGGTGCACGAGCAGGTTGTACGGCGAGAGGTCGCCGTGCGCGAGCCCGGCGCGGGCGAGGAGCCGCATGAAGTCGACCACCTGGTGGAAGAGCTCGCGGAGCTCCGGGGCATCCGCTCGCACCTGTGCGAGTCGCGGCGCGGCGACCCGGCCGTCGCCGATGAACTCCATGAGCACCTCGGTGTCGTGCACCTGCACCGGGTACGGCACGGATGCCCCGAGCTCGGTCAGCCGGGTCAGCGCGTCGAACTCGGCGTAGGCCCACTGCACGCGGGCCACGGCTCGACCGAACGAGGTGCCCTTGGCGACCGCGCGCACGTCGCGGGTGCGACGCAGGCCACGGCCCTCGGTGTAGATCGCCGACCGGTGGAAGTCGGAGTGCTCGCTCGTGCGATACCGCTTCGCGGCGAGCAGCACGCGGTTGCCCGGCACGTCGGCCGGGGCATCCGGGATCGCGCGCTCGATGAGCTCGAGGTTCGCCTCCTTGCCGGTCTTCACGACGCCGAGCTCGGTGTCGATCGCCGCGGCCGAGGTCACGAGCCAGTCGGGGCGCGGCTCGGGGCCGCGCTCGGTGGGGATGGTCGCCGGCCAGGTGGACCAGCGCTGTCCCTCGCCTGGCTCGGCGGCCTGGAATTCGAGGGAGTCGGATGCCGCGCCGAACGGCGTGGCGGAACGGGTGCTCGAGGTGGTGTCGTCGAGCGACGAGAGGAAGGTCACGGTGTCTCCGAGGTTGCGGAGGCCACCGACGTGCCGGCCTTGCGGCTACGGGCGGGAGGCCTCACAGGAAAGGGTGTCTGCGATGCGCGCGACGACAATGACGTTCATCGGACTCTCCCTTCGTCTCGGTGCTGCGGATGCCGCGACTGCGGCCAAGACGCGAGCATACGCCCCGCGCGGCGGGCCTGTCCAGAGCTTCTCCCCCGCGCCTCTATCGGCGGCGACCACGAGTGTGGTTGGGTGAGCCATGAGCGCAGGGCAGGGCGCCACGGCGCCGTTCAACGGACGACTCGCGATCCTCCTCGCGATGGCCATGTTCGTGCTGGTCGTCGACACCTCGCTGATGAACGTGTCGATCTCGGCCGTGGTGCACGACCTCGACACCACGGTGAGCGGCGTGCAGGGCGCGATCGCCCTCGAGGCGCTGGTCTCGGCGGCATTCATCCTGATCGGCGGCAAGACCGGCGATCTCATCGGCCGCAAGCTCGCCTACGTGCTCGGACTGCTCGGCTATGCGATCGGCGCGATCGCGATGGTGTTCGCCCAGGACCTCACGGCGATCATCATCTTCTGGGCGATCATCGGCGGGATCGGCGCCTCGCTGCTGCTCCCGGCCATGCAGTCGCTCATCCACGGCAACTTCGAGGGCGCCCAGCAGAAGCGGGTGTACGCGCTCGTCGGGGCATCCGCTGCCATCGCTGCCGCCGTGGGGCCGCTGCTCGGCGGGTTCATCACGACGTTCCTCTCGTGGCGCGTCGGCTTCGCGCTCGAGGCCGTCATCATCGCCGTCGTCCTGGCCGGCATCGGGCTGGTGAAGGATGTGCCGTACCACGGCGATCGGTCGATCGACCTCGTCGGCGCCCTGCTGTCCATCGTCGGCATGGGCGGCGTCGTGACCGGCATCCTCGTCTGGCAGGAGGGCGGCGGCTACGTCGGGCTCATCATCGGCATCGGCGTGCTCGCCCTCGGGCTGCTCGTCTTCTGGCTGCGCAGCCGCAAGCGCCGCGGCAAGCCCACGCTCCTCGATCCCGCGCTCTTCGAGTCGAAGATGTTCCGCGCCGGGGCCAGCGGTCAGCTGCTGCAGCAGATCACGCTCGGCGGCACGATGATCGTGCTCCCGATCTACCTGCAGATGGTGTTCGAGTACAACGCGCTCCAGGCGGGACTCTCCATCGCACCGCTCTCGCTGAGCATGTTCGCGGTCGCGCTGCTCGCCGGGCGTGGACTCAAGCAGCGTCCGTCGAACATCATCCTGTGGGGCTTCGTGCTCGTCGTGGCGGGCCTGGCGATCCTCGTGCCGCTCGTGCCCATCGCCGACTCGGGCTGGTACCTCACGATCCCGCTCATCATCTCGGGCTGCGGCCTCGGCCTGCTCGTCTCGCAGCTGAACAACTACACGCTCTCGCCGATCTCCGACGAGCGCGTGAGTGAGGCGGCGGGCGTCAACTCGGCGGCCGGCTCGTTCGGCCTGTCGTTCGGGCTCGCCTTCGCCGGCGCGATCATGCTCGCCACACTGGCCTTCACGTTCACGGCGAGCGCCGACGCGAGCACCGTGCTCTCGACGGAGGAGCAGCAGCAGGTCTCCTCGGTGCTCGAGGAGGATGCCGAGATCATGACCAACACCGGGCTCGCGGAACTGCTCGTCGACCAGACGCCCGAGGTGCAGGAGGAGATCCTCGCGATCAACGCGGATTCCCGCATCATCTCCCTGCAGGTGGCGCTGCTCGTCCCGATCCTCGCGGGCCTGCTCGGCGTGCTCAACGCGTTCCGCATGCGGCGGCTGCCCGACCCGAAGGCCTCCGCGGCGGCGGAGGGGACCATGCTCGGATGACTCGTGAACCGCGCGGCGGTCTCGATACCGGGGTACGCGGTCCCGCCATGGACGGGGCTGAGGCGTCGACGGTGGTCCTCGTGGAAGGGGAGAGCGATCGTCGTGCACTGCTCGCCCTCGCGAGGCGGCTGGGCCTCGACCTGACGGCCGCCGGCGCCGTGGTGATCGCGATGCACGGAGTCACCAACCTGCGCCACCACCTCGCCGAGCTCGACGGGCGGCCGACGCCACCCCGGCTCCTCGGGTTGTACGACATCGGCGAGGCCGCGACGGTCGGGCGCATGCTGGCGTCGGCGGGCCGGCCGGATGCCGCGTCGTCGGGCGATCTCGAGGCCCAGGGCTTCTTCGCCTGTTCGCTCGACCTCGAGGACGAGCTCATTCGCGCCGCGGGCCCCGCCGTCATCGAGGAGGTGCTCGCCGTCCATCGCGATCTCGCGCGATTCCGGGTGTTCCAGCGGCAACCCGCGCAGCGGGAGCGCCCGATCGAGGGGCAGCTCCATCGATTCGCCGGGACTGCTGCCGGGCGCAAGGCCTGGTTCGCCGCGGACGTCGTCGAGGTGCTGCCGCTCGATCGCGTGCCGCTGGGGATGGCGCGTCTCCTGGGTGAGGCGACGGCCGACTGAGGTCAGCGGCCGTGCTCGGCGAGGATCTGGTCGATGTCGATCTGCCCGAGCAGGCGCTGCCAGTCGAGCTCGCGCGCGATGGCGGCGACGTCGGGGTCGGCGAAGGCCTTGCCGTTGCGGTGCACCACGACGCCGGTGGGCACGAGCTCGTTCAGCCGGGCGAGGATCGCGTCGTCCACCGCCTCCGTGTCGAAGTCCGCGCCGATGCGCGAGTAGGCCTCGGCGGAGAGCGTGTACGAGACGAGTCCGACCTCGATGGGTTCCGGCATGGCGTGTCCTCCCTGGGCAGCGTGGTCGTGTCCAGTCTGGCAGTCGCGTTCGGCTGCCGCTCCACGCGTCGAACGGCGACAGCCGCGGACGTATCCGCTTCGGGCTACGCGGGCGGGGCGAGCATCGTCGCGTACGTCGGCGCGCTGACGAACGTGAGCGTTCCGCCCGCGAGCACCGCGACCGAGCTGATGCCGCTTGCGGGATCGACAGGACCGGTGAAGGAGCCGGCGACCGGCTGGCCGCTCTCGACGTAGCCCAGCTCCGCGAGCGTCGACCGCCACGCCGCCTCGTCCGCCGAACCGAGCGGCAGCTGCACGACGGTGAGCGCGATGTCGGTCTGCGGCTTTCCCCACGCGCACGCGAGCGCTCCTGCCTCGGTCATCCGCTCGACGAGCGGGTACCCGACGCCGACCCCCGTCGGGGCGAGGCCGTCGTCCGCGAGCTTCTGGTAGGCCTCGTCCGTGAGGAGGGTGTCGCAGGTCGCGGCGGGCGCGGCGTCGGGAGACGGGACCGGTGACGGCTCCGACGTCGAGGACGGTGCCGTCGTCCGCGACGGCGACGGGGTCTCGCCGACGTCGCCCGGCTGTGCGCATCCGGCAAGGAGCATGATGGCGAGCACGGCGACGAGCGAGCCACCGATGGCAGGGCGTCGGATCATGGACCGGAGCCTACGGTTCGCCGCGACCCGTGTCCATCAGGGCGGTCCCCGATGCAGTCGGAATGTGGCTCGGGTATCCGCCGGGGCGGAATGCTGGCAGGCCGCTGAGAGTTGAGTCTTGTGTACTCAAGTTTTGCGGCGTCGACTTGACACGTCGAATGGCCGCTGGAACACTTGAGTCGTCGGGACTCAAGTTCCGGCGACACGGACTTCGGTCGCGGGCCAGGACGGCCGGGCCGACCCGCCACGGAGCGCACGCGGCATCCGCTCGCGCCGTCTCCCGGCAGAAGGAGAAACACACATGTCACGAGCAGTAGGCATCGACCTCGGCACCACCAACTCGGTCGTCAGCGTCCTCGAGGGTGGCGAGCCCACCGTCATCGCGAACGCCGAGGGCTTCCGCACCACCCCGTCGGTGGTCGCCTTCACGAAGGACGGCGAGGTGCTCGTCGGCGAGACCGCCAAGCGCCAGGCCGTCACCAACGTCGACCGCACCATCGCGTCGGTCAAGCGCCACATGGGCACCGACTGGACCCAGGAGATCGACGGCAAGAAGTACACGCCGCAGGAGATCTCGGCGCGCATCCTGCAGAAGCTGAAGCGCGACGCCGAGCAGTACCTCGGCGACACCGTCACAGACGCGGTCATCACCGTGCCGGCGTACTTCAACGACGCCGAGCGCCAGGCCACGAAGGAGGCCGGCGAGATCGCGGGCCTCAACGTGCTGCGCATCATCAACGAGCCCACGGCCGCGGCCCTCGCCTACGGCCTCGACAAGGGCAAGGAGGACGAGCTCATCCTCGTCTTCGACCTCGGTGGCGGCACCTTCGACGTCTCCCTCCTCGAGGTGGGCAAGGACGACGACTTCTCCACCATCCAGGTGCGTGCGACCGCCGGTGACAACCGCCTCGGCGGCGACGACTGGGACCAGCGCATCGTCGAGTGGCTGATCAAGCGCTTCAAGGACTCGACGGGCGTCGACGTCTCGAAGGACAAGATCGCCCTCCAGCGCCTCAAGGAGGCCGCCGAGCAGGCGAAGAAGGAGCTGAGCTCCTCGATGAGCACCAGCATCCAGCTGCCCTACCTCTCGCTCACCGAGAACGGCCCCGCGAACCTCGACGAGACGCTCACCCGCGCGCAGTTCGAGAACATGACGAGTGACCTGCTCGACCGCACGAAGAAGCCCTTCGAGGACGTCATCCGCGAGGCCGGCATCAAGCTGGCCGACATCGCGCACGTCGTGCTCGTCGGCGGCTCGACCCGCATGCCCGCCGTCTCCGAACTCGTGAAGCAGGAGACCGGCAAGGAGCCCAACAAGGGCGTGAACCCCGACGAGGTCGTCGCCGTGGGCGCGGCCCTGCAGGCGGGCGTCCTCAAGGGCGAGCGCAAGGACGTGCTGCTCATCGACGTCACCCCCCTGAGCCTCGGCATCGAGACCAAGGGTGGCATCATGACCAAGCTCATCGAGCGCAACACGGCCATCCCGACCAAGCGCAGCGAGACCTTCACGACCGCCGACGACAACCAGCCGTCGGTCGCGATCCAGGTCTTCCAGGGCGAGCGCGAGTTCACCCGCGACAACAAGCCGCTGGGCACGTTCGAGCTCACCGGCATCGCGCCGGCGCCCCGCGGCATCCCGCAGATCGAGGTCACCTTCGACATCGACGCCAACGGCATCGTGCACGTGTCGGCCCGCGACAAGGGCACCGGCAAGGAGCAGTCGATGACCATCTCGGGCGGCTCGGCCCTGCCCAAGGAGGACGTGGAGCGCATGGTGCGCGA
The DNA here is from genome assembly GCF_056404815.1 of Agromyces sp. P2_B3. Lineage (NCBI taxonomy): Bacteria > Bacillati > Actinomycetota > Actinomycetes > Micrococcales > Microbacteriaceae > Agromyces > Agromyces sp. P2_B3. The sequence continues at coordinate 56,926 of NZ_JBFUDH010000004.1, read as the reverse complement.
CGCCGAGGAGCACGCGGCAGAGGACAAGAAGCGCCGTGAGTCGGCCGAGACCCGCAACCAGGCCGAGCAGCTCGTCTACTCGATCGAGAAGCTCATCAAGGACAACGACGACAAGCTGCCCGCCGACGTCAAGTCCGAGGTGCAGGGCGACGTCGACGGCCTGAAGTCGGCCCTCGCGGGCGACGACGACGACGCGGTGAAGGCCGCGTTCGAGAAGCTGTCGCAGTCGCAGGGCAAGCTCGGCGAGGCGATCTACGCGCAGTCGCAGCAGCAGTCGGCGGATGCCGCGGGCAACCCCGGTGAGGACGCGAACGCGTCCGGCGCCGCCGGCGACCAGTCCTCCGACGAGGACGTGGTCGATGCCGAGGTCATCGACGACGAGGACGAGAAGAAGTAATCATGTCGGACGAGAACCAGAACCACGAAGAGCCGGTCATCCGCGACAAGCGGCGGATCGACCCCGAGACGGGTCAGGTTCGCCAGCCGGCCCCCGACGCCGGTCAGCCCGACGCGGGTGAGCCGGCCGCCGGTGAGGCGACGGATGCCGCAGCAGACGCTGCCGCAGCATCCGCGCCGGCCGACGACGACGACGTGCTCACCGTCGACGACATCCTGAACGCGGCCCAGGCCGAGGTGCAGGAGCCGACCGACGAGCACCTCGCCGACCTCAAGCGGGTCACCGCCGAGTACGCGAACTACCGCAAGCGCACCGAGGCGAATCGCGAGATCGAGCGCGAGCGCGCGGTCGGCGCGGCCGTCGCGGTGCTGCTGCCGGTGCTCGACGACCTCGACCGGGCCGAGAAGCACGGCGACCTCGAGGGCGACGCCCCGTTCGCGACGATCGCGGCGAAGCTGCGCGCCGCCGTCGAGAAGCTCGGGCTCACCCCGTTCGGCGAGGTGGGCGAGCCGTTCGACCCGCAGCGCCACGAGGCGATCTTCCAGCAGCCGTCCGACGAGGTCGAGGTCGACACGGTCGCCGACGTCGTCGAGACCGGCTACACGCTGGGCGGCACGCTGCTGCGCGCCGCGAAGGTGGTCGTGAAGACGCCGCTGTAAGGCAGTTCGGCCGGCCCGCGGCATCCGCTCATCGGATGTCGCGGACCGGCCGTCACGGATTTCAGACAGACTTCAGGGAAGGGAGGTGCCGGTGGCCAGTCAGGATTGGTTCGACAAGGACTTCTACAAGGTGCTCGGCGTCTCCAAGGACGTGAGCGAGGCGGAGCTCAAGAAGGCCTACCGCAAGCTCGCACGCAAGTACCACCCCGACTCGAACCCGGGCGACGCCGCGTCCGAGGCGCGGTTCAAGGAGATCAGCGAGGCGCACTCGGTGCTCTCCGACCCCGAGCAGCGCAAGGAGTACGACGCGATCCGGGCGATGGGCTCGGGCGCACGGTTCACCGCGCCCGGCGGCGGCGGTGGCGCGGGCGGCTTCGAGGACGTGTTCGGCACGATGTTCGGCGGCCAGGGCGGCGGCCGGCAGCAGTACACGTTCCAGCAGGGCGGCGGCGACTACGACGACCTGCTCGGCGGCCTCTTCGGCGGCGGCCGGTTCGGGCAGCCGAGCGGCGGCTACCGCGGCTTCGGCGGCCCGTCGCGCGGTCGCGACGTCACGGCATCGACGACGCTCGACTTCATCACCGCCACCAAGGGCGAGCAGATCACCCTCGAGACCTCCGACGGCAAGCCCATCACGGTGCGCATCCCGGCTGGCGTGGCCGACGGCCAGAAGATCAAGCTGCGCGGCAAGGGGCACCCCTCGCCCGACGGAGGGGAGCCCGGCGACCTGATCCTCACCGTGCACGTGCGCAAGCACCCCGTGTTCGAGCGCGACGGCCTCAACCTGCGCGTCAACGTGCCCGTGACGTTCACCGAGGCGACGCTCGGCGCCACCATCCAGGTGCCGACGCTCGGGGGCGAGCCCGTGAAGCTCCGGGTGGCGCCCGGCACGCCCAGCGGACGGGTGCTGCGCGTCAAGGGCCGCGGGGTGCAGACCTCGAAGGGCACGGGCGACCTCCTCGCCGTCGTGCAGGTGGCCGTGCCGTCGCACCTCTCGAAGGAGGCCGAGGAGAAGCTCAAGGAGTTCGCGGCGCTCCTGCCCGACGAGAACCCGCGCGACGAGCTGCTCGCCAAGGCACGGGCGCAGCGCTAGGCCATGGCCGCGAGCATGGACGAGACCAGCCCCCTCTTCGTGATCTCGATCGCGGCGGAGCTGGCCGGCATGCACCCGCAGACGCTGCGGCAGTACGACCGCCTGGGCCTCGTGTCGCCCACCCGCACCGCCGGCAAGTCCCGCCGCTACTCGATGCGCGACGTCGCGCAGTTGCGTGAGATCGCGCAGCTGTCGAGCGAGGGCGTGAGCCTCGAGGGCATCCGCCGCGTGCTCGACCTCGAGGACGAGGTGACGGTGCTGCGCGACCGCGTGCGCGAGCTCGAGGCCATGCTCGCCGACGAGCTGCTCAACCGTCCCGGGCGGCGCGTCTTCGCCGCCGGCTCGGCGGGCGACATCGTGTCGCTGCGCGCCGGTACCCGGGTGCGCCGCGAGAACGCCGTCGTCGTGTGGCGTCCGCTCGAGCGCGGCTAGTCGGCCGCATGCTCGACGCCAGGCGCGACGCCCACGGGCTCGCGGCTCAGCGTCCCCAGGCTGAGGCCGGCGCCTCGATGACCTCGTAGGGGCGCGAGCTCCAGTGGGTGCCGTAGCCGTAGTGGCTCGAGGCCCACGCCGACGCCCAGATGGCCTGCGCCGTCGCATCCGCCGAGTCGCCGCGTGCGAGTGCCGCGTCCACCGCGGGGTAGCGGCCCGACTGGAGGTTCTGCGCCGCGTAGAACGCCGCCTCGATGAGGGTCGGGTAGCTGCCGAGGCCGGATCCGCCGCCTGAGCCCTGGCCGTTGTTCAGCGGGTTGTTGCGGTTCCACCAGTTGTCGGCGCCGTTCTCCTGGCGCATCCACCGCATCATGAACGTGATGTTCTCCTCGGTGACCGGCCAGTCCCCGTCGATGAGCACGAGCTTCGCCCAGTCCACGTTCGTGCCGCCCTCGATGAGCGTCTGCGATCCCGTCGTCGTGACGTATGACTCGTGCGAGACCGTCGGCGCCGCGATGTCCGCGGCGACGTCGAACGTCTGCGTGTCGCCGCCGAGGGTGTCGGATGCCGCGGAGGGGGCCGTGATCGCGGCGGGCTGGGGCGCCAGGGCGAAGGTCAGGGCGAGCCCCAGCACCGCGACGGATGCCGCGAGCGGCGCGAGCCGGCGCGCGAGGCGGGCGGGTGCGGCCGGCGTGGGCGCCGAGCGCCGACCCGCCGAGGACGTCGGGCGCGGACCCGTCGAAGGCGACGAGCGAGCCGGGCGACCGGACGCCGTGGGCGCAGCAGAACGACGGCCCGCGGCCCCGTGTCGAGCCGCGCGCCGTTCCCCCGAAGGCCGCTGGTCTGTTTCCCGCATGCGGGGTCGAGGGTAGCAAACGCACCTGCGAGGTGCATCCGGGCCCGGATCGTCGCGCGTCCTGGGCTGCGTCATACCCTTGACGCATGCCATTCGAGCTGCGCGCGCTGCGACGCCATCCCGACGTCGAGGGCCGCGGGCTCGAGGCGTCGGATGCCGCGGACCGGCTGATCCTCGACGAGTCGGCCGCACTGGCCGGGGGCCTCGGCGATGGCGTGCTCGTCGTGCTCGACGACGCCTACGGCGCGCTGGCGCTCGGATCGGCCGCGGCCGGTGCTCGCGGCATCCGGGTGCACCAGGACCTCGTGACGGGCGAGCGCGCGCTCGCGGCCAACGCCGCGCGGGCGGGCCTGGACGGCGAGGTGCGGTCCATGCCGCTCGGGCCCGGGCTGCTCGCGGGCGCCCGGCTCGTGCTCCTGCGCCTGCCGCGGTCGCTCGACCGGCTCGACGAGCTCGCCGGCCTCATCGCGAGCCACGCGGCATCCGACGTCGTGGTCGTCGCCGGCGGCCGCCTGAAGCACATGTCGCTCTCGATGAACGAGGTGCTGGGGGCGTGGTTCGAGCGGGTCGACGTGTCGCTCGCGCGCCAGAAGTCCAGGGTGCTCATCGCGCGCGCGCCCCGCGCGCACCGTCAGCCACCCGCGCTCGGCTGGCCCCGAGGCGAGCGGCACGACGACTTGGGCGTCACGCTCGTCGCACACGGCGGCGTCTTCGCGGGCGCCGGCGTCGACATCGGAACGCGGTTCCTCCTCGAGCACCTCGGCGACGCGGTGCCGGATGCCGCGACCGCCGTCGACCTCGCGTGCGGGTCGGGGGTGGTGGCCGCCTGGCTCGCGCGCACGCGCCCCGTGCTGCGGGTGACGGCGACCGACCGATCGGCGTCGGCCGCGGCATCCGCTCGGCAGACGGCGGAGGTGAACGGCCTCGCCGACCGCGTCGACGTCCGCCAGGCCGACGGACTCGAGGGCATCCACGATGCGAGCGAGCGCCTCGTGGTGCTGAACCCGCCGTTCCACTCCGATGCGGCGCTGCACACGGGCATCGCGGCGCACCTCTTCGCGGACGCCGCCCGCGTGCTCGTGCCCGGCGGGGAGCTGTGGTGCGTCTGGAACTCGCACCTGCGCTACCGGCCGCTGCTCGAGCGCGTCGTGGGCCCCACGCGCCAGGTCGCCCGCAACGCGAAGTTCACGGTGACGGCGTCGGAGCGCGCGGCGTCGGAGTGGTCGGCGTGATCCCCTCGGAGCGCACGGCATGACCGCAGCCGGCGCCGCCCGCGAGTCCGACCGCACGGCGGTCGAACGGGCGATCGACCGAGCCGCGCACCGCCTCCTCGCCGACGCATCCGATCGCGGCGTCCGTGCCGGACTCATCGAGTTCCTCGTGTTCGGCGCGAAGCAGGCGTGGGCTTGCATCTTCGGCGCGTCCCTGCTCGCGGTCATCGTCGCCGCGCGGGTCTGGTATCCCGACGACGCGGCCCTCGCGCGGAACGACGCGCTGACGATCGCCGCGGTGCTCATCCAGGTCGTGATGGTGGCGACGCGGCTCGAGAGCGGGCGCGAGCTGTGGGTGGTCGTGCTGTTCCACCTGACCGGCACCGTCATGGAGTTGTTCAAGACCGACGTCGGGTCGTGGACGTACGACGGCGACGGGGTGCTCCGCATCGCGGGCGTCCCGTTGTTCTCGGGCTTCATGTACGCCGCGGTGGGCTCCTACATGGTGCGCGTGTACCGCCTGTTCGACCTGGGCTTCACGCGGTACCCGCGACGATGGGTCACCGTGGTCGTCGCCGCCGCGATCTACGCGAACTTCTTCACGCACCACTACGTCATCGACCTGCGATGGGCGCTGCTGGCGGCGGTGGTCGTCGTCTGGTGGCCGACCGTCATGCACTTCCGGGTGTGGCGTCGACGGCCCCGGATGCCGCTGCTCATCGCGTTCGGCCTCGTCGCCCTGTTCATCTGGCTGGCCGAGAACATCGCGACCTGGGCCGGCGCCTGGTTCTACCCCGACCAGCTCGACGGCTGGCAGCTCGTGTCGCCGTCGAAGCTCGTCTCCTGGTTCCTGCTCATGATCATCTCGGTGGTGCTCGTGACGCTCGTGTATCCGCCGCGGCCGCCGGCCGAGCAGCGGGAGTATACGCATCCGAGCGCTCGTTGTCTGCCGTTTCGTCGAATGCGCGATCGCGCGTGACAATGGCGCGGGCGTCGTGGACGCCCGAGGAGGGAACACCATGGCAGACGACGAGCGCCTCGCACGCGAATTGCGCCTCGCGGCGCAGCGCGGCGAGATCATCGCGCAGTACCAGCCGCAGGTCGACCTCCACGACGGCGTCCTCGTCGCCATCGAGGCGCTGAGTCGCTGGCGTCACCCCAGTCGCGGGGTCATCCCGCCCGCGGAGTTCATCCCACTCGCGGAGGCGACCGGGGCGATGATCGCCATCGGCGACGCCATGCTCGAGACGGCCTGCCGGTACGGCGCGGCGCTCGTGCGCGCCGGTCGGCGCATCGAGGTCGCGGTGAACGTGGCGGCCGCACAGCTGTCGGAGGGGACGTTCGCCGAGCGGGTCGCCCACCACCTCGCCGCGACGGGCATGCCCCCGACGCTCCTGACGCTCGAGCTCACGGAGACGAGGGCCGTGCCCGAGGAGGCCGCCGAGACCCTCGAGGGGATCCGCGCCGCCGGCATCGGCATCTCGGTCGATGACGTGCGCACGGTGGAGGAGGCGGAGCTCCGCGTGCGGTCGCTCCCCATCACCGAGCTCAAGGTCGATCGCTCGGTCATCACGCTCCTGCCCGGCGACCGGAGCGTGGCGGCGCGACTCGTCGGGTTCGCACGCGACCACGGCCTGCGCGCGGTGGCCGAGGGCGTCGAGACGGAGCCCCAGTTCGTGGCCGTGCGGGAGCTCGGATTCGATCGGGCGCAGGGTTACCTGTTCGGTCGGCCGGCTCCCGAGCGGAGCATCTCAGCCCGCCTCGCGGTCGCGACGGCGCCGGGCGTGCCCGGCGGACGCACGGCAGCGCCCGGTGCGGTCGCAACCGCACCGGGCGTGCCGGGGCCGGGCGTGCCGCCCGGTGGTCGAATCGCTCAGAGCGCGCCGTAGGGCGGGTCCTGGTAGGCCTCGTCCTCGTCGGAGCTGACGGCCTCTTCGGGCTCGCCGCCGACGTCGATCTGCGACCAGGTGACCGGCATGCCCGGGGAGAAGAGGATGTCGATGCCGGGTCCGCCGCGCAGGGGCGGCACGTTCACGTAGCCGCCGCCCGCCTGGATCGCCTTCAGGATCTCGGCGCGCAGCGCATCGATGGGCTCGGGCAGGAAGTAGTCCCGGCCGTCGACTGTCAGGCGGTGGATCTTCACACCGCACCTCCGTTCTCTCGTGTGGTCATCGGACGCTCGTCGTTCATTCGGGCACCCCGGCCCCGGCTGCCGCTTCGGGGATCGGATGCAGCCCGGCGGGGCTGTTCGCGCCGTCGATCATCAGCTCCAGCCACGCCCGGTTGAGCTTCGGCGGCCGGTTGCCGTTGTACTTGAAATGCACGGGCACGTACGCGCTGATCCAGATCGAGCTGCGCCCGCTGCCGCGTTCGACCCCATGATTCCAGGTGAGCATGAACTGCTCGCCGCGTCGCAGCTTGGTGGCCACGACGAACTGCAGGTGGGCGAGCACGCGGTCCTCGATCTCGAACTCCGAGATGCGCGCTCCGCCGTAGATCAACTGGCCCATGGCATTCCTCCTCGTGCACTGGTGGTCGTGCTGCGCCATCCGTTCATGCGGCGGCCTCGGGCTCGGGCACCGGCCGCAGCCCACCGGCCGAGTTCGCCGACTTCGTCAGCACCTCCAGCCACCGCGGGTTGAGCTCGGACGGATCACCGGGCTCGTCGAACTGGAAGGCCATCGGCACGGTGGGGCTGCACCACACCGACGTGCGCTTCGCCGGCGGCGCCTCGTCACCGAAGGTGAACGCGAAGTGCTCGCCGCGGCGGAGCTTCGACCAGATCACCACCTGCAGGTGGGTGAGCGTGCGATCGTCGAACTCCGCGGTGATGGTGGAGTCGTATCTCAGTGTTCCCATGAAGCCTCCGCTCGGGGGTCGTGTGCAGTGTCAGTGGTGCTCGTCTCGTCGGCCATCACGATCGTGACGCGATCCCGGCCCGCATCCTTCGAGGCGTACATCGCCTCGTCGGCGATGCGCAGCAGGAGGTCGGGCGTGGGCTCGGGGCGCTCGCCCGGCTCCCAGACCGCGACGCCGATGCTGGCGGCGATGTCGTAGCGCGGAGGCACGCTGTCGAGGGGTCGCCCGACCGCCTCGCGGAATCGCTCCGCGACGGTGGCGCTCGCCGGTGCCGCCGCGTCCTCGCAGATGATGACGAACTCGTCGCCGCCGTACCGGGCGACCGAGTCGCCCGCCCGCGCCACCGACCGCAGCCTGGCCGCGACCTCGACGAGGACGTCGTCGCCGACCCGGTGGCCGAGGGTGTCGTTGATCGCCTTGAAGCCGTCGAGGTCGACGAAGACCACCGACAGTGGCCGCCCGTTGCGGGTGGCCGCCGAGATGGCGGCGTCGAGCCGTTCCTCGAGCAGCTTGCGGTTGGCGAGCCCCGTGAGCTGGTCGTGCAGCGCGCGGTGGGCGAGCTCCTCCTGCAGGCGCACCCGGCGCAGCACCTGGCCGGCCTGCCGCGCCAGCGCCGCCTGGATCTCGCGACTCTCGGCATCGAAGGTGCGATCTCGTCCGAAGAGGGAGATGACGACCCCGGCTGCTCGCTCATCGGTGCGGAGGGGGATGATGCTGACGGCGGCGAGGCGATGCCGGTGCAGGGCGTCGTCGAGCCCGGGCATGATGGCGGCGGCCTGGGAGAGGCTGGAGACGGTGATGATCTCGCCGCTGCCGATCGCCTGCTCGGCGAGCGCCTCGAGGCCCTCGGGCAGCAGTGCCATGGTGACGTCGTCGCCCTCGACGAGTTCGAGCGGACCCGACCCGTCGGAAAGCAGGACGGCGGCACTCGAGGCACGGAGCGCCGAGCCGGCACTCGCGAGCAGCGCGGCGGCGAGCTCCTGGGCGGTCGTGGCGAGGCCGAAGGCGCTCGACGCGTCCTGCAGCACGCGGACCCGCGCCTCGGACGCCTCGGCATCGCGTCGGGCGAGCAGCAGCTGGCGCTCGTAGTCCTGGCGTTCGGTCGCGTCGAAGACCGCCGTGCGGATCGCCTGCGGCTCGCCGTCGGCGCCCCTCACCATCACGGCGTTGACCAGGATGGGCAGTTCGTGCTCGTCGGCGCAGCGGACGGCGAGCGACACCTCCCGCACCTCCCCCGCGAGGCTCAGCACCATGGCGTACCGGGTCTCGTAGAAGAGCTGCCCGGGCGAGGTGAGGAGGTCGACGAAGGCGGTGCCCAGCAGGGCCCGCCGGTCATGACCGGTCCATCGTTCGAAGGTGCGGTTGACGCGGGTGATCGTGCCATCGGGGGTCGTCTCGAGGTAGCCGCAGGGCGCGTCCTCGAACAGGTCCAGGTACGGGTCGTCGGCGCGGGGGTGCGCGGCGGCGGGGGCGCCGATGCGCGTGTCGCTGTCGTCGCGCTCCCGGTCGAGGGGCGCGGCGTCGGAGATCGTCACGGCAGGAACGACCTGATCTCGCGCACCAGCTCGTCGGGCGCCGACAGGTTGGGGCAGTGCCCGGTCGCGGCGAGCTGCACGAACCGGCTCGCCGGGATCTGCTCGTGCACGTATCGGCCGGCCGAGACGGGGGCGATGACGTCGTCGGAGCACTGCAGCACGAGCGTGGGCGTGCGCACCGCGCTGAAGTCGCGGCGGTTGTCCGAGAGGAAGGTCACGCGGGCGAAGTGGCGGGCGATCTCGGGATCGACCGCGCAGAAGCTCTCGGTGAGCTGGCGACCGAGCTCGGGCCGCTCGGGATTGCCCATGATGGCGGGTGCCATGTCCGCCGACCAGCCGAGGTAGTTGGCGTCGAGCGCGTCGAGGAGCCCGTCGATGTCGGACCGCGCGAACCCGCCGCGGTAGTCCTCGTCGTCGAGGTACCGCGGCGACGGGCCGACGAGCACGAGCGCACCGAACCGGGAGGCATCCGTGGTCTCGGCGAGGACGCCGATGGTGGCCGCGACCGAGTGTCCGACGTAGACCACGTCGTGGAGGTCGAGCGCGTCGAGGACCTCGAGGACGTCGTCGGCATAGCCGTGCAGCGAGTCGTACTTCACGGGATCGTAGGCGTCACGGTCGGAACCGCCTGCGCCGACCAGGTCGAGGAGCACGACGCGGTGGTCGGCTTCGAAGAGCGGGGACACCGACCGCCACATCGCCTGGCTGCAGCCGAAGCCGTGCACGAAGACGATGGGACGCCCGTTCGGGTCTCCGGAGACCGTGACGTTGTTCCGCCGGAGCGCATCGGTCTGGGCGCGGGGGGCCGTGAAGGTCATGGGGTTCCTGCCGGGGGTCTGTGGTGTGGCCCCGGCGAACCGGGCGCGGAGTGGGGGCTCTCCATCACGTCCGACACTACCCGCGGGCCGTTCCGAGCAGAGGGTCTCGGCGACAATGTCAAGGGGGCTTGACCCGCTTCGATTCGTCCACTACGCGGCGACGGAACCGATGGCGGCCTCGGCCCCTGCGGAACGTCCGCCTCGCGCGGGTTCCGCCGAGCGAGCCGTCGTGTCAGGCTGGAGAGGTGACCGCGACCCTCGAGCAGCTCGACACCGACACGTCCGCCGATGCGGCGACCGTGGTCGTGGCCGACGTGCCCTGGCGCACGATCGTGTGGGACGACCCGGTGAACCTCATGACCTACGTGAGCTACGTGTTCCGCAGCTACTTCGGATACCCCCGCGACGAGGCCGAGCGGCTGATGCTCCAGGTGCACACCGAGGGTCGCGCGGTGGTGGCCACGGGCAACCGCGAGGCGATGGAGCGGCACGCGCAGGCGATGCACGCCTACGGGCTGCAGGCGACCGTGTCGAGGGCAGAGGCGTGATCGTCGCCGGGCGCAGCGGCGGCGAGGGCGTGCGCATCGTGCTCGAAGCCGAGGAGGCGATGCTGCTGTCCGAGCTCGCCGACCAGGTCGACTCCGTGCTCCTCCTCGGCGAGGCCGACGACCCGGCGCTCGGGCGCCTCCTGCCGAACGCCTACCCCGAGGACGCTGCCGCGTCGCACGAGTTCGCCCGCTACACGCGCGACAGCCTCGTCGACGGCAAGCGGCAGGCCGCGCAGCGGGTGCGCGACGCGACCGCGGTGGAGGACGGCGACGACACCGTCGTGCAGATCGAGCTCGACCAGTCCGAGGCGTGGGGCTGGCTCACGTTCCTCACCGACCTCCGGCTCATCCTCGCCGAACGGGTCGGTGTCGTCGAGGAGGGCGAGGACGGCGCGGACGAGACCCGTGACGACTACCTCCGCGCCGCGTACGAATGGGCGGGATTCGTGCAGGGCTCGATGCTCGAGGTGCTCGACCCGATCGACTCCTGAGCTCCGACCCACGGCTCGCGCGCCGGCGTCGTGGACACGCGACCCCCGGGCTGGCAGTGTGGTGCCAGACGCGGCCGTCCCCCAGGCGGCCGCACGAGCGAACGGGGTGCTTCGTGGCCGAATCGTCGTCGATCTCCCGGGTGCTGCGGCATCCGGCCGCCAGTGCCGAGTCGCTGGAGTCGATCGCGCTCCTGCTCGGGGCGGCCTTCTTCGTGGTGGGCGGCGCGATCTCGTTCGTGGTGTTCTGGGGGCGCGACCTCCCCATCTCGGGCCCGGGGTCGCTCGGCGAGTACGTCGGGATCGGCGGAGCGCTGACGGCGCTCATCGCGTTCGTGCTCGGACGGATCCTGATGGCCAGGCACCGGCACCCGGCGATCCTGCACGACCCGTCGCCCGGACTGAACATGCCGGGCGCGCGCCTGCACTGGTTCGACGTCGCCGCGCTCGCCGTCGCCCACGGCGCCATTGCGCTGCTCGGCTGGATCGGCCTGGCCAACCTGCTCGAACGGAGCTTCGTGGGCGCCGTCGTGTTCCCGCTCGCCGGCGCCATCCTCGCCGGCGTCGCGTTCGCGGTCACCTCCTACGTGTCATTCCTCTCCTCCGTGCACCTGACGCCGATGCTGCTCTCGCTCGTGCTCGCGACGTTCCTGGTGGTGGGCGCGCTCGCCGCCATGCTCAGCGCGAGCGACCCCCAGTGGTGGAAGATGAACCTCAGCGCCCTCGGCATGAGCGATGAGGCATCCGCACTGGCCTTCAACGTCACCCTCATCGTGGCCGGCGCCATGGTCACGATCATCGCTCGCTACGCCACGGCCTCGCTGCCCACCCGGACGGGCCAGGAGGTGCGAGGTCGCAACCTGCTCCGACTGGGCCTCATCCTCATCGGCATCTTCCTCGCGTGCGTCGGCATCTTCCCGGTCGACGAGTTCTTCGCGGTGCACAACACGGTCGCCACGGGCATGGCCGTGATCTTCGCCGGGCTGGTCCTGGGACTGCGATGGCTGGTGCCCGCGATGCCGAGGGTCTTCGTGCTGCTCGGGTACGTCTTCGTCGGCGTGATCGTGCTGCTCGCGATCTTCTTCGCCGTGGGCTACTACAACCTGACGGCCGTCGAACTCGTCGCCGGTGTGCTGATCTTCAGCTGGATCATCGTGTTCCTCCGGAGTGCGGGCAGCATGCAGGCACCCGGCTCGCAGGCCGCGTTGGCGGCCCACGGCGGCGCCATCACGGGTGCGGACACACGGACGGGGCCGGATGCCGCGGCATCCGACCCCGTTGCGGTCTCGAGCTAGACGACTACGCCGAGTGGGCGAGCGCCTTGGCCTTCAACTGGTCGTACTCGGCCTGGCTGATCGTGCCTGCATCGAGCAGGGCCTTGGCCTTGGCGATCTCGTCGGACGGGCTCGCGCCGGTGGCGACCGTCTGGCGGATGTAGGCGTCGGTGGCCGCCTGGTACTGCTTGGCCTCCTTCTGGGAACGCTCCGCCATGCCCCTGCCGCGGGCGATCAGGTAGACCAGTGCGGTGAGGAAGGGCACGAAGATCAGGAAGATCACCCACACCGCCTTCCACCAGCCGTTCAGCGTGTGGTCACGGAAGAGGTCGCCGATGATCGCGAACAGCGCCATGAGGTAGGCGATGAAGACGAACGCCCACAGGAACCACCAGATGACGTCTCCGAAACTGTTCCAGAAATTCATTCGCAGCCTTTCGATGTGCTCGAGCGCCCCCCAGTGAGCGCTGCTGAGGTGAACCTACCGCGTGGCGCGAGGGGTCGTCCACCGACGCCCGGCGCTACGCTCATCGCGGGGGAGTCGTGGGCGGCGGGACTCCGGTCGACCGCCCATGCGCCGCACCACACGAGGAGGAGCTCACGATGAGCCTCGCGCGTACGCCGACCGACGGAGGAGCCTCTCCACGCCAGCTGCTGGTCCTCGCGATCCCCGCGATCGTGCTCGGCGCGTTCGCGGCGCTGCTCCTCTGGGCCCTCGAGAAGCTCGCCGACCTGCTGAGCGACGTGCTGTGGACCAACCTCCCCGATGCGCTCGGCGTCGACCCGAACGGGTGGTGGATCGTGCTGATCCTCACCCTCACGGGCCTCGCGGTCGGCATCGGGCTCCGGTACCTCCCGGGTCATGGCGGTCCCGACTCGGCGACGACCGAGCTGATTTCGCCGCCGCTGAAGCTGCGGGTGCTCCCCGGCCTCGCCGTGGTGACGGTGCTGAGCCTCGCCGGCGGCGTGAGCCTGGGGCCTGAGAACCCCATCATCGCCATCAACGTCGCCATCATCGTCGCCGTGTTCGCGCGGTTCCTGCCGAGGGTGCCCGCGCAGATCGGGGTGCTGATCGCCGGGGCCGCAACCGTGGGTGCCCTGTTCGGCACCCCCGTGGCCGCGGCGCTGCTCTTCACGGGGATCGTCGCCGCGGCGAAGGGCGGCGGATCGCTGTGGGATCGGCTGTTCCTCCCCGTCGCGGCCGCCGGTGCCGGCGCCATCACGATGCACCTGCTCGGGCAGCCGCCGATGTCGTTCGACCTGCCGCCCTACGGCAGCCCGCAGGCGATCGACCTGCTCACCGGTTCTCTCGTCGCATGCGGGGCGGTGGTCATCAGCCTCGCCGCGCTCGTGGCGTTCCCGATCTTCTGGCGCGGGCTCCATGCCCTGCGGCATCCGATCCTCATCCCGCTCGTGGGCGGGTTCCTCCTCGGCATCCTCGGCCTCATCGGCGGTCCCATCACGATGTTCAAGGGCCTCACCCAGATGGGCGAGCTCCTCGAGAACGAGGCCGACTACGACGGCACCCAGCTCGCCGTGATCGCCGGCATCAAGATCCTCGCCCTGCTGGTCGCGGCGAGCTCGCTGTTCCGCGGCGGGCGCATCTTCCCCGCCGCGTTCATCGGGGTGGCCCTCGGCCTGCTTGGGCACGTGCTGATCCCGAGCATGCCGCTCGGCCTCGCCGTCGCCTGCGGCGTCGTCGGCGTCGTCCTCGTCATCGGCCGCGACGGGTGGCTGGCACTCTTCCTCGGCGTCGCCATCCCCACCGACATCACGCTGCTGCCGGTGCTCTGCGTCGTCATCCTCCCGGCGTGGCTGCTGGTCTCCCGTGCGCCCGAGTTCCGCATCGTGCCGCCCGGGTCGCCTGAGGCGCCCGGGGCGCCCGCGGCAGCGTCCACGCCTGCCCCCGCCCCTGCTCCGAGCGACCCCGACCCCAGCGCCCGCTAGATGCCCGGCCCCGATGCAGCCACCATGCCACGACCGCTGGCAGGGCTGACCCGCCACAACCTCGTGCGCGAGCTCCTCGCGGGCATCACGCTGCTCGCCATCGCGATCCCGCTGAACATCGGCTACGCGCAGATCGCCGGCCTGCCGCCGACCGCCGGCCTCTACGCGCTCGTCGTGCCCTCGGTCGTCTACGCGCTGACGGTGTCGTCGCGGCAGCTGGTGGCGTCACCGGATGCCGCGGCCGCCGCGCTCGTCGCCTCCTCGATCGGCGGGCTGGCCGTCGCCGGCAGCGCCGACTACCTCACCCTGGCGCTCGCGCAGGCGATCCTCGGCGGCATCCTGTTCCTGCTGCTGGCCGTGTTCAAGCTCGGATTCCTCGCGAACTTCCTGTCGAAGCCGATCCTCATCGGATTCGTCGGGGGCCTCGCGTTCGACATCCTCGTGGCCCAGGTCGCGAAGATGCTCGGCGTCAAGATCGACTCGGGCGGCGAGTTCGTCGACAAGCTCGTCGGGCTGTTCACCGGCCTCGACACCCTGAACTGGTGGTCGGTGCTCATCTCGGCCGTGTCGCTCGCCATCCTCCTGGTCGGCCGGCGGGTCGCCCGCGCGGTGCCGTGGGCGCTCGTCGTGCTGGTGCTCGCGACCATCGGCGTGGTCGTCGCCGACCTCGATGAGGCCGGGGTCGCCGTGCTCGGACCGGTCGAGGCGGGACCGCCCACCCTGACGTGGCCAGTGATCGACTGGACGACGTGGTTCGTGCTCGTGCCGTCGGCGATGGCACTGACCCTCGTCACCACCGCTGAGGGCCTGCTCGTCTCGCGCTCCTACGGCGAGAAGCACAACTACCCGACCCGGCCGAACCGCGACCTCTTCGCCTTCGGCCTCGGCAACATCGCCGCGGGCGCCACCGGCGGGTTCACGGTCGGATCGTCCACGTCGCGCACCGCCGCGATGGACCAGGCCGGCTCGCGCACGCAGCTCCCGTCGCTCGTGACGGCGCTCGGCACTCTGCTGCTCCTGGTGTTCGGCACCGGCCTGCTCGAGGACATCCCGTCGCCGGCGATCGGCGCCATCGTCGCGGTCGCGATCGTGCCGCTCCTCGGCATCCGCGAGTTCCGGGCACTCTGGCGGGCCGACCGCTTCGAGTTCCTCATCGGCGCCACCTGCTTCCTCGTGACGCTCTTCATCGGCTCGATCCCCGGCATCCTCGTCGCGTTCGTGCTCGCGCTCGTGAACCTCGCCAAGCGCGCGGCGAACCCCGCCATCGACGTGCTCGCCGGGAGCGGCGAGCCCACGGAGTCGCTGCTCCAGGAGGCGCCCGAGGGCAGCGTCACCGCGCCGGGCGTCATCGTCGTGCGCCTCGCCGCGCCCCTGTTCTTCGCCAACGGCTCGGTGTTCGGGGACGCGGTGAAGCGTGCGGTGACGGCCGCGCCCGCGGCATCCGTGCACCACCTCGTCGTCGACATGGAGGCGGTGACCGACGTGGACGTCACGGGGGCCGAGAGCTTCGAGGCCCTGCAGGAGTGGCTGGCGGAACGCGACATCGTGCTCGCCTTCAGCCGGGTGCGTCCCGACGCCCGCGCCCGCCTCGTGCACCTCGGCCTGCTCGGCGACCACGAGGTCTACGACACCAACCGGGCCGCGCTCGCCGCGCTCGCCGCGGGTCCGAACCGACACGACGCCGACCGACGCTGACACGACGCGGCACCCGCCGCACGGAAGGGGAACCCATGGGCCCGATCATCGGCGACATCCTGCCGCTCGCGCTGGGCATCGCGATCAGCCCGATCCCGATCATCGCCGCGATCCTGATGCTGCTCTCGCCGAAGGCGAAGGGCACGAGCGTCGGCTTCCTCATCGGGTGGGTGCTCGGCATCGTCGTCGCCGTCGTGCTGTTCACGCTGCTCGCCTCGGTGATCCCCGAGGACGATCCGGATGCCTCGAAGCCGATCTCGGGCGTGATCAAGATCGTGCTGGGCATCGCCCTGCTGTTCCTCGCGCTGCGGCAGTGGCGCAGCCGCCCGAAGCCCGGCGAGGAGGCCGAGCTGCCGAAGTGGATGGCGGCCATCGACCAGATGACGGCCGGCCGTGGCCTCGTGCTCGGATTCCTGCTGTCGGCGGTCAACCCGAAGAACCTGCTGATGGCGGTCGCCGCCGGCGTGATCATCGGCACCGCCGGGCTGGCCGTCGGCGAGGCGGCGGTCGTCATCCTCGTGTTCGTGCTCATCGCGGCCTGCACGGTGGCCGTCCCCGTCGTCGCCTACCTCGTCGCGTCGAAGCGCATGGCGGGCCCGCTCGAGGCCCTGCGCGGCTGGCTCGTGCACAACAATGCGACCGTCATGGCCGTGCTGCTGCTCGTCATCGGCGTCGTCGTCATCGGCAAGGGCATCGGGAGCTTCTGAGCATGACCGACGAGGTGGCACCTCCCGGGCTCGCCCGCGGCACCCGGGTGCTGCTCACCGTCGCGGCGGCGGTCGTCGCGTTCGTGGGCATCTGGTTCGCCCGCGACATCCTGGTGCCGGTGGCGGTCGCGGCGGTCGTCGTGATCATCGCGCACCCGGTTCGCCGGCCGCTCGAGCGCCGAGGCTGGCCGAGCTGGCTCGCCACGACCGTGGTCATCCTCGTCGGGTACGCGATCCTCGCCGTACTCGGGGCGCTGCTCGTCGTGGCATCCGCACAGTTCATCGGCATGCTGCCCGACTACGCCGACGAGCTGCAGGCGACGGCGCAGGGGATGCTCGGCTGGCTGGAGTCGCTGGGCTTCTCGAGCGACGCGGCCGGCTCGGCGGCGTCGGCGATCGATCCCGAGCAGCTGCTCGCGGTGGCGACGGGCGTGGCCGATGCCGTGCTCGGCGCCGCGACGGCGTTCTTCTTCGTGCTCGCCTACGTGCTGTTCATGGCGGCGGATGCCTCGCGCTTCTCCCGCGCCGGGCAGCACGTGTTCGGCGGGGCCGTCGCCGACGCGATCGGCGCGCGCTACTTCTCGGGCGTGCGCCGCTACTACGTGGTGAACGCCTCGTTCGGAGCGGTCGTCGCCGTGCTCGACGGCCTGCTGCTGTGGGCGCTCGGGATCCCCGTGCCGATCACCTGGGCGATCCTCGCGTTCGTCACGAACTTCATCCCGAACATCGGCTTCGTGATCGGCCTCATCCCGCCCGCGGTCCTCGCCCTCGTCATCGGGGGCTGGCCGTTGGCGCTCACCGTGGTGCTCGCCTACTCGCTCATCAACGTGATCCTGCAGGAGTTCGTGCAGCCGAAGTTCGTGAGCGACGCCGTCGGCCTCACCCTCACGATCACGTTCGTCTCGGTCGTGTTCTGGACGCTCGTGCTCGGGCCGATGGGCGCGCTGCTCTGCATCCCGCTGACGCTGCTGGTGCGGGCGCTGCTGCTCGAGCCCGACCCGCGCACGGGCACGTTGCGTCACCTCACGGGTGATCCGCAGGCGCCCTAGAACGCGGGAGAACCGGGCAATCCGCATGTTCGCCGAGGATTCGCGAGCGATGCTGGCGCCGCCTTCGAGGCCCGGGCTAGTCTGCAATCACACCGATCAAGGGGGACCACATGGCGGAGTTCGAATACGGCCCGGTCGAGCTGTATCTCGTCGGATTCGAGGGGGACCGTCCTGACGACGCCACCCTCGACGCGATCCGGGAACTGGTGGAGGGCGGCGAGATCCGCCTCATCGACCTGCTCGTGATCTCGCGGGAAGACGACGGGTCGGTGCTGATCACCGACTACGACGAGATCAGCGACGAGTACGGGTTCGGCGACATCGAACTCGCGGCCATCGGACTCGTCGCCGAGGAGGACGCGCAGGAGTTCGCGCAGGGCATCCCGCCGGGGACGTCTGGTGCGATCTTCGCGATCGAGCTGCTGTGGGCCAAGAAGCTCGCATCGAAGTTCGCCGCGTCCGGTGGCATCGTGCTGCAGACCGAGCGCATCCCCGCGCCGGTCGTGAACGCTGCGCTGGCCGAGGCCGAAGACGGGGAGGAGTAGGGCCATGCCGTTCAGGAGGATGGGACGCCCCGGACTGGTCGGGATGGCGGCCCGCACGGCCGTCGTCGCCGGCACCGCCACCGCCGTGAGCGGCAACGTGCAGCGGCGCCAGGCGGGCAGGCAGCAGGACGCGTACGAGCAGCAGCAGTACGAGGCCCAGCAGCAGCAGGCGCAGATGCAGGCTGCGGCCCAGCAGGCCGTCGCGCAGCAGCAGGCCGCGATGGGCTACGCGGCCCAGCCGGCTGCGCCCGCGCCCGCTGCGCCGGCCGGCACCGACCTCGTCGGCGAGCTGCAGAAGCTGGGGGCGCTGCGCGACCAGGGCATCCTCAGCGACGCCGAGTTCGCCGCGGCCAAGGCGAAGCTGCTCGGGTGACCGTCGCGCTTCGGGCGGTCGCCACGGCGGTGCCGCCGACGGTGCTCGTACAGGAGCAGGTGCGCGACGTGTTCGCCGCCCAGCCGGGGCTCAACCGGCTGGCGCAGCGGATCGTCGCCACCTCGTTCAACGTGTCGGGCATCGAGACGCGCCACACGGTGCTCGAGGAGCTCAGCTGGGATCCTCGCACCGAGGAGCCCGTCTTCTTCGACCTCGCGAGCGGGGAGCTGCTCCTGCCGGGCACCAAGGTGCGCAACGAGATCTACGCCACCGAGGCGACGAAGCTCTACGTGCAGGCCGCGCAGGCGGCGATCGACGGATGCCCCGGCATCGAGGCATCCGACATCACCCATGTGGTCACGGTGTCGTGCACCGGCTTCTACGCACCCGGCCCCGACTTCATGCTCGTGCGCGAGCTGGGCCTCGGCCCGGCCGTGCAGCGCTACCACCTCGGATTCATGGGGTGCTACGCCGCGATGCCCGCGCTCCGCACCGCGAAGCAGTTCTGCGAAGCGGATGCCGCGGCGGTCGTGCTCGTCGTCTCGGCCGAGCTCTGCACGCTGCACCTTCGCACCTCGAACGACCCCGACACCATCGTGGCCTCGTCGCTCTTCGCCGACGGCGCCGCGGCCGGGATCGTGACGGCCAAGCCGCTCGCCGACGGCGAGCGAGCCTTCGACCTCGACCGGTTCGAGACGCGCATCACGCCGAACGGCGAGGACGACATGGCGTGGAAGATCGGCGACCACGGCTTCGAGATGGTGCTCTCGAACGCGGTGCCGACGATCATCGACGATCACATCACCGGCGCCATCGAACCGCTGCTCGACCACGACGAGGCGCTGACGGAGGCGCTGGCGACCGACGCCGCGAGCGAGGCGATCGAGCACTGGGCGATCCATCCCGGCGGCCGCAGCATCCTCGACAAGGTCGAGACACGGCTCGGGCTCACCGAGGCGCAGTTGGTGCCCGCGCGCGAGACGCTCCGCGACTTCGGCAACATGTCGAGCGCGACGGTGCTGTTCGTGCTGCGGAACATCCTCGATTCGGATGCCGCCGACGACGGCGATCGCGTCGTCGCCATGGCGTTCGGCCCCGGCCTCACGGTCGAGTCGGCGCTCATGACGGTGCGCGCCTGACCGATGGGCACCTGACCCGATGAGCACCGTGCCCGGGTTCTTCGATTCGGGATTCCTGCGGCAGCGCGACGACACCGCGACCGAGCTGATGGACGACCACGACGGCGACGTCGCGGCGCTCGCGCGCACGTACGAGCGGTTCCGCCTGGTGAACGCGGTCGTGTCGAACCAGCGGGCGGTGTACCGCCGGTGGGTGCGCCCATGCCTCTCGCCGACCGAGACGCGCCGGGTGCTCGACATCGGCACCGGCGGCGCCGACCTGCCCCGCGCGCTGCTGCGGTGGGCGCGCGCCGACGGATTGCGGCTCGAGGTGACCGCGGTCGACCCCGACGCGCGATCGCTCGACTGGGCGCTCGCCCAGCCTGCCGACCCGGGCCTCGTGCTGCGGCGCGTGTCGAGCTCCGAGCTCGCCGACGCGGGCGAGCGGTTCGAGGTGGTCACGTCGAACCACGTGCTGCACCATCTCGACGGCCACCAGTTCGGGGCGCTGCTCGCCGACTCCGAGCGGCTCGCGGCCGACGGCGGGGTCGCGGTGCATGCCGACATCGAGCGGTCGCGATACGGCTACGCCGGGTTCGCGCTCGGCACCCTCCCGTTCTCGCGCAACCTGCTCGCCGGCTCGTACATCCGCGCCGACGGGCTCACCTCGATCCGGCGCAGCCACACCGCGGCGGAGCTGGCGGCGGTGCTGCCGCCCGGATGGCGCGTTCGCCGGGGCATCCCGTCGCGACTCGAGGTGGTGTGGGGGGCGGATGCCTGAGCACGAGGCCGAGGTGCACGAGGCGCCCGAGCTGCACGAGGCGCGGCACGACGTGGCCGTGGTGGGCGGCGGGGCCGTCGGCCTGCTGCTCGCCTGCCTGCTCGCGCAGCGCGGTCTCGACGTCGTGGTGTTCGAGCGGCGGTCGGGTCGCTCCGACCGGTCGCGGGCGATCGGCATCCACCCTCCGGGGCTGCGCGCCCTCGCTCGCGCGGGCGTCGAGGAGGAGGTGCGGTCGAGGGCGATCGAGATCCACGACGGGCGGGTGACCTGCGAGGGGCGCACGCTCGGCGCCATGTCGTTCGCGAAGGCGGGCACCGTGCTGTCGTTGCCGCAGCTCGAGACCGAAGAGCTGCTCGAGCGCCGGCTGGCGGACGTTCGCCCCGGGTCCCTCCGGCGCGGCATGGAGGTGCGGGGCCTGCACGACCGCGGCACGCACGTCGAGCTCGACGTCGCCGTGACCGAGGGCGGCGAGCGGCTGCCCGTCGTCGCCGCGCGCTACGTGGTCGGGGCCGACGGCGTGCGCAGCGGCATCCGGAGCATGGTGGGCGTCGACTGGGTGGCCCACCGTGGCCGCGCGCACTACGTGATGGGCGACACCCGCGATGACACCGGCGAGCCCGGCAGCGCCCTGCTGCACTTCGAGCCTGCGGGCGTCGTGGAGTCGTTCCCGATGCCCGGCGGGCTGCGGCGCTGGGTGGCCTGGGTGCGCCGACCGCTCGCGGCGCCCACGTCGGCGCAGCTCGCGACGATCGTCCGCACCCGTGCCGGCGGGGTCTTCGACGTCGACGCGGCATCCGAGCCGAGCGGGTTCGAGGCACGCCAGCACCTCGCCGGTCGGATGTCGCAGGGCCGCGTCGCGCTCGCCGGCGACGCCGCGCACGAGATCAGCCCCATCGGCGGCCAGGGCATGAACCTCGGCTGGATCGACGCGATGCGGCTCGACCACGACCTCGCCGCGGCGCTCGCGGTGGGGGCGCCCTACGAGCCGTTCGAGACGTACGACCGGGTGCGGCGGCCCGCCGCGCGCCGCGCCATCCGCCAGGCGGCGTTCAACATGCGCATGGGCGCGCCGGCAGCGGGTCTTCGTCTGCGCGCCCGCAACGGCATCGTGCGGACGCTCGCGGTGCCGCCGCTTCGAGCACTGCTCGCGCGGGCGTTCACGATGCGCTGGCTCTGAGCGCGCAGGCCCGGACCGTTTGGCTCAGAGCACGACGCGCGTGAGGAGGAACACCGGGATCAGCCGGTCGGTCTTGCGCTGGTAGTCGGCGTAGGGCGGGTACGCCTCGACCGCGCGAGCCCACCATTCCTCGCGCTCGGCCCCGTCGAGCTCGCGCGCCTCGTAGTCGTGCCGCTCGGCGCCGTCCTGCAGCTCGACGTGCGGGTGCTTCTTCAGGTTCCAGTACCAGACCGGGTGCTTCGCGGCGCCGCCGAGCGATGCGACGACCGCGTACGCCCCGTCGTGCTCCACGCGCATGAGGGCGGTCTTGCGCAGCTTGCCGGTCTTCGCGCCGACGCTCGTGAGCAGGACGATGGGCAATCCGCGGAGCGTGTTGGCCTGCGCGCCGTTCGACGCCTCGAACGTCTCGGCCTGCCTGCGTGCCCATCCCGACGTGCTCGGCTCGTACTCGCCTTCCAGTGGCATGGAACCTCCTCGATCTCTCTTCGACCATACGCGGCCCGCCCGTATCCGGAATCGAGCGGATGCCGCAGAATGGCGAGCATGACCGACCCGCACCTGCTCGGACCCGGCTTGCTGCCGACGCCCTTCACCGCCGACGAGATCCGCACCGGTTGCCCTGACGGGCGCACGATCCGGCTCTTCGTCGAGCCCGCCGAGGGCGAGCCGTTCGAGCGGGTCAACCGATTCGTCGAGGCCGACGAGACGGGAGCGACGCTGGAGCGCTGGTGGGTCGGCCCCGACGGCCTGGTCGACGGCGAGGTGGAGCGGGAGCGCACGAGCTGGCTCGACCTCCAGCGGCACGCGGCGTTCCCGGCCGACCGCACGACGTCGTCGCGCGAGACCCTCGACCTGCCGGTCGGCACCGTCGAGTGCGTTCGGTTCGACGTGCGGCCGGAGGCATCCGTCGTCGATGGCGCCGCCGTCGCGACGTTCTGGTTCTCGCTCGCTCACCCCGGGATGCCCGTGCGGTACGAGCAGCCGGCCGACTCCGGCGGAATCGATCGCACGACGATGGTGGGCGACGAGGTCGAGGTCGACTGAGGGCGGGCGCGGACGAACTCGCCCAGACGGTGGCGGTGGCCGGGGCATCCGTCTACCGTGAGTGACGGGCGGATTCCGCCGCTCGTTCCGGAATACCCGCCTTCCGAGCAAAGTTGAGTTAAGTACACTCAAGTTTGACGAAGGGATGCCCGTGGCCAACATGCAGGGCGCGCCGAACTCCCAGGAGGAGCAGAAGTCGGCGCTCGAACAGTACGGCGTGAACCTCACCGACCTCGCGAAGGCGGGCAAGCTCGACCCGGTGATCGGCCGTGACGCCGAGATCCGCCGGGTGAGCCAGGTCCTCACCCGTCGCACCAAGAACAACCCCGTGCTCATCGGCGAGCCCGGCGTCGGCAAGACCGCGGTCGTCGAGGGGCTCGCCCAGCGCATCGTCGAGGGCGACGTCGCCGAGTCGCTGAAGGACAAGCAGCTCGTCTCGCTCGACATCTCGGCGCTCGTCGCCGGCGCGATGTACCGCGGCCAGTTCGAGGAGCGGCTCAAGGCCGTGCTCAAGGAGATCAACGATGCCGAGGGCGGCATCATCACGTTCGTCGACGAGCTGCACCTGCTCATGGGCGCCGGCGGCGGCGAGGGGTCGGTCGCGGCCTCCAACATGCTGAAGCCCATGCTGGCGCGCGGCGAGCTGCACCTCATCGGCGCGACCACGCTCGACGAGTACCGCGAGTACATCGAGAAGGACGCGGCGCTCGAGCGCCGGTTCCAGCAGGTCTACGTCGGCGAGCCGAGCGTCGAGGACACGGTGGCGATCCTCCGCGGGCTCAAGGGCCGCTACGAGGCGCACCACGGCGTGACGATCTCGGATGCCGCGCTCGTCGCCGCGGCATCCCTCTCCAATCGCTACATCACCGCACGACAACTGCCCGACAAGGCGATCGACCTCATCGACGAGGCGATGTCGAGGCTGAAGATGGAGATCGACTCGTCGCCCGTCGAGATCGACGAGCTCAAGCGCCAGGTCGACCGCATGAAGCTCGAGGAGCTCGCGCTCAAGCGCGAGAAGGACGACGCCTCGAAGGAGCGCCTGGCGCGGCTCCGCGAGACGCTCGCCGAGAAGGAGCGCGACCTCGCCGAGCTCGAGGCCCGCTGGTCGCGCGAGCGCATGGGCCTGAACCGCGTCGGCGAGCTGAAGAAGAAGCTCGACGAGGCGATCACCGAGCGCGACCGCGCGATGCGCGAGGCGGACTACGCCCGCGCCTCGAAGCTCGAGTACGAGACGATCAAGCGGCTGCAGCAGGAACTCGAGGCCGCCGAGCAGGCCGAGGCCGCGCCCGACGAGCCGCGAATGGTGAACGAGCAGGTCACCGAGGAGGACATCGCGCAGGTCATCGCCGCGTGGACGGGCATCCCCGTCGGCCGGCTGCTGCAGGGCGAGACCGAGAAGCTGCTGCACCTCGAGACCGAGCTCGGCAAGCGGCTCATCGGGCAGAAGCGCGCCGTGGGTGCCGTGGCCGACGCGGTGCGACGCTCGCGCGCCGGCATCAGCGACCCGAACCGCCCGACCGGCTCCTTCCTGTTCCTCGGCCCGACCGGCGTCGGCAAGACCGAGCTCGCGAAGGCGCTCGCCGAGTTCCTCTTCGACGACGAGCGCGCCATGGTGCGCATCGACATGTCGGAGTACGGCGAGAAGTTCTCCGTCTCCCGGCTCGTCGGCGCGCCCCCCGGGTACATCGGCTATGAGCAGGGCGGCCAGCTCACCGAGGCAGTGCGCCGGCGCCCCTACTCGGTGATCCTCCTCGACGAGGTCGAGAAGGCGCACCCCGAGGTCTTCGACGTGCTCCTGCAGGTGCTCGACGACGGGCGCCTCACCGACGGCCAGGGCCGCACGGTCGACTTCCGCAACGTGATCCTCATCCTCACGTCGAACCTCGGCTCGCAGTACCTGATCGACCCGACGCTCAGCTGGGACGAGAAGGAGCAGGCCGTGCTGCAGACGGTGC
The DNA here is from genome assembly GCF_056404815.1 of Agromyces sp. P2_B3. Lineage (NCBI taxonomy): Bacteria > Bacillati > Actinomycetota > Actinomycetes > Micrococcales > Microbacteriaceae > Agromyces > Agromyces sp. P2_B3. The sequence continues at coordinate 32,362 of NZ_JBFUDH010000004.1, read as the reverse complement.
GGCAGGCGTTCAAGCCCGAGTTCGTCAACCGCCTCGACGACATCGTCGTGTTCTCCGCGCTCAGCGAGGAGGAGCTCGGCGAGATCGTGAACCTCTACATCGACCGGCTCTCGACGCGACTGCGCGAGCGGCGCCTCGACCTCGGGGTCACCCCCGACGCCAGGGCGTGGCTGGCCGAGCGCGGGTACGACCCGCTCTACGGGGCGCGCCCGCTGCGCCGGCTCATGCAGCACGAGATCGACGACCGGCTCGCGCGCGCCCTGCTCACGGGCGAGATCCGCGACGGCGACCGGGTCATGGTGGAGTTGGCTCCCGACGGGGAGTCGCTCACCGTGGCACGAGCCGAGGTCGACGAGGCGTCCCCGAGTGCGACCGGTGACGGCGCCGGCGGCGCCGGGGAGGACGACGTCATCGACGCGGAGATCGTCGAGGAGTAGTCGGCGTCGACGCGGCTCGTCAGCCCTCGACGGGCGCGGCCGTCGGAACCCCGTTGGCGCTGGCCGGGATGCGGCGTTCGAGCGCCAGCGCGAGCACGCCGATGCCGAGGCATCCGATCACCATGACCGCGATGTACCACGCCTCGAGGCCGTTGGCGAGCAGCAGGCCCGCCGCGATGGGACCGGTGATCGCACCGCCCTGGAACGCCGCCGAGTTGATCGCGTTGTAGCGGCCGCGGTTGTGGTCTGAGGCGAGGTCGTTGTAGACGGCCGGCACGGTCGGCTGCAGCAGCGTCTCGCCGAAGGCGAAGACCCCCATGAACGCGAGCACGCCGATGGCGGCCGCGACCGTGTCGGGCAGCAGGCCCGCGGCGCCGAGGATCAGCCACGACGCCGCCCACACGCCGGCCATGACCATCATCACGCGGGTGCGCCGGCGGCCGCTGATGCGGTTGAGCACCGTGAACTGCAGCAGCACGATGACCGCGGTGTTGACGGCGAACGCGAACCCGATCACCTGCGTCGAGACCTCGGCCACCTGCCGGGCGTACGCCGGGAAGCCCGCCTCCATCTGGCCGTAGCCGATGAACATCGCGATGAACGTCAGCAGGGTGACCCACAGCACGGCCGGCTGGCGGAGGATCTCGCGGTAGCCGCCGGTCGCGGGCGCGTCGGGCGACGGCTCGGACTGCGTGCGGACGTGCCGCAGCGGACCGAGCAGCAGTGCCATGGGGATGAGGCTGGTCGCCGCGTCGACCAGGAAGATCACGGTGAACGTCTCGGGCGCGTGGACGTCGACGTAGAAGCCGCCGAGGATGCCGCCGATGCCGATCCCGAGGTTCACGAGCGCGAAGTTCACGCCGAAGTACTGCTGCCGCAGGTCGCCCTGCACGACGGTGGCGATGAGGGCGTTGAACCCGGGCCAGGAGACGCCGAAGTTCACCCCGATGAGCACGAGCGCCACCGCGGCGACCGCGGGGTGGGTGGCGAACGCGAGCAGCGTGCAGCCGGCGATCATCGAGGTGAGACCGGCCAGCAGGATGGTGCGGGCGCCGTAGCGGTCGATGAGGGTGCCGCCCGGACCGGTGACGACGAGCCCGGTGATGGCGATGAGGCTCATCAGCGCGCCCGACAACCCGAGGTCGAAGCCGCGCACCTCGTGCAGGTAGATGATCGTGAACGGGAGCGTGAGCCCACGGCCGAGCGTCTGGATGGCGACCGTCGACAGCAGCCATCGACCCTCGGTGGGGAGTGCCCCCCAGAAGCTCCGCATTCCGACCACCGTGACATTCTGCCGCAGGCCCACGACATCGGTCTCGGTCCGAGTTCGGGCCGCCCCAGTCCCCGCATTCACCCGACCGGGGTAGGCTCCCGCCATGCTGCGCGAGGGACCCGTGCTCGTCGGCGACGGACTCGTCGTCGAGACCGATGCGGGCGCCGTGCGCGGTGTGCGTCGGCGCGGGCTGCGCATGTGGCGCGGCATCCCGTACGCCGGCACGACGGGCGGCGGGCAGCGCTTCCTCGCCCCGGCCGCGGTGACGCCGTGGGACGGCGTGCGCGACGCCGCCGAGTTCGGGCCGGTCGCGCCGCAGAACCGGAAGGGCCAGTTCATCGGGGCGCATCCGCGGCTGCCGCGCAGCGAGGACTGCCTCCGCCTCAACGTGATCGCGCCCGACGAGCCGGTCGGCGGCCGCCCCGTCATGGTGTTCCTGCACGGCGGCGCGTACAGCGTGGGCTCGTCCGACGAGTACCCGCGGCAGGGCGAGGGGCTCGTGCGTCGGCACGGCATCGTCTACGTCAGCCTCAACTACCGGCTCGGTGCGCTCGGCTGGCTGGACTTCCGGGCATACGCGTCGGCGCGGCATCCGTTCGACTGCAATCTCGGGCTGCGCGACCAGGTCGCCGCGCTCGAGTGGGTGCGGCGCAACATCGCCGCGTTCGGGGGCGACCCCAGCAGGGTGACCCTGTTCGGGGAGTCGTCGGGCGCGAACTCGGTGACCACGCTGATGGCCGTGCCGGCGGCCGAGGGGCTCTTCGCGCGCGCCATCGCGCAGAGCTCGCCGGCGAACGCGGTGTACACGCCCGAGGTCGCCGCGAGGTGGGCGGCCGAGTACGTGCGCACCCTCAGCCGGCTGGTCGACGACGACGACCTCGAGAGCGATTCGGGCGAGGATGCCGCGGAGATGCTGCACACCGCAGACCCGGTGCTGCTCGCCGAGGCGACGACCCAGCTGTCGCTGCGGACGCCCGACGAGAATCCCGGCACCATCAGCCTCGCCCCCGTGATCGACGGGGAGTTCCTGCCGCAGCGGCCCCTCGACGCGTTCGCCGACGGCACGGCGCACCGCATTCCGCTGATCATCGGCACGAACGATCGCGAGGGGTCGCTGTTCGTCGGGCGCATCAGCATCCTGCCGACGACGAAGCCGCGTATCCGCGCGATCTTCGCGAACACGCGCAAGAAGTCGCGCAAGGCGATCAAGCGCCAGTACCCGGGGCTGCCCGAACGGCGCCCGGCCGCCGACTTCGCGGGCGACTTCACGTTCTGGTTCCCCAGCGTGAAGGTCGGCGAGCGGCACTCGCGACACGCGCCGGTCTACTTCTACCGCTTCGATGCGGCCCCACGGATGCCGCGCCTGATCGGCCTCGACGCGACCCACGGCCTCGACCTGTTCGCCCTGTTCGAGAAGTTCGACACGCTGACCGGTGCCGGGCTCACCCTGCTCGGCGGGCGCCGTCTCTATCGCGAGGTCGGGCGACGGATGCAGCAGCACTGGACCTCGTTCGCGGCATCCGGCGCACCCGACCCCTCGTGGCCCGTCTACGACGAGGCCGACCGGCGCACGCTCGTCTTCGACCGGGTCGACCGCGTCGAGCTCGACCCACGCAGTGCGAAGCGGATCGCCTGGCAGGAGTTCGTGCCGCACGTGTGAGGGGCCGCGCGTAGGCTCGAACGCATGCTTGCCACGATCATCCATGCACCACGCGACATCCGCGTCGAGACCGTTCCCGACCCCGAGCTGTCGACCGGCGGCGACGCCATCGTGAGGGTCGTCGCCGCGTGCGTGTGCGGCTCCGACCTCTGGCCGTACCGGGGCGTCACGCCCACCGACGAGCCGCACCGCATCGGCCACGAGTTCGTCGGCGTCGTCGAGGCGGTCGGCCACGACGTGCAGCACATCGCGGTCGGCGACTTCGTCATCGCGCCGTTCTACGTGTGCGACAACACCTGCGTCAACTGCCGCAACGGCGTCTCCACGTCGTGCCTGAACGGCGGCTGGTGGGGCGGCGACGACCGGTTCGGCGGATTCGCCGACGGCGGCCAGGGCGAGCGCGTGCGCGTGCCGCTCGCCGACGGCACGCTCGTGCCCGTCGGCGGCCCGATCACCGACGACCTGGTTCCCGGGCTCCTGACCCTGTCCGACGTGATGGGCACCGGCCACCACGCCGCCGTCAGCGCGGGCGTGCAGCCGGGCGACTCGGTCGCGGTCGTGGGGGACGGAGCCGTGGGCCTCTGCGCGGTCATCGCCGCGAAGCGACTCGGGGCGACGACGATCATCGCGATGTCGCGGCATCGTGACCGGCAGGAGCTGGCGCGCGCGTTCGGCGCGACGCACATCGTCGCCGAGCGAGGCGACGTCGGCGTGACCGCCGTGCAGGAGCTCACGGGCGGCATCGGCGCCGACCGGGTGCTCGAGTGCGTCGGCACCAAGGAGTCGATGGACCAGGCGATCCGCTCCGCCCGGCCCGGCGGCATGGTCGGCTACGTCGGCGTGCCGAACGGCGGCCCCGAGCTGCCCGTGCGACCGCTCTTCAACCGCAACGTCGGCGTGAACGGCGGGGTCGCACCCGTGCGCGGGTACATCGAGGAGCTGCTCCCCGATGTGCTGTCGGGCGCGATCGAGCCCGGCCGGGTGTTCGACCTCGAGCTGCCGCTGGCCGACGCGGCCGAGGCGTACGCCGCCATGGACGAGCGCCGCGCGATCAAGGTGCTGCTGCGGCCATGAGCGAGCTGCGCGAACGACTCATCGCCGAGGAGGCCGAGCTCGTCTTCGACCGGTTCACGCTCGACGACGCGTGGGCGCTCGGGGTGCGGCTCCGTGCCGCGGCGGCCGAGCGCGGGCTGCCCATCGCGATCGCGATCTGGTTCGGCCCGCAGCGGGTCTTCCACGCGGCGCTGCCCGGATCCTCGGCCGACAACGACGGCTGGCTCGACCGCAAGCACCGTGTCGCCGAGCGCTTCGGCCACGCGTCGATGCTCGTCGGGGAGTCGTTCCGCTCCGACGGCGGCGACTTCGACACCGACGCCCGCCTCGACCCGCGCGAGTACGCCGCGCACGGCGGCGTCGTGCCGATCCGGGTCGTGGGCGGCGCGGTCATCGGCGCGGTCGGCGTCTCGGGGCTGCCGCAGCAGGACGACCACGACCTTGCGGTCGAGCACCTGCGCGCGCACCTGGCGGAGCAGCGCGCGGGCTGACGCGCGGCCCGCGCATGCCGCCGAAATGGAGGAACAACCGACGGGCGCGCCCAGCGGGAGGCGGTCCGGGACGGCGGGTCCGCCGATTCTTCCTACATTTCGAACCAGCGAAATCGAGCGGATGCCGCGGCGTGCTGCCGTGGCATCCGCTCGTCGTGTGCTCGGGCGAGGGGCGAGCGGGGGCTACTCGCCGACGAGCACGAGCTCCTCGAGGGGCTTGCGGAGGCGGGGGGCGACCTCGCGCTCGCGGAGCGGGTCGGGCAGCGTGTCGACGTCGCCGAGCACGCCGATCGCGGTGACCGAGACGACCTCGAGGCGCTCGTCGAGGCCGAACGCCTCGTGCAGGCGGGCCGCGTCGAAGCCGCCCATCTGGTGGGTGTGCAGGCCCTCGTGCTGCGCCTGCACGGTGAGGTGCGCGACGGCCTGCCCCAGGTCGTAGCGCGCCCACGGCCGGGCCTTGCCCTCGGGGTCGACGATCTCGGCGATGTTCACGATGAGCGCCGCGGCCGAGTCGGCCCAGGCCTGGTTGAAGCCGAGCAGCGCGTCGTGCACGGTCGTGAAGGCGGCGGTGCCGCGGCGGGCGACGATGAAGCGCCACGGCTGCACGTTGTTCGCCGACGGGGCCCATCGGGCGGCCTCGAGGATCGTGCGCAGGGCGTCGGTGGACACCTCGGCGGCCGGGTCGTACGCGCGGGGGCTCCAGCGCTCGACGAGCGGGTTGATGAGCTGCGCGGTGGTGTCGGCGCGGCGGGACGTGAGGTCGGTGACGAGCGTCATGGTGATGCTGCTTTCGTACGAGGAACGGATGCCGGGGCGCCGTCGTCCCGTTCCATTACAACGCATCGAGGCTGGGCGTATTCCGGATGCCGCAACGGTGCGTCATCCGGCGTGCCGCTCGCGCTGTGCGCCCGAGCCAAGCGTCAGGCGACGCGGTGCAGCTCCTCGCGGATGCCCGCGACGAAGGCGTCGATGTCGTCCTCGCTCGTGTCGAACGAGCACATCCAGCGCACCTCGCCCTTGGCGGCATCCCAGTCGTAGAAGCGGAAGCCGCGCTCACGCAGCCGGTCGGCCACGCCCGCCGGCACCACGGCGAAGACACCGTTCGACTGCGTCTCCTGGCTGAAGCCGAGGCCGGGCAGGTCGCCGGCGGCGATGCCCGCGTCGAGCGCATCGCGAAGGCGCCGGGCCATCGCGTTCGCGTGCGAAGCGCTCCGCAGCCACAGGTCGCCCTCGAGCAGCGCGATGAGCTGCGCCGAGACGAACCGCATCTTCGAGGCGAGCTGCATGTTGAGCTTGCGCAGGTACTTCAGGCCCTCGGATGCCTCGGGGTTGAGCACGACGATCGCCTCGGCGCCGAGCGCGCCGTTCTTGGTGCCGCCGAAGCTCAGCACGTCGACGCCGGCTTCGCGCGTGAAGGCGCGGAACGGCAGGCCGAGGGATGCGGCCGCGTTCGACAGGCGGGCGCCGTCCATGTGCAGCTTCATGCCGCGTTCGTGCACGTGGTCGGCGATCGCGCGGATCTCCTCGACCGTGTACGCGGTGCCCAGCTCGCTCGTCTGCGTGATGGACACGACGAGGGGCTGCGCGCGGTGCTCGTCGCCCCAGCCCCACGCCTCCTGGTCGATGAGCTCGGGGGTGAGCTTGCCGTCGGGGCTCTGCACCGTGAGGAGTTTCATGCCGCCGACCCGCTCGGGCGCCCCGCCCTCGTCGGAGTTGATGTGCGCCGTCGACGCCGAGATGACCGCACCCCAGCGGGGGAGCATTGACTGCAGGCCGGTGACGTTCGCGCCGGTGCCGTTGAAGACGGGGAACACCTCGACGCCGTCGCCGAAGTGCTGCGCGAACACCTCCTGCAGGCGCTCGGTGTAGGCGTCCTCGCCGTATGCGACCTGGTGGCCGCCGTTGGCGGCGGCGATCGCGGCGAGCACCTCGGGGTGCACGCCGGAGTAGTTGTCGGAGGCGAAGCCGCGAACGGCGGTGTCGTGGAGCTGATCGGTCACCGGACCATCCTCGCATCCGGGTCGGAGTTGCCCGAACGGGTCGAGTTGCCTGCCCGCACGGATGCCCGGCCGGCACCGCCCTCGCACGCGGCATCCGGGAGGCTCGGCACATGGCCGGCACGCGACTGGCGGCCGATTCCAGTCGGTCGGGAATGACCCGCGCCCTCGCCGACGCCCGCGCACGGGCCGTCGGCGGGCCGTCGCGCGCGGCCGCCGGTCCGGCCGCCGTGCTCATGGCGCTGCAGCGGGACGCGGGCAACTCGGCGGTGAGCGCCCTCATGGCGGCCAAGCTCAAGTCGCCGGGGGAGGCGGCGATCGTCGACATCGACGGTGCGCTCGCCGAACTGCGTCGCGACGAGCCGGGCCTCGACGCGGTCGAGCGGGGCCTCAAGCAGGCCAAGGCCGTCGGCATCCCCGTCGAGCTCGAGGGGCCGAAGCCGCCCGCCTCGGCGCTCGCCGTGACGAAGACGGGGTTCGGTCCGGGGTCGGTCGCGCCGAAGAGGCCTGTGCCGGCGCCGAAGCCAGTGCCGGCCGTGTCGCCGCTCGCCAAGGCCGTGACGGCGAAGCCGAAGATCGCCGGACCCGCGGCCGGCGCCGGCGCGGGGGCCGCGCCACAGGTCGCGGCCGCCGGCGGGGCGTCGCCGTCGTCGGCCGCCGCCGTCGCCGCGCCGCTCGGCCGCGAGAAGCTGCTGCTGCCGCCGGTGCCGCCGACTGGAGTGAAACCCACCAAGGACCCCGCGTTCGCCCAGGTGAAGGGCGGAGTGAAGGGCTTCGCCGCTGCCAAGCGCGCGCATCCGCCGGCTGCATCGAAGGCGAAGGAGGCGCAGGATGCCGCGCTCGCGCCGGCTGACGACCTCGCGGGCCAGGCGAAGGCCACCAAGGCCGACACCATGGACGCGCAGCAACCCGGCTCGTTCGACAAGCAGGCCTTCATCGCCGCGGTGAAGACGGCCATCGAGGCGAAGTCGCCGAAGACGCTCACCGAGGCCGACGAGTACGCGGAGTCGGGCAAGGCCGGCGAGGTCAAGGGTGAGGTCAAGGGCCTGGTCACGAAGGGCAAGGAAGGCTCGGCGCACGACATCGAGGCGGCGACCGAGGCGGCGCCCGACACGTCGAAGGCGGTCGCCAAACCCGTGACCCCGATGGCGCAGGAGGCGCCCGGGCAGGCCGTGCCGATCGCGGCGACCGGCGCTGTGCCCAAGCCCGCCCCCGCCGAGCAGGTCAACCTCGAGGCCGGCAAGCACGAGGTCGACCAGGAGATGACCGACGCCAAGGTCACAGACGAGCAGCTGGCGAGGTCGGGCGAGCCCGAGTTCCAGGGCGCGCTCGCCGAGAAGCAGACCGCCGCCGCCCACGCCGACGCGGCGCCCGCCGAGTACCGCGCCCAGGAGCAGGCGACCATCGCGCAGGGCAAGGCGCAGGCCGGTGCCGTCACGGCAGCGGGCGTGCAGGGTATGCAGGGAGCGAAGGGCGCTGCGCTCGCCAAGCTCGTCGCGTCGAAGGGCGCCACCAAGTCGAAGGACGAGCAGCGTCGTGCCGAGGTGACGACGAAGGTCCAGTCCATATTCACCGCGACCGAGACCGAGGTGAAGAAGATCCTCGAGGGCATCGACCCGAAGGTCGAGACCGAGTTCGAGACGGGCGAGGCCCGCGCGAAGGCATCCTTCGAGTCGTACGTCGCGGCCAAGATGTCGGCGTACAAGAAGGACCGGTACAGCGGATGGCTCGGCGGCCTGCGCTGGGCCAAGGACAAGCTCGTCGGCATGCCCGACAAGGTCAACGAGTTCTACGAGGCCGGGCGCGAGCTCTACCTGAAGCAGATGGACGGCGTGATCTCCCGCGTCGCCGACATCGTCGGCTCGAACCTCACGGCGGCCAAGCGGCGCATCGCCACCGGTCGCGCCGAGATCGCCACCTACGTGAAGTCGCTCCCGCAGGACCTGCAGAAGGTCGGCTCGGAGGCCGCGCAGGACATCGGCGACAAGTTCGAGGCGCTCGAGAGCGAGGTCAAGGACAAGGAGAACGAGGTCGTCGAGACGCTCGCGTCGAAGTACGTGGAGGCGCGAAAGGGACTCGACGAGCGGATCGAGGCGCTCCAGGCCGAGAACAAGGGCCTCGTCGACAAGGCGATCGGCGCGATCAAGGGGGTCATCAACACGATCCGCGAGCTCGCCGCGATGCTCGGCAACGTGTTGGCCAGGGCCGCGAGCGTCATCGGCGACATCATCGGCGATCCGGTCGGATTCCTCGGCAACCTCATCAGTGGGATCAAGGGCGGCATCGACAAGTTCTTCACGAACATCACCACGCACCTCAAGAAGGGGCTCGTGGGCTGGCTCTTCGGGCAGCTCGGCGACGCCGGCATCGAGATCCCCGACACGTTCGACCTCAAGGGGGTCGTGAAGCTGCTCGCGTCGGTGTTCGGACTCACCTGGGCCAACATCCGGGCCCGGATCGTGCGGCAGATCGGCGAGACCGCCATGGCGGCCGTCGAGAAGGGCGTGGAGATCTTCCAGGTCATCAAGGAGCAGGGCATCGCCGGCCTCTGGGAAAAGCTCGTCGAGAAGATCGGCGACATCAAGGAGATGATCCTCACCCAGCTCGAGGACTTCGTGATCACGAAGATCATCACCGCGGGCATCACGTGGCTGATCAGCCTGCTCAACCCTGCTGCCGCCTTCATCAAGGCCTGCAAGCTCATCTACGACGTCGTCATGTTCTTCGTGAACAACGCGGCCCGCATCGCGCAGTTCGTGAACACCGTCATCGACGGGGTCGTCGACATCGCGAAGGGCAACGTGTCGGCCGTCGTGGACAAGGTCGAGAACGCGCTCGGCCAGATGGTGCCCATCCTCATCGGGTTCATCGCGAGCGTCCTCGGCATCGGCGGCATCGGCGAGAAGGTCCGCTCGATCGTCCAGGCGCTGCAGCGGCCCGTGAACAAGGCGCTCGACTTCGTGATCAAGACGGGGCTCAAGCTCGCCGGGCCGGTGATCCGTGCGGCCAAGGGCATCAGCGCGAAGGTGAAGGCCAAGGTCGCGGCCGGCAAGGCCTGGGTGAAGGGCAAGGCGGAGGCGGGGAAGGCCAAGCTGCGCGATCTCGCAGCGGCAATCCCCGGCGTGTTCGGCTTCCGGGCGGGTGGTGAGTCGCATCGCGTGTGGATCGAGAAGACGGGCGCGCGGCGCGTCATGGTCGCCAGTTCACCGACGGAAGCGAGCGTGCTGCTCACTCATTACGTGGGTCAGATCGAGGAGTTTCCGGAGAAGACCCCGAAGGAGCAGAAGGAGAAATCGCATCTGCGTGAACGCGTGGCCATCGCGCGTGACCGTCACGAAGGCGTTCGGGGTGAGGTGGCACTCCTCAACAACGTCACCGACATGACGGCAGGACGGAACGCGCTCTCGAGTCGCCAGCGGAGGTTCGCCGAGAGCCTCGTGGAGCTCTTCACGGCAGTGCACAAACAGCGGATGAAGCTCGCGGGCCAGGTCCCGAAATACACCACGCCTGGCGGGAAGAAATCCGCAGGGTCAGTGAAGTGCGTCGCTCGCTTCCAGGTCGACTGCATTCCGGGCCAGCGCGCCTACCCCTCCAATGGCGGAGCCGCTCCGGTCGGGTCCATGGGCGTCGTTGGAACGACGAAAGGCGCGAACAAGCGGGACATCCACGCGCTCGATTCGAGCGACAGCGCACTCACCGGGCAGACGGGCGCTCACGCATTCGAGAGCGCGGAGGCACCCCACCACACAGAGCAACGCGCCGAGTTCGTCACTCGCGCAACCGGTGACGAAGCGCCGTCAACGCATGCGGAGGCGCGACTGCTCTCCCAGGTTGAACGCATGCTCGCGCAGGACCCCGATTGGAAGCATCGCGTGAGGACCATCGAGATCAACGTCTCCCACAGCCCGTGCCCGAGTTGCACCGGCCAACTGCTGAGGCTCCACGGCCTGCTCGCGAATGCTGATCTGCGGTTGGCGATCGTCCAATGGGGCAAGCGATATGACAACGGGCCGTATCCCACCACCGCGCAGTCGATCGGTGAGCTGCGGGGAAAGTACTCCGCGATCGGCCCCTGAACCCGGCGTTTGCCCCGCTCCCTTCGGCAGGCGCTGACACGAGTGGGCGAAGTTGGCGGCGGGCGGCGCGAGAGCCAGCCAAGATCGCCCACTCGCGGCATCCGCTCGCGCCGAGAGGTCGCAATCTGCGGGTTGTGGCAGCAGCGCACCCGCAGATCGCGACCTCTCGAGGAACGGAGAGGCGCCTACCCCTGCAGCGCCTCGGCGAGCTTCACCCGCGGGCCGGTGCGAAGCAGCGAGTTGCGGTAGATGCGCTCGCCGACCCACACCGCGAGCGCCGCGGTCGCGAGGAGGATCGCCAGCGACACGAAGGGCTCCCACCACTGCGCGTCGCCGAGGAACACCCGCATCGGCATGCCCACGGGCGCCGAGAACGGCACGTAGCTCATGATCGTGAGCACGACCGGGTCGTCGTTGAAGAAGATGACGAGGAAGTACGGGATCATCACGAGCATCGTCACGGGAGTCGTGACCGAGCCGATGTCCTCCGCGCGCGACACCATCGCGGCGGTCGCGGCGAACAGGGCGGCGAGCATCACGAAGCCGACGGCGAAGAACACGACGAACCAGACCACCGACCCGCCGAGGCCGCCGAGCAGCACCCGCTGCCCCGTCACGATGAGCCCGAGGATCGCGAGCACCGCGATCGCCACGATCTGCGCCATCGCCATGACGCTGTTGCCGATGACCTTGCCGGTGAGCAGCGCCCGCGCCGACACCGTCGACAGCAGGATCTCGACGATCCGCGTCTGCTTCTCCTCCACGACCGACTGCGCGATCGTCGAGCCGAACGTGATCGCCGACATGAAGAACACGAGGCCGAAGCCGAAGGCCACCAGGTAGGCCAGCGTCGGGTCGGTGGCGGCCGGTTCGAGTAGCTCGACGGTCGGTTCCACCGACAGTGCCGAGACCACCGAGTCGGGCGGCGAGTCCAGCCCGTACACGGTGATGCCGAGCGGTTCGGATGCCGCGGGCGCGACGATCGCGTCGACGTCGCCGGCTCGCAGCATCCGCTCGGCGTCGTCCTGGTCGGATGCCGCGACCGGCTCGAGTGCCGGGTTGCCGTCCACGACCGCGGATGCGCCCGCCACGACGGCCACCTTGGTGGTCGACTCCTGCGCGCCGAAGATGCTGCCGAGGATGACCGACGCGAGCACGGCGAGCATGAGCACGCCCGTCGACCAGAGGAACGCCTTGCTGCGCAGCCGCATGGTGATCTCGCGGCCGGCGATCAGCCCGACGCCGTCGACGAAGCGGGGCGTGTGGCGCTCGGGCGCACTCGTCGTGTGGGTGGGGTTCGCTTGGGTGCTCATCGCACGACCTCCCGGAAGATCTGGGCGAGCGTGGTGTGCTCGCGGCTGAAGGAGACGACCTCGCCGCGGGCGACGGCCTCGCTGAGCACCGCCTGCCGTGCGGCATCCGACTCGGCCTCGAAGACGGCCCAGCCACCGTCGAACGCGTCCACGCGGATGCCGGGCGCCTGCCGCAGCCAGCCCGCGTCGCCCGACATCAGCAGCTCCCACCGCTCGGTGCCGTGCTCGGCGCGCAGCTCGTCGCCGGTGCCGGCGGCGCGGATGCGTCCGTCGGCGATGATCACGAGGTCGTCGCAGAGGCGCTCGACGATGTCGAGCTGGTGCGACGAGAACAGCACGGGCGCACCGGATGCCGCGGCATCCGACAGCACCGACTGCACCGTCTCGACGGCCATCGGGTCGAGGCCCGAGAACGGCTCGTCGAGCACGAGCACCTCGGGACGGTGCACGAGTGCCGCGGCGATCTGCGCGCGCTGCTGATTGCCGAGCGACAGGCTCTCGATGGTGTCGTTCGTACGCTCGCCGAGGCCGAGGCGATCGAGCAGCTCGAGCGAGTTACGGCGCGCGGCGGCCGGGGTCCACCCGTGCAGGCGGGCAAGGTAGACCGTCTGCTCGAGCACCCGCATCTTCGGGTAGAGCCCGCGCTCCTCGGGCATGTACCCGAAGCGGCGGCGGTCGGCCTCGGTGACCTGGCGCCCGTCGAGGGTCACGGTGCCGCGGTCGGCCGCGAGCACGCCGAGGATGATGCGCATGGTCGTGGTCTTGCCGGCGCCGTTGCCGCCGACGAATCCGGTGAGGCGGCCGTCGCCCACGGTGAACGAGACCGCGTCGAGGGCGAGGCGCTCGCCGTAGCGTTTGGTGACGTCGTGGAGTTCGAGCATGGGGCCACCGTACGGATGCCGCGTGGCCGGCGGCATCCGCCGTGCGACGGGTTTCGACGACTCCGTCGTGCGGCGGAGGGGTTCCGGATGTCGGAGGGGCTCGTTATCCTCGCAACCGTGTCCGAGGAACACACGCAGAGCAGCACGGTGGCCGGCCACGTCTCGCCGCCGCCCGGCGGCATGCGCACGTTCGTGCAGGTGCTCGTCAACACCGCGATCGCGAACATCACGACGAGCTTCCTCTGGTTCGCGCTGACGTTCTGGGTGTACCTCGAGACGAAGTCGGTGCTCGCTACGGGCATCATCGGCGGCGCCTACATGCTGCTCATCGCGTTCTTCGCGATGCTCTTCGGCTCGATCGTCGACCGCCACCGCAAGATCCGGGTGATGGTCTTCTCGAGCCTGCTCACCCTCGGGGCGTTCGTGATCGCGGGGGTGCTCTACCTGCTGCAGCCCGAGTCCGCACTCCTCGACCTCGGCGGGCCGTGGTTCTGGGCGTTCGCGGGCATCATCCTCTTCGGCTCGGTGGTCGAGCACATGCGCAACATCGCGCTGTCGACGACGGTCACGCTGCTCGTGCCCGAGGAGCGCCACGCCAACGCGAACGGCCTGGTCGGCACCGTGCAGGGCCTCGCCTTCATCGTCACGAGCGTGTTCAGCGGCCTCGCGATCGGGCTCCTCGGCATGGGGTGGACCCTGGTGATCGCGATCGCGCTCACCCTCGTGGCCCTCGTGCACCTGCTCTTCCTGCGCGTGCCCGAGCAGCAGCCGGTGCCGGCCGAGGGCGAGCGGGCATCGACGATCGACTTCAAGGGCAGCGTCGCGGCGGTGCGCCGGGCGCCCGGGCTGTTCGCGCTCATCCTCTTCTCGACGCTGAACAACCTCATCGGCGGCGTCTACATGGCGTTGATGGACCCGTACGGCCTCACGATCTTCTCGGTCGAGGTGTGGGGCATCGTGCTCGGGGTCACCGCCACCGGCTTCATCATCGGCGGGCTCGTGGTCGCGAAGTTCGGCCTCGGCAAGAACCCGATCCGGACGATGCTGCTGGTCGTGATCGGCATGGGCGTGCTCGGCTCGCTGTTCACGATCCGCGAGTCGTGGGTGCTCTACGGCCTCGGCATCTGGGCCTACATGTGCCTCATCCCGGTGGTGGAGGCGTCCGAGCAGACGGTGATCCAGAAGGTGGTGCCGTTCCAACGTCAGGGCCGGGTCTTCGGCCTCGCGGCCGCGATCGAGTCGGCGGCGGCTCCCGTCACGGCGTTCCTCATCGCGCCGATCGCGCAGTTCTGGATCATCCCCTACATGGAGTCGGGCAGCGGCCAGGAGACGTGGGGCTGGCTGCTCGGCGACGGTGACGCCCGCGGCATCGCGCTCGTCTTCCTGTTCTCGGGGCTCGTGATGGTGGTGCTCGCACTGCTCGCCTTCACGACGCGGTCGTATCGTCTCCTGTCGGTCGAGTACCAGCGGGCGCCGGCGTCGGAGCAGACCGAGGCTGCTTCCGACGCCGGCGAGGCTGCCCCCGACGCCGGCGAGGCGGACGCGTCCGACGCCGGCGAGGCGGCTGCGTCCGACGCCGGCGAAGCGGCTCAGCGCACGCGGTAGGAGAGGCCGAGGTGGCCGCTCGGGTGCGTGGCCACGTGGTCGAGCTCGAGCCGGCGCTCCCCGAGGCCGGCCGGGGTGATCGACCGTCCTTCGCCGATCAGCACCGGCACGACGCGCAGGCGCAGGTCGTCGACGAGGCCGGCGGCGAAGAGCGCGTCCGCGAGCATGAAGCTGCCCCAGACGACGATCCCGCTGTATTGCTCCTTGAGCCCGGCCGTCGCTTCGGCGGCGTCGCCTCGGAGGATCTCGATCGACCCCTCGCCCCACGGTGCGGACTCGAGCGTGTTCGACACGACGAACTTCGGCAGGCGGTTGATCGGCTCGGCGACCACCTCCACCTCCGGGTCGGCGACGGGCCAGTACTCGGCGAACATCCGGTAGGTGTTCGCGCCGAGCAGGATGGCGTCGATGCCGTCGAGGAATGCGAGCTGGTCGGCGTCGTTCGGGTTGCCGCCGCGGGCGGTCTGGATGAAGCCGAGGCCGCCGTCGGCGTCCGCCCCGTACCCATCGACGCTCACGATCTGCTCGACGGTGAGCCGGCCCATCAGTCGGCCCCGCCCGTCGGCACCCCGCCCGTCGCGTCGCCCTTGCGCGCGACGGCGAGGTGCTCGTCGAGCAGGTCGAACGCGGACTCCCATCCGTCGTAGACGTTCTCGTCGCCCGGTGCCGCGTCGATGCCCCGCACGTGGAACGTCATGAGCGTCTGCTCTCCGCGCTCGCCGTGTTCGGCGAGGTCGATCGTGATGAGCGGCGCGATGTCGTCGGGATCGTCGGGGTCGGCCCACGTGAACACGAGCCGCGAGGGCGGCGTGATCTCGCGGTAGGTGCCGCCCGTCGGATACTCGCTCCCGTCGGGCGCGACCATCGTGTAGGCGTAGCGTCCGCCCGGCCGCGGGTCGAGCTCGACCGACTCGCGCGGGGTGGTGAGCCCGCGCGGGTGCCACCACGTGGCGGCCTCGTCGGGGTCGGTCCACATGCGCCAGATGGTCTCGCGGGGGGCGTCGAAGACGCGGGTGATGGTGAACTGCTTCGTGCTGGTGGCGGTCTGCTCAGGCATCCGTCGGTCCTTTCAGCTCGCGGAGTCGCTCGTCGAGCAGGTCGAAGCGCTCGTTCCACGCGTCACGGTGCCGGTCGACCCAGGCGGATGCCTCGTCGAGGGGCTCGGTGCGGAGCGTGCAGCGGCGCCACTGCGCGTCGGCGGTGCGTTCGATGAGGCCGGCGCGCTCGAGCACCTTGAGATGCTGCGAGATCGCGGGGCCGCTCATCGCGAACGGCGCAGCCAGCTCCCCGACCGTCGTCGGCCCGCCGCGGAGGCGCGAGATGATCGCGCGCCGCGTCGGATCGGCGAGGGCCTGGAACACGAGGCTCAGCTCGTCCGTCGCACCGACCATGTAAGCAACTCCTTAATTAATGAAGTGCTTAACCATATGTCGCAGCGGATGCCGCGTCAACAGGTTCTTCGCGCGTCACGCGCTCACCCGCGCCGAAGTGTAGGAAGTTTCGCCCGACTCGCGGTTCGGCGACGCATGGACACGCGTGCTGAGCCCGGGGATTCCTCCATTTCGGCGGCGTGCCCGAGCCCGGATCGGGGAGGATCGGGGATATGACACATCAGGTACGCAACGTGCAGGCCGCCCTCGACTCGTTCTCCGAGCCGTGGCAGCCTCGGAGGCTCGTGAGCGTGAACGACTACGACGTGAAGGTGGTGAAGCTCCTCGGCGAGTTCACGTGGCACAGCCACCCCGAGACCGACGAGCTGTTCATGGTGATCTCGGGCGACCTCGTCATCCAGCTGCGCGACGGTGACGTCGCGCTCGGCCCGGGCGACGTCTACGTGGTGCCGCGCGGCGTCGAGCACTGCCCGCGCGCCGACGGCGAGGTGTCGGCGATCCTCATCGAGCCGCAGGGCACCGTCAACACGGGCGACACCCCGAGCGAGCGCACCGCCCAGCTGCGCGACCTCGACTGATCCGCTCGGACTGGATCACATCCCATCGAGAGGACGCGAACGCGCGGTATGACCCCGAGCAAGCCGGCGCTCGCGCCCACTCGTTCAGCACGCGTCAGGATGCGCAGCGTCAGGACGCCGGGCGCACGACCCCGTGCTCGTAGGCGAAGACGACGGCGTGCACGCGGTCGCGCAGGCCGAGCTTCATGAGCACCTTCGAGACGTGCGTCTTCACCGTCGCCTCGCCGACCCACATGCGCTGCGCGATCTCGGCGTTCGAGATGCCGAGGGCGAGCAGCTCGAGAACCTCCCGCTCGCGCTCGGTGAGCGTCGCGAGCGCGGGCGGTGCCGAGCGGGCCGTCTCCGTCGCGGGAGGGGTCGGCCGCACGGTCGGCGCGGTCGATGACAGCGCCGGCGAACGAGCCGCTTCGAGCCCTCGGCCGCCGGATGCCGCCACCGCCTCGATCACGCGCCGCGTGACATCCGGCGACAACAGCGCGTCGCCGCGCGCCACGACCTGCACCGCCTCGATGAGCTGCTCGGGGCTGGAGTTCTTGAGCAGGAACCCGCTGGCACCGGCCTCGAGCGCCGCGAACAGGTAGTCCTCGCGGTTGAACGTGGTGAGCACGAGCACGGCCGCAGCGGATGCCGCATCCGCCGTGATGCGCCGGGTGGCCTCGAGCCCGTCCATGCCGGGCATCTGCACGTCCATGCACACGACGTCGGGCGACAACCGGGCGACGGCCGCCACCGCCTCGGCCCCGTCTGCCGCCTCGCCGACGACCTCGATGCCGTCCTCCGAGTCGAGGATCGTGCGGAAGCCGCCGCGGACGAGGGCCTGGTCGTCGACGACGAGCACGCGGATCACGATCGCACCTCTTCGCGCCGCAGCGGGAACGAGGCTCGCACGAGGTAGCCGCCGCGGGCGCGCGGGCCGAGCTCGAGGGTGCCGCCGACCGCGGCGACGCGTTCGCGCATGCCGACCTGGCCGAGTCCCGCGCCGACTGCCGGGCTCCCGTCCCCGCCGTCGCCCGCGCGGTCGCGACCGCCGACGCCGCCAGTGCCAACACCGCCACGGACACCGGTGTTCGTCACCTCGACCTCGACCGCGGCATCCGACCACCGCACCCGCACCTCGGCCGTCGTCGCCGCGCCCGCGTGCTTCCGCACGTTCGTGAGCGCCTCCTGCACGATCCGGTACGCGCTGACGCCGATCACCGCCGACACCGGGCGCGCCTCGCCGACGATGGCGAGCTCGGTGGGCACGCCGGCGGCCACCGACTCGGCCACGAGCTCGTCGAGCCGGTCGATGCCGCGCGTGCTCGTGCTCGTCGCGGCGGGCTCGGCGGCAGGCGCCGATGCAGCCGGAGCCGATGCGGCCGGCGCGACGACCGGCCCGGTGTCGCTGCGCAGCGTGCCGAGCAGCCCGTGCAGCTCCTCGACGGCGTCGCGGGCGCTCGACTCGATGGCCGAGAGCGCCGCCGCCGCGGCATCCGGATCCTTCGCGAGCACGCGTCGTGCCGCGCCGGCCTGCACGCCGATGACCGAGACGTGGTGCGCGACGACGTCGTGCAGCTCGCGGGCGATGCGGAGGCGCTCGATGGCGACGGCCTGCGATCGGGTGCGCTCGCGCTCGGCGGCGAGCTCGGCGGTGCGCTGCTCGAGCTCGGCTCGCGACCGCGCCGAGCGGTACGCGGAGTCGCCGAAGTACCAGGCGCCGCCGAAGTAGAGCAGGTTGGTGAGCACGTTGATGAGCCCGTAGGCGAGGTACGGCGAGATCACGCCCTCGCGCGACATCTCGGGCAGCTGGTCGGGCGTGAGCGAGCCGACGATGAGGCCCCAGAACAGCCACACGAACATGCCCACGACGATGACGCCGCGCACCACGTTGGCGCGCAGCCGGCTGCGGCCCCACGCACCGACCGTGTAGATGGCGATGAACAGCGCGATGTTCGAGAAGAGCACCTCACCGACCTCGGTGACGGCACCGATGACGAAGGCGACGGATGCCACGAGCCCGACGATCTCGGGCCAGCGCCGCCGCGCGGCGAGCGGCAGGTTCATCGCGGCGACCCACAGCACCGAGCCCCACCACGGGGCATCCTCGCCCCATCCGGTGATGCGGTAGAGCACCACGCTCGCGGCGGTGCCGGCGGCCATCACGAGTGCGAGGATGAGGTCGTATCGGTACGCCGCCCGGAGCGGTCGCGGTCGTACCCACTCGACGCCGTCGAGCACGGGTGGCGCTGCTGGCACGGACATCCCTCCACGCTAGCGACCCGCAGTGGGCGCACGGATCCGTCGCGCGACGGAGTTCAGCCCGCGTCGAGGTGATCGTTACTGACCGGTTGAAGGCCACGAGCGATCGATACCGAACAGGTCGTTGACCGTTTCGATCACGGGTTCCTAGCCTGACGTCGAGACCCTCGGACGAGGGCCATCGCGAACGTCGAAGGAGACCTCGTGCCCCGTCACACCCATCGCCGTCGAGCCGCCACCACCGCGCTCGTCGTCACCGGAAGCCTGTTGGGAGGCGGGCTCGCAGCCGTCTCCGGAGCACTGCCCGCGAGCGCCGACGTTCCCGTCGGCGACGTGTTCATCTCGGATCTGCCCTGGCTCAACGAGTCGAACGGGTGGGGTCCGGTCGAGCGCGACACGTCCAACGGCGAGTCGGCGTCGGGCGACGGCAAGCCGATCACCATCGGCGGCGTCGTGTACGACAAGGGGGTCGGCATGCACGCCACCGGGGCGCTGTCGGTGGAGCTCGGTGCGAACTGCACGGCCTTCAGCGCGATGGTGGGGCTCGACGACGAGGTGACGTCGGGCATCGGCACCGTGCAGTTCCAGCTGTTCGGCGACGGCACGCTCCTCGCCGAGACTGGCGTGATCACCGGCAACGATGAGGCGGTCGCGCTGACCGCCGACGTGACGGATGTCGACGTGCTGCGCCTGGTGGCGAACGAATCGACCAACGGCAAGAACTTCGACCACGCCGACTGGGCGGACGCGAAGCTCAGCTGCGACGACGAGGTGCCGGAGGAGCCGGTGGTCGTCGAGCAATGGGCGATCGACGGCTCCGACGCCTCGACGCTCGACGGCGTCCTCACGCTCGACTCGGCAGGGCAGGTCGCCCTCGACGTGACCCACGACGGCGCGACCGTGGTGCGGGCCAGCCGGCTCGGACTCACCGGAAGCGACGGCGACTTCCGCGACGGTCTCGTCTTCGTCGGACGCGACGACCACGTCGTCGAGGACGACTACGAGATGTTCACCGGCAAGGAGGAGCAGCGCTCGTACTCGTTCCAGGAGTCGGTGTTCGAGTTCGAGAACGCCGACGGCGAACGGTTCGCGATCGCCGTGCGGCTCTCCGACGACGGCGCCGCCTATCGGTACCTGATCGCAGGCGACGGCGAGCATCGCGTCGACGACGAGTCGGGTGCCTGGGAGATGCGGGCCGACGGCTCAGCCTGGATGCAGCGCTCCTACACCCCCAACTACGAAGCCGAGTGGATGCAGACGACCGCCAGCGCGTCGAACGGGACCGGGAGCGTGGGCTACCCCGCGTTGTTCCAGCAGGGTGACGACTACGTCCTGCTCACCGAGTCCGATGTGCACGGCGACTACTCGGGCTCCCACCTCGCGCACACGCCGGGCACGCTGCGCTACGGCGTCGACCTCTTCGAGGGCGCACCGGTCACCTCGACCGGCGACCTCTCGACCCCATGGCGCGTCGCGATCGTCGGTGGCCTCGACACGGTGGTCGAATCGACCCTCGTCGACGACCTCGCGACGCCGAACGCGCTCGAGGGCGAGGACACCTCGTGGATCAAGCCCGGCGTGTCGAGCTGGAGCTGGCTGACCGACTGGAACAGCCCGAAGGACGAGGCGCGTCAGCGGGACTTCGTCGACCTCTCGGCCCGCAACGGCTGGGAGTACGTGCTGCTCGACGAGGGCTGGGACGCGAGCTGGGTGCCGCGCACCGTGCGGTACGCCGAGACGAAGGGCATCGACGTCATCATCTGGTTCCACAGCCGCGATCTGCGCACGCAGGAGCAGCGCGACGAGTGGCTGCCGCGCATCGCGTCGTGGGGCGTCAAGGGCATCAAGGTCGACTTCATGGACACCGACAGCCAGGCGATCCACCAGTGGTACGACCAGATCGCGGCCGACACTGCTGCGAACCACCTCATGATCAACTTCCACGGGGCGTCACTGCCTACCGGCTTGCAGCGCACCTGGCCGAACATCATGAGCTACGAGGCCGTCCGCGGCGCCGAGAACGGCATCAGCCCCGCCCGGAGCCTCATGGTGCCGTTCACCCGCAACGTCGTGGGCTCCATGGACTGGACGCCGGTCACGTTCTCCCGCGGCAACGGCAACTCCTCGAAGGCCCACGAGGTGGCGATGAGCATCGTCTACGAGTCGGGCTGGCAGCACCTCTCCGACAAGCCCGAGGCGTACGCGGCCGAGCCGAATGCTGAGCGGTTCCTGCAGAACCTCCCCACGACCTGGGACGAGACCCAGCTGGTCAGCGGGACACCGGCAGCCGACGTGGTGCTCGCCCGGCGAGCCGGCGACCGCTGGTACGTCGGCGGCATGCGCGCGGGATCGGGCGAGCCGCTGCAACTGCCGCTCGAGCAGTTCGGCGGCAAGCATCTCATCGTCGACCTGCTGACGGACGACGGTGCGAACGGATCCGCGACGGTGCTCACGACGACGCGCACGACGAAGGACCAGACCTTGTCGATCCCGACCGCGGACAACGGCGGATTCGCGGCAGTGGTCTGCCTCGCGAAGCCGCACCGCGACAGCTGCCTGGACCCGGCGGAGCCCTGGGCTGCGGTCGACCTGGCGGTCGAGCCGTCGTCGGCGGAGGTCGCACCGGGAACCGCGGTGGAACTGACGGCGTCGTTCTCCGTCGAGGCGGATGCCACGAAGGTCGCCGTGACCCCGGTCGTGCCCGAAGGGTGGACGGTCGAGGGCGGAGCCGTCACGGCGAAGAAGCTGGCAGCTGGAAAGGTGCTCAGGGGCTCGTGGACTGTCACGGTCCCCGAGGACGGCGTCAGCGGAACCGTCGAGATTCCCATCGAGGCGTCCTACCGCGTCGACCGCAACGAGGAACGCACCGCGGCCACGCAGTCCACGCTGTGGGTCACGCCCGAGCCGCTCGACGGGGTGAACTTCGTGTCCGACCTCGAATGGCTCGAGCAGTCCAACGGCTACGGTCCGGTCGAGCGCGACCAGTCGAACGGCCAGGCGGCTGCGGGCGACGGCCGGCCGATCGAGATCGACGACGTCGTCTTCGGCAAGGGCGTCGGCATGCACGCGACGGGCTCGGTCACGGCCTGGCTCGGCGCCACCTGCTCGACGTTCGACGCGATCGTCGGCATCGACGACGAGGTGCTCGAGACGCCCGGTGAGAGCGGCATCGGCTCGGTCCGGTTCCGCGTCTACGGCGACGACGTGCTGCTCGCCGAGACGACGGTGCTGACCAACGACGACCAGGCCTTCCCGCTGCACGTCGACGTCACCGGCGTGAAGCGGCTTCGGCTCGTCGCCGACGAGGCGACGAACGGCAAGAACTACGACCACGCCGACTGGGCCGACGCCAAGGTCACCTGCAACGCGGGGTGACCAGGGGGTGGGCACCGGATGCCGCGGCGCCGGTGCCCACCGGATCGATCCTGCCTAGGCTGGTCGACGGTCGTGCTGCTCGCGATCGCGCCTTGAGGGGGAGGTCAGATGTTCACCGAGGAACGGCGACAGGTCATCCTCTCCGCACTGTCGGTGCACGGGTCCTCCTCGGTCGCCGATCTCTCCCGGATGGTCCGTTCGTCGGAGATCACGATCCGCCGCGACCTGAAGGCGCTGGAGGAGGCCGGCCTCGTCGTGCGGCATCGAGGCGGGGCATCCGTCGGCCGCTCGAGCATGGACGAACCCAGCTATCGCGAGAAGGCGGTCGTCGCCGCCGACGAGAAGCTCGCGATGGCGGAGCTCGCGGCGGAGCTCATCGACGACGGCGACGTGATCATGCTGTGCGCCGGCACGACCACCCAGGCACTCGCACAGCGACTCACGCGGCGGCGTCTCATGGTGGCGACCACCTCGGTGCTCGTCGCGAATGCGCTGTTCGACGCACCCGACGTGGAGGTGCTGCTCATCGGCGGCATCCTCCGGGGGAGCATCCGCGGCGTCATCGGCGGTGAGGCCGAGAAGGCCGTGTCGCGGCTGCGGTTCCACAAGCTCTTCCTGTCGGGGAACGGCCTGACTGCGGCGAACGGCCTCAGCACCCCGAACATGCACGTCGCGAGCGTCGACCGGGCGGCCGTGGAGTCGGCCAAGCGGGTGATGGTTCTCGCCGACCACACGAAGATCGGCGTCGACTCGATGGTGCAGACGGTGCCGACCGACCGCATCGACACGCTCGTGACCGACGCCCGTGCCGACCGTCAGGAGCTCGAACGGCTCGCCGAGTCGGGCGTCGAACTCCGCGTGGCGGCACCGCCGGACGCGCTCGAGGAGGACGGCAGGAAGGCCGTCGACACGCGCCGCTGAGCGACCTGGCGGCTCAGCCCGCGTCGAGTGACCGGATGCGCCCGGCGAGGAAGTCGCGCTCCACCTCGTTGTCGGTGAGGATGAGCGCCTCGTCGTAGGCGATCCGCGCCTCCGCGGTGCGACCGAGCCGCCGCAGGCAGTCGGCTCGGGCCGCGGCGAGGTAGGGATACCTCGCGAGCCGCGGATCCGCGGCGAGTTCGTCGAGCTCGGCGAGGCCGGCCGCGGGCCCGTCGGCGAAGCCGAGCGCGATCGCCCGGTTCAGCTCGACCACGGGCGTCGGCCACGTGACGCGGAGCACGTCGTAGAGGGCGAGGATCGCATCCCAGTCGGTGTCGGCCCACGTGGGGCTCTCGTCGTGCACGGCGGCGATCGCGGCCATCACCGCGTACCGCCCGGGCGGTCGGCCGGGTCGCACCGCACTCAGCGCCTCCGCGACGAGCGAGGCTCCCTCGGCGATTGCTGCGCGATCCCAGGTGGCGCGGTCCTGGTCCTCGAGCAGCACGAGCTGGCCGGCGGGGTCGACGCGGGCGGCCCGCCGCGCGTCGGTGAGGAGCACGAGTGCGAGCAGCCCCGCGACATTCGGATCTGACGGCAGCAGGGCACGCAGCATGCGGGCGAGCTCGACACCGCGCTCCGCGAGGTCGACCCGCGTGAGCTGCGCACCCGACGGCGCGGAATGCCCTGTCGTGAAGACGAGGTGCACGACGTCGAGCACCTGCTCGAGCCTTGCGGGCAGCTCGTCGCCCTCGGGCACGCGGTACGGGATGTTGGCCACCTGGATCTTGCGCTTCGCCCGCGTGATGCGAGCGGCCATCGTCGCCTCCTGCACGAGGAACGCCCGTGCGATCTCGGGGGTCGAGAGGCCGCAGACGAGGCGGAGGGTCAGCGCGACCTGGGCCTCGGGCGCGAGCGCCGGGTGGCAGCACGTGAAGATGAGCCGCAGCCGCTCGTCGGGGATGCCGTCCATCGCCTCGACCTGCTCGTCGATCGGCTCGGGCTCGGGGTCGACCAGCTTGGGCAGCGCCCGTCGGGCGGTCGCCTCGCGGCGGTGCACGTCGAGGGCGCGGCGCCGGGCCGTCACGGTGAGCCACGCGGCCGGATTGGCCGGGATGCCGCGGGCGGGCCAGGTCACCAGCGCGCTGGCGTAGGCGTCCTGCACGGCCTCCTCCGCGGAGTCGATGTCGCCCGCGACGCGGATGGTGGCCGCCAGCACGAAGCCCCACTCGCGGTGCGCCTGCTCCAGCGCGAGTGCGACGTCGGCGCCGGCGGCCCCCCGCATCAGCTGACGACCCGCACGGGCCGCACCTCGACGCCGATGCCCGCGGGAACCTCCTTGGCGATGGCGAGCGCCTCGTCGAGGTCGGCCGCCTCGATGAGGAACGTGCCGCCGAGCGCCTCCTTCGACTCGGCGAACGGGCCGTCGGTCACGATCGACTCGCCCGACTCGTCGCGCCGGATGGACGTCGCCGTCGCCGGGTTCTCGAGGGCGACCCCGCCGCGGAGCGCCCCTGCGTGCTTCTCCATGAAGGCGCGGTAGTTGGCGCTCACGGAGTCGCCGGACGGCTGCGCGGCCGCCTCGTCCTGGAAGATCAGGATCAGGTACTGGGACATGTCGTCATCCTCTCGCTCCGGCGCGCGATTCGCGCCGTCACCATACCGACGCGGTCGACCGGCCGGAATCGACAGCGACGAGCAGGACCGGTGAACGAAGACCGTCTCGACGACGATGCAGCGGCGCCGCTACGCTCGTGCCCCATGACCGCCCCGACCAGCCCCGACGTCGAGGCGCCCCGCGCAGGCGCTCCCGTCGCCGCGGCATCCGCCGACCCCTGCCGCCCGCCCAACCTGCCGCTGCGCGAGCGCCCGTTCGACTGGTTCTTCCTCGTCGTGTTCTCGCTGTTCGCGGTGACGAGCATGATCAGCGACATGGTGCCGACGCTGGGCATCGACTTCTCGGAGCCGTCGCCGAACTTCCTCGTGAACGCGAACTGGTGGTACGCGCACGACACCGACCCGCTGTTCATGCAGCCGCCGGTGTGGATGCGCTTCGTCACGGGACTCTCGGCCTTCGTCTACCCGGTCTTCTACGTGCTGCTCGTCATCTCGATCGTGAAGGGCTGGAACTGGATCCAGCTGCCCAGCGTGATCTACGCCACGATGATCGCGTCGATCACGGGCATCATCGTCTTCGGCGTCGAGTTCTTCGGCGAGCCCGAGTGGATCACGCCCAACCCCGCGAAGTTCCTCGCCTTCAACCTGCCCTACGTGCTCATCCCGATCCTCCTGCTCGTGCGCATGCGGAAGCCGCTGCCGTTCGCCAGGAAGTTCTGACGGGCGCGCGCGGCGCGCGACGCCCGGGTTAGGCTCGCTCGCATGACCGACGAGACCCCGGCGATCGATCCCGATGTTCCGCCCTCCGGCGAGGGCTGCGCCGAGTGCGTCGCGGCGGGCGGCTGGTGGTTGCACCTGCGGCGCTGCGCGCAGTGCGGGCACGTCGGATGCTGCGACAGCTCGCCCGAGCAGCACGCCTCCCGGCACGCGCGCGAGGAGGGACATCCGATCGCCCAGTCGTTCGAGCCGGGCGAGGACTGGTTCTGGGACTACGCCGCCGCCCGTTCCGTCGATGGCCCGAAGCTCGCCGCGCCCGACAGCCGGCCGACGGCGCAGGGTGCTCCGGCGCCCCGCGACCGGGTTCCCGACGACTGGCGTTCGCTGCTGCATCCGCTGGCACCGAGCTAGCGCGCATGCAGGCCAGTGAGACGGTCGTCGCCGAGCTGCACCGGATGCTCCGCGCCGACCAGGTGCTGACGGATGCCGCGTCCCTCGACGCCTACGCGCACGACGACGCCGAGTGGGCGCCGTACGAGCGGCCCCTCGCCGTGGTGCTCGCCGAGCACGAGGACGACGTGTCGGCCGTGGTGAGCCTCGCCGCGGCATTCGGTGTGCACATCGTGCCGCGTGGTGCGGGCACGGGCCTCTCGGGCGGCGCGAACGCCATGGCGCAGAGCATCGTGCTCTCGCTCGAGCGGATGACGCGCATCGTCGAGGTGAATGTCGCCGAGCGCTACGTGGTCGCCGAGGCGGGCGTGATCAACGACACGCTGCGCGAGGCGGTGGCGGCGCACGGGCTCTGGTACCCGCCCGACCCCGCCAGCTACCGCATCTCGACGATCGGCGGCAACGTCGCGACGAACGCCGGCGGCATCTGCTGCGTGAAGTACGGGGTGACCCGCGACTACGTGCTGGGCCTGCGAGTCGTGCTCGCCGACGGCGACGTGGTCGACCTCGGCCGGCGCACCGCGAAGGGGGTCACGGGCTACGACCTCACCGCGCTGATGGTCGGCTCCGAGGGCACCCTCGGCATCGTCACGCAGGTCACGCTCCAGCTGCTGCCGCTCGGCGGCCGCGAGGAGCGAGCCGTCGTCGGCTCGTTCGGCTCCCTCCGCGAGGCGGGTGTCGCCGTGGCCGAGATCACCGCGGCGGGCATCGTCCCCGCGGCGCTCGAGCTCATCGACCGCACGTGCGTCGAGGCCGTCGACGCGTGGCAGTCGCTGGGCCTCCCGCACGGCGTCGACACCATGCTGCTCGCCAAGGTCGACGAGGTCGGTGCGGCGGGCGAGGAGCTCGCGGCATCCGTGGCTCGCATCATGACGGATGCCGGTGCCGTCGGCGTCGAGCGGGCGACCGACGCCGAAGAGATCGACCGCCTGTTCCTCGCCCGCCGCCTCGCCTACCCGGCGCTCGAGCGGCTGGGGCCGGTGCTCACCGAGGACATCTGCGTGCCGCGCGGCGCGGTCCCCGAGATGCTGTCGCGGATCCAGGCGACCGCGGAGGCGCACGACGTGGTGATCGCGAACATCGCGCACGCGGGCGACGGCAACCTGCATCCGCTGATCATCGCGCCCGACGGCGACGAGGCCGCGAAGGCCAGGGCGAAGCTCGCCTTCGACCGCATCGTCGACGACTGCCGCGAGCTCGGCGGCACGGTGACCGGCGAGCACGGCGTGGGCCTGCTGAAGCTCCCGGGCGCCGCGGAGGAGCTCGGCCCGCGGGTGATCGCACTCCACGCGGCGATCAAGCAGGCGCTCGATCCCCTCGGCACGCTGAACCCCGGCAAGGCGTTCCCGGCGTAGCGGCGTCGCGCACCTGTCGCGGCGGGAGCGGCGGGGCTAGGGTCGGGTCCATGACGAACGCGCCGCCCCGCGTGCCCGCCTTCGCCGCGTGGTGGCGCCGCGTGCGCTCGGTGTTCCGCCGCGAGACGCTCGGCAAGGACGCGCTCGCCGGCACCATCCTCGGCATCGAGAGCGTGCCCGACGGGCTGGCCATCGGACTGCTCGCGGGCGTCAACCCGGTCGCCGGCATCTACGCGTTCCTGTTCGGCATGGCCGGCGCCGCCGTGCTCACGAGCAGCACGTTCATGGCCGTGCAGGCCACGGGGGCGATGGCCCTCATCGTCTCGGACACCGACCTCGGCGCGCTGCCCGACCCGGATCGCGGCCTCTTCACGCTCGCCATGCTCACGGGCGTCTTCATGATCATCGCCGGCGTGCTCAAGGGCGGGCGGATGCTGCGCTTCGTGCCGACCGCGGTGATGGTGGGCTTCGTGACCGCCGTCGGCGTCAACATCATCCTCGGGCAGCTGACGAACCTCACGGGGTACACCGGGCTCGGCGCGAACCGCGTGTTGCGGGCCTTCGACACCGTGACCCACTTCTGGCTGATCGACCTGCCCACGCTCACCGTCGGGCTCGTGACGATCGCCCTCATCGTGGTGCTGACGCGGACGCGGCTCCGCTCGCTCGGTCTCGTCGTGGCGATCGTCCTAGGGTCGGCGCTCGCCGCCCTGTTCACCTTCGTGTTCGGCTGGGACGTGCTGACGGTGGGCGACGTCGCCGATGTGCCCACCGGGCTTCCGGCCCCGGTCCTGCCCACCTTCGGCGACCTGGCCTACCTGACCCTGCCGGCCCTGTCGCTCGCGTTCGTGGGGCTGGTGCAGGGCGCGGCCGTCGCCGGAGCCGTTCCGAACGCCGACGGCAAGCCGGCGGACGCCTCACGCAACTTCGTCGCTCAGGGGCTCGGCAGCATCGTCGCCGGCGTGTTCCGGGGCATGCCCGTCGGCGGCTCGATGTCGGCATCGTCACTCGTGCGAGCGGCCGGCGCGCGCACCCGCCTGGCGCTCTTCATCGCGGCGATCGTGATGACGCTCGTCATCCTCGTCGCGTCGGGCGTCGTCGCGCTCGTCGCAATGCCAGCCCTCGCGGGCCTGCTGATGGTCGTCGGCGCCGGCGCGATCAAGCCGGCGCGCATCGTCTCGGTGATGAAGACCGGTGCGCTGCAGGCGGCCGTCATGGCGGTCACGTTCGTGCTGACCCTGCTCATCCCGCTGCAGTTCGCGGTACTCGTCGGCGTCGGCCTCGGCATCATCCTGTTCGTCGCGCAGCAGTCGAATCGCCTGCGCGTGCGCCAGCTCGAGTTCCACGACGACGGCCGGATGCGCGAGATCGACCCCGTCGCCACCGTTCCCCCGCACGATGTCGTGGTGCTGCAGCCCTACGGCAACCTGTTCTACGCGAGCGCGCCGGTGTTCGAGGCGCAACTGCCGGCGGTCGCCGACGACTCGCGGGGCTCGGCGGTCATCCTGCGCCTCCGTGGCATCGACGAGCTGGGCCTGTCGTCGGTGGCGGTGCTCGAGCGCTACCTCGACGATCTCGAGGCGCACGACTCGTCGCTATGGCTCGTGGTCACCGGCGATCGCGTGCGCGAGCTGCTCGCCGCGGGCGGCCTGCTCGAGCGGATCGGCGCCGATCGCGTGTACACGAGCTCGGAGTGGATCGGCGAGGCCGTGCACCACGCGCACCGCGACGCGCGGGAATGGGTCCGTCAGCGGCAGTGAGCGGTCAGCGCGCCAGATACCCGAGCAGCGCGTCGTTGAACTTCTGCGGCTGCTCGATGTTGGCGGCGTGGCCGTCGCGCTCGATGACGGTCGAGGTGGCCGCCGGGTTCAGGGCAGCGGATGCCGCGGCATGCTCGGCCGGCCAGAACTCGCTCTCGGCGCCCGCGATGAAGAACGCGGGGCGGTCGAGGCGGGCGATCACCTCGCGCCAGTCGCGGGTGGCGTGGTCGTGCAGCAGCTCGAGCTCGGCCGCGGTGAACGTGGGCCTGCCGCCCTTGGGGAGCTCCATCGCCTTCAGCACGCGGGCGATGCGCACCAGCCCCTTGGACTTCGCCGGATGGCGGCCGGGGTCGGGGATGCCGGTGGCGAAGAACGTGTCGGCGTTCTCCTGGTGGTAGTCGTAGAAGCCGTATGCCCAGTCGGCGGCGTTGAGCATCTTCGGCGTCTGGTCGACGATGACGATGTCCCGGATGCCGGTCGCGCCGAACTGTTGCACGAGCGCCCAGATCGCGTTGCCGCCCATCGACTGGCCGACGAGGGTGACGTCGTCGAGCTCGAGCGCCGTGAGCAGGTCGTGGATGTCGGCGCCGTGCCGGTCCATGGTGTGGTCGCCCGCCCCGATGCCCGACCGGCCGTGGCCGCGCCGGTCGAACGCGATCACGCGATGGCCCGCCCGGGCGAGGGGCTTGAGCTGATAGTGCCAGCTCGTCGCGGACGCCTTGAACCCGGCGATGAGCACCACGGGCCTCGCGGCCGGATCGCCAGTCTCGACGTAGTTGAGCGAGACTCCGTCGGAACTGGTGATGGTGGGCAACGGCGCCTCGATCCTCGTCGGCTCCCCGGAGCATCCGGAGATGGTCAAGTCTCGCCGCGACTGCCCCGTCGGGCAAGCCTACGCTCAGCGCTGGCGCGCTGCGGCCTGGTCGTGGAGCAGGAACTTCGCCGCGAGCCAGCCGAGCACCGCGGTCGTGAGCCAGACGACCACGGCGGCGAGGATCCATGCGCCGACCCCGTCGAAGCTGAGGCCGTCGGTGATCAGGGTGGCGATCCAGAGCGCGATGAACGTCGACAGCAGGCCGGCGATGCCCGCGACCGTCGGCGCCGACCGGTGGAAGATCTTCGCGACCAGCCACTCGATGAGCCACTGGACGAGCGCGAACACGATGATCGCCACGAGGAATCCGGCCAGGTGCACGTGGAATCCGGGGATGAGCAGCGACGCGAGGAAGAGCCCGAGGGTCGCGGTGCCGAGGAAGACCGCGGCACGAATGAGGAAGCGCACCATGTGCGGAGGCTATCGGCGGCATCCGGTCGGGTCAACGCGCCGCGCCACGGCGGCTCGCCGCGCGCGCGCCCTGCCTCTTGGCACGCGCCCGACACCGGAGCAAGATGATCGGGTGAAGCTTCAACGGAGCGACTCGTGACCACGGCGATCCGGCCGGCCCGCACGCCGACGCCGCGAAGCGTGCAGGCGGTCTACTACACGCTCACGCTCGGGAACACCCTTGCGGCGTCGTTCATCTGGGGCATCAACACGCTGTTCCTGCTCGACGCGGGGCTCACGAACCTCGAGGCCTTCGCCGCGAACGCGTTCTTCAGCGCCGGCATGTTCCTCTTCGAGATCCCGACGGGCGTCGTGGCCGACACGCTCGGACGTCGCGCCTCCTACCTGCTCGGCACCGTGACCCTCGCCGTGACCACCGTGCTCTACTGGCTGCTCTGGGTGTGGGAGTCGCCGTTCTGGGCGTGGGCGGTGGTCTCGATCCTGCTGGGGCTCGGGTTCACGTTCTTCTCTGGAGCGGTCGACGCCTGGCTCGTCGACGCGCTGCGCGCCACCGAGTACCACGGCAGCCTCGAGACCGTCTTCGGTCGCGCCATGATCGTCGGCGGTGCGGCCATGCTCGCGGGGTCCGTGCTCGGCGGCGTGATCGCGCAGCTGACGAACCTCGGCGTGCCGTTCCTCATCCGCGGGGCCGTGCTCGCCGTGATGTTCGTCGTGGCGGCGCTCACGATGCGCGACCTCGGCTTCACGCCCGAGCGCGGCGAGGGGCCGATCAAGGCGACCGGCACGGTGCTGCGCGCCTCGGTGAAGTACGGCCTGGGCAACCCGCCCGTGCGCTGGCTCATGCTCGCGACCCCGTTCACGGCGGGCGTCGGCATCTACGTGTTCTACGCCCTGCAGCCCTACCTGCTCGAACTGTGGGGCGACGAGGGCGCCTACTCCATCGCGGGCCTGGCGGCGGCGATCCTCTCGGGCGCGAGCATCGTCGGCGGCGTGCTGGCGCCGTTCGTACGGCGGCTGTTCCACAAGCGCACCTCCGCGATCCTCCTCGCCACCATCTCGAGCGCCGTCGTGCTCGTCGCGCTCTCGTTCACGAGCAACTTCTGGGTCGCCCTCGTGCTCCTGGCGGTATGGGGCATCGCCTCGTCGGTCGACGATCCGGTGCATCGCGCGTACCTCAACGACATGATCCCGTCGAAGCAGCGCGCGACCGTGCTGTCGTTCGACTCGCTGCTCGGCAGCGCCGGCGGCGCGGTGTTCCAGCCGATCCTCGGTCGCTCGGCCGACCTCTCCGGCTACGCGGGGTCGATGCTCTGGAGCGGCCTCATCACGGCGGTGGCCGCGCCGTTCGTGCTGCTCAGCCGGGCGCAGCATCCGACCGCCGACACGGTCGTCGAGGTGACATCGGCCCCGCCCGCGGGCGACGAGCCGGCGACGGATGCCGCGACGCCGACCCCCTGACACGCGGGCGAGTGGGCGGCGGGCGAGCGCGTGCCCGGGGCGGTCCCCCATTGTGCCCCTTTCGGGGGGCAACGATCGCGGCTAGCATGTCCGGACGCACGTGCCGCCGAACGGCGCGCCGGTCGACGACGGGGGAGGCGACATGCGCACCAAGATCCTGCTGCTCGGCGGCGGCGTGGCCGTCGCCCTCGTCGCGGCGATCTTCGTCGGCGCGGCCGCAGCCACCACGGGAGCGCCCGTCTTCTACGACGCGCGATACCCGGCCCCGGCGACCAGCGGCGCAGAGCGCTACGAGATCGCCGAGGGCGACGACGCGCCGTCCGGCGGGCCGGCAGGCTCCGTCGACGAAGCGGATGCCGGTGAGTCCCCGGTGACGAGCCCCGACGCCACCCCCCAGCCGCCGAGCCCACCGCCGACGCCCCCCGTCGGCGGTGGGC